>JAZREJ010000037.1:0-27194 GCA_045660745.1 Eubacteriales bacterium
TTTTAACCTTGCAATACAGCGGGAGAATTAAGCACAAGAGGACTGTACATAAAGAGTACGTCTGCGTCTGTAAAATCAACGTATGAGCCAAGAAACGCAGGGTTGATATAACGGATATCTACCACAGTGGTCTTTGCATACCCTTGAGCAAGAAGCGGAGAGAGAGAACTGCCAAACGAATCGCGGAATACGATAAGATGACGGTCATTATCGGAGCTCGGGTTATCTATTGAAATGATCGGAATAGCACCTGACATAAAGAAATCGTACATATCCTTCGAATCTTCCTTACTGAAGTTATACACGTAGTCCTTCTGCCACTTACCCATGTCGTTAACACTCTTAACGACAAACGAATCAATGACATCATTTCTGAGATATACGATCTTATCCGCCTTAACAGGAAGCATAAGCTGACCTGTATAGACCCCGTAAAAGTCCTTTTCCATAGTATGCTCAGTATAGCTTGACGGAAGAGTTGCATTCATTCCAACGGCGATCTTGTCAGCTACCGGTATTATCTTATCCTGACTCCAGTGAGTATCAGTAAAATAATACGCGCTGTAATCTATTTCGCCTGTAATGTCAATAATTTCTGCCATTGGAAGCTTTTCAGAAACCTTATCTTTGATTACCTCCCAATCAAACACAAGTCTGTTGGAAAGCGGTGCAAAATAATAGTTCTTATCAGGAACGATAACAAAATAAACATTTTCTGTCTTATCCTTCACATACTTGTTATAAACGTTTAAGACTTTATCAAGGTTGCCCGATACGACCTCTTCATTAAGAGGATACTCCTGCTTTACAACGTAATCCTTATAGACATAAAGATCGTTTGCTGTGAGATTGCCGAAGACATTGAGTGCAGTAAACATCTTAATGCTTCTGAAGGTATCGCGAAGTGGGAATTGGTCAAGTGTGAAGGTTTCAAAATCCTTCATGAAATTACCGTTTAAAACAGTCTCTGTCGTTGTTTCAGGAAATTTTGCAAGAACTCTGCGCTCGGCATCCGAATAATCAGTACCGGGTCCAAAGAGCATATATATGCCAAATCCGAAAATAATTGCCGCAAGAACTGCGGTGAGGATAATATTCTTTATTTTATCTGTCATAATATCACCTCATCAAAATCTGAAATACAAGAACGGATTGAACGAGCCGTCAACCAGGAATGCTGTTATAACGATTAATAGAAGCGCCATTGCGGGAATTTCAAGTATATTCAATACCCTGCGTACCTTTTCCTTCTCGGAAAGCTTTACAAAAGCTTTCTTTACGATAGGAGTTGCACCTATTGCCGCAATAATAAGAGTGGGAGCGAAGCTTCTCAAATAGTAGGAGAACTCATTTGATACAAACGGTATTCCGCCCGCACCAAACATACGTCCAACGTATACAAACGCTTCCGACGTAGAAGAAGCATTGAATATAACGAAGCTTATAATGATAAGGAACATAACGTATACATGACGCAAGCCCCTTATCTTATCGAGGTACTTTGAAAGGAAGAACTTTTCAATAAGAAGAAGTATTCCGAAATACACACCCCATATAATGAAGTACCAATCGGCGCCGTGCCAGAAGCCCGTCAAAAACCATACGACAAAAATATTGAAAATATGGCGTGCCTTTGACACTCTGTTACCGCCAAGCGGTATATATACATAATCACGGAACCAATAGGACAATGACATATGCCAACGTCTCCAGAATTCGGTTATACTCTTTGATATAAAGGGATAGTTAAAGTTTTCAAGGAAGTGGAAGCCGAATATCTTGCCAAGACCGATTGCCATATCGGAATAACCCGAAAAGTCGAAATAGATATGCAGAGAAAAAGCAATACCGTAAAGCCAGAAAAATGCAACGGACTGTTCGTTTGATGACTTAAAGATATCGCAAAGCTCTCCGAGAGAGTTTGCAATAAGAACCTTTTTTCCAAGACCTATGAGAAAACGTCTTGCACCGAGCGATACTTTTTCAAACGAATGAGTTCTGTTTTCAAGTTCAGCCGCAACGTCCGAATAACGAACGATAGGACCGGCGATAAGCTGAGGAAATAGTGCGATGTATGCTGAAAGAGTGATAAAATTTCTTTGAGCGGGTACTTCTTTTCTGTATACATCAATGGTATAGCTTAAAAGCTGGAAGGTGTAAAAGCTGATACCTATCGGGAGTGTTATCTTGAGAAGCGATATAGAAAGGCCCGTAACCGCTGCGAAGTTAGAGATAAAGAAGTTCGCATACTTAAAGTAAGCAAGAAGTCCGAGAGAAATAACCGCTGACAGTATCATAAAGAGCCTTGAAACGGACTTATTATCGCGATATTTTTCTATAAGGATACCAAGAACATATCCGCAAGTAACAGATATTATCATGATAATAACGTATCTCGGCTCGCCCCAAGCATAAAATATAAGGCTGAATAAAAGAAGTACTGTATTTTTCAATGCTTTCGGAACGGAAAAATAAACAAGCAGTACTATGGGCAAAAACACATATAAAAACGGAATTGATGAAAATAGCATTTTTTGTCCTCTTTTCAAAAAAACAGAGCGAGGAAACTCCCCGCCCTGTAGAATTAGTTTTAATTATTCTGCGAAGGAGGTCTTAGCCATACAGAAATATACTGTGTTATCTACTGCCTCGCAAACGATTTCATCCGCAGATACACATACGAGCCAACGCATATTAGCGTTATCCTTGAGCATCTGAACAAAAGCATTTATGTCTGCGCCTTCCTCAAGCTCGAATATATATCCAACAAAAGGAATAGAGCCGATCATGGGCATGAATACTGCACCTGACTTAAAGCCTGTGATATCAGCGGAGAAGCCATTGAGGAAGCCTTCTTCAACAGGCATTGTTCCACCGGAAAAAGGAATGATGGGATTTGTGATAAGTGCATTAGCTGCAACTCCGATATCAGTTTCACCATTAGCCTTGATTTCCTTGTAGGTCTTAAGAAGGTAATTTGCGGGAGTAAGACCGCCCATGTCTACAGTGGGAGTCTCAGCGGGGATTTCTTCTTCGGGAAGCACTTCTTCAAAGAACTCGTCTTCGTTGGGAGCTTCTTCTTCAAAAGAGGTCTTTGCCATACAGAAGAATACGGTGTTACCAACTGCTTCGCAAACCATTTCTTCAGCTTCTACGCATACGAGCCAACGCATATCTGCGTTATCCTTAAGAGTCTGTACGAAAGCGTTAACGTCAGCGCCCTCTTCAAGCTCAAACACATAACCTACGAAGGGAATAGCGCCGATCATGGGCATAAATACTGCACCCGACTTAAAGCCTGTGATGTCAGCGGAAAATCCGTTAAGCCATCCTTCTTCAACAAGCATTGCGCCGCCGGAGAAAGGAATGATGGGGTTTGTGATAAGTGCGTTTGCAGCGGTTTCAACGTCGGTGTACTCACCGTTTGCCTTCATATCCTTGAAAGCCTTGAGAAGAATTGTAGCGGGAGTTGTGGGTTCTACGGTTTCAACGTTTTCGGGTTCCTTTGTCTCGGTGTCGTTCTTTGTGTTCTCAGAGCAAGCAACGATTGCAAATACCATGAGGGTTGCTAAAATAAGTGCGAGAATTTTTTTCATTTTTTGTCTCCTAATTTTATTTAATTTATTTTTTTACAAGGGTTACATTTTTAATTCCGTTCTCGGAATCATGTGAAATTTTGACAGTCTGTTTGTCTTTTCCTGTCACGACGTCAAGCGTTACAAACTCGCCGTCAGCAGGAATGGGATATGTCCATTTAACCAACACCTTACCCTTTGCTTTATATGAAGTCAAAAAGTTAACATTTCCCACGTCAGACTCTAACTCTATTACGTCAAAAGTACCGACAAGAGTTGATATCTCAGACTCTTTTTCAAGCTCAAGTGTAAGAACTACCGAGGACTGTGCTGAGCGTGCAAGCATCATCGGCTCGCTTGAAAGATCAAACGTCATAGTGGACTTTAGCTCATTTTCGCCTATATATATTCGAGCGTCGGTTGTGCCCGTCATCATAAAAGCGACTACGACAACAATGATGAAGCAAGCGGCAACCAGCGGCATAAGCATCTTTTTATAGTTGATCTTACGAACACTTGTGTCTTCATCAAGGCGCATTGCGGTCTTTTCGAGAAGTGAAGCGGGCGCTTTAATATTTTGCCACGACTCTCGTTCTTTATCACTAAACACTAAAATTCTCCTTTCCCAGAATTACAGAAAGCTCTTCCCTTCCTCTTGAAAGTCTCATTTTAACAGCAGACTTCGTGAGTGCGAGAGCTTTTGATATTTCCTCAACGCTAAAACCTTCAAGATAATGTAAGAGAATAACTGTTCTGTATTTTTCAGAAAGTTTTGAAAGTGAATCAAAAACCCCTTGTGACACCTCGTCCTCAGCACCGATATCAAGTGCCTCGTCAAGCGGAAGGTGCTCTCTCTTGTTTCTGCGTCGTAAAATATCATGACATACGTTTTCAAGCACTCTGACAAGCCACGCCTTTTCTTCGCTATCAGAAAAATATGAGAAAGGCTTTGACAGATATTTGATAAACGTTTCCTGTACGGCATCTTCTGCATCTTCTTTATTGTAAAGACGCACAAGTGCTATACGGTATAAAAGGTCGGAATATTTCAAAAAGAGTTCTTCAAGTCTTTCGTGACGGTCAAGTGTTTTTGCCATCTTTCCTCCCTCTCATCAATAAAAACGCACGAGCCCCGCAAAAGGTCACATTTTTTTGATAATTTTTTAAAAAAATATTTTTCTCGCGATATTCTACCATATATATAAGATTTTGTCAATCAAAAAGGGACGAAGCTCCGTCCCGATTTGCTTTTATAAAGAGTTAAACTCTATTTGGCATACCTTATATTCCAAAGGCGCGTAAACATCGTACACATCTGTGCACGCGTCACAGGATCTCCCGCCCTGATGGTTCCGTCATCAAAGCCGGTCACAATTCCCGCACTGACAACTTTTTTAACCGACTCAAGCGCCCATTCCTGTATCTTCTCGGAATCGGCAAATTCAAGCTCCGAAGCTTCCTCCGATATTTCAAGAAGCTTTGCAAAAACATGCATTGCCTCTTCCCTTGTTATAAAGCTGTTAGAATCGAAGGTCAAAGTTCCGTCAGGGTTAGAGCGTCCGTTCATATACCCTTCGTTTGAAAGTGCCATAATATAAGAGGATGCCCATTCGGCGATAGACTCGGCATCTGCAAAGTCGGTGCCATAGGTTGAGTATTTGCTCATATCAAGCGCCAAGAATGATGCGAGCATTTTTGCAAATTCTGCTCTTGTTATGTTATTTTCAGGCTTAAAAATAATACTGTCATCCTCAACGTATCCGTTTATAAGTCCCATGTCGAATATTTCAACTATATAATCGTGAGACCAGATTCCCTCAATATCCTCAAACGGATCACTTCTGAATCCATAATTTGCGGTAAATCCGTCCACTGTAAAATCGCTTGAGGTCTTGGAAATAATAGGGCATAACACCTCTATCTCCCCTTCTATTCCGTCGGATATCGGAGCAATAAGAGTCACCCAGCCCGAAATATCCGAATAATCCTTATATATTCCGTATGGCAAAAGCTCGGTGTTCCCGTTGTGTGATATTACACAGTACAGCCCGTCCTGACTGTTATCGCGTATGTATATCATAAAGCTTTCGGGGCAAACATCAAGCTTCATTGATTCTTTGTAGGAAATGTTGCCGTTCAGGCTCTGCAGGGCGGTATTCGAACGGTATCCTTTTCGACGGATGATATTGGAAGCATCAACAAACTTTCCCGAATATATATCATATTCAAAATCGTCAAGTGTTTCGAGTGTTTTACCGAAATACAGCGTCAAAATATCCTCAATGCCCTTGTAGGCAACAGTCAAATCAAACGACGAGAAAAGCGGAGCCGAGCTTTTGACTGTCAGGATTCCGTTATCAGAAAGTGTTATAAAATCATTTTCAAACAAGTACGAGTCCGTATGAGGTTCCTCGGTTGACTCCTGAGTTTCATCACCGGGTGATTTTTCGGTGTTCTCCGATACTACAGGTTCTTTTTCTTCCAAAGGAGGTTCTTCGTTTTCCAAAGGCTGATCTTCCGCAGCATCTGCTTTTACAAAAAAGTCAAGCATGGACAAAGGAGTTATAACCGAAATCCCGTTCTTTTCACCAATGGCAGATATACGGAAAACATCTCCCTCACTGACAACTAACTTTTTTATGCTTAAATCAAGTGAGTCGAGCGAATCGACAACGTTTATAACAGAAACGCTTTCAAGGGATATATCTCCTATTTTATGTACACCGAAAAGTCTTTCCGTATAACTCTTATCGGCAGAGACGTAATATCCGCCGTCTACCTTTGCGTCAGTATCTGAAACGATATAACTGTTTTCGATGTTGCCTGATTGTGTGTCAAATATCATTTCTCTTCCGAATGCTGTATAGAATATCGGTTCAAGCGCCAAAGTCGCGCCACCGAGAAGATATGCTGCAGGGATATCTATTTCACAGAATCCAAGGGTTTGTGAATCTTCGGATATATTCACAAACAATACGGCGTTTGATACACTGCGCGCCGCACCGTCCTTGGGGGTATTCATAACTTTTATCTCATCATCACCACTGAACGCAACCGCTACCGTTGTTGAACCGCCTCCGTCAAGATTAACCACTGTTACAGCACCGTTACTTATCATAAACTCAGCAAGTGCTTCGTAATTCATTCCCGCACCGCTTTCCCCGTCTCCGTCAACAATAGCGAAAAATACGCTCCCGTCCTCTCTGACACCTACCGCTGTACGCGCATTTTTTAATCTTTCATGACTTTCGTCAACGCACTCCGGAATAAACGCACCATCGGAAACAATGATATCTCCACCGCCTATAGCAGTTTCAACACCACTCCATCCCTCTGACGCCGTAACTTCAAGTTCAAATACAGTCCCTTCTTTTATTCCGCTAAATTCCCCGTTCATGTTTATAGCATCAGGAATCGTCAAAACAAATCTATCCTCAGAAATGGGAGTATTACCCTCTCCTTTAAATATCTTTTCAACGGTGAGCGTGGACTTTTCTCCGATTTTGACAGGAGAAGAAGGAATAAGCACATACTCGGTGCAAGGGAAGCTTGATGCCGTTGATGACGAATAATGAGAATCGGTCATGTATGCAGCGTATACGGTGGGGTATTTATTAAAATATGCATCAAAGGTCACTGTATTTTCTTCAACAGTAACATCCGTTGTATCCTCGGGAATATCAAGCGACGGGTCTTCGGTATCAGAAGGAGAATCTGTCGGAGTGTCCGAGGGAGTAACAGAAGGAATGTCCGTCGGAATACTTGACCTGATAGCTGAGGTTATTTCACCTGACAATTCTACGTCCAAAGTCTCGGATGGGATATCCACAGTCACAGCCTCTTCGGAGGGAGTCGTAACGTCTGTATCGGGGGCGGTCTCAGGAAGGTTGTCTTCCGACGGTGTATCGGCAGAAACTTCGTCAGCACTTGGCACAAAGCTCAAATAAAGCATTATATTCGGGTTGCCTATTACTGTCTTTCCGTCAGGATAAAAACCGATGGCATTATTTCCCGCGTTTGACGAAAGCACAAATCCGCCGGATATAACGGCACTCAACGGTATACCTGTATAAAAGCTGTAAAAATCCCCGTTTACACCTGCAACGGCATTAAATCCTTCCTCGCGTGCGCTCTTCAACATGGAAAGCACGGTTTTATGTGACTTCATACTTTTTCCGAATGAAACAAGCGGAAGTGTCTCTTTACCCGGAGTAAAATCAAGAATATGTACACTTTGAGGCTTGAGAGACGAATCAACAGCTTTATAAGAAGTATAGTCAAGAGAAGGAGTCAAGGGTCTGTGATATTCAAAATAAACGTTAATGCTGTTTTCTGCGTAAACTGTAAGAATATTAAACGACATTATTATCGTCAAAACAAGGCACAAGACTTTTTTCATACATCCTCCGATATTTTTCTTGGTATACTTACAATTAATTATATAGTTATTAATGATTTGAGTCAATATATTTTTTAAATTCTTTACTTTTTTGAAACAAAGTTGAGCATTTTTTATCATGATGAAAAGATTACTATTGACAATGTATAAAAAAAAGTGTAAAATTTAGTGTGATTTACCATAAACAGAAGTTAACCACTTCAGAAAGGAGTACACATGATCGAAGAAATAATCGAAGCGCTTTGCGAACAGCTTAAGATTGACCCTTCCACTATAAACGAGAATACATCAGTTCTTGATGACCTCGGGGCTGATTCTCTTGACATCGTTGAACTTCTCATGACACTTGAGGACAAGTACGGTGTTATCGTTCCCGATGACGAAGCAGCAAAGCTTAAGACCGTAGGCGACATCGCTGAATATATCGAAGCGAATAAATAATCAGGATTCAATAAAGGAGCCATCATGCACATCACAGACATTTACGGAGAAGCATCGTTCAACGACGATGCGATGAAAAAATATCTATCAGAAAACGCATATTCACTTCTCAAGGAAACTCTCGAAGAGGGTCATCCGTTGAGTGTCGAAATTGCGGATGAGGTCGCGCACGCAATGCAGGAGTGGGCAACAAGTAAAGGCGCCACACACTTCACCCATTGGTTCCAGCCTCTTAACGAAATGACTGCTGAAAAGCATGATGCATTTCTCGGTTTCAATAAAGAAGGAGGCGCGATTTCCGAGTTTTCGGGAAAAGAGCTTATCAAGGGCGAATCAGACGCCTCCTCTTTCCCTTCCGGGGGACTGAGAGCAACCTTTGAGGCAAGAGGCTACACAGCGTGGGACTGTACTTCTCCCGCGTTTGTTAAAGATAAAACTTTATACATTCCGACAATATTCTGCTCTTACACAGGAGAGGCACTCGATAAAAAGACACCCCTTCTGCGTTCAATGGAAGCAGTAAATACCGAGGCTATACGAGTACTCAGACATCTCGGAGATACCGACACCACCAAGGTAATAGCAAGTGTTGGTCCCGAGCAGGAATATTTTCTTGTTGACCGCGAGGTATATGAAAAGAGACTTGACCTGATGCTCTGTGGAAGAACCCTGTTCGGCGCAATGCCCCCCAAGGGTCAGGAAATGGATGACCACTACTACGGACGCCTCAGACTTCGCATCACAGATTACATGCACGAGCTTGACCGAGAGCTTTGGGCACTCGGTGTGCCTGCAAAGACTAAGCACAACGAGGCTGCTCCCGCTCAGCACGAGCTTGCTTGCATTTATGACACGGCAAATATTGCGTGCGATCAAAACCAGATAACAATGGAGTCCATGCGCACCATTGCCAAGAAAAAGGGACTTGCCTGTCTCTTGCACGAAAAGCCCTTTTCGGGACTTTCAGGCTCAGGCAAGCACGTAAACTGGTCCCTCTCAACAAACGACGGAAAGAACCTTTTTAAACCCGGAAAGAACCCTTCCGAGAATCTTTCCTTCCTTCTTTTCACCGCAGCAATGATAGCGGGTGTTGACGAATATCAGGCCCTTATGCGTTTTTCAAGTGCTACCGCATCCAATGACACACGTCTCGGTGCACACGAAGCACCGCCTGCGGTAATATCGGTATTTCTCGGAGATGAGCTTTGTGAGATATACGAGGCTATTGAAAACTCCCACAGCGTTGAAAAGAGAAATACAGTAAGTCTTGACACCGGTGTTGTTTCCGTACCGAGCTTTAACAAGGATACAACAGACAGAAACAGAACCTCCCCTTGCGCATTCACGGGAAATAAATTTGAATTCCGTATGTGCGGCTCATCCGCCTCTATTTCACGCCCCTGTTATATCATAAATACAGTTATGGCAGAAGAGCTTCGCATCATTGCCGACAGACTTGATAAGTGCAAGTCGGACAAGACCGAAGAAATAAAGAACATTATCAGAGACCTTATACACGAGCACAAGAGAATACTTTACAACGGAAACAACTATTCCGATGAATGGAAAAAGGAAGCCGAAGCAAGAGGACTTCTTAATATTCCTACAACGCCCGAAGCGATTGCGTGTCTCAAGCTTGAAAAGAACATCGAGCTTTTTGTACGTCACGGAGTTATGAACGAGGCAGAAGTACTCTCACGTCATGAGATATGTTCGGAAACCTACTCAAAGGCCGTCAATATCGAGTCACTAATAATGCAAGACATGGCGGCAAAGAGCATTCTTCCCGCTGTAATGCACTATTGCGGAGAGCTTGCACGCGATATTAACGACACCTACAAGGCGGGCGGTAATACAGGTGTGATGAAGTCAAAGCTAAAAAAGATTACAAAATGCTTAAAGTTTGCCGACAAAGCGCTCAATTCTCTTAAGACAAAGCATACCGAGGCTTATTCGATTAACGATGCCGCAGAGCGTTCAATGGCATACAAAGACCTTGTTATTCCCGCGATGGCAGAGCTTCGCCGTTACTGTGACGAGCTTGAAGTGCTCGTTCCTGAAGAGGCTTGGCCTATACCTTCTTACACAGACCTTCTATACAGAATTTAAGGAGCATTTCATGAAAACCGAAAGAATTTACCTTCATTCATTTACAGATAAAGTTTACCTTGATGTATATCTTTGTGACGATTCTGCATCATATTCCCACAGAAAGCGTCCTTTTATGCTCGTTTGTCCCGGAGGAGGATATGGAGCTCTTTCAGATAGAGAAGCAGAGCCTATCGCAAGACGCTACATGGGTTACGGCTTTAATACCGCAGTTTTAAAATACACAATAAACAATCGTGCTGCAAAAGCGGGTCTTGACGGATATTCAATGATTGACGAATCCACCGCTAAAGACGGTAAAAGCGGACTTCCTATGCCCCTTATTGAGGTGGCATCAAGCATCTCGCTTATCCGCTCACATGCAGAAGAATGGAATACAAATCCCGAGCAAATCGCCGTAATAGGTTTCTCTGCAGGCGCACATCTTGCCGGTATGTCGGGTATCCTTTGGAACAAGAAAGAACTTCATAACAGAATTGGTGCTGACAACAATCGTCCAAATGCTATACTCCTTATCTATCCTGTAGTATCCGGAGTCGATAGACCCCATAAAGGCTCTTTTATCAATCTCCTTGATGAGGAAAATCCATCCGAAGAGCGTCTTATAGAGTACTCGCTTGAAAAACAGGTCACAAGCACAACACCTCCCACATTCCTTTTTCACACGGTTGCTGATGCTTGCGTTCCTTGCGAAAACTCTCTTATTCTCGCACGCGCCCTCAAAGAAAATAACGTAAGATTCGAGCTTCATATGCTCCCCGATCTCAACCATGGAATAGCTCTTGCAGAAGGCGAAACATGGCAAAACGCAGATCCCTACAGTGCACGTTGGGCAGATTGGTCCATTGCGTGGCTCAAAAAAGAATTAGACATTTTTAAAGACTAAGGAGTTTATATAATGGCAATTAACCTTTCAACAAAATATCTTGAAGGATTTATCAAGGATCACGAATACGAGCAAATCAAAAAAGAGGTTGCTGTTGCTCACGAGATTCTTATTGAAAAAGGCAATCCCGCAGAAAAGCCTATCGGCTGGATAGATCTTCCCGTTGACTATGACAAAGAAGAATTTGACAGAATAATCAAAACCTCCGAGAAAATTCGCAAGTCCTGTGACATTTTCATTGCAATAGGTATCGGCGGTTCCTACCTCGGCGCCCGTGCGGCAATTGAATTCGTAAAGGGTACTCTTGCAAACCTTACGAAAAAAGACGGTCCTGCGGTATATTTTGCAGGAAACACGATAGACCCCGATGCTTTGAATGAGCTTCTTACACTTTGCGAAGGTCGCGACGTATGTATAAACGTTATTTCCAAGTCAGGCTCAACCACAGAGCCCGCGGCTGCATTCCGTGTATTCCGTGAGCTTCTTGAAAAGAAGTACGGAGAAAAGGGTGCCGCTGAGAGAATATTCATAACGACCGATAAAAAGGACGTTCCCGGAAAGCTCAAGCATTTTGCAATTGAAAAAGGCTATGAGACCTTTGTCGTTCCCGATGATATCGGAGGACGTTTCAGCGTTCTTTCTGCTGTGGGTCTTCTCCCCATTGCTGTTGCGGGATGCGATATCAAGGCTATGATGGCGGGTGCTGCTAAGGCACGCGAAGCGCTTGCTGAATGTAACATTGACACAAACGACGCTTACAAATATGCCGCTATAAGAAACATCCTTATGAGAAAAGGCTTTGAAATAGAGCTTTTCGTTTCCTACAAGCCTTCCTTCCAGTACACAAACGAATGGCTCAAGCAGCTTTTCGGTGAAAGCGAAGGAAAGGATAAAAAGGGTCTTTTCCCCGCTTCCGTCATCTATTCTACAGACCTTCACTCGATGGGGCAGTATCTTCAGGACGGTAAGAGAATAATATTTGAGACAGTTGTTGACGTTGTTAATTCCAATAATTCGGTAAAGGTTCCTTATGATGCGGAAAACATTGACAATCTCAACTTCCTTGCCGACAAAGATTTCCATTACGTCAACAAGCAGGCACTTCTCGGTACGCTCGACGCTCACGTTGAGGGCGGTGTACCCAACGTTGTTCTTGAGCTTGACCGTATGGATGAAGAAAACTTCGGTTATCTCGTATACTTCTTTGAAAAAGCCTGTGCTCTTTCGGGATATATCAACGGAGTGAATCCCTTCGACCAGCCCGGTGTTGAGGTATACAAAAAGAATATGTTCAAGCTTCTCGGTAAGCCGGAATAAAATTTAAAGACACCCTTTCAAGGGTGTCTTTTTTGTCATGTCATGGCAAACACTTGTCATTTTATGTCAGCGTTATTTGTGCTAACATATCTATGAAAGGATGTGATACCGTGAAAAAAACAACAGTTCCGAAAACATGTGCAGAGCTTGAGAAAAGAATACAAAAATACTTTTCCTCGCGCCTTGCGCTACAGTACGGAAAGAACGGAGAATTACTTGTAGATACAAAAGGGAAACCAATAAAAAAGCAAGAGCTTCCCTACACACTCACAGGGCTTGCGCTTGCACTGGGACTTGATTCAAGAGATGCTCTTTTTGAATTTAAGGATGAAAAAATGCAAAGAACGGTCAAGATGGCAATAATGAAAATAGAAGAATATGCCGAAGAAAAACTGTTCTCAAAAGAGGCATTCTCGGGAGTCAAGCTCTTTTTAGCCGTTAATTTTGACAGGTGGCAGGAAAAGGATACGGATGAGATAGACGATGAGTATATAATTCCCGAGGAGGCGAAGAAATGGAGCGTGTAAAAAAGAAAATGAGCCGTACCGAGAGGCTCATTTCGGGAGTCACCCCTTACCCAAAGCAAACAGAGTTCTTCACCAAAAAAGCACCTCGTATTGCTTACGGCGGAGCAAGGGGCGGCGGAAAAAGCTGGGCAATGAGATTTAAATTCATTCTTTTAGCAATAACTTACCCCGGAATACAAATACTCCTTCTCAGAAGGACCTTTCCCGAGCTTCGTGAAAATCACATACTACCTCTTCAAAAGGCTCTCAAGGGAATCGCAATTTACAAGGACAGCACAAAAGAATTTATCTTCAAAAACAGAAGCCGTATAAAGCTCGGATACTGTCAGAACGAATCGGATATCTTACAGTATCAAGGACAGGCGTATGAAGTTATCGGTATGGAAGAAGCAACACAGTTCACAGAGCTTCAATACCTTGCGTTGACCGAATCAAACCGTCTTTCCGGATCCTGCCGTGATTTCTCTCCCCGTATGTACTTCACATGTAACCCGGGTGGCATTGGTCACGGATGGGTAAAAAGACTTTTCATCGACCGTGATTACAGAGGTGACGAAAAAGCAGAAGACTACGTTTTCATTCCGTCGACAGTATTTGACAACGAATACATAATGACAAAGAATCCCGAATACGTGAGGACTCTGAAAAATCTCCCCGAGGCGCGTCGACGTGCCATGCTTTTCGGTGACTGGGATGCCTTTGAAGGACAGTATTTTCCCGAATTCTCAAGAGAAAAACACACTTGTGTGCCTTTTACCATTCCCGATGACTGGACTCGATTTGCGTCGTTTGACTACGGTCTTGATATGACGGCTTGTCTTTGGTTCGCCTTTCCGCCGAGCTGCGAAAAAATATACGTATACCGAGAGCTTTACGAGCCGAATTTGATTTTAAGCGAGGCGTCAAAAAAGATACTCGCTATGTCACAAGAAGAAAAGGTGCGATATTACGCAGCAAGCCCCGATCTTGCAGGCAGACGTCAGGACAGTGGCAAAAGCGGATTCGATATACTTGTCTCTCACGGACTGAGAGGAGTCGTTTCGGCAAACAACGAGAGAATACCCGGATGGCGAATGATAAGAGAATTTTTGAAAGACTGCGACGGCAACGGAGCCGCAATACAAATTTTTTCCTCCTGCACAAACCTCATTCGCACACTTCCCCGTCTTATATTCGATTCAAAAGTATCGGAAGACGTTGCCTCTACCCCTCATGAATTGACACATGCTCCGGATGCCTTGCGTTACGGGCTGATGTCAGCATCCTTCATAATAGGAAAACAGGACATAAAAAAAGAGGAAGAAGCATTCGATATCGTTGCCGATTGGAACAGGAGTCGAGATAAAAGATATACCGACTTTATCACTTCTTGATAGAAGACAGGTCAATTTTTATCTTTGATATTTCCTTTTTTGACACCTTTTTCCCCTTTATATAACGCTCTACCTTCAAAAAAATCACCTCACACAAATTGTTAACGCAAAACGTTTTATTTATTCTGTGATTGTCAATAATTTGTGCGAGGTGATTTTTTTGACAAAGCATACCGCTCTTTACGCAAGAGTATCGACAGAGGCACAGGCTGAGGAAGGCTATTCAATAGATGCTCAAAAAAAACTTCTTGAGGCCTGGTGTGTGTCACGAGAGATAGAAAAGTATACGTTTTACATTGACGCGGGCTACAGTGGCAGCAATCTTGAACGCCCTGAAATAAAGAAGCTGATAGAAAAGGCAAAAGACGGCGAAATAGACACCGTTGCAGTATATAAGCTCGACAGACTATCAAGAAGTCAAAAGGATACACTTTACCTAATAGAAGACGTGTTCAATCCTAACGGAGTAGGTTTTGTATCATTGAGTGAAAACATGGATACATCCACCCCTATAGGACGTGCAATGCTTGGCATCATGTCGGCTTTTGCTCAGCTGGAGAGAGAAACGATACGCATAAGAACACGCATGGGAATGAAGGAGCGGGTTAAAAGCGGACTTTGGATGGGAGGAGGTAAAACACCGTTCGGATACGATTACGACAAGGAAAGCGGAAGTCTTGTAAAAAACGAGGACTCGGAGACTGTAAAGAAAATATACTCACTGTATCTTGATGGATACTCGCCCGCTTCAATCGCCAAAATGCTCGGTATGAAATACGATAGACTTGTATCGCAAATACTGAAAAGGAAAACAAATACAGGAATAATACCATACAACGGAGAGGAATACAAAGGGCATCACGAAGCATTAATAGATGACGAAACATATTATAAAGCGCTTGACGAAATGAAAAAGAGATCCAAAAAGCAAGGCAACGGGGTGCATCTGTTATCGGGGCTTATATTTTGCGGTCTTTGCGGTGCGCGTATGAGATATCAGAAATGGGGAAAAAAAGGTTATAAACTTGTATGCTATTCTACTCAAGACTCAAAGCCTTATCTCATACGGGATCCAGACTGCCCTTCCGAGAGGATTTGGGCTGAGGACGTTGAGCATCACGTGATAGAAGATATTTTCATCATGACACTGGACAAATCCAAAAATACTAATTTCAAAAACGAAGCTAAAGCACTTTCCGAAAAGAAAAAGCGACTTGAAAAAAAGCTTGCCCGCCTTTACGGTATATATGCAGACGGAGACGATACAGCACTTGATCTTATAAAAAAATTAAAAGAGGAAATAAGCAGCACAGAATCAGAAATCAAAGAATCCGAGCGAAAAAGTGCAGAAAGAGAAAGCCGAAAAAGTATAATAGAAAATGCTGATAATCTGAGTGAGATATGGCCGAAACTCACTTCTGTTGAGCAAAAGCGAATTGTCGGACAGCTGATTGAAAAAATCATCGTTTTCCCCGAACGCATTGAAATACATTTTTACGAATAGCTGATTTTTAAAACGCATTTTTAAAGCGAATTTTGACATTTTTTGCCCGAAAGCAAAATATTCGGTGGGCAAATATAAACATTTTTTAAAAAATTGGTAAAAAAACACAAAAAATTTTGATTTTCCTCTTGATTTTTAGCTCATTTTACTGTAAAATATAGTCAACGGAAAACAACAAATTTCCGTTCGGGTTGTCCCCATAAATTATCCATAGAAAGGCGGTTTACACATTATGGTAAAACTCATCATAGGACTTAAAGGCAGCGGAAAGACTAAGACTCTTATAGAACTCGCTAACAAGGCTGTCGAAACATCCCCCGGAAACGTGGTATGCATTGAAAAAGGTAACAAACTTCTTTTTGATGTCCGTCATCAAGTAAGACTTGTTGATACAGCGGTATTTAACATAGAATCCGCAAAAGAACTTTATGGTATGGTTTGCGGTATCATAGGTGCGAACTATGATATCAAGGATATATTCATTGATTCCTCTCTCAAGATTTGCGGAAACAGCAAGGAAGATTTTGTTTGGTTTATTGAAGCGCTTAATAAGCTCACAACCGAAAGAGAAATTAACTGCGTCACTACCGCTTCTATCTCATCCGAAGAGCTTCCCGAAGAGCTCACAAAGTATATCTGAGTTTTGTTTTAAATATTTATCTGTAGGAACGCAAAATGCGTTCCTACATTCTTGTTAAAAGGAGTTTATATGAACTGGATAAGAATCAATATAACAGTAGAAGAAGGAGCATCTGCCCCCAATAATTTCAGTGAGGACATCGCAAACCTTCTAATCATTTCAGGCGTTGATACCTTTACAACCGACGATTTTTCTGATCTCGAAGAAACCCTGTCACAAGGCGGGATTTTCTACGATTACATAGATGAGACTCTTTTGGAGCTTACCGAAACAACTCCGGTCATACACGCCTTCCTTACGCCCGATGATGACGGAGAAGCGATATGCAAAACAGTGTATGAGGCTCTTTCGTCTCTCAAAGACTCATCGCCCGATTATTCAGCACTTACCTGGAACAGAGACGAGGTGCGTGACGAGGATTGGGAAAACAACTGGAAAGAATTTTTTAAGCCGTTCCCCGTAGGAAACAAGCTTTACGTTAAGCCAACATGGGAGAATATCCCCGAGGAAGCGGCAAGCTCGCGTTTTGTTATCGAAATAGATCCAGCATCATCATTCGGCACAGGTGCTCATGCAACCACAAAGCTTTGTCTTGAAAAGCTCGAAGAACTCGGTGTTGACAACGCGCGCGTGCTTGATATGGGATGCGGAAGCGGTATTCTTTCTATAGGTGCTCTTCTTCTCGGAGCCGACAGTGTTATTGCAGTCGACATTGACGAGGTGGCATCAAAAATCGCAAAGGAGAATCTTGAGCTCAACGGATTTACCGCGCCGAAAGCTCAAGTGTATTGCGGAAACGTATTTGAAGATCACGCACTTGTCGAAAGCATCGGTGGTAATTACGACGTCATATGTGCCAATATTGTTGCAAGCATAATTGTGGAAATGGCTCCGCTTTTCTACTCATGTCTTAAAAACGGCTCTCATCTTATTGCATCCGGAATCATTTCCGAAAGAGAGGATGAAGTGCGTGGGGCTCTCATAAAAGCAGGTTTTTCTGTGTTAAACAGCAAAGAAGAGGACGATTGGTTGGTAATTCTTGCACAAAAGAATAAATAAATTCAATTTTTTTAAAAAAATCAACAAAAATTTACACTTTTTCTTTGACAAATGAAACAAAATATTGTATAATATTGTAGATACTATACAAACAATCAAACACTTTATTTGGTAGTTTAGCAAAAAGGTGCTTTTTATGCCTAAATTCTTCATCCAGAATAACTGTACCTATGCCGTCGGAGACGTCATTCGGATCACAGGTCGCGATGCCTTTCACATTTCTCATACGCTGAGAATGAAAAAAGGCGAAGCCTTAACGCTTACGTCAACTAATAGAATCGAATATTCAACCGTCATTGATTCTTTCAGTGAAGGCGAAGTTTGTCTTGAGGTCAAGGTGGTTTCACAAAACACCACCGAGCCAAGAGTCTTTTCCAGTCTTTTTCAGGCACTGGCAAAGGGAGACAAAATGGATACTGTTATCCAAAAAGCCGTCGAGCTTGGAGTTGGTGAGATTTACCCCGTAGCCTCGGCAAGATGTATCGTGCAAGCAGACGAAAAGAGAGCAGAAAAAAAGCTTGAACGTTGGCAACGGATAGCTGAAGAAGCGGCAAAGCAGTGCGGCAGAGGTATCATCCCCTGTGTGCATCCTATCATTTCTTTTAAAGATGCGTTAGAGCAAATGAAGAAGAGCGACTTGTACTTTTTGTGCTACGAAACAAGTGTTGAAAACAATCCTAAGGCTTTGTTTTCGAAAAACAGTTTCGATTCCGTTTCTTTCTTTATAGGTCCGGAAGGAGGCATTGCCCCCGAAGAGGTAACACTGGCTCATTCGATGGATATTCCCGACGTAACACTTGGGAAACTGATCTTGCGAACAGAAACCGCGTCGAGTGCTGTTCTTTCTATGATTTTGTATGAAACAGAATTTTAAGATGCTCAATAATATCAAAGGAGTTTAAACCATATGTCTAACAGACTTTTCCAAAGTATTGTACATCAACTTAAGGATTCCATCAACCGAACTATAGGTGTAGTTGACAAAAGCGGTGCTATAATCGCGTGCAGTGAGCTTGTAAGAATAGGCGAGGTGCTTGACGGTGTGAGCGATGAGCTTACTTATACAAACGACGCCTTCCGTCTTAATTCTTACACTTTCCACCCCATTAACAATCACGGAAAAATCGAATATGTGGTTTTCGTTGAGGGTGTTGACGAGATTGCAGACAATCTTGCAACCATTTTGCATATTTCTCTCGGAAGCATAAAAACTCTCTACGACGAGAAATATGATAAGGCAAGCTTTATCAAGAACGTTATTCTTGATAATATTCTTCCCTCAGACATTTACGTCAAGTCCAAGGAGCTTCACATCAGCAATGATATTCCGAGGATTGTATATCTTATCAAGTTTACAACAAAATCGGACATCGTGCCTCTTGATGTAATGCAAAATCTGTTTCCCGACAAAAACAAGGATTATATCATAGGTGTTGGTGAGAGTGATATCGTTCTCGTAAGAGAACTTAAGAACCCCGTAGACACCAATGAGATAGACAAGACTGCAAAGAACATAGTTGACACCATCAATTCTGAATTTTACGTAAAAGTCTTCGTCGGTGTTGGTACTGTGGTTGAATCCGTAAAAGAGCTTGCAAGAAGCTTTAAGGAAGCACAGATATCAATTGAAGTCGGAAAGGTATTTGATACCGAGAAGAACATCATTCATTACGACAACCTTGGCATCGGAAGACTTATATATCAGCTTCCCAACACACTCTGCGAGATGTTCCTCGGAGAAGTATTCAAGAAGGGCGCTTTTGAAGCACTTGACAGAGAAACACTTATCACTATACAGGCGTGTTTCGAAAATAACCTCAACGTGTCCGAAACTTCAAGAAAGCTCTTCGTACACAGAAACACACTCGTTTACCGACTTGAAAAAATCAAAAAGCTTACAGGACTTGACCTTCGAGAATTTGAGCATGCGATCACCTTCAAGGTTGCTCTTATGGTTAAAAAGTACCTTTCCTCTAAGCCATCTAAGTTTTAATTTCAGGCACAACGCACTTAAACAGTGCGTTGTGTCATGTTGATGTTACCGAAAAAGGATATTGAAAATGATAAAGCTTACAAACGTTACCAAAACATATCCCAACGGCACGCGAGCGCTTCACAACGTAAATCTTGAGATTGCAGACGGCGAATTTGTTTTCGTTGTCGGTCCCAACGGTGCCGGTAAGACCACCCTCACAAAACTTCTTTTGCATGAAGAGACCCCGACCTCCGGTCAAATAGAGATCAACGGTTATGACGTTGGTAAAATTAAAAAAAGGAAAATACCGCATCTGAGACGAACTCTGGGTATAGTCTTTCAGGATTACCGCCTTTTCCCTACTATGACGGTGTTTGAAAACGTTGCTTTCGCAATGCACGTTATAGGCGAGCCAAAAAGAAAAATCACCAAAAGAGTCAATAATTTTTTAAAGCTCGTTGATCTTGAGGACAGAGCGGATCATTATCCCGATCAGCTTTCGGGCGGTGAACAACGACGCGTTGCACTGGCACGTGCTCTCGTTAACAATCCCGACACTGTAATTGCGGATGAGCCGACCAGTAATTCCGACCCTGTGACAAGTGTCAGCATGATGAAGCTTCTCATGAAGATAAACGAACTCGGCAAGACCGTTATCGTTATCACCCATGACATCCAACTCGTGAACTATTATAAAAAGAGGATTATTACAATAAGTGACGGAACCGTTGCACTCGATAAGCCGGGAGGTGTTGTTATTGAAGATTAAGCCCTTCAAGCTCGGTTATTTTTTAAAGCTTGCTTTCAACGGACTTTTTAAAAACAGTGTAATGTCAATTTCATCAATATTCGTTCTGCTTTCTTGTCTTGTTATTATGGGCTCATTCACCCTTGTAACAATGAATATAAACGAAAACATTTCCGACGTTGACACATACTGTAAGATAATCGTTTTTGCAGAAAAAGGCACAAGTGACGCAGAACTTATGCAAATGAAGGAAGATCTTGAAAAGATTGACGGAGTTAAGGTACCCGTAGAATTCAAGGATAATGAGACTGCACTTACAGAACAGCTTGCAAAATACGACGTTCAATCCGAGTTTATCCTTGACACCTACAAAAACGACAACCCTTTAAAGGATTCATTCATTCTGACTTACAGTCCAGATGCAACTCCTTCGGAAGTTGAAACTATTATTCTGAAAATCGATACAGAAGTCGATCACGTTGCAAAATACAATCTCAACATGGACGTTGTTGAGCAGATTGACAATTTAAAAAATGCATTTACCATTATTTTTTCATGGCTTTTGATATTAATGGTCCTCGTTTCGGGATTTGTAATAATCAATACCGTTAAGCTTTCGGTGTACGCAAGGCGCGACGAGATTGCCTTGATGCGTTACATCGGAGCAACCGATTTCTTTATTTCCATACCCTATCTTATTGAAGGATTCATAATCGGAATTGTTGCTGCAGGACTTGCTTACGGAGCACAGTACTTACTTTACAAATACTTGATGCTTGAGCTTATCGGTCAGTATAAGATAATCAAAATACTTCCTTTCTCCGAAGTACAGACTATTGTTATCATATCTTTCGCAGTTGTCGGAATCGCAATGGGCTTTATCGGAAGTATAATTTCACTCAAAAAGTATAACAAAGAGAACGCATAACAAGGAGGATACATGATAAAAGGTATTTTACGTTTTCTTACTGTTTTTGCGATTCTGTTTTCCTCAATGCTCTTTTTAACGGACAACGGAAAAGATCTTACTACCTTTGCGGGAAAATCCGTACAGGAAAACAAAAACGAAGTTGCAAAGCTCGAAAACACACTCGATTCAAAACAGGATGACATTGCTCTTCTTCAAAAACAAATTGATGAAGCAAAAGCAAACGTAGCTAATCAGTCGTATGCAAAGCACTTGATAGATAAGCAGATAGATGAAATACGCGAAGAAATAACAATAACAAAACAGTTAATTGAAGAATACGGCATACAGACAGAGGCAAAAAGAATCGAGATTGACGCAATACAGTCAAAAATCGACAATGCGATAGATCTTATTGCAGAAAGACTTATCGTTCAGCATGAAACAGGAAACAGTTCAATGATATCCTTTGTACTCGGTTCGGATGATTTTGCCGATCTTTTAACAAGAATAGAAGTTGCAAATGAGCTTTTCGAATACGATCAGGAAATCATAGACGCACTTTTAGCGGACCTTGATATTCTCTCTTCGTCAAAAGCAGAACTTGAAGGACTTCTCGAAAAGTGCAAAACTGCAGAAGTAAATCTTTCTACAAAAGAGACTGAGCTTGTTACTCGTGCTGAGGATGCAACAAACTACCTTAACGAGTTAAAAAAGAACGAAGAGTTCCTTGAAAGTACAAAGTCTGCAAAGGAAAAAGAACTCCAAGAAATTCAGAACGAAATAAAGCGTCTTGAAGAAGAAATAAAGCTTCAGGAACGCATTGACTATTCTGGCGACGGATTCAGATTCCCACTCCCCTACGATGCATGGTACGTTAATACAGGCGGATTCGGATGGCGAGTATGGGCAAGCGGAAGACAGACAGACTACCATAAGGGCGTTGACTTTGCTGCAGCGCGCGGTACGCATATATTGGCAGTAAACAGCGGTGTTGTTACAATCAGCCGTTTGTCCCCGAGTTTTGGTAACTATGTTGTAATTGATCACGGCGGAGGAATCTCCTCACTTTATGCACATGCAACCGTGCGCCACGTAAAAGTAGGAGACAAGGTAAATAAAGGTGACTTGATTGCAGAAGTCGGAAGTACAGGCGACTCGACAGGAAACCATCTCCATTTTGCAATACTTAAAAATGGCGAATATGTAGATCCGATGGGTTACATATCCGAGCCTTAAAGAGGAAAGTATGAACAGAAAAATCCCACTTAGCGCTTGCTTTGTTCTGGTGTTGCTTGCGGTAATATTTACCTACCAGATGACTTACATTTCAACAGAACAAATGTTTACAAAAAAGGCAGAAGCTATAACAATAACACCTTCGGACAACCCAAAACTTTCCGAAGCGATGGGCTACGTTGAAAATACGTTTGTAAAAGAGATAGATAAAGAATATCTGGAAGACGCCACGTTGTTTGGATATATTCTCGGTCTTCAGGACAAGCATTCATCTTATTATACCAAAGAACAGTACCAAGAATTAAACAATTCTTTAAGCGGTAATATTACAGGTATCGGAATTCGAGTCTTTACAAACGCGTCAACAAACTGTATGACAGTATTTGAGGTCATGAAAGACTCTCCAGCTGATAAAGCCGGTATTTTGAAGGGCGACATAATAGACGCCGTTAACGGAAAGCCTTATTCTGAATTGCAATTTGATGGTGCTTATGATGAATTATTGGGCTCTGAGGGTGAATCTGTAAGCGTATCAATACTTAGAGGCGATAATACCTTAAGCTTAGATATCGTAAGAAAAGTATTTGAAAACAAGACCATCAGCTACAAGCTTTGCGATACAGATAAAACCATAGGTTACGTAAAAATTTATGATTTTTTCCAAACTACGGCAGATCAATTCAAGAATGCCGTTGAGGAGCTCCTTGAACTTGGAGCAAAATCTTTTATATTTGACGTAAGAGATAACACAGGAGGCAGACTCGATGCTGTAGAAGCAATTCTCGACTATCTCCTGCCGCAAGGGCCAATCATTCGAATGATTGACAAAAACAACCGAACGGAAATAAAGTATTCACAAAAGTCGGAATTGTCGGTTCCTATGGTCGTTCTGGCAAATTCTGAATCAGCGAGCGCAGCAGAGCTCTTCACAGCAGCGCTTATGGATTATGACAAAGCTATTTTTATCGGTCAAAAAACCTACGGAAAAGGAACAGTTCAAAACATTTATCCTCTTTCCGACGGAAGTGCAATCAGAATATCGGTGGCGTACTATCTCCCACCATATTCCCCCAGCTTTGACGAAATCGGAATAACCCCCGATATCGAAGTTACTCTTAGCGAAGAATCAATTAAAAACTATTATCTACTTGAAGAAACCCAAGACGAACAGCTTTTTGCAGCAATAAACTATTTGAAACGTTAAATACACCGTGAAAGGGAGTAATAAAATGAAAAAAACAATTGTAACCAAAGAAGGACTTAAAAAGCTTCAAGACGAACTTAACGAATTAAAAACAGTCACCCGTGTCAAAGTTGGTAACGATCTTAAAAAGGCACGCGCATTCGGTGACCTTTCAGAAAACAGCGAATACGACGAGGCAAAGAATGAGCAGGCTAAGGTTGAAGGACGTATTCTTGAGCTTGAAGAACTCCTTAAGAATGTTGAAGTAATCGAAGATAACGACGCAAAGAAGACTTCAGGTATCGGATTCGGTTCAACTGTTACTGTAGTTGGTGAAGATGACAAAGAATACGAATACATGATAGTCGGTGCAGCTGAGGCTAACTTCCTTGAAAACAAGATAAGCAACGAGTCCCCCGTTGGTGCCGCCCTCATCGGTAAGAAAACAGGCGACGTCGTAACTTTTGACACCCCAGGTGGAAAAAGAACTCTTAAGATCAAAAAAGTAACACGTAACAAATAAAGAGGTTTAAACATTATGGAAAACAATACGAATAACGTCCCCGAAATCGTTGAAGAAGTCAGCCTTAACGACCAAATAATCGTTCGTCGTGAAAAGCTTGACGCTCTTCGTGAAGCGGGTGCTGACCCTTATGAAATCACAAAGTATGACGTAACAGCTTACACACAGGACATACGAGACAACTTCGAAGAGCTTGAAGGAAAAGAGGTTTCTGTTGCAGGCAGACTTATGAGCCGCCGAGACATGGGTAAGGCTAACTTCATTGACCTTCATGATGTACAGGGAAAGATTCAGATATACGTTAAGATCGACGATATAGGTGAGGATGAATTTGCTGAATTCAAGAAATGGGACCTTGGCGATATTATCGGTGTTGAGGGCATGGTTTTCAGAACCCGCAGAGGCGAGATATCCATTCACGCTCACAAGGTTAAGCTTCTTTCCAAGTCTCTTCTCCCCCTCCCCGAAAAATTCCACGGTCTTAAGGATCAGGAAACCCGGTATCGTCAGAGATACCTCGACCTTATCGTTAACCCCGAAGTCAAGGATACATTTGTAAAGCGTTCTCTCATTCTTCGCGAACTTCGCGCTTATCTTGATTCTAAGGGATTTTTGGAGGTTGACACACCTATACTCACTCCTTTTGAAATAGGTGCTTCTGCCCGCCCCTTCTATACCCATCACAACACTCTTGATATGGACATGGTACTCAGAATTGAGACCGAGCTTTATCTCAAGAGACTTATTGTAGGCGGCATGGACAGAGTTTATGAGGTTGGACGAATCTTCCGTAACGAAGGAATGGACCCCAAGCATAACCCCGAATTTACATCCATTGAGCTTTATCAGGCATACACAGATTACTACGGAATGATGGACCTTGTTGAAGAGATGATGAAGACTGTAACCGAAAAGGTTTGCGGTACCCTTCAGCTCAATTACCAGGGAAAGGAAATAGATCTGTCACACTGGGAAAGACTCACCATGGTAGACGCGGTTAAGAAATATAGCGGAGTTGACTTTAACGAAGTTACAACAGACGAGGAAGCAATAGCACTTGCAAAGAAGCACCACGTTGAGCTTCCTGAGGTTCCCAGCAAGGGCGCAATTATTGCTGAATTCTTTGACGCATTCGTTGAAGAGAATCTTATTCAGCCTACGTTTATTTACGACTATCCCGTTGAGATAAGCCCCCTCGCAAAGCGCAAGCCAGAGGATCCTGCATTTACAGAGCGCTTTGAGTACTTTATCAATGCAACCGAATTCGGAAATGCTTTCTCCGAGCTTAATGACCCTATAGACCAAAAGGGACGTTTTGAACGTCAGGTAGCAGAAAGACGCCAAATCGACCCCAATACCAAAGCCCAGGTTGACTATGACTATATCACGGCTCTTGAGTATGGTATGCCTCCTACGGGTGGTCTTGGCTTTGGTATAGATCGTCTTGTTATGCTCCTCACCGATAGCGCTTCTATTCGTGACGTACTCCTCTTCCCCACAATGAAGCCTTTGGACTGATAAATTTCGGAAAAAACCAGTAGTTATGCGGGTTTTCGGTGGTTTAGCACCTTGAAAAACCACGCCACTACGCCAACTACTACGCCAATTTTCACAAGAGATTTGCAGAGAAAAGTCACTATGATAGGTTAAAAATCAAGCGCCGTGCAGTTCGCACGGCGCTTTCTTCGTATATAACGATGGTTTTTGAGCAGATGTCTGTTAAACAGTTTGTCGTTGGTTCAATAAGTAAAGGACGGTAACCAATTTTGGTCAACGTCCTTTTGCTTGCTGTTATTTATCGTTCAGCCGCTCGGCTGTGCTAATCAAGACGTTCAAATCCGCCTCAGACATATTGCGTGTCAGCTCATACAATTTCTGAACCAACTGCGGCTCGGCAATGTCCTCGTCAAAGAACTCCCTGGGTGTTACACAAAGATACTCACAGATATAGAGAAATTCGCCCAAGGACGGCACAGATCTGCCGGAGGATATGCTTTGCATATAACTCTTGCTATGTCCCAAGTCAGTACTCATTCTATATTCAGAGACATTCTTTTTCGTCCTTAAAACAGAAATTCGGTCTCTAATAAACTGAAGCTCCATCGTTAACACCTCGCTTTCTAATATTGTATAATAATTTTAGCGGTAATATTCACGATTAAATTACCGATTGCAGTTGACAATTACCGCTAGTATCGGTATAATAATAGGTGGAGTGCAAACTATTAACAGTAAAGTGGTGTATAGGACGATATGCTTAAGATTTTTACAGTAGCATTTTTTGCTCACCGATACGTGGATAATATCATAAAGGTAGAGAACCTTCTGGAAGAGCAAATACGGAAGCTTATTGACGAAAATGAGTACGTGGATTTTTTGGTCGGGAGGAATGGAGACTTCGATCAGTGCGTATCTTCCTCTGCACTTCGAGTACGAAAAAATCATAGGGACGATAACAGCTCTCTTGTTTTGGTGTTGCCGTATCCTATAGCTGAGTACCTTAATAACGAAAATTACTTTCACGACTATTACACCGACATAGAGATCTCCCACACCGCATCGGTGGCACACCCGAAGTCTGCTATCCAAATTCGCAACCGGGAAATGGCAAACCGTTTGGATATGATGATGGATGAGCAGAAACCCAAGAGTCATGACCACCGGTAAAACCGGTGGCATGCACTTAGCCTATAAGGCTATTATGTTGGCGGCGCCTCAAGGCGCGCCGAAACGGTTTGCCAACCGCATAACATTTACAGGCTGCCCCACAAGTGGGGCGGTCTTTTATT
>JAZREJ010000038.1:0-18455 GCA_045660745.1 Eubacteriales bacterium
TTTCATTACTTGATTCCTCCTTCGTTTTTGTTGTGGTTGGCAAACCCGCTTCAATTATATACGAAGGAGGATATTTTTTCTACTCATAGCTAAAGCTTTTTGGAACCACCAGCATTGCTGGTGGTATTCTTGTTACACAAACAAAAAGAGAAGATTTGTTAAAACAAATCTTCTCTTTTTCTATATTTGGAAATGTTTAACAATCAAAGTAATCAAGACGTTTGGTTATTTAACGGTAAGTACAACCTTGCCAACGTTCTTGCCCTGATAAAGGATATCATGAGCCGCCTCCGCCTCGGTAATGGGAAGCACTGCGTGAATGGTAGGCTTTACAAGTCCAGCCTCAATCTTGGGATAAACGTTCTCGACAAGCTCAGAGAGAATCTGCGCCTTAACCTCAGGCGTTCTTGAACGAAGGGTGGAGCCGACGATACGCACGTTACGAACGTATATGTTCTTGAGGTCTATCTCTGTTTTCTGTCCCGCAAGAGCCGCAATCATTATCCAACGTGCTCCATGGGTAAGATAATGTATGCACTTGCCCATTATCTCGCCTCCAAGACAGTCAATGGCAACGTCAACTCCGTGACCTGCCTCAAGCTCCTCTTTAAGCACAAGAGAGATATCCTCTTCAGGGGTAACGACAACTCTGTCGGCATTGAGGTGCTTAATGGAGTTTGCAATCTCACGAGTAAGCACAGTTGTAATAACACGAATACCGAACGCCTTAGCCATTGGGATTATAACGCTTGCAAGTCCCGATGCACCTGCATTCATGAGAAGTGTGTTACCTTCTTTTATCTTGCCCTCAATAAAGAGATTGAGATAAGCCGTTGCAAAAGCCTCGGGAATCGCCGCAGCTTCAACCATAGTACAATTTTTCGGAACAGGCATGAGCATATCGTATTTTACCCCAACGTACTCTGCATAGCCACCGCCACCAAGAAGTGCACATACTTTATCACCAATCTTCCAATTTGACCTTGCACGTGCCTCGTCTCCCATCTCAACGATAACACCCGCAATTTCAAGTCCCATCCATTCGGGACAGCCGGGAGGAGGCGGATAGTCACCCTCTCTCTGCATAAGGTCAGCACGATTAAGTGCCGCTGCATGAATCTCTACAAGCACCTCTTCGGATTTAATCACGGGATCGGGTACATTATCCCAGCGAAGACTTCTGTCGTCATTTACAAGTATTGCTTTCATTTCTTTTCACCACACGCTTTCAATAATAATTTGTATAATTTAAGTTCATAATCAGGTGTAATCGGGTTTGTTTTCTCCCCTATTACCATTGAGGCAAAGGCTTCCATCATACCGCTGTATCTGTCGAAAAGCTCACTTCTTGATCCAACCCCACAGTCTCCCCAAACAGCCTTCTCATCAAGATATTCGACTTTATCTGTATACTGTCCCTGAAGGAAGTGGGTATCGGGTACTATCATTTCAAGAGGCTTCAATTCAATTGTCCCCTTCGTGCCGTTGACAACCAACTGGCGACGGGTAAATCCGCCAATCTCACAAGCCGTAGTCTTAGCAAAGGAAACGCCTTTTTTGTACTCGAACACAGCCATGCCGAAGTCATCGGACTTTGTATCAAGCTGTCCTGTTGAGCGATTCAAGGGTATCACGTTTTCAGGCTCCCCCTGAATCTGCAAAATAAGGTCTACAAGATGGCATCCGAGGAAGAACATCATGCCTCCCGGAAAAGCAGACAGGAAGTCTCGGCAAGGCTTTGCATGGTAACAGTTCATCTGTGCCTCGACAGAAAGTATCTCGCCAAGCTCACCGCTTCTCGCTCTACGTATCACATCCTGAACAAAGGGATTGTAGCGGTACATATATCCGGTGTGGAAAACCTTTCCGCCCTTTTTAACGGCATCTATCATTCTTTCAAATGCCGCAAGGTCAACGCCCCCGGGCTTTTCCATATGTATATGCTTGCCCGCCTTTGCGGCAAGGGTTGCATACTTTGTAAGATTTACTTCTTCGGTCTCGACCGCCACAGCCTCAATGCTCTTATCGTTTAAAATCTCATCTAGAGTCATTTCACGATGCTTATCATAGTGACTTGCAACGTCAGGAAATCTCTCACGCTCATTTTCAGGGAAAGTGTATCCCACGATTTCAAACACTTCAGGAAGTCTCTCAAGCGTCCAGAGGACTCCGAGTGCGTGGCTGAAGCGGTTTGTTCCTATCAATGCGATTCTGATTTTTCTCATATGCGGCTCCAATCAAACTGAACACAAATCGGGAAGCTTCTGTCATTTACAAGACGTGTATAAACCTCTGCACACTCTTCGGGAGAATAGACCTCCTTTATAAATCCGTCAAGGTTAAGTCTACCGCCTGCATAAAGGTTATGAGTTGCCTTCATATCGTCTTGCATAGTAAAGAATCCGGGACGGGAATCATTTTCGGGGCGTGCCTGATTGTGTGCGCCGATAACCGTGATGCCGGGGAAATGTATCTTTCTGTAATAGTCTATTGTGAAGTTCTTATCTCTTGTGCATCCGAGAAGAGCAACTCTTCCGAAAGGTTTCATACAGTCAAGTGCTCCGTCAAAGCCTGCACCTACACCCGTTACTTCAATTGCAACGTTGACTCCTCCGCCTGTTACCGCCTTTACCTTTTCGGCAAAGTCTTCTTGAAGCGGATTAAATGCAAAATCCGCACCGTTTTTAAGTGCCTCAAGACGTCTTTCCTCAACGGGGTCTGCTGCAACAATTGGGTAAGCCCCCGCGAGTCTTAAAAACTTAACCGAAAACTGACCGAGGATACCAAGTCCCATTACAAGACCGCTCTCGCCAAGCTCAACTCTCGTCTTACGGACCGCCGCAAGAGGGAAAATAGAAATATAGCTGAGAGCTGCAACATCAAAGGGAATCTTCTTTTCATCAAACTTCACAAGAAACTTCTCATTAAAAACGTTGTATTTTTTGTGAAATCCTCCGATGCTTGCAACAGCATCTCCAACCTTAAAGTTCTTTACATCGTCTCCAACCTCAACGACAACGCCCGAATTCGAATATCCGACGTATCTCGGGAAGGAAACACAGGCAGCAGAGCCACCCGCAATATTGGGGTCACCCGTAATATTGGCACGCTCTGTGCCGCAGCTTACTGAGCTGAATGCAGTTTTAACCACAACTTCATTAGCGGAAGGCTTTTTATATTCCACATTCAAAAGCTCTGCGGTATTTATTTTTGTAAATATTATCTGTTTGTTTTCCATATTAAAACCTCCTGTTCAATATATATTTTATTTTACAGTGTTGACTCTAACAATAAAATATATTATAATATAAAAAACAGGTAAAATTCTATGATTTTAGCGGAGATGTAGCAATGAAAAACATAAATTTATATAATGACTTCTATTTTACCGAATACCGATACCACACCTTCCGTCAGGGAAGCGTTGGTATGCCGTCGGCACGTCACTTCATAGCGTATATGAAGTCGGGAACGGCTGAAATTAAAAGTGAAGACAGGACGCTCGCTATCAACACAGGCGACATCTTCTACATACCGAAGGGACTCAAATACCACTCCTACTGGTATCCATCTCCCGACATATGCTTTCTGTCAATCGGTTTTGACAAATTCAATATAAACCGCAAAACCTCATTTGCTCTGCAAAAGATTGAAAAAACCGACGAGATTGTCGAAAGACTGTTGAAAGTACCACTTGTGGAAGATGACATTGACTGTCATGCGCTCGCCCTTTTCTATTCAATGATGGAGCTCGTAATAGAAAAGCTGGAGGAATCCCCCGAAAGAACGGGAGATGAAAAGGCGGAAATGATCAGGCGATATATCTCAAAAAATCCCACGCTGTCCATTCCCGAAATAGCGGGCCTGTGCAATATAAGCGAGCCATATCTATACCCGATATTCAAGCGAGTAGTGGGAATGACGCCAAACGAATACCGTCAAAAGGTTTTATGCGAAAGAGCTGTAAGACTTCTTTCAACAACCGATATGAATGTGGAGGACGTCAGCTCAAGCCTAGGCTTCAGCTCAAGCTCTTATTTCCGAAAAATCTTTTTCAAGCACCTCGGAATGACTCCGAAAGAAGCAAGGCATCTTACTCTTTAATATTTTATCTTTTGACAATTATTTTTTCAATAGCACAAACGATATTATTTTGATACAAGCGATACAAAAAACGCCCGAACAGGGCGTTTTTTTCATATAAACAAAGTAAATATAAAATCCTTGTTTCTTGCGATAACCTCTCTGACAAGACGAGTTCTGTGTCCCATGTAGCGAATATTCTCAGCGGGAACTCCCACGGCACGAACGTCTGCCTTTTCACAAATATACAAAGCTCTTGAAATGTGATACTCTTGCGTTACCACAATGCAACTGTCGAAGCCGAACTTTTTAAGTCGAGTAACGCTTTCAAAGGTAGAAAAGCCTTCGGGATCAATGATAACCGAATCGGCAGAAACACCGTTTTCAACAGCGTAAGCCATCATAACTCCCACTTCGTCATAATCTCCCGAACGGTCTCCCGACATCAGAAGGGGTATACCTGTTTTGAAATGAATCTCAATTGCGCGGTCCAGTCTATCCCGAAGCATAAGACTCGGTCTTCCGTTTTTCACCTGTGCACCAAGCACCATTATGCAATCGGCATCAAAACTCTCTGCCGCATCAACGTCAACAATTTTGTCTTCCACACTGCTTGTGACGTAAAAAGATATTCCCAAAGTCCAACAAAATACAAAAACACCGAACAAAAATACCGCAAGTACTATTTTAAGTATAAGCTTTTTCTTCATTTTCCCCTCTTATATATTTTTTCTCAGTATTATTGTATCACATTTTGATTGCCGAATTTTGACGTATTTTTTAATTTTTATTTTTAGGAAATATAACGCTTACGCTCGTACCACCCTGTACCACACTGTAAAGCTCAATATGCGCCTGATGAAGCTTTGCCGCATGCTTTACGATAGACAGTCCGAGTCCTGTACCGCCAACCTCCTTGGAGTGACTCTTATCCACTCTGTAAAAGCGTTCAAATACGCGCTCACGGTACTCTTCCGGAATACCTATTCCAGTATCGCACACATTAAGCACGATATTTTTTTCATTCTCCTTTATCTCAACCGAGACAGAGCCGTTTTCTCTGTTATATTTAATAGCATTATCAACAAGATTAAAAATTATGCCGTCAAGAAGCTGCGGTATGCCGTCAATATAACAGCTCTTTCCCGAAAGCGACAAAGTAACTCCCACACGAGCGGCTTTCGTCTCAAGAAGCGAGAGACTTTTTTCGGCAAGCAAAAACAGATCGACCGTCTCTCGCGCCATGTCTGTTGCTCCCTCGTCAAGTCTTGAAAGCTTTATCGTGTCATCAATAAGATCAACAAGTCGTTGCGCCTCGGAATAAATGCTTGATAAGAATCTATCCTTATCCTCATCCTTCACCATGCCGTTTTTCAAAAGCTCGGCATAGCCGGAGATAGCGTGGAGCGGAGTTTTCAACTCGTGAGAAACGTTTGCGGTAAACTCACGCCTGATAAGTGCACTCTTTTCCTTGTCGCTCTCTCTCAAAATAAGTATTGCGATACTCTCGACTGCACCCTTTGAAACGACCGCATCCGCCGAAAGCTCATATTCGGTGCCATCAAGTATTACGTCAGCCTCGGCATGAGCACCGCTTCTCGCGCGGTTTATAAGGTCTCGTAAAGCGGGAGATTGAGACTCAAGTAAAACATTCTCCGTGCTTTCAAGTGATAAGAGCTTTGTGGCGGTAGAATTGGCAAGTATCACTTTGCCCTCTCCGTCAAGTATCACAAGGCCCTCGCTTATTGCACAAACCGATTTTTCCAATATTGCGGAATCTTTCTCTTTCTTTTTTTCCTTCTCGGAAAACTCTCGCTTCACTCCTACGAGTCTTGAAAGCAAAAACAGCAGCGACACAAAAGTTAAAACTGCAAGCACACATACATACTGATTCATAGATAAAGCCGCAAATACCACCGTAAGTACAACAAGAGGGAGAGTAACGTAAAGAGTCCAAGAAAATACAGATATTTTTCTCATTTCTGTGCCTCGAGTCTGTATCCGATACCTCTTACAGTCTCAATGTATCCACCGCATTCAAGAAGCTTTGTGCGAAGGGTACCTATGTGAACGTCAACTGTACGCGTGCCACCCGGAAAATCATCTCCCCATACGGACATGAGAAGCTGTTCTCTTGAAAACACGCGGCAAGGCTCTGTCATGAATTTTTCAAGAAGATCGTATTCCTTAAGGGTGAGTCTTATTCTGTTTTCTCCCACCGTCACGGTATGCTCGGCAGTATTGATGGAAAGATTTCCGACTGTGAGTATTTTCCCACTCGGCTCGGACTTTGAGCGTCTTAGGACAGCCTTTACACGGGACAGCATTTCCATCATACCGAATGGCTTTGCAAGATAATCATCGGCGCCAAGATCAAGCCCGATGACCTTATCGTATTCCGTACCCTTCGCGGATGCAATTATTACCGGAATATCAGCCCACGACGGCTTGGAACGCAGTTTTTTCAAAATCGACAGCCCGTCCTCTCCGGGAAGCATAACGTCAAGCAAAATGAGATTCGGACGGCGTTTTTCAAGTGCCTCAAACAGCGCCTTGCCGTCGGAAAAACCCTCCGCTTCAAAAGAGGATGCCGCAAGGGTATATATCATCAGATCGCGTGCAGCATTATCATCTTCAACACAAAAAATCATAAAGAGCTCCTTTATCTTGATTCAAGCTTTAAAAGCATTCAAAAAATCGGTATAAGAGCGCGAATCGTACATATCGCGGGATAGAACAAATAAGAGCGGTGGGCATGGTTCGGATAAAACGCTGTGTTTACACGGTAAGAGCCGGTACTCAAAGCGTTTCAAAAAGGATAGGCACGCTCACCGCTATTACCGTATCTTATTTTGTGTATATCACCTCAAAGATGTCTCCTTCTGCAACAGGAGCCGAGAAAATATCACCCTCAATTATTTCTCCGTCCTTATAGAAGCTTATTTCCCCTGCTTCTACCTTCTCACCGTCAAATTTAGTTATGGTTTTGCCATCGCACTTGATTATGCTGCCTTCAAGAAGAGCATCACCAAGGTTATCCTTAGTGGTCTCAACGTTGAACATAACCTTTGAGTCATCCTCGTATGTCACAAGCAAGCTGAACTTTACGTTGCCTTCTTTGCCAAGTATTTCATTTTCCTTTTTAGGTGATTCGGGAAGGACAATGTTTGCGTCAGCGCCTGTTGAGGGAACATCCTCTGCCTTATCCGAGGAACACGCCGAAAGAAGTGTAACTGCAAAAACTGTAATGAGTAAGAATAATAAGATTTTTTTCATTTTGATTCTCCTGGATTTAAATTTTCATATTTTTTCGCGAGCGCCATTGCGCGCTCAAAAAGTGACATGTTTCCTATATTTTCAGCAAATGAGAAAGGTAGCTCTCCGTGCTGTCTCTGTCCGAAGAAATCACCGGGACCTCTTTTTTCAAGGTCGTATTCGGCAATTTCAAATCCGTTCTGAGACTGACACATAAATGACAGCCTTTCAAGTGCATCGCGGGATTTTGACGGAGTTATGAGGATACAGGTGCTTTTTTCACTACCCCTTCCGACTCTTCCGCGAAGCTGATGAAGCTGTGCAAGTCCAAACCTCTCGGCATTTTCAATAGCCATAACAGTAGCATTCGGAACGTCTATTCCAACCTCTATTACCGTGGTGGCGACAAGAAGGTCGAGCTTGTGAGATGCAAAACGCTCCATTATATCCTGCTTCTCCGAGCTCTTCATCTGACCGTGAAGAAGTCCGACGTGGTATGGAGCAAGCTTCTCGGAAAGCGCTTCAAAGGTTTCCTCGGCACTAAGCAAATCACTCTCACCATCCTCGGCCTCCTCGACGAGCGGACATATAACGTATCCTTGGCGTCCTTTGGCAAGCTCGTCCTTAAAAAACGAATACATACGTTCCTTCTTTGACGGAGGTATGAGAAATGTCTCTATCTTCTGTCTTCCGCGCGGCAATTCATCTATCTTTGAAATATCAAGTCCCGCATACAAAAACATTGCAAGTGTTCTCGGAATGGGCGTTGCGGACATTACAAGTGAGTTGGGGCTATCCGCCATAGACAAAAGCTTTTCACGCTGATTTACACCGAATCGGTGTTGCTCATCGGTTATGACAAGGCGAATATTCCGTCCGTTTATACCGCTTTCAAAGAGTGCATGGGTGCCAACAATCACAAGCGGTTCATCTCCCATAAGGCGCTTTTCTATCTCCCGTCTTGCGGCGGCAGTGGTGGAACCTGTTAAAAGGAGCACGGGAATCTTATGGGGATCGAAAAATCGAGACAGGCTATCTTCATGCTGACGGGCGAGAATTTCAGTAGGTGCCATTATAACGGATTTTGCACCGTTTTTAGCCACAGCATACATTGCGGCAGCGGCTACAGCGGTCTTTCCTGAACCTACGTCACCTTGCAAAAGCCGTCTCATTGCGCGTGTTCGCGGCTGCCCGTTACCCGTAAGATCTGACATTATCTCGCCTATCACCCTTATTTGCGCAGATGTAGGGGCAAACGGAAGATTCTCAAAAAACGGCTTAAGGTCTACTTTTCTGAGAGGTTCTACAAATTTTGTATCCTCCCTCTTTGCAAGACGCAAGGAGGCAAGTGCAAAGTTGAACAGCTCCTCGAACGCAAAACGCTCTACCGCCATTTTGGCTGTCTCGCATGATGCGGGTCGGTGTATTTCAAAAAGAGCAGAATGAATATCGGGAAGCATCTCTTTTTCAAGTACTTCCTTCGGGAGAGTTTCAACCAGTTCTTCGTTTTCTATTCTGTCAAGGCATGTATTTATGATTTTTGCAAGCTTTTTTGTGCCCACACCCCCGTGAGTGGGATAAACGGGCACTGCGGATGAATAAGAATCACTCGGCTTTTCATAGGACGGAGAAAACATATACCAACCGCCCGTGCTTTTGGTGACGCGTCCGAAAAACAGCCAATCCTCCCCCTGATGGAAGGTGGACAAAAGATACGGCTGATTAAAAAATACAATGTTTACAAGAGGGTCACTCTCGCTCACTCTTGCGCTGAACCGCACTACCCTCTTTTTAGACGAGGTATAAGCCACTCTCGGTGAAGAGGATATTCTCATGACAAGCGCACACCTTCTGTCAGGTGCTGTCTCACTGAGCGAGTAAACGGGTGTATGATCCTCGTAGGTCCTCGGGAACAAAGTGAGAAGGTCATAAAAGGTACGAACACCAAATGAAGCAAGAGTCTCTGCCGTCTTAGGACCCACTCCCGAAAGAGTTGAAATGCTGAGAGCTTTAAGGTCGGTCATTATTTGATCAAGGCTTCAACTGCGCCGTTGTCGGGAGTTGCAATAAAGTAAACGACATCGTCAAAGCTTCCTATCACCATATTCTTTGATATCTCAAGGTCTGTTGCGGAATAGTTGGTATGAGTCTGAACAAGAGCATCACGGCGTGTCTCAAATGCCTTTGTAAGAGCATCCTTTGCAGAAGCAGAGTTAACCTTAAATACTCCTATCTCATTGACACTTGTTGTGGAAGACGTTATAAAAATATACTCTGTAACCCCTTCAAGAAGCTTGGAGTTTCCGAAATAATAGTCAAGGTAATCTTCATCAAATTCCTTTTCTGAGCCGTTCTGATATACAATGGGTGCTTCGGGGAAAAGGGATGAGCCAAGACATGCATCAAGCGTTTCTTTTACGCTGTAGTCGGTAGATGTAATTTTACCGTCCGACTTATCGGATGAACATGATACCAAAAGAACAAGGCAAAGAATTGCCACAACGGATAAGATGATTTTTTTCATAATAATATCCTTTCGAACAAATTAAATACATTATTATTATACCTTTTTATGACAAAAAAAGCAATAGTACTTGAAATTTTTTTAAAGCTGTGATAAAATATCCACGCTAAATAAACAAAAGAGGAAAAACATGAATAATACTCCTATAAAAGAAGACCGCTCACTTATTAAAAAGATGGGTGCTTTTTGTTTTTTGTGCTGTCTTGTATACTTTGCAAGTTATATCACACGAAAAACCTTTAATGCGTCTATCGTAGAAATAATAAAGCTTCCCGGCATTGAAAAACCCGATACAAGTCCTGCTCTTGTCGGAAACTTCATCGCATACGGTGCGGGGCAAGTAATAAACGGAATACTCGGAGACAAATTTTCCCCAAGAAAAATGATCACCGCAGGACTTCTCGGAGCCGCCATATGTAACATTCTTCTCCCATATTTTCTCACTCCGCTCGGAATGTGTATCATCTGGTCCCTCAACGGATTTTTCCAATCCATGATATGGCCGCCTCTTGTCAGAAGCATGAGCGAAAACTTTACGCTTGAGTACTATAAAAAGGGTACTACCCTTGTAAGCGTTGCCTGCTGTATTGCAACGGTTGCCATATACTTTTTAGTTGTTCTTTGCGTTGAGATAGCAAATTGGAAATACACCTTCTTTTTCTGTTCTGTTATTGGTGTGCTTACGGCAATACTTTGGTTTTTTGTATACGGAAAATATGAGCATCATCCTATAGTTGACAGAGTGCAGGACTCTTCAAAGGATGTCGATGTTCCGACACCTGTCACTCGTCCATCTCTATGGAAGGTCATCGTTATATCAAGTGCGATTCCGATTGCAGTAGTAGTTTCACTTCAGGGATTTTTGAGAGACGGAATTGAAACATGGATGCCCGACTTTCTTAACAAGGAATACAATTTTGACACATCGGGAGCACTGCTTGCCACTGCAATACTCCCTATACTCAGCATTTTAAGCTACAGTGTAGGCTCGTTCTTTCAAAGATTAACAGGCTGCGCATTCAAATCCAACACCATTCTTTGGGTATTTGCCACTGTATTTTCTCTTCTTCTGCTACTGTTCTACAAATCCTCTATGCTTGTAGGTATCGTAGGCTTTGCAGTACTTTCAGCAGCATCTCACGCGATAAACCTAATGCTCACCACCCGTATTGTGATTCACTACAAGAAGGTAGGATACGTTTCGACCTTCTCGGGACTTCTTAACTCCTTTACATACGTCGGTGCGGCAGTGGCAAGCTACGGTATTGCCAATATTTCATGGAACGTTGCAATGCCTGTCTTCTTCGGAGTATCTGTTTCAGGACTTGTTTTCTCGCTTATTGCACTTCCCAGATGGGTGAAATTCACAAAAGAATAAATCATTTTTCAAAAGCCACGGAGATACCGTGGCTTTGTATATTTTACTGCAAAAATTCATTGCTGTTTTGAGCAGATTATAGGATATTTTCAAGAAGGCAGCAGCGGCGTTTTATGTAAAATGCAATTTACAGTGAAATTTTTTTGTAAAACTTGCATAGTTTTTGCGCAAAATAGTGATATTAGTAACAAACTTTGTCAATTTCTGCTTTTCTCCTTGACTTTGGCACCAAAAAAGGGTAAAATAACTGTGTGCGACTATTCTGTCACATCCCACGACAGGAAATACTCGCCCCCCGTAACAGCCTTTCGTTTTTGTCCTCCCTTTTCACCGATCAAGCCTTTATTTTAAAGTGGAAAGCTGGTGAAAGCAGTTTACAAAAACAGCAAAATATGTTACAATATTATGATAGCAAAAATAATTTTCTACAATAAACGACCTTGTTTTTACAAAAACAAAACACACGAGGAATAATAATGAAAAAAGTAATGCTCGTTTTCGGGACACGCCCCGAAGCTATAAAAATGTGTCCGCTTGTCAAAGAGCTTAAAGGAAGAAAAAATCTTGAGACCGTGGTATGCGTAACAGGACAGCATCGTTCCATGCTTGACAGTGTGCTTGATGCCTTTTCGGTTGTACCCGAGTACGACCTTTCCATAATGAAGGAGCGTCAGACACTCTTTGACGTAACCATAAATATTCTCGACAGGATACGCGAGGTTCTTGCAAAGGAGAAGCCCGACGTTGTATTGGTACACGGTGACACCTCTACAACGTTTGTTACCGCTCTTGCGGCATTCTATATGCAGATACCCATCGGGCACGTTGAAGCAGGACTGCGCACCTACAATATGTATTCCCCTTATCCCGAGGAATTTAACAGACAAGCTGTCGGACTTGTGGCAAAATACCACTTCTCTCCCACAGAGCTTTCCCGCGAAAACCTTTTAAAGGAAGGCAAAGATCCCGAGACCATTTACGTTACGGGAAACACCGCCATCGACGCTCTCAAAACAACGGTAAGAGCGGATTATACACATCCAGAGCTTGAATGGGCAAAAGACTCACGTCTTATAATGATAACCGCTCACAGACGCGAAAACCTTGGCACACCGATGGAAAATATGTTCCGTGCCATAAGACGTATAATAGACGAGCATCCCGACGTAAAGGCGATTTATCCCATTCACATGAATCCTGTTGTCAGAGAGACTGCGGCAAAATATTTGTCGGGCTGTGACAGAATAAAGATAATTGAGCCTCTTGACGTACTTGATTTCCACAATTTCCTTGCAAATTGCTACATGATCCTCACAGACAGTGGCGGTATACAGGAGGAGGCTCCCAGTCTCGGAAAGCCTGTGCTTGTAATGAGAGACACCACCGAGCGTCCCGAAGGCATAAAAGCAGGCACTCTCCGCCTTGTCGGAACCGACGAGGGTGTTATCTATGACAACTTCAAGGAACTTCTTGACAGTACTGATGCATATATTAAAATGAGCCATGCTTCAAATCCCTACGGAGACGGTAACGCTTGCCGTCGAATTGCGGATATCATTGAAAAATAAAAGGTGAGATTATGTGCGACAAAATTACTGACACAAAGCTTTGTCAAAAGCTTAAAACTGTCGGCGAAAAGTTTTTATTGAAGGGTGAATTTGATTCTGCTTCTCTTATCACAAGAGGTAATATCAACACGACCTATCAGGTGAATTATAAGGATCCCGAAAAATTATATATTTTCCAAAAAGTAAATACATACGTATTCCGTGAACCGCACCACATTATGCGGAACATCGACCTTGTAACAGAACATATCAGAAAAAAGAACCAAGGCACAAACAAACCGTCGCTTCATTTTTATCACACCGAAAACCGTGACAATTTCTGGTTTGACGATGACGGAGAATTTTGGCGCGTATTCAACTTTGTTACAGGAACCGTAACCTATCAGATAAGCTCCGATTCGGAGATAATCTATATGGCAGGCCGTGCCTTCGGAGAGTTTCAGACGCATCTTTCCGATTTTGATGCCTCGCTTCTTTACGAAACGATTCCAAACTTTCACAACACCAAGAAGAGACTTGAAAAATTTTTCGAGGACGTTGAAAAAGATGAATATTTAAGAGTCGCCGAGGCTCACGATGAGATAGAATACATTCGCTCATGCCGTGCACGGGCAAGCCTTCTTACCGACATGCTTGAAGACGGAAAGATACCTCTCAGGGTTACTCACAACGACACAAAGATAAACAACGTACTCTTTGATGAAAAAACAAAAGAGCCCGTTGTCGTAATAGACCTTGACACTGTAATGCCGGGCCTTGCGGCGCACGATTTCGGTGACGCGGTAAGATTTGCGGCTAACACTGCGCTTGAGGACGAGCCCGATACCTCCAAGGTATCTCTTGACCTCGACCTCTACCGTGCATTTGCAGAGGGCTTTGTAGAAGCCACCGCAGGAGAACTTGACGAGTCGGAGATAAACAGCCTTGCACTCGGTGCATTCACCATAACCGTTGAGCTTGCTCTGAGATTTCTTGACGACTATATCACGGGAGACAAGTATTTTAAAACAAATTACAAGGGACATAATCTTGTAAGATGCCGTTGCCAGCTCGCACTGGCGCGTGATATGGAGAAAAAATTTGATGAAATGAACAAAATAGTGTTTGAAACAGCGGCAAAAAAAGGATAAAACGGAGATTTTTTAAAAAAATTGAAAATATTTTAACAAACTCTTGCCAAAATCACTATTCTGTTTTATAATATCTACAGTTAAAAATTTATCTTAATTATAAAGGAGATTAAACCAATGGCAGTAAAAGTAGCTATTAACGGCTTTGGCCGTATCGGACGCCTTGCGTTCAGACAGATGTTCGGTGCTGAAGGATACGAAATCGTAGCAATCAACGACCTTACCAGCCCCGCAATGCTCGCTCATCTTCTCAAGTACGATTCCGCACAGGGCAGATACGCTCTTGCTGATACCGTAAGCGCAAACGAAGAAGATGGCACCATCACAGTTGACGGAAAGACCATCAAGATCTACGCTGAAAAGGACGCTGCAAACCTCCCCTGGGGCGAGCTCGACGTTGACGTAGTTCTCGAGTGCACCGGCTTCTACACCTCTAAGGCTAAGAGCCAGGCTCACATCGACGCAGGCGCTAAGAAGGTTGTTATTTCCGCTCCCGCAGGAAATGATCTTCCCACCGTTGTATTCAGCGTAAACGAAAACACTCTTACCAAGGATGACACCATCATTTCTGCTGCATCCTGCACCACCAACTGCCTCGCGCCCATGGCTAAGGCTCTTAACGACTACGCTCCCATCCAGAGCGGTATCATGTCCACCATCCACGCTTTCACAGGTGACCAGATGGTTCTCGACGGCCCCCACAGAAAGGGTGACCTCCGCCGTGCACGTGCAGCTGCAGTTAACATTGTTCCCAACTCTACCGGTGCTGCAAAGGCTATCGGACTTGTTATCCCCGAACTCAACGGCAAGCTCATCGGTTCTGCACAGAGAGTTCCCGTTCCCACAGGCTCTACAACCATCCTCGTTGCAGTAGTTAAGGGTAAGGACGTTACCAAGGACGGCATCAACGCAGCTATGAAGGCAGCTTCCAGCGCATCCTTCGGTTACACTGAAGAAGAGCTCGTTTCTTCCGACATCATCGGAATCACCTATGGTTCTCTCTTCGATGCAACTCAGACCATGGTTTCTAAGATCGACGACGATACCTATCAGGTACAGGTAGTTTCTTGGTATGACAATGAAAACTCCTATACCAGCCAGATGGTACGCACTATTAAGTACTTCGCTGAACTCAACTAATTTTTTGTTGCAGATATAAGCGACGCGATAATTTGTTAAAATAAAAACGGGAGACTCGCACTTACATTAAGTAAGCCGCGAGCCTCCCACTTTCTTTTGCCTCGTATTACTTGTTTCTTTTCACAAAAAAGCGCCCTCTTCAAAAAAAGAAAAGGCATTTTAAGACAGAAGTCTCGTGACTTACAGTAGTTTTGCAATGTAGCAAAATGCTATATCAAATTTTTACCTAAATACAACAAAAGTGACCAAAAAACATCAATATATAACATAAAATTGCTAAAATCCATCGTATTATTTGTACAATCAACAAAATAACACCATATTTTTGTATTATTTTCATTTTTGCTATTGAAATATAAGCAATTTTATGTTATCATCTAATAAAAGCACCGAACAAAAATATTAATTTTACACCAAAAAAACTTCAAAAATCCTGTTTTTATCAAAAAATATTCCTTATTTTTATTTTGCGATAAATATAATAATAAGAAAAATTTTGATGTAACAATCCCACCACGGAGATACAAATGGACATAAACCGATACGAACTTCACGAAAACAGCTTTAATGAATTGCCCGTAATACTGAAGCGAAGCATTCTGCGTCACGTAAAGGCGGTAAGCTCTCCCCTTCATTTCAATTGGCACGAAAGCATTGAAATAATATATGTTGATGACGGAGACGGGTTTGTTATCTGCGATTTCCAAGAGCACAGTATCTGGCGTGGAGATATTTTCGTTATCAACTCCGACGTTCTCCACAGTCTCAGGACCGACAATTACATGAGCTACTATTATCTCATAATAGACAGCGAATTTTGCAAATACAACGCCCTTAACGTTTCAAACATCATATTTGAAGGAAAGATTCGCGACAGCTGGTCAATAAGTATGTTCGGTGCAATCCTCAGAACCTACACCGAAAAGGGAGATTTCTATTCCGCGAAGGTTCGCGCGAAGGTTCTTGACTTTTTGGTGCATCTGTGCGAAAAATACGGCGCGCAAATTTCCGAACGTGAGCGCCGACACGATAAGAATTTTGAAAATATCCGCACTGCAATAATATATATCCGAGATAATCTGAAAGAAAAAATATCGGTTGACAACCTTGCACAGATGTCGGGAATGAGTAAATATCACTTTATAAGAGAATTCAAAAGAATCACCCATTACACACCTGTCATTTACATAAATATTGCACGCATCGAAATGGCGCGCAGACTTCTCACCGAGAAGAAATACAGCATCGGCGAAGTTTCCGAGCTGTGCGGATTTGACAATTTATCATATTTCACCAAAACCTTCAAGAAGTACACAGGTGTCACACCGTCAGAGCTACGCATCAAAAAAAACCGCAAGCAAGATTTATAAAACCGCCTTTGCCAACTAATTGAAACGTTACCGGTGTCACGAACCTAAAAAGACTTTTGTGTCACAAATAAACTCACTATGTAAAAAAGATCTCCGTGATTTTCACGGAGATCTTTTGTGTTTTGCTTATACCTTGTCAAGAGCCTTTACGATCTGCTTGTAGTGAAGTCTTGCAGACTTGAATTGCTTATCGTAATAAGACTGGAAGTTTGACTGATTGCTATCTATCATTCGGCTGATCATGAATGCAAAGCCTTTCCAGTTATCGTAAACAGAACCGAAGTCGAAGGTGGTACCTTCAATGATCATATCCATTACGATCTTGGACTCGGAGTCACGGAGATATCTTGTCTTAAGAGCGATCTCGTAAAGAGTAGGAGTGATGGTCTTCCAGCTTTCAGCGGAAAGCGCTTCAACAATAATACCTACAAACTCGGTATCCTTACAGGTCTTGGGAACCGCAAGACAGGAGTGATGTCCGCCAACCATCGTCTTATAGCTTGTCTGTTCTTCTGTATACTTTGGCATGGGGAGCATTCCGTACTCGTCTTCGAAATCACGCATAGACTGATTTGCCGCACCGTAGACGGAGCCCTGCATGAAAATAGCCTTCTTCAAGTAGAAAAGGGAAGGTGCTATACTCTTTTCGTTTGTCAAAGTGGGATCGTAATATACGCCGTCATTATTGTAGCAGAAATCATAGATATCCTGTACGATGGAGTCTATCTTATCGGTCTTGACTGATATCTGAGGAACTCCTTCTTCGTCAGGGGTTACGATAGGATTATCAAATGCCCAAAGATACGCATTCATCTGAGTTCCCGCACCCTGTGTGAAGCCGTAGAAGTCATTTGCATCGCGCTCATCGTTACCATCGTCGGTGTAGATACCCTTTACCATTTCGGTAACCTTATCAAAGGTCCACTTACCGTCAAGAACGATGGAATAAAGGTCGCCGAGCTCGTAGGATGCGGCAAGGTTCTTGTTGAAATACATACAGTAAGCGCCGCCTACCGCAGAATAGTTCATGTGAGAAATTGCAATACAGTTTTTGCCGTTATAGGTAAGCTCGTTAGAGTTAGAGGCATACCACCAAGGCTTTGTAAAGTCAATATGCTCAATGTCATACCAGTTAAGGAAGAGCTTCTTCAGAACAAGACCACCGGTTGACATAACCATTCCGTTTACAAGATCAAACTCGTCTGATCCCGCAAGAACAGTCTTTGAAACGTAATCGTCTACCTCGGAATAAGTACCCTTATAAACGAGCTCAAGCTCTACGTTGAAACGGTTTTCAACCGCTTCGTTACGCGCAAATCTTGCATCCTTTATAAGGTCGCCCTTATTGCGGTCCTCTTCCGCAACAAATATTTCACTCGGAGAATATGCGGCTATACGGAATTTACGTCCGCCGTAGTCAACGTCGGGAAGGTTATCTGAAACGAGGCTTCTCTCGTAAAAGATGGAATCCTCCTCATATTGTTTTATCTCGCCTGTTGTTTTTTACCCTCATCTTCTCCACCACCGCAGGAAAAAAGAAGAGTTGCTGTTGAAACGACCATGAGAACGGCAAGAAGCATCGATACTATTTTTTTCATATGTAACTCCTTTCAGTTTATGGGATGATATCATTTTAGCACAAAATCATATATTTGTCAATTGAATTTATAATTAGTCCCCTGACTTCAGTGCTTTTATAAAAACAAAATTTATCATAAAAACTTGTGTATTTTGCATAAATTCCCTCAAATCACGGCTTTAAAAGGGCACAAAATTCACATATCCCACACGCTCCCACTCTCGGGGGAAGAGGTACTCTTTTTTGTAATATACAAAATCACTCACAATGCGAGTAATTTCCTATGTAGTCATGACCACCGGTAAAACCGGTGGCATGCACTTAGCCTATAAGGCTATTATGTTGGCGGCGCCTCAAGGCGCGCCGAAACGGTTTGCCAACCGCATAACATTTACAGGCTGCCCCACAAGTGGGGCGGTCTTTTATTT
>JAZREJ010000039.1:0-67786 GCA_045660745.1 Eubacteriales bacterium
ATAAAACCACGGGTCTCCCCGTGGTTTTATTGTTTACTTCGCTCTCGCGTACATCTTATTCAGTTTCTTATAATACTCTCTGTCAATGGAGTCAAGCTGTTCCTTGGTGAGTCCGTAGATGGGGAAATGAGTAAAGCGGCGGTCAAATACTTCTTCTGTAACAGGACAAGTAGCCGCAATTTCTTCCTCGTTGTAGCCGAGGTACTTGAGAACCTCAAAGCGATAAAGAGGACCGAAGTGTGCAATCTCGGTAACACCCTTTGCAGCGAGCTTCTTCTTAAAGGTCTGAACGTCTCCGCCTGCCTTTTCGGGGTCGAGTACTACGCTGTACAGATGGAAGGTAGGCTTAATTTCGTCGTTTCCAAGGTCCTGAGGCTTGATAGCATCGCAAACGGAAAGACGGTTTGTAAGGTAGGTTGCAGCCTCGCGACGAGCAGCGAGAATGTCGTTATAACGAGCAAGCTGAAGCTGAAGTCCAAGACCCTGAATCTCGGTTGTGGAGAAGTTGGTGGCAACAAAGCCCGCATCCTTGCCCTTGATTGGAGTAACGTCATAGAGCCAGTTCTTAATCTGCTTGGAGAAGTCTGTGCCGAGGAAGCGAGCGCGCTTCATTTCAGAACGGAAGTCCTCAACGGTTGTGGTAAGGATACCACCTTCACCGAAGGAGGTCATGTTCTTAACCTCGTGGAAGGAGTAAGCACCGAAGTGACCGATGGTACCGAGTTTCTTACCCTTGTACTCACCACCGAAGCCATGTGCGGCATCCTCAAGAACGATGAGATTATGCTTCTCTGCAAGCTCCATAATGGGGTCCATATCAACGGGATAACCGCCAATATGTACGGGAACTATCATCTTTGTCTTATCGGTAATCTTCTTTTCAACGTCACGGGGATCCATGTTGATGGTCACGGGGTCAACGTCAGCAAATACTATCTTACATCCGATAGAAAGAGGATATGCCATGGTAGCAGCAAAGGTGATTGCGGGAACAATTACCTCATCCCCTGCCTTGAGCCCTGCATACTTACAAGCAATTTCAAAGCCTGCGGTACAGTTTGTGAGGAACACGCATCCTTCTGTATTAAGGAATTCATCGCACATTTCCTCCGCCTTCTGTACTTCAACGTCAAGAGAGAGCTTTGCGGGAGGAGCGGACACCTTATCAAGTGCGAAAATCTCCTTTTCAACAGCCTTGAGTGCATCCTCATAATCCTTGCCTGTGCCCTTCATCATGAACTTAACGATAGCCATCAAGTCCTCTGCGTTGTAGTTTTCACCAACGGCAGCCCACGGCACCTTAGTCTCACCTGTGTTATAACGAAAATCCGATGCTTTCTTTTTCATTATCTTTACCTCCAAAATATATTTTTCATTTAATTTTGTTTAATTTGCAATAATTCAAATCTATTTTATATTATACATAACTTCTCCCGAGTTGGCAATATCATTTTCGTAAAAATGTACATTTTTACATAAAAAGGTGTTATTTTTACATATTTGGAAAAATCCAATATCAAAATTTTCTCAATATTCCGAGTTACAATCGCGAATATGTCAATATTTTTAAGATTTAAACCCAATATAATCACTTTTCTTATGGATAGATGGGTAGTTGTGTGGTAAAATTTTGATATAGACTGAATGAGTCAGTCTCAAAAATATGCTTATTTCTTTTGTAATCATAAACAATCGGAGGTTTTTATGAGCACACAAATAAAAAACGGCAAAAACTCATTTATAGTTGAAAGCTCTTACATTTCGTTTGAGGTATCAAAAAAGGATGCGGCTATTTTAAGTGTCGTTGACAAGGCTACAAACTCAAGCATTAAGCGTGACGAGGAGGTTTCCTTCTTCGAGCTTTCCGACAGAGAAAACAATATTCTCCCCATCAGCGGAGTTGAGCTTGACGGCAACACGGCTTGTGTCACGAGTGAATACGGATGTGCAAAGGTAACAATTGAAGCATTTGACGATCATTTCATTTTTGAAATAGTCGATGCTGATTTTTCCGATAAGGTTGACTCGTTCACCTTTGTAAGAATCGGCTTTGAATACGACCTTGAGGATGCAAATTCCCTCAGAGCGGCTGATATCGCCATGACAATCAGCGCCAACCCCTGCTTCTACCCCGACGGCTACAGCAAGGAAATCAGAGGCTACGCGGTAGGACGTTTCGGAGGCTTTATCGGAGCAAAGCTTGGTGCTCTCGTTGTACCTAACGGTGAGCTTCGTGAAAAGCTTAAAGGAATCTGTGAGAAAATCGATCCTCAAAAGGGTATCGTATCAAAGATTGCAGGTCCGTGGGCGCTTGACTACAGACCTAACTTTGGTGACTACATCATCGTAGGAGATGCTTCAAAGGAGGCTCTTGAGAGAAACCTTACTCTTTTCAAGGACATTGACGTTGACCAGATAGACTATCATCAGGGCCCCAACACCTTCCGTCAGGGTGACTTTAAGTACATGATGGGTGAAACACACGAGGAGTTCAAGAAAAACGTTTCTGACGTATTGAAGGAAAACGGCATGATGGCAGGTCTTCACACCTATTCCTACTACATTAGGGAAACCTGCTCGGAAGTTCTTTCCGATCCCAAGAACCAAAAAATGCTTGATACCGAAGAGGAATTTACTCTTGCAGAGGACATCAGCGCAGAAGATATGTTCATTCCTTCCGTTGAACCTACAGACGGGCTTTCAAAGGTATACGGCTTCTTTGTAAGAAACCTTCCCTTCTGTCTCATCGGCGAAGAAATCATCAGATACCGCAATCATCCTCACGGATTCACGGTTCTTGAAAGAGGTGTTGCGGGTACAAAGCCTGCATCACACAAGAAGGGTGAGAGAATCTACCACTGTGTAGGATGCTTCGGACTCTTTGCGCCCAAGCCTGATTCCGAGCTTTATGCCGATGTTGCACGCTTCACCGCAGAGGCTTACAACAAGGGCGGCTTCGACATGGTTTACCTCGACGCTCTTGACGGAATAAACAGACAGTGCCGTGATGATTTCGAAGGCGGCGAATGGTACTACTGTGCAAGATTCGTTCACGGAATTCTGAAGCACTGTGACCATGACCCGATAATCGAATACTCCACAATGTACCCCTCTCTCTGGTCCGCAAGAGCTCGAAGCGGTGCATGGGATAGCCCTACACGTTCATACAAGAGATTCAACATGGCTCACCACAAGGAGCACGCTCTCTTCCGACGCCGTCACTATACAGCAACACTCGGTTGGTATTGCTACTACCCTGTAAACGAAGCATATCACACAAATCAGCTCTTCAAGTATCATCACTGGGATGCGATTGACCACATGGGCACGCTTGCCATCATGTACAACTACTCCACAGTATACAACGACATATCAAAGAAAAAGCTTGAGCAGTATCCCGGCTACCGCCGTAACGTTGAGCTTTACAAGAAATACAACGCACTTCGTAAAACAGGCTACTTCAAGGAATCGACTCTTGAAAAGCTCCGCGCATCGAAGCATGAGTTCAAGCTTGTTGACAAGGGCAACGGCAAGTGGTGCTTTGTTGAAAAGAACTATGACGTAAAGAAGCTTTACGATATTCAAACGCCTGAGCGTGCAGTTGCAGAATTCAACAACCCCTTCAAGGCTCAAAAACCGTTTATCAGAATAGAGTCCTCCATATCCTCTCTCGGACAATTCCCCATGATGCTTCTCCCTCTCGACGAAAGCCGTCCTGTTTCCGAGCAGCTTAAAGTTCACGAATTTGGAGGAGAGGTTAACGTAACAAATAACATGGCACTCAAGGTGCGTGTAAAGGGTAACGGCAAGAAGGGTACCGTTTCCATCAAGACCCGTTTTGCTACAAACGGACCGGCAAGAGGATATGCACTTTATCTTATCGACACCGACTTCAAGGGATGGCGCGACTTTGTTCTCTTTGAGACCGACAACGGAACACGCGACGGACTCAAGGCGGAGGATGGCGAGCATCTTTGGAGAATCTATCGCAACCCCATTTACACAAACCGTCTCGTATCAGTTGAGCTTTATGGTGATGGCGATATTGAAGGCGTTCAGATGTCCTCAATTACCGCTTGCCGTCACACCTATGACGTAATCAAGAACCCCAAGGTAAAGGTTGGAGACGAAGAAATCATGTTTGAATGTGAGCTTCAGTCTACCGATTTTATCGAATGGGATGGCGAAAAAGCAGTTGTTCTCGACCGTTACGCTAACGAAAAACCCATCTGGTTCACAGGAAGCATTACTGTTCCGAAGGGCAAGTTCAAGGCAGAGCTTTCTGTTGCTTCCAGCCTTAATAACTGTCCCGTTAACGCTACCCTTACGTTCGGTACTACAGGAAAAGAAGTTAAATAACAATAAAAAGACTGCGAAATCTCTTTTGAGACTTCGCAGTCTTTTTAACTGTCGCTATTCTTTTCGCTCCACTTTTTAGGAGACACCCCGTATTCCTTCTTAAAGCATTTTGAAAAATACGGCGCTTCCTTATATCCGCAAAGCTCTGCAAGATCACCAACGTTGGTTATTCCGCTTTCTATAAGACTTATCGCATATCCGAGTCTTTTATTCTTTAAATATTCCGAAAAGCTTATTCTTACCATCTTCTTAAAGGCATCCGAAAAATATTTTGAATTATACGAAAACTTTTGACTCACCGTCTTCAAATTAAGCTCACTGTCGGTATAATTTGCATCAATATATTGTTTTGCCAGTAATATATTATTCGTCTTGACAGAGTGTGTTTCTTCTGAATTATCGCGACACAAAAAGCCAAAGGTATGAAGTATCAGCCCCTCACAAAAAAGGTCTATATTCTTATCGTTTGATATTGAAAGAACCCCTTCCCAGATATCTGTCAGGAATTCATATCCGTGGAAAACGGGTGAGGTATATACAATTTTCAATCTCTGCATCAATACCTGCGCCCGAAGTCCTGTAAAGGTTATATAAATGTATTTAAGCCCGTGTATATTTTCTATATAATACGCCTTTGCGGGAAAGGTGATAAACAAATCGCCTTTTGCTATTTCAAAATTCCCCGCATATGTATGCAGTATCCCCTTGCCGTCTGTTACAAGCGCAAGAGCGTAAGTCGAGGGAAAAATATATTCCTGCTTGAAATCCGCTTCCTTTTCATAGACAAGATTTATAATATTAATGCTTTCATCGTATTTTTTCGTTGTAATAAACCTACAAATGTTTTCGTCCATATCAACACCTCGACTTTACTATACCACACGCAGCCGGTGTTTTCAACACAAATATGGATATTTTCTATGTTTTCAAGGAATTTTCACATTTATTTTTCGAAAATGCGTTGTATAATGTAATAAAAGGAGATGATAGAATGAAAAATCCGATAAGAGTCGGTCTTTTGGGAGTCGGCAGAGGAAGTATACTCTGGAAATACTGCAAAGAGGCAACAAACGCAAAGCTCGTCGCGATTTGTGACAAGTGGGAGCAAGGACTTGAAAATGCAAAAAAGAAAATAGAAGATGATTCCATTACATATTACACCGATTTTGAAAAATTCATAAAGCATGATATGGATGCTGTATTTCTCGCAAATTATGCAACCGAGCACGCACCGTTTGCAATAAAGGCAATGCGCGAAGGCAAGCACGTTATAAGCGAGGTTTTACCGGTGCAAACAATGGCAGAAGCAGTTGAGCTTATTGAATGCTGCGAGGAAACCGGCAAAAAGTATTGCTATGCCGAAAACTACTGCTATATGGTCGGCCCGTACGAAATGAAAAAGCGCTATTTTAAAGGCGACCTGGGTGAGTTTGAATACGGCGAGGGCGAATATATGCACAACTGTGAGCCCATATGGTCCACAATCACTCAAGGCAATCCACGTCACTGGCGCAACAATATGAGCGCCTTCTATTACTGTACCCACTCAGCAGGTCCGCTTCTGCATATTACGGGACTTCGCCCGATTAAGGTGGTGGGAGTCGAGGGTGCGTTCAATCCCCGTATGGCAAGAATGGGAGCGAAGGCGGGAAATATGGCAATCGAGCTTGCCACACTTGAAAACGGTGCTGTAATAAAGAGCATTCATGGTATAGGTCCATCAAAGGATTCTATCTGGTATTCGATTTACGGCTCTAAGGGAAGGCTTGAGACAGCCAGAGAGGATGCAAAATGCGGCAACACTGTTTACGCAAACCTTGACGAGGTTGAAGGCATTACAAAAAACGAGGTTGATGCGTATGTTCCCGTCAACGACTTTGAGGACAAAATCAAATCCTTCGGTCACGGAGGCAGTGACTATATTTGTCTTTGGAACGCCTTTGAGCACTTGCTCGGTCACGTTGCCGATACGATTAGCGTTTATGAAGCGCTTGATATGTGGATGATAGGCTTCTTTGGATATCTGTCCGTGTTGAACGGCGGAGCACCTCAGGAAATACCGAATCTCAGATTAAAAGAAGTACGCGATGCCTTCAGACACGACCTTCGCTGTACCACCCCTGAGGTAGCGGGAGATATGCTTCTTCCCTCTTACTCAAAGGGAAATCCCCACATAGATTCCGCAATTTATGAGAAAACACGAAAGAAATGGGAAGAAGACAATAAATAAGAGGTTATTTTCATGAAGCAATTGGTAATGAATTGGTATAACGATGGAACAAAAGGCACTTTCCCGTCGCTCAACGATGGGGTTGAAGTAAAAACTATCCGCGAAATTGAAAACGGCGTTGAGCTCTGGCTGGATATCGCAAGATACATCTGGGCAGGAGATCCCATTCCCGAAACGATATTCACAAAGAATATGACTAATTATCCGAATTTCGACGAAAATATGTGCTATTTTCTCATCAAAGACGGTGTACCTGCTGCAACCTTTACGGTGATATGTGACTACGAGAAGAAAAGAGGGTATATTCATATGGTAGCCTGCAAGCCTGAATTCAGAGGTTTAGGGTTTGGCAATTTGATGAATAATATCATGGTTTTTGTTCTGAAAAGAGAAGGAATGGAATCTGCATATCTGACAACCGACGATTTCCGAATCCCTGCAATAAAGAGTTATCTTAAAGCAGGACTTGTGCCAGACCTTGAAACCGAGCCCGATTTCAAAGAAAGATGGGATAAAGTATACGCCGAGATTAACAAATAAAACAACGTTTATATATAAAAAGAGAGTTCATCGCTTTGATGAACTCTAATTTTTTACATTACATCAACTATTATATTGTAAACTATCGGAACAAGTATTGCAGGAAGAAGGTTTCCTGTCTTGAACTTCTTTCCAAAGCCTAGGTTGATACCTATGCAGAATATGAGAATCGAACCGACGTAGCTCATATCAGATATCATGGCATCCGTGAGGTAAGGCTCTATAAACTTTGCAGAAACTGTAATTGCACCCTGGTATATTGCCATGGGAATTACCGCAAAGAGTGCGCCGATGCCGAGAGTGGAGGCAAAGATAACTCCTATAACGCAGTCGAGAATGGACTTTGCATAAAGCGTTGAAGCATCCCCTGAGATACCGTCGTTAAGGGAGCCTACAATCGCCATAGCACCGACACATATAACGAGGGTATTCGTCACAAAGCCCTCAACAAACTTGGAATTCGAGTCCCCTGATTTTACGCATTTTTTTAGTTTTTCGCCAAGAGAGTCAAGTCTGTCCTCTATCCTCAAAGCCTCTCCGATAATAGCGCCTATAACGAGGCTGAATATCATGAGCATGGTGCCCTGAGTCTCAAGCTTCCCTTCCGCAGTAATCTTCAAAAGTCCCGTAAGAGCACCCGACAGTCCGATAAACATTGTAGAAAGTCCGAGCGCTTTTTTTATCATATCCTCAAATCGGGGAGCGACTCCTTTTTTTATAAAAAGTCCAACCGTACACCCTACAATAACGGCGGCACAGTTGACTATTGTACCAAGTCCTATCATATTTTCTCCTGAAAAGGTTTCCCCACACAGAAGTGTGGGGATTTTCATTTTTAAAGCTTCTCTACACTGAGTCGAACAGTCTCGCCGTTGATATCCCATTCCTTTTCGTAGCCCGAAACAGAATCTGTCGATATCTCGTCAGCAAGTACGTCGGAGGAAATTTCCTCACTGTTGTTAAGGATAGCCTTAGCGATAACATCGTTTCCTACGCATCCGACACGGATGTGATCAACAACCTCAAAGCCTGCTTCCTTACGCATTGTCTGAAGCTTGCTTACTATCTCTCTTACCATTCCCTCTTCGATAAGCTCGGGAGTGAGAGCAGTGTCGAGAGTGACTGTCACGCCCTTATCGGAGAACGTATAATATCCTTCCTTCTGCTTAACGTCAATAAGAAGGTCTTCCTCAAAGAGCTTGATAGTCTCACCATTATTTTCAACGGTAAGCTTGCCTTCAGCATCAAGCTCGCGCTTTGCTGCACTTCCGTCAATATTTGCAAGCCACTCACGGATAAAGCCAAGGTGCTTTCCATACTTGGGACCTACTGTCTTCAGCTGAGGCTTGAATGAGTAGGAAATGAGTTCTCCTACATCCTCGATGAATTCAACACCCTTGATATTAAGCTCCTCGCGGATTATATCATAATACTTTTCGTGAGGCACGAATTCGGATTTTACGAACATCTTTGCAAGAGGTTGACGGTTCTTCATAGCGGCACCGTTTCTTGCGGCACGACCGTTCTGAACAATGTCAAGCACTGCTTCCATGTTGCGCTCAAGCTCTGCGTCGATGAGAGTTTCATCAACTTCAGGGAAGGAGCAAAGGTGCACGCTCTCAGGAGCATTCTTATCAACGTTGCACACGAGGTTTCTGTAAATATCCTCACACATAAAAGGAACCATGGGCGAAGATATCTTCGCTACGGTTACAAGAGCTGTATAAAGAGTCAAATAAGCGTTTATCTTATCCTCTTCCATTCCCTGTACCCAATATCTTTCACGGCTGCGGCGAACGTACCAGTTGCTCATCTCATCAACAAAGGATTCAAGAGCCTTTGCCGCCTCGGGAATCTTATAGCCCGCAAGATTGTCATCCACCTCGCGGATGGTAGTATTGAGACGGGAAAGGAGCCACTTATCCATGACCGAAAGCTTGTTTGTGTCAAGGGTATACTTTGTGGGATCAAACTCGTCGATGTTAGCGTAAAGCACGAAGAATGCGTAGGTATTCCAAAGAGTACCCATGAACTTACGCTGACCCTCGATAACCGCCTTTCCGTGGAAACGGTTAGGAAGCCAGGGAGCCGAGTTTGTATAGAAGTACCAACGGATAGCATCTGCGCCATAGGTTTCAAGTGCTTCAAACGGGTCTACCGCATTGCCCTTGGACTTGGACATCTTCTGTCCGTTTTCGTCCTGAACGTGACCGAGAACGATAACGTTCTTATAGGGTGCTTTATTGAAAATAAGAGTGGATATTGCAAGGAGTGAATAGAACCATCCTCTTGTCTGGTCAACAGCCTCGGAGATAAAGTCTGCGGGGAACTGTGATTCGAAAAGCTCCTTATTCTCAAATGGATAGTGGTGCTGTGCAAACGGCATTGCACCCGAGTCAAACCAACAGTCGATAACTTCGGGTACTCTCTTCATTTCTTTGCCGCACTTGTCACACTTGATGGTAACTTCATCAATGAATGGGCGGTGAAGCTCAATATTCTCGGGGCAGTTGTCAGACATGGAGCGAAGCTCTTCAACAGAGCCAATGGAGTGCATATGACCACACTCACACTCCCAGATGTTAAGGGGTGTTCCCCAATATCTGTTACGGCTGATACCCCAGTCCTGAACGTTTTCAAGCCAGTCACCAAATCTACCCTTACCTATGCTTTCGGGAATCCAGTTGATGGTATTGTTATTCTTTATAAGGTCCTCGCGAACAGCTGTCATCTTGATGAACCAGCTCTCGCGTGCGTAGTAAATGAGAGGAGTATCGCATCTCCAGCAGAAGGGATAGCTATGCTCGTAGTTAGGAGCTGAGAAGAGGAGTCCTCTTTCACGAAGGTACTTGAGCACCTCGGGGTCAGCGTCCTTACAGAACATTCCCGCAAAAGGAGTTCTGTCGGTCATACAGCCCTTGGCGTCAACGAGCTGTAATACGGGGAGTCCGTAGCGTGTTCCGACCTTATAGTCATCCTCACCGAATGCGGGTGCGATATGAACGACACCTGTACCGTCGCTGAGAGTTACGTAATTGTCGCATACTACAAAGTAGCCCTTGCCCTGAACGTTCGGGATATCGAAGAGAGGCTCATACTCGCGGTACTCAAGGTCAACACCCTTCATTGTCTCAAGCACTTCAAAGGGAGCGGTGAGAACTGTTTCGGAGAGTGCCTTAGCAAGATAATATACCTCACCCTCTTCTGTCTTAACCTTAACGTATTCCTCGTTCGGGTTTACACAAAGAGCGATGTTTGAAGGGAGTGTCCAAGGAGTTGTGGTCCATGCAAGGATGAAAGCGTCCTCACCCTTTACACGGAATTTTGCAATAGCGGACTTTTCCTTAACGTCCTTATAGCCCTGAGCAACCTCGTGAGAAGAAAGAGGAGTACCGCAACGGGGGCAATAAGGTACAATCTTGTGTCCTTTGTAAAGAAGCCCCTTGTCCCAGATCTGCTTGAGTGCCCACCACTCGGACTCGATAAAGCTATCATGGTAGGTAACGTAAGGATCGTCCATATCAGCCCAGAAGCCAACGGTTGAGGAGAAGTGCTCCCACCTTCCCTTGTACTTCCAAACACTCTCCTTACACTTTTCGATAAAAGGCTCAAGGCCGTATTCTTCAATCTGCTCCTTGCCGTCAAGACCGAGAAGCTTTTCAACCTCAAGCTCGACAGGAAGACCGTGTGTATCCCAACCCGCTTTTCTCGGAACGAACTGTCCCTTCATTGTGTGATATCTCGGAATCATATCCTTGATAACACGGGTGAGAACGTGACCGATGTGAGGCTTTCCGTTAGCCGTGGGGGGGCCGTCATAGAAAACGTAGGGGCGTGTCTTGTCGGACGCTTCCATACTCTTTTCAAAGATACGGTTTTCACGCCAAAATTTTTCAATCTGCTTTTCTCTTTCGACAAATTTCATATCTGTCGGGACTTTGTTATACATCTTATCCTCCAAAAAAGAACTCCGTCCAAAACAGGACGGAGAAAATTTCCTAAAACCACCTATTTTCATGCCACAAGCATGGCACCTCCGATAACGGCGGATTCCGTCAAGGCTTACTTTGTTCAGCCCGAAACTCGGGAGTGATATTCACCAAGGGCTACTTGCACCGTGCTTACACCCGCCACGGCTCGCTTAAGCTTTCGCTTCCCCGCTACTGTCTCCGTCAAAGTCTTTACATACAGTGTGATTTTAACATATTTTTTTAATATTGTCAAGCATTGAACCGAACCTTTTTCTTTATTTTCTTTTTAGTCTCACATCATTGACAATACTGCAATTTTGATTCATCGACTGTAATAGAATCAGTCCTTGAGTCTGTTTTATGAACAAGATTTTACTTCAATTCATCCACCAAACTTACCTGTGTACCAATCTTGCTTTCTTATTTCTTCCATATACTCACCCGTATATTTGGGAATCTCGACTCTTTCAAACGATATGTCTTTCCATGGCCCCTGCTCAAAAGCATATTTCGTCATCAGCATCTCAACGTAAGTGTTTCCTCCTACTATAAATCGTATATGCAAACGCCCATCGTCATTTTCATCTTTACTATAATCACTAATTATCACAGGGATAATTTCACCTCCGAAATTCATCTCTGTTTCAGTATTTATGATTTTTTCGTCTGAAAACAATTTAGGTGCCCTTTGATTTAAATATTCTTTTATACCTTTACTCCAAGTGTTTTCAGATACCTCCTCCGACAACGGACTGGTAATTATTGAGGCTATTGGATTGTAATAGCATATATCTGCAAATCCTTTCACCACATCATGAGTCGCAATGAATACGCCTTCGTTATTAAGACTCCGTCCCCATTGGTCAAATTTACTGTATACTATTTCCCCACCCTTATATTTCGGAATCATAATTCCGTCTGACGGAATCTTATCCGCAACAGCCGCCAGTACTGCAAACGTTCTTTCCTCTTCACTTAGATTGTCAAACGAAATTCTATCGCCCTTCGCTTCGTATTTTTGATTATTCTCAAAGGCTTGCAGCAGTTGTTCTGAGTTTTCAAGCAAAAGAAACAGGCGGGGAGGAGGTTCTACAAATACACGAGGCGCTTCGGGCTCTTGTGTTTCTTTATCATTTATCCATGCGTCTTCAGGTGCCAAGCTCATCAAGTCTGCATCTGCATCGTAGATATCAATAGGTGTGTGTTGTACTTCTTCGTGTACATGCTTTTCGGTCTGTGCACTGTTGCAAGCGACTAAAAAAGCAACAAAAAGTAAGCATATAGTAATCAAAAACGTTTTTTTCATATGTTTTGCTCCTTTCAATTGTCCGTAAAACCATTCTGTATCAAATGATCCAAAATATTGGATTTACAATGATAACATATTATGTCAGAATCGTTAATCGATTGCCTATATGTTTCATTCATTATACAATTCGGATCACGAGCATATTTACCTTTACATTCAATGCATCTATCCTCATTGAGGCATCCAACACCCTCGATAGGAGCGTGATAATGGTCATCTGCACCAATAGAATGATTCAACTCATGCATGATTACAACTTGCGTTATCGTATCTGTTACGTGTAACATGTACGTATGATAATCCGGATAAAATGCGCTTCTGTTATACTCATTTGTTCCAGTCGCAATTTTATGTGCACACCATAAAACAGCCTGATTCTTTACATTGTTTGATATGATCGAAGCCATATGTATTTTAAAATCGGAATGCAGCTCATCGCGATTGGTACAAGGGAAGTCAGTATTACAATTGCAAAGGTCATCTATGTTTGCGGATGTTACAGTGCCTTTACACCAATCCGGCAAGGAATAATAATATGACGTTCCGCAATTTGTCAACGTAAGCCCAAGCAAAGCTGAATATCTTGACGCAACGTTTGCTATATACTGATTTATTCTGCTTGTTGCCGCGCTGTCAGTCAAGCCATATCTAACCAAATAACCGTTATCATATCTGTTATAAACGTTCAAGCTCGAATTGAAGGTTGCCTGTGTATATGTAAAACTAACGTACGGTTTGTTGGAACCGTATTCGGTTGAAGCAAAGGTTTTACAATAATTTGCATCTGTTTCACTGGTTGTATTTCTTATAACAAAACCGTTATGGGGATTAGCCTGTTCCCTTTTCCACTTTCTTGCCAACCCTGTGATGTCATATGTACACAGTTTAGTGGAAGAGTCGCTAACTGTAAGCGAAGGATAATTCATGTCATTTAACATATTCCATGTAACGCCGTTATACGTTATTGTACCCTCTTGCCACCAATCCCAATTGCCATTACCATCCTGATGTCCGGGATATGCATATTCGCTAAGCTGTAAAGTGGATGTTGCCGACTTTCCGGACAGCTCTGTAAATACAACGCTTACATTTGTTATTTCCTGTGGAGCAACAGAGGCAAACGTTGCGTTATTATATAGCCCGGGAAGCTTAACAAGCAGTCTGCCTACACCGTAGTTTATTCCTCCGGATGTTCCCACGTAACCTATGTGATTAAAATAGTTACTTCCTTGATTAAGATTAGGAATTCCGTTGTATACAGGAGCATCCAAAATCGTTTTACTGTCGCCTGTTCCGGAAGTATTTACAGTTATGGTTGGATCAACATAAACCGGATACACAGTAGTATCATTATTCAAAAAGCTTTCGTCAACGGTTATTGTATAGATATATTCACCCGAATTTCCGGTATAAGCAAGTGAAACTTCGTTGTCAAAGGTTTTCCTTGATATATCTGAGCTGTCGTATACCATTACCTCAGATATATACGCAACTTTTTCCTTACCTTCATACAGCCAAACTTGACCTCCGATTTTTATCGGATTCAAATCTCCAACGTCAAGTAAGAAGCTAAAACTGTTAGCATTCGGTCGATCATACAAAATTATTTCTTCTTTAACACCGCTGAACGTAGGCGAATACGTCAAAGCAGTGTCTGTGCCGAAAACATCATCATATAATACTGTTTTATCATTTTTTAACGTTACGGTCGGTACGCTTATTAGTTCAAGCTCTGTCAATTCAACACGCGGATACATTTCAATGTTTATGTCATCCTTCTCAACCAAAACGCCTTTGTCAATCGTAAATGTTTTCGGGAAAAGAACACTAATATCATTATGTACATTACTGTATGAGTAACCCTGTATATCTTTGACAGCTGTTACTTTGTTGCTCTTGTCTTTGACTACGCCGTTTTCATCTATATACTTTACGTTTTCCGAAAACATATAAAGTGTTTTTGAACCGTCCAAATTCCGATATATAACCGAATTAAGGTCCGGCTCTTCATCTTTTAGGCGAGTAACTCCGTTGTTTAATTTAAGCATTTCACGAGTGACAAACTCAGGTAAAGCCTCTGTGTATGGCGTTATTTTATTCTCTGATGTTTCATTTTTCAAATCCGTTCCGATAGAATTTATAGGAACAACCACACTAAAAATTAATATAAGGCAAATTACCACACTCAAAATACGTCTTTTCATAAGTACCTCCATTAAGTCATTTTCCAAACACTAAACTTTCGTTTATGTCTTGCTGTGTAATACGAGGCACACCGCAAGACAATTTTAAAATACCATTGATATCACCTCCTACAAAAAAGCACACAAGCTTAGAACTTGTGTGCTTTCTCTCGTCGTCGGACACACAAGACGGAAATCCTATGTATTGGCGGCATATTATTCTGTATTTATTTTATCATACAAAGAAAATCTTGTCAAGATTATTTTAATTCATCCGCAGTTATGAAGCGATAGCCTGCATCATGGAGAGTTTTCGACATTGCTTCAAACTTTTCGGGAGTATTCGGCTGATAGGCAAAATAGTCGGGGTAGAAATACTGCTCGTGGGTTGCGCATCCGATATACTCCGCACCGCCCTCGATTATCTTTTCAAGAGTTGTACGCACGTCATCTCCGTCCTTATAAAGGTTAAGGCAGGGACCGCCCGAAACGCATCTGTAACGAAGCCCCGTCACCTCGTCAATCACCGAGGTGTTCTTGAAAATAGTGCTCTTATAATCCGCCTCGGAAAGGTGATTCTGTCCGCAGATGGATGCCTTGATTCTTGTGTCTCTGGTTTTTCTGATAAAGAGCTTTGTTTCGGGCTGACGGTTGTTGAGAAGGCGTTGTGCGTGACCGTAAGGAAGAACACTCTCGTCCCCCGTGTACTCTTCTCTCTCGCCCGATGAACAGCCTGTAATGGTAACGCCACAATCGCGAAGGGCAAGACAGCCCTCTCGGCTTACGGGAAGCCAGTGAGGAACGAGAATGTTTGCAACGCTCTTTTCCCCTGCAAAGCGCTTGATTTCATTTACAACGGCATTGTAGTTGTTTGCAACGTCCTGATAGGTAGCGTTAACGTAAGGATAATCGGGGAATTCCTGCTTTGCATGGAAGGCAAGGCGAAGCCAATCTGAATTTGCTTCAAACTCCGCCTTATAGGTGTCAGGCATATCTGCAAGGGTAAACTCATCATCACCATAGAAAAAGTCGGTGCGGTAGAAAATATTAAGCTGTACAGTAAGTCCGTATTTGTCGTGATTCTCCTTGAGCATAGACATAAAGGGAGTGCCGAAAAGGGATGCGGGCTTCATTCGTGCAAGGTCACGGAATACCCAGATAACGTCATCAATAAAAAAGAATGCAAGTTTTTCCATAATTTCAATCCTTTCAAACATGGTTTGGTTTAAGAATAGCAAAAATCACATATCATGTCAATGTATTTTTTGCTTATATTTATGTCTTTTTTCCACAATATTTACACGCACGGCAGAATTCTTCGCTTCCATTGAATCAATCGCCTTCCGACGGTAAAGTGTTGGGGACATATTTTTTCTTATTTTGAAATGTCTTGAAAAGAGATTTCCGTCATCAAATCCGCATCTTACACCTATTTCGGATACAGTAAGCGTTGTATTTGCAAGCATATCACAGGCTCTGTTTATACGCACTGTGTCAAGATACTCCATCGGGGACACCGAAAGTCTTTCACGGACAAGCCGTGTGAAATGACGACAGGAATAATTGGTCATACGTGCAAGATCATTGAGAGTGAGCTTTTTCGAATAATTTTGTTCCATAAAGCTTATGACCTTACCTATCACGTCATCGTCGCATAGGGAGTCCTCTCCCCTTCTTATATCGGAGCGTGTGCAAATAAGAGACACCACCGAAAGAAAAAGCACGTCAAGAAGGTCTGTGTCCGACTCCTCTCTCATAACGTCCGCAAGCGCCTCTATCTGTGTAAGAGTCTTACCGTCAACAAAGCAAACCCGCCCCTCATCAAACAACAATCTGTATCCCATTTTTCCCCAAATTCCAAAAGAAGCCGCCTGCTTTTCAAATGCCGAGCGCTCAAACTGAAATACGCAGCACTTAAACATATTTGCATTCGTCTGAAAATGACTGACGGCCGCCTCAAGCACATACACGTCTCCTGTAACGACTCTTTTCTCGACTCCGTCGATATTGTCATTGGCGCTTCCGCCAAGGCAAACGTAAAGCTCCGCCGTGGTGTTAACGTGTTCACGAAAGCCCGTGCGCCTTACCGTTTTATTAACGCTTTCGAAAAGAAGATGCTTTTCCGTGTTTCCCATATACCCACCTCACACTCTCTTATGTCCCAAATATACTACAACAAGTCTTAAATGTCAATGGACAATTAAAACTTAATACTCTATTATAAGTGTGTTATAATGTCTTTAACATCCTAAAATCAAAGGAGAAAACAAATATGGGAACAACCTCATCTGACAAGCTTATTGAAAAGCTTGACAACAAAGACAAAATATTTATGGCATATATAGGACAGCTCACACATCCGAGACTTGCCTCAGCTTACTCTTCGGCAGGTGTTGACGTAGTACTTCTCGACCTTGAGCACGGTCCTTTCAATCCCGAAAACATTGGGGACATCGTTGCGGAATACAACGCTTTGAATTTCCCTGTAATCGCAAGAGTACAGGACTGCGAATACCACTGCATTTCAAAGTGCATTGACCAGGGGTGTGACGGAATACTCATTCCCCGCACCGAAACTCTTAAACAGGTAGAAACAGCAATTTCCTCTATGCGTTTTCACCCTGTCGGAAAGAAAGGATGCGGAGGACGTGCGTGCCTCAGAGGTGACAGCATTGAAGAATTCAACAAAAAGCGCCTTATCTTTATACAGATAGAATCCCCGCTCGGAGTTGAAACTCTTGATGAAATGCTTACAAAATTCGGGCATGAGATTGCAGGCGTTATCATCGGTCCGTATGACCTTTCAATTATGTGCGAAGATGCCTTCAACTTTGAAGGCGAACTGTTCCTTGACTGTGTCAAGCGTACAATCGTTATAAGCCACGCCCACGGAAAGTCAGTTGGAATGTTCATGGATGACCTTGACGTTGCAAAGAAGTGGGCTGATTCAGGAATGAACATTTACTGGACCGCGCCCGAAGCTGTTGCACTTCAAATGGGGCTCCGATCATTTACCGACGGTATAGCGAAACTTTAAGGAGGAATTATGCCCAAGGTACTTATTATTCGTCCTGAAAACGAGACGTACAAAAAAATACTTTCGGAAAACGGATTCTCTTACAAATTCTGTGACAACAACGAAGCGGAAATTTTCGAAAAGGGTCAGGATGTCGAGGCGATAATATTCGCCCCCACGAAATTCACAAGCGAAACCTTTTCGCGCTTGCCGAAACTTAAAATCATCTCACGCACCGGAATAGGAATCGATACCGTCGACATCCCCGCCGCAACCGAGCACGGCGTTGCCGTTTGCAACTGTGCAAACTACGGCACGTATGATGTGGCAGAGCACACGGTTGCATTGCTTCTTTCGCTTATACACTCTATCCCTCGCTATGACGCAAACATAAAAAAGGATAACGATTGGGGTACCTCAGATATACCGAATGCCGTAAGGCTTTGTGAAAAAAAGCTCGGAATTATAGGATTCGGAAGAATATCGCAATGGATATGCCGAATGATGCGAGGCTTCGGAATGAAAATCGCGGTATCGGACCCTTATGCGAACCTTGAGCTTGCCAAAGAGCTAGGTGTAGAGGTTGTATCCTTCGATACTCTTCTTCAAAGCTCTGACATAATTTCCGTAAATGCGCCTTTGAATGACTCTACACGCCATATGATAAATGACGATGCCTTTTCAAAAATGAAAGACGGAGCGTATATCGTAAACACCAGCCGAGGCCCCCTTATTGACGAAGATGCGCTTATCAGAGCTCTTGAATCGGGGAAGCTCGCAGGCGCAGCGCTTGACGTATTTGAAAGCGAGCCATTTGAAAACGAAAACAAGCTCAGAAGCTTCAAAAACGTTGTTCTTACCCCCCACATCGCCTGGCGTTCTACAGAAGCCATACGTGATCTTGAAATAGAGGTATGTGAAAACATCATTGATTTCTTTAATGGAAAGAAACCCAAAAACCAGCTTAATTAAAAACAAGCGAGCGGAAATATAGATCCGCTCGGTTTATATTATGAAAATATATTTTTCAGAAATGGTACAATAGCTTGAAAGTTTTTATAATGTAAATATACCGAAGGCACTGAGTACAGACGAAATAAGTATGATAAGAATGAACACGGGTGCAATATACTTTATCATAACGTTGAAAAGCTTTTTACCTGCAAATTTTCCGTTGAGTTCAACCTCATCACAAACCCATTTCGGCTTGACGATAAAGCCTACGCAAACACAAGTGAAGAATGCCGCAACAGGCATCATAATGCTATTTGAAATGAAATCGAAGAAATCGAGCATCTGCATACCAAGCAAGGTAAATGTATCGAAAAGGCTGTATCCGAGAGAAGAAATTGCTCCGAGTACTATCGAGAAAACAAATACGAGAAGGCTCGCCTTCTTTCTGGAAAGCTTGGTCTTATCCTGAATTACCGACACCACTGTTTCCATGAGGGAAATGGACGAAGTAAGGGCGGCAAAGAAGACCATCAGGAAGAATGCAAATCCTATAATGCTTCCACCTGTCATTCCGCCGAAGATCTTGGGAAGCACGTCAAACATGAGTCCGGGACCCTTTGATGACATGATCGCCTCATTACCGTTTGCATACGAGAAGACAGCGGGAATGATCATAAGTCCCGCGAGGAATGCAACAACTGTGTCAAAAACCTCTATTTGACGGGTTGATTTTTCAATTGAAATATCCTTCTTCATGTAAGAGCCGAAGGTTATCATAATACCCATTGCAAGTGACATGGAATAGAAGAGCTGTCCCATAGCGGCAACTACAGTTTTAACAGAAAACTTTGAAAAGTCAGGCTTGAGATAATAAACAACTCCGTCCCATGAACGATCCATTGTAGCGATAGAGTATATTGAGATACCAAGTATGAGCACGATAAGTACAGGCATCATGAATTTACTTACCTTTTCAATGCCCTTCTGTACTCCCAAAAGAACTATAACAGCAGTTATTGCAACAAACACAAAAAACCAAGCAAGAGGCTCGGCGGTGCTTCCTATAAAGCCGCCAAAAAAGTTTTCTCCCGCCATAGCTCTGCCGTCACCAACAACATACCCCGCCATGTACTTTGTGACCCAACCGCCTATAACCGAATAATACGGAAGAATTATTGCCGGAATAAGTGCTGATATCCATCCAACAAAAGTAAATCTTTTGTCAAGCTTGCGATAAGCCTCAATCGGGCTCATACCGGTCTTACGTCCGATTGCCACCTCTGCTATCATGAGAGCAAATCCGAAGGTTACAGCAAGCAGTATGTAAACAAGCAAAAATATACCTCCGCCATACTGAGCGGCAAGATAAGGAAATCTCCATATATTACCAAGTCCTACCGCAGAGCCGGCTGCAGCAAGCACAAATCCTATTTTACCTGTAAATGAGCTTCTTTTAGAATCCATTATATTCTCCTTTCTCGAATTGAAATATCAAAATCTTATATATTATGCCATAAAAGCACAAAAATTTCAAGTACTTTAAAAAATAATATAAATTAAAATGCTTATTTTCTAAAATTTAGTATTGATTTTTTAATCAACATGAAATAAAATAAATTAAACCATTCACTGAAGCATTAAGGAGTAAAGCATGAAGTCGTTTGAGCAATTTTGTATTGACCTAAACATTAAGCAAGAAGAAAAGCTACGCGCACATTACGAAAAAGGTGTTGCGCTTTATCTTGAAAAGGGCAACTTCGCATTTGACCGCGACAGAATAATACTTTTTAATCATAAATACAACATATTCCCGAATTGGCTATCCGATGTGCTTGCGGCGGCAATTGAAGTGGAAAAGGACGAGGATCTTAAGGTTTTCGTTTATATGCTTGCAGAGTTTCTTGACTCACGCGACGACCTTACGCTTCTTGAAATGCCAAACCGTGAAAGCCTTACAACCGACTATGCGCCTATGTTTTCATTCCTCTATTTTCTTGAAGAGATGATAGAGGATATGACTCGTCGGGAGATTCCGTTTGAGGTTATCTGCACGACTCTTCAAGGCTTTGACACCGAGATACACGACTACTACAGGCTATACGGAAGAGGCGGCGTGAGAATATATTACGCATGGTTTGCCCTCTTTATAAGACGTGAGCTTCTCCGAGTCGGACGCTTCCAGTTCAACATTACAAAGCTTGACCACCCTGTCAGAGTTTATGAGAAGGACGGGGACGTAAAGATACTTGCAGACAACGTTGACTTGCACGTAAACGGAATGGTATTCGGCTCTGCGGGTCAGGACGACGAAGAAGGGCGTTACCACGCAGATATCGAAGAGGGTGACGGATTTGTGAGAGGATACGCCGCAAACGAGCTTGGTGAATTCACCCCTGAAAAAGTCACTCTTACAGGCTACACCGAGAGAATAAGACAGGGAGACGACATTATAGGTGTTCATATTCCCTCCGACGGTCCTCTTGACTATGAGTACAGCGAGGAATCCTACAAGAATGCTTGGGAGGTATTCAACCACGCCTTCCCGGAAAAGAATTTCAAGGCGTTCAACTGCTTCTCATGGCTTCTTGAAAAGAGACTACGAGGAATTATGGGACGTGACACAAACATAACACGCTTTGCGGATAAATACGCAGCATATCCCATAAAATCAAAGGGGACTGCGATATACTCATTCTTGTTCAACCAACCCAAACCCTGCGCCCCCGAGCTTCTCCCCGAGGAATCATCCATGCACAGACTTGTAAAAAAATATCTTATGGAGGGTAATTTCTTTCACGAGAAGGGTGGATTCATCCTTCCTGAAAAGATTTGAACTTTATGAAAGCAGCATTTTACGAAAGCGATATAACTCCGCCTCTCGGTGCTTACATGGCGGGCGAACACTATCCGATTTTCGCACACGATATCCATGACAAGATATTTGCAAAATCTCTTGTTATTGAGCAAGACGGAGAATACGCCGTCATCATTGCCGTTGACGTGTGCGAATTTCCAAACGGTCTTTACGAAAAAGCAACTGAGAGAATCGAAGCATACACAGGCATTAAGCCTGAGCGTGTGTCGATAACGGCAACTCACGCACATTGCGGTGCACCTGTTACCGATTCCGAATACATCGGTTGTTATTCAGACAAAATCTACACCGACATATTCAACAGGCTTGTCGCGGACTCGGCTATCCTCGCTTACAAGCGTCTTGCGGATGCCTCAGCCTCCTTCTCGGCGATAGAGACTGACGTTGGAAACAGCCGTTGCTGGCTCTACGATGACGGAATATATAAAACGGGTCCTGCCGATTTGAAGCACGCGATCTGCCCCATTGCGGAAATTGACCATGAGCTTACCTGTCTTTTCTTTGAGCGTGACGGCAAGAAAATAGGCGCTGTTATCAACTACCCCTGTCACCAGGACTCGGTTTACGGAGACCCGAACGTACCGGGTGAAGGCTTGGGGGAATTCGCGGGGCATAGCGGAGATATGGCAAGTGTCATTTCAAAGCATTTAAAAGAAGAATACGGAAGCGATTTTGTTTCTCTTTTTCTCATAGGTCCGTCAGGCGACGTTGCACTCCGAGGACCGTTTCCCCTCGGCAAGCCGCCACGCAGAGGACATATTGAGTTTGGTACTGCCCTTGCGGAGTTTACAAAAAAGGCGGCTGAGAGCCTCATCCCGATTTCGGGCAAGCTTTCCGTTATATCGGAGGACGTTATTTGCAAAAAAAGAAAGCTTTCACGGGAGCAATTCCATGCGGAAATGAAAAAGTGTCTTGGCGACACGCCTGAAGAAATGAAGCTTTTTGCGGTAAATCTTCTCTCGGCATACTATTTTTGTGACAGAGAAGACACAAAGCTTATGCGCATAAAAATAATTTCCATCGGTAACTTTGCGCTCTACGTATACCCCGGTGAAATCTTCTCGGTATACGGTCTTAACACAAAACAGAATTCCCCCTTCAAATACAATATGGTTGCGGAAAATTCAAACTGTCTTGGAGGCTACCTTCCCGTTCCCGAAGCATTTGCCGAAAACTCAAATCTATATGAAGCAAAGCTCTCATACTGCAGCTTCGCCGTTCCCGAGACCGCAGACCTTCTCTACGAAAAAATGATGAATCTTGCAAAGGAAATTAAAAAATGAAATATTCGGAAGCACTGAGAAAAAACAGCTCAAAAATTCTTCTCGGCACAGCTTACTTCGGTGACACCATCAGTGAGGAGACCGCTTTTGAAATAATGGACCTCTTTTATGAAATGGGAGGACGTCACATTGACACGGCGCGTCTTTATGCCGACGGACGCGCGGAGGAGGTAGTCGGACGCTGGCTCAAGAGCCGAGCGCACACGGATATGTTCATTTCCTCGAAGGGTGGCTACTATGACAGCGATGCGGGGGAAGCACCGAGGCTTGATGAAGCGAGCATCAGACTTGACCTTGAAAAATCCCTTACAGCCCTTGGAGTGAAAACACTTGACTACTACTGGCTTCACAGGGATGACGAGTCAAAGCCCGTTGGAGAAATAATCACCTACATGAACAAATTCTTCAGGGAAGGAAAAATCAAACGCTTCGGAGCCTCTAACTGGACCGCAAAGAGAATCGACGAGGCAAACATCTGGGCGACGAGATACGGACTTCACGGCTTTTCCTCAAGTCAGATACGCTTCAATCCCGCATTCTGCAAGGGTGAGAGAGGCGGACTTGTAGGAATGGACGAGACGGAATTTGCCTACTATAAGGGAACGAAAATGCCTGTTATCGCATACTCTTCACAGGCTAAGGGCTTCTTCTCCAAGATGGCGGAAAAGGGTGAGAGTGCTCTGTCCGAAAAAGCGCGCACTCGATACCTCTGTGAAGAAAATTTAAGACGAGTTGAGGTTCTCAAGGCTCTTGCCAAAAAGTATAATTGCTCTGTTGCCTCGGTAATATGTGCTGCATTTTGCTCCTTTGATACCCCTGAGGTCTTCCCCATCATCGGAGGTAAAAACACAGATCAAGTCAAGGACTCACTCCTCGGTGCTGATATCACACTCGAAAAAGACGAGCTTCGCGAAATATTCAAGCTTGACATTTAAGCTCCTTCTCCCTCCCGATGCGGGAGGGAGATTTTTGTTTTAGGTCCACAGTGTGCACGGGTAAGATTATCCCCACAATTTTATCCTCTTCTATTGACTTTTTTCGTCTAAAATATTAAACTATTATTATAACGTTATTAGGAGGCAATATGAAATTTTTACTTTTTTCAGACCTTCACTACGGCCCCGGGCTTTTCAAAACGCTTGAGTGGGAGGCACTTCACACCTTCCAAAGACGTGCTGAGGAAACGGGCTGTGAAATGATAATTCATGCAGGCGACTTCTGTCACAGACCTCTCGAATCTGAGGAATTCATAAAGGCATACAACAATTTCCACATTCCCTCCTATCACTGCCTTGGCAACCACGATATGGACGGAGCGGATATGACTGATACCGTGCGCCTTTACAATATGCCAAATGACTATTACTTCTTTGAGAAGGGAGGATACCGATTTATCATTCTTAACACAAGCTATATCAAGGATGGTGACGACTTCATCAAGTATTCTCACGCAAATTACTTCCGTTATCCCGACCGCGACATGATGCCTCCCATTGAAATCGAATGGCTTCGCGAGACAATCGACTCATCCTCCCTGCCCTGCATTCTCATAAGCCACGTTTCATTTGACCGTATAAACGGCATGAAAAACAGACTTGAGGTGCTGGACATTATAGACAAGGCAAACGAGAAAAGACCGTACTCGGTGCTCATGTGCATAAACGGACACCATCACAGAGATTACCTGAGTATTATGAGGGGCGTTATATACTACGACGTTATCAGTGCCTCTCAGGACTGGATAGGCCCACACAACGGATTCTCTAAGGAAGAGTGCGAAAAGGTTCTCAATTTAAAGCACACCATTGCTTTCAACGACCCGCTTCACGCAATAGTTACGCTTGAAGGAACTACCGTCACGGTTGAAGGAATGGAAAGCTCTTACTATCTTGGCGTTGACCATAAGCGTGTGGGACTTAGCCCATATGACGGAGCGGGAAGACCTCTCTCGCCCGCAGTTCAATCTTTTAAGGTAACAGTGTAAATGAAAAAAATTAAATCAAAAAATCCTCTTTTTAAATTCATCAAGTTGGGCATACGCTTCTTTTTTCAAAAGAATGAGGTTATCGGCCTTGACACCCTTCCAGACGAGCCTGTCGTATTTGTAGCAAATCACACGCAGATGAACGGACCTCTTGTTGCAGAATTCTATATCCCGAACAGATACACATGGTGTAATGCGGAAATGATGAGCATACGCGAAGTACCCGCTTATTCCTACAAGGATTTTTGGTCCGAAAAGCCAAAATGGACACGTCCGTTTTATAAACTACTCTCGTATATAATTGCAATTCCGGCATCTTTCATTTTCACACATGCAAACACAATTCCCGTTTATCGAGACACGCGCATACTCACGACCTTTCGGTTGACGATTGAAACACTTTGCGACGATATGAATGTGGTAATTTTTCCTGAGCATCACGTTAAGAACAACAATATCGTGTATGAATTCCAAAAGAATTTTGTCGACGTTGCAAGACTTTACTACAAAAAAACAAACAAGGAGCTTTTGTTCGTTCCTGTCTATATTGCTCCTGCTTTAAAAAAGTCTTATATCGGAAAGCCAATAAGATATTCGCACGATAACCCCCCCGACGAGGAAAGGTCTCGCATAGCCGATTACCTCTCAAGCGAGATTACAGAAACGGCGCGAGCGCTTCCTCTTCATACGGTAGTTCCGTACGAAAACATTCCAAAAAAGGATTATCCGAAAAACAAGGAGAGCCAATGAGAAAACCGACTGTTGATTATTCGGGATTCAGACCCTCAAAGCTGAATGACCCTCGCTTCTCACACCTGAAGCTTCTCGGCGGATGGATAGTATATTTTATTATGTACTTTTTGACAGAACAGCTGATACCGCTCGAACGATGTGTTGAGGTACATAGTTTTTTAGATGACATCATCCCATTTAACGAATACTTTTTGATAGCCTATGTAGGATGGTACTTCTTGATAATATGGTCACTTCTCTATTTTATGTTCTACAACGTAGAAAATTTCAAGAGACTGCAAATCTTTATCATTGTAACACAGGTAGTCGCAACAATTATTTACATAGTGATACCAAGCTGTCAAAACCTTCGTCCCGAGGTGTTTCCGAGAGATAATTTTCTTACAGACTGCGTGAAGATACTTTATTCCGCCGATACAAACACAGGTGTATGCCCGTCACTTCACTGCGCTTATTCGATAGGTATCGCATCGGTGTGGCTCAAGGAGAAGGAGTCAAGCATATATACCCGCATATTCGTAGTTATATTCTGTACACTTGTATGCTTGTCAACAATGTTCGTCAAGCAGCATTCGGCTGTAGATTTTTTTGCAGCGATTCCCGTATGTATACTTGCCGAAATTATCGCTTGCGGCTCATGGTGGAAGAAAAAATTCAAAAAAGCATAATTTAACGCGTCCCGAGGGACGGCTTATTTCTTTATTTCAAAACATTTGAAACTATTCCGTATTCATTTGTAAGAATGGTATCGCAACCCATTTCAAGAAACTGTTTTGCTTCCTCTTCCGTGTCTGCCCAGTAAACGTTACATATTATTCCATGTGCGTGGGCTTTGTCAATCATTTCTTTGTTGATATGCGGCTTGAAAAATTGAACCTTTTGACAACCAAGCGCAATCGCACGGTCTACAATTTCAAATGGACGTGCGGGATCGTGTCCGACACAGACGGGAATGTCGGGTGCGTATTCCTTAAATTGGCGTATATTACTGTCACGGTCCAACATAAAGTAAACGTACCTTTCACAATCGTATTTACGTATAAGGGAAACTATCTCTTTAATTATATCTACAGGATATTCGTCCCAAGCGCTTTTTACGTGAATATTCATTATTACGTGACAAGCAAACTTCTTGAGGATTTCTTCAAAGGTTGGAATCTTGAGTCCCTTGAACTTTTCTCCGTACTTGATTCCGAAATCGAGTGCACGAAGCTCGTCGAAGGAATGCTTGTATATTATACCCTCACCTGTAGAGACTCGCTCGAGCACCCAATCGTGTGAGGAAACGATAGCTCCGTCGGTTGTAGGCCAAAGGTCGAATTCGATTTCTTCAACACCCATAGCGACAGCCGCGCCGAATGCGGGCATAGTGTTTTCCGGAAGGGTTGCAGAAAAGCCTCTGTGTGCACAGAGCCTTGGATAACCCATGACACTTTCGGGAATTGTTATTGCGCTTCCCGACGGACGGTACTTCCAAGGACGTCTTCCCTTTTCGATATATTCGTGATGAGCAGACGGGGGATTTCCGAAGCCTGCGGGCTTATAATACTTTTCGTGTGGGTCAAACTCGACCGTTTCCATACCTGTACGACTGTACATATCAAGTAAGATCTTGCCAGTCGGAGAAGCAACAAGGCTTGCACCTCCAACGGGAGAATCCTCTCCCATTGATACAGATGACCTTACAACGTAGGCGTTAGTGTTATATGCAAGAAATGCGGACATCAACTCAAGGGATGAGTGAGTGTCGGTGCGCTGATGCGAACAGCCGACAATAATGTCAGGTGTGTATCTTGCGATATTTGCGAAATTCTCGTAAAAGTAAAAATCATAACAGGTGAGAAATGCATAACGGATGCCATCCATTTCAACGATTGTAGGGGTTGTGTGCTCAAAGGAATATCCCGTTTCCTGATCGGGATTTGCCACCTCTCCGTTTGTCGGGTGCTCCTTAAAATACAGTCCTCTTATTTCACCGTTTTTATCATACGCATACGTTGTATTGATATATTTTTCTCCACTCTTGTATCTGGCATTGACGAACACGTGTGCCGAGCAACGGCGGGCGGTTTCGGATGCCTTATCGAGAAGAGGCTTGTTGTACTTCTTTATACTCGCAAGTCTTTCTTCCGTGTTGTGTGCAAGACATGGGATGTCAGCCATTTCGGGTAGCACGATTAAGTCAAGCGACTTATCGCACTCATCAAGCATTTTCATCTCAAACTCAAAGCATTCGTCCGAGCGGGAATAATCTGTATAATATGGTGGTTGAATTATTGCAGCTTTCATTATTTTTCTCCTACCGTTTCCTTGAATCTATCGAAAACACTTTTTGCTGTTTTGCGCATTCTTTCGCAATCGGTTTTTATATACTGCCTGTCATATGTGACGATTCCGTTCGTCTCGTCCTCAATATCAGACAGCTGCGTAAGAATACTTGCGCAAAGCCCCTTTTCAACCGCGGGAATTATTTCGTTCATATAAAGGGCTTCAAGACGTTTCATAAAATCCTCTTCATCCGCACATTTTGCATATCCGTACGTCTTTGAAAGATTGAATGAATGCCCCTTTATTTTACACGAATAACCGCCAAACTCCGAAAGTACGATCGGTCTTTCCGACGCTTTCTTGAATTTGATTTTCTTAAAATAGACGTGATGACTTTCAACGTCGCTGAGCGCCTCAAAAAACCACCCTGAAGTTGTATCGAATATTCGCGATGGGTCGGCGTGTTTTAAGACCTCATAGCATCCGTCTGCATCAAACTGCCCCCACCCCTCGTTGAATATTGTGTAATATACCACCGACGGATGGTTATAAAGAAGGTCAAGTGTGTCAAGCGAATCGGACAGAAAAGCTTCAAGTCTCTTTTTTTCAGCACCACACTTTTTCTTCCTTTTAAATCCTAACGTCGGAAGTACAGTATCCTTAAAGAAACTGTAGCTTCCGCTGTTTACCATATCCTGAAAGACAAGCATTCCGTATTTATCACAGTAATAATAGAAAAGCTCAGGCTCTATCTTTATGTGTTTTCTCAGTGTATTAAATCCTTGCTTTTTCATTTCAAGGATATCAAAGATATAGCCATCGGGAGTAGCGGGAGTATAAATTCCGTCACTAAAATATCCTTGATCAAGAAGTCCGTGGAAGAAATACGGCTTCCCGTTAAGGCATATATACGGTGTATTTCCCCGCTTTTCAATATTCACTGTACGCAAAGCGAAATAAGACTCTATCCTGTCCTCCGTGTCCTCAAGCGTGAAATAATAAAGGTGAGGGTTCTCGGGAGTCCAATGAACAGGATTATCCACATCAATGATTACAGTTTCACCCGAAAAGCTTACCGTTTTGCCGTCAAATGTAAGTGTCTTTTCTTCACGTCCGCCGTCAACGTATATTTCAACACTGTTAAGTGACGGCGTAACCTTAAGTGATTTAAAATACTTTTCGGGAACGCTCTCAAGCCACACGGCCTGCCAAATTCCGCTTATCGGGGTATACCACATTCCGCCGCGCTTCTTTGATTGCTTACCGTAAGCATATCTTTTATCAAGAGTGTCAGAAACTTCCACCTCCATGATGTTTTCGCCTACACGAACACTGTCCGTGACGTCATAACAAAACGGAAGGTATCCGCCGACGTTTTCGACATACTCCATACCGTTGACTGAAACGCGGGTTATCTGATCACACGCTCCGAAATGCAGGAGCACTTTATCCTTTACGAAGGATTCATCTATTACAAAGCTCTTAACATATACGTATTTTTCGTCTTCTCCAAGCACTCTCTCCACCCCTGAAAGCCTTGACTCGGGTGGGAATGGTACTTGTATTTTTGAAATATACTCTCTTTTATCCGAGAGAACATATAACTCCCACTCACCAACAAGAGGCATATAACTCTCTCGTTTCAGCTGCGGTCTTGGATATTCTGTCCAATCGGCACTTGAATTTTCTTCAAACGGAGTTTTAAGATTTTTACAAAGCTTCATTTTTCCTCGTAAGTGTAAATATTTTCTTTCCCAAGCTCTATTGCCCACAAAAGTCCGTGAAGAGCCGCAGTATCGGCGTTATCTGTCACGATATACGGGAGCTTACAATACCGCTCAAAGCCGTTTTTGAAAAGCTCCCACGATCTTGTAACGTTGCCTCCGAAGAATATTCTTTCGTATCCGTCCGTTTTTGCACGCGCTGTGAGTATCTGTCCAAGATCTTCCCCCATTGTTTCAAACATGTTCAATAGCTTTTCGTCTCCTTTTTTTGCAATGAACGATATCTTTTTCACCGACATATTTTCATATCCGAGCAATGCTGCACGCCGTCTTATTGCTGTAGCGCAAACGTATTCCTCGCAAATTCCGTCTTTCCACGGAGCGCACCAAAGAGAGTTCTTCGGCTTCTCAGTCTCGTCAACCCAAAGCTTGCCGTCAACACTTGCAATATAACCAAGTCCGGTTCCGATAGTAACTCCGCATACGCGTCCTTTCCTTGACTCGGGATATTTTGAAAGCATACCGAGAAGAAAAGCCCCCGAATCACTGACAAAAAATACGTCAGGTACTCCTGCATTGCGTATAATATCCCCGAGGTTGATTTTATACAGCTCGGAAAGCTTATGCTCTGCAAGGCTTACTCCATTTTTAAAATCGAACGGTCCCGGAGCACACACCGCAACTCTGTCGGGGGTGTTATCCTTAACAAAGCGTCCTATCCTTTCGGGAAGTGGCGCATCATCCTCGGAGCCGCTTACCGGAAACGAGCCGTTTATCAATTTCCCATTTTCACTGATGCCGTACTTTACATCAGTACCGCCTATATCAAATACTATTATTTTCATACTGTCTCCTTAAAAATATCCGAAGGGGGATCCCCTTCGGATATTATACACTAAAATATTCTTTTTTTCAAGTACTATCAGTCCTTAAGTCTTGTTTTATGAACAACAACTGTACCGACTCCAAGGTTTCTTACAGTATATTCACCGAAGTGTGCGGGAATGACAGCCATGTCAAGATTGTTCATGTCATAATACAATTCGGGGTTGGACTTTGATTCAACTCTTACCTTTTCACCGTCAACGAGTGCAAGCACGTGGAAATCGCCGTTTGTGTTATCGTCGATCTCCTTATCGAAGATGAGGTTTCTGAGCGAGAAGTAAAGAAGGTCGTGCTCTCCGACTATTATTTCGCGCCATCCGTCGCCCTCTCTTACAACTCCGCCGTGGTTCACAAGATTCTCACGAACGTACTCGGCATCCCTCTCGCCTCTGATTACCTCGCTTCCCATCTTGAGGTGTATGGGTCTTGGAAGTCCTGTCTGGGGGTCAAGGCGCTGATAATCGTAAAGCTTATAGGTGTAAGAGCCAACCGTAAGACTTCCGATCTCAAGGATGACCTGATTCTGACCGGACGCGTGGATAGTTCCCGCGGGAATCATAACCTGAGTGCCGGGCTTGGATTCAACAGCATAAACATACTTCTGATAATCAACAAGCTCATGAGTCTTTTCGGCTTCTCTTGCCTTTTCAAAGAATTCCTCACAGCTGTTTTCATCCTGAAAGCCAAGATAGGTCTTTGCATTCTGTCCCGCTATTACTACATAATAACTCTCGTCCTGACGACCAAGCTCTCCGTGATTGACGACAACGTACTTCTCGTCGGGGTGACACTGAATCGACATATTGCCCGAGGAATGGTAGGTGTCGTCATAGTTAAATCGAATGGGGAAATATCCGCCGAAGCCCTCATATGCTCTGTCTCCGAGAAGCTCACGCCCCATGGTCTGCACAAACGTAAAGAACGGGGTCTCGAATTCTCCGTCGTCAATTACGGAAACAAGTGATACTTCAAGCGGAATCATATCGAATACCCACGCACAGTTACGCATTTCCTTTGGAAGATTGCGCAGTCTATGAACGTGATATCCACCCCAAACACCCTCAAGATAAACAGGACGGCAACGGAAGGGACGTGAGTTAAGCTCATGAAAAAGGTCTTTGAGTGCAGAAAAAGACAGCATCTGCATCTTTTCGGGAACGTCTGCGGTGATGTAGTAGTCGATAGTTCCCTTCTTGATCATCTCCCAACGCTGTTCCATTACTATTTCAAAATCAATATAGTAATTGCGGCGCATCATAAGGTTATATGCAAGATTCTTAGTGCAACCGATATTGCGGTTCTTACCGTTCTTGCAGTTGAGAACTGCGGTTCTGGGGGTGACGTCCATCCAGACGCGAAGGTCATAAAGGTCCTGAAGGTCTTCGCAAAGAGCACTCTTTCCGTAAACGATAATCTTATCGGCGTTCTTTATCTGCTCCTTGAGTGCTTCAAGCTTGTCACCGTTCTGAAGACCTCTGTAGCCGTCACGGTAACGGCGTCCGTAAAGAAGCACGGGGTCAGCCTCTCGGTCCTCCGGAAGATATGGGGTAACTATTGCCTCAATTTCTTCGGGATCAAGGAAGGTGCATGCGGCATCAACAAACACAACGTTCTGTCCTGCAAGTACCTGACGAAGTACGTTAACAAGTGTCTCGTACTCGGCACCCGGATAAGCGTCAATACCTATCTTTGAGTTCTTCTCAATTAGCTTTGCAATCTTCTTTGCAACGTTCTGAACACCTTTTGTAAGGTCCTCGCGAACACTTGCGGGAACGTTTATCTTATTTACCGCATTGGGGTCTGCATACGGATAGGGATGGAACATAAAACTCATAATTTTTACCTCTTTCTTATTCTTCGTATTTTGTTTTTATAACAAGTCTCTTGCCCTCGGCATAAGCCTTACGGAAGGCAGGAACGCATTCCTGCTTTATAAAGTCGAACTTGCCCTTAGGATAATCGTACACGTTACCTTCATAAATGTAAGCATCTCTTGTGTCCGGCTTACCTGCTTTGGCAATCATCTTATTACAGAAAGCAACGTATTCCTTGCCACTTGCACTGAAAATACCGTCAGGCATCATATAACCGAAATCTGCCATTTCGGTATAGCGGAAACCTCCGCACCACCACCACGGAGCGCTTCCCGCACAGTGAGCCTCCTCAATTGAATCTATCATCCAGCGATTGAAGAGTACCTGCTTTTCAATTTTTTCGGGAAGGTAAGTTCGGTTTGTATGGTCATACTGAACTCCCAGCGATTTAGTACCGCAAACGGTATATCCGTACTCCGCCCATATAACAGGCTTTCCGTCAGTTTCATATTTTTGTATAATACTGCCTGATGTAATTATTCCGATTCCTCCTATACGGCTTTCGGGATCGTGAATATTATTTTCGTAACCAAAGAAGCCATAGGTCTCAAGCGGGGTAAAATCTATATAATCCTTCGCCTGAGCCGGACCATCGGTACATATACCTCCGTGGCGGAAGGTTGTCATCTGATTTGGAATTAGTGGCTTCAAATGCGCCATAAGCTTTGCCCAATAGGAGTTGATACATTCGTTAACGAAGGTGTGTATATCAATACTTACCTGCCTGTCAAAGCTGATGTAATTGTATGGCTGAGTCGGGAATCTGTTGTCCGACGGGTACTCGGTGTAGCCGTAGATATCACGCGGAATAGGTCTTCCGTATTCCCTTTCGGCATTTTCCACACTGCCGTACTTATTCTCAAGCCACGACTGCCACTCATCAAAAAACTCAGCCGACGTTTCATAGTAGTGGTGCTGGTTATCTTGAGTCTCCCACTCCATATCAATGGCAATAACCGTTGGGTTGCCTCCGATAAATATTTTTGCGAATACTTCCTCGACCGCCTCGGGGCAGTAAAATTTTGTGGCGGTTGCCTTAACCACTGCCACCATTACACGTATGCCGTGCCTCTTACAACGAATAAGGAAGTCTCGCATTCCGTGTACTGAACGGTCGATATCTGTAATGTCGAGTCGGGTCAAAACACAGTTTAACCCTATCTCTTCCATGTAGGATAAATCCTCCTCAACAGTCTTCTGTGAGTAGTTTGACTTATCAAACTGTCCAAGCCAATAAAAAGGCTTTTCAAGTGCGGGATTATAAGTGCTCCAATAGTTTATGCCCGCAAGATACCAGGGCTTATCGCCTATCACAAAATAGTCATCCTTAACAGATACAAACTGTGACGGGTCGGCAACGGGGACAGGTCTTTCAAAGGTATAAGTGCTGTTTATTTCATCAACAAGCTCGTCTCCCACAAAAAGGCGAGTTGTAATCGGATAATCCTTTCCGTCAACCAGCTTAAGTGAGGAAAGCTCATCAGCCGAAACATCAAAATGTACATCAGCGATCGTTCTGATAGCAGTAAGCTTTTCCTTTGAGAAGCGAAGTGGCTCACCCTCGGTTTCCACCTCGATATCGACTCTTACCTTTACAAAACGGATAGTGTTATTAAGGATCTGAGCACCGACTCTCATACTCTCACCCTCTCGGTAAACAAGACCGTCGGCACCGCCTTCAAACAAGTAAATACCCTTATTTAATTTATTTGCAATCGCAACAAGAAGCTCGTCTGCTCCTTCTATATTCTGCAAACGGCAATTCTCAACACCTATCATTGCAGATGCAGAGCCTATTGCAGTGTTGTATATAATTCCGTAATCGTTTATACCTTCGTATCCATCCCCCATTGTGCGCTGAAGCTCAATAAAAGCAAACGCACCTCGTGAGCCGTTTGTAATTCTTCCTCTTTTAATCGGATCGGAATCATTACTGTTTATATCGAAACAATCAACAATAGGGATAAATCTGTTCTGGGAATCCGTTATATATCCGCTACCGATTCCCGTTTGGCAGGGTATGGTTACGTCAACGGGATACGGAAGCTTGATTTCCCCATGAAATACATTTTGTCCTTCTACCGCTTCAAGGCGAGTTATATTCTTGGTGGCATAAGTCTTATAAGAAGGTGCAATCCCCTCGCGCACATAAGGGCGTTCGATACTGAAGCTTGCATCAAGCATATCCTGAAGCGGAACATTCTTAAAGCCGTTTTCCTCCTTTTCTATTCTGTGATAATAAAGAGGTCCGCCGATAAACAAGACACTTCCCAGAGAATTATTAAATCTGCGAAGCATATCAACCGTCTCTATGGGAAGATTATTACACTGCGGAACTATCAGCAAAAAGCTGTGAAAATAATATACGTTCTTTTTTGTTATAAACTCCTCAACGTCGGTAATTCTCACTGTATAGCCCGCTTTCTTGAGAGTCTTCTCGATAAAAAGACTTTCCTCCATATCATAGCCAGGCCAATTGTCGCGCAAAAGCAAAACTGTATTTTCAGTACGGTTAATCATATTTTCACCATCTTTCACTTTCTACACAGATTATAAACCACACGCCCCTTTTCTGTCAATTACTATATTGTCTAAAAATTTAACTATATTGCTATAAGAATCAACTTTTGCGCCATTAAACCATGTTACAGATTGAACGATATTAATATTCAAGTTGACACGTTCTATTTTGTATGATATACTTTTTAAAACAAACTGAAGCAGGAGGATATAACATGAATCTGTTCGGGCTGCCACTTCCAAAAATACTTGAATGCCGAAGATTTATCCTATCAAAGGAAAACGAAAACGGAAGAACTGCGCAAAGACTTACAAAACACTTTGAGCTCGACCTCGACATACAGGGAAACAGATACCTTACGCTGGACGGAAAAAGCTATTACACAGAACCGGGAGCTGTAGTATTCCGCAAACCGGGGCAACATTGTACGAGTCTTGGCGGGTACGATATGTATATTATGACTTTTGACTGGACAGATGACGAGGTTGAGGTAAGCAAGTACGCGAGAAACTCTCCGAAAGTATATAAAAGAACAGCATTACCCGAAAACTTTCTGTCCTTGCCTCGCGTATTCCCATCCGAGCATGTATCCGAGCTTCTTTCAATATACAAGCGTCTTGCTATCGTTTACAGACAGCCGTCAAGAAAAGAGCTTGCAGAACTGCTTCTTTCAAGACTTTTAAATCTTGTGTGTGCTGATGCGGCAAGCTTTGAATTTCAAAGGCATGAAGAATATACCCCGACAGACAAAATTCTTTCCTATATAAACCAGCACTATATGGAAAGCATTACTCTCGAACAGCTTGCGGAACAGGTACATCTCAGTCGCCATTATCTTGCACATCTTTTCAAAAATGAGACAGGAAAAACAATATTCGAATACATCATGTCAACAAGACTTGAACAAGCAAAGCGTATGCTTTCATGTACACAGCTTTCAATAGCGCATATAGCAACCGAATGCGGTTTTGAATCAAGCTCATATTTTTGCAGACGTTTCCGCTCGGCTTTCGGTAAGACTCCGAAAAATTTCAGGGAAGAGAAAAATATTTTTGAATAAAAATTGACAAATTAAGGTAATATTTAGTATAATGTAAGTATATCAGAACTATTAAGGAGAAAACGGTGGAAAACATAAAAAACAGGATAGACGAGCTTCGCGCTCTTCTTCACTATCACAGCCGTAAATATTACGTCGAAGATGCTCCTGAGATAAGCGATTTTGAGTACGATGCGCTTTACAGAGAGCTCCAGGTGCTTGAATCAGAGCATCCCGAATTTGACAATCCTCTATCCCCCACAAAAAGAGTTGGAGGCGCGGTGCTCGATAAATTTGAAAAGGTGATTCATGAGGTCCCCATGAGAAGCCTTCAGGACGTCTTCAGCCGTGAAGAGCTGTTTTCGGCACTTTCAAAGATTACAGATAGCGTCGGAGAGACAGTCTTTGACATTGAATACAAAATAGACGGACTTTCCGTATCTCTTGAATATGAAAACGGAAAATTCGTAAGAGGCTCAACAAGAGGTGACGGTGATATAGGCGAAAATATTACCGAAAACCTCAAAACAATCGGTGCAATCCCGCTCATGCTTCCCGAAGAAATTCCTCTTCTCGAAGTGCGCGGAGAAGTATATATGCCCAAAGCAGTATTTGAAAAGCTTAACGAAGAGCGTGAAATGCTTGGCGAACCACTGTTTGCAAATCCGAGAAATGCCGCGGCCGGCTCTTTGAGACAGCTGGATTCTTCCATTACCGCAAAGAGAAAGCTTTCAATATTTATTTTCAATATACAAAGAATTGTATCGGACAAATATGCCTTCACCTCCCATAAGGAGTCTCTCGACTTTCTTTCAAAAATGGGATTTACGGTATCACCCGATATCGGTCAGCATAAAGATTTTGACTCCCTTTACAATGATATATTAGCCCGTGCCGAGGCACGCGATACGCTTCCCTTTGATATGGATGGTGCCGTTGTAAAGGTTGACGACTTTGCAAAAAGAGAAATTCTCGGAGAGCTTACCAACGTTCCGAAATGGGCATACGCATACAAGTACCCCCCGGAGGAAAAGCCGACCCTTCTTGAATCCATCACGCTTCAGGTCGGAAGAACGGGTGTTATAACTCCCAACGCAAACTTTAAAACAATTCGTCTTGCAGGAACCAACGTATCCCGTGCTACCCTTCACAACAAGGATTTTATACGAGAGCGAGACATCAGGGTCGGAGATACGATAATTGTACGCAAGGCGGGTGAGATAATTCCTGAGGTCGTAAGAGTTGACACGTCAAAAAGAGACGCGCCTCTTTCCGAATATGAATTTCCTAAGGATTGTCCATCCTGCGGTGAAGCCCTCTTCTTCGATCCGTCGGAGGCAGCGATACGCTGCACCAACGCCTCCTGTCCCGCGCAGATAGAGCGAAGAATAGTGCACTTCGCTTCAAGGGATGCCATGAACATAGAAGGACTCGGTCCGTCGATTGTGGCGCTTCTCAAGGATGCAAAGCTTATAAACGATGTTTCAGACCTTTATTATCTTACATCCAATGACATTGCATCACTTGAACGCATGGGTGAAAAATCAGCAGCAAATCTCATTCTATCCATTGAAGGCACGAAGAAGCTTTGCTTATCACGTCTGTTATACGGCTTTGGCATTCAGCACGTCGGCGAAAAAGCGGCATATCTGATAGCACAGAGACTCAAAACGCTTGATGCCATAAAATCTGCGACACTTGAGGAGCTTCAAACAATTGACGGAATAGGAAGTATTTCTGCTGAAAGTGTTGTGAACTTCTTCACACACGAGGCAAGCCTTAAAATGGTCGAAAGACTTGTAGCTGCAGGGGTCAATACAGAATTCATAAACACATCGGAATCAGAAAAGCTTTCCGGAATGACCATCGTTGTCACGGGAACGTTAGAAACCATGTCAAGATCGGAAATCGAAAAGAAGATAGTTGATAACGGAGGAAAAGCTTCCTCGTCGGTTTCGAAGAAAACTGCCTTTGTTGTTGCGGGACGTGATGCGGGAAGTAAACTTGATAAAGCAAATGCACTAGGCATCAAAGTCATGACAGAGAAGGAATTTCTCGAAATTGTTAATTAAATGTGAACAATCAAAAAAAGGCTTGATTTTTCCATTCTTTAGTGTACAATATGTACTGTGTTAGCACTCGTGCAAAAAGAGTGCTAAAAATAAGTTTAAAAATTATAGTTATATATTCAGGAGGAATTATTATGACACTTAAGCCTTTACTCGACAGAGTAGTGCTCAAGCAGGTAGAAGCAGAAGAAACCACAAAGAGCGGTATCATTCTTACTGCAAGCGCTCAGGAAAAGCCCTCTATTGCTGAGGTAGTTGAAGTAGGTCCCGGTGGAATCGTTGACGGGAACGAAGTCAAAATGACCGTTAAAGCGGGTGACAAGGTAATCACCAGCAAGTATTCGGGAACCGAAATCAAACTCGACGGAGTTGATTACATTATCGTAAGACAGGGCGACATTCTCGCTATTGTAGAATAATAGGAGGTTATACTCATGGCAAAGGAACTTATTTACGGAATTGAAGCTCGTAACAAGCTTCTCGCAGGCGTTGACAAGCTTGCTGATACAGTTAAGGTAACTCTCGGCCCCAAGGGTCGTAACGTAGTACTTGAAAAGAAGTACGGCGCTCCCCTCATCACTAACGACGGTGTTACCATTGCAAAGGAAATCGAGCTCGACGATGCATTTGAAAATATGGGTGCACAGCTCGTAAGAGAAGTTGCAACCAAAACAAACGACGTTGCAGGTGACGGTACAACAACTGCAACCATCCTCGCACAGGCATTCATGCGTGAAGGTATGAAGAACGTAACTGCAGGCGCTAATCCCATGATCATCCGCAAGGGTATTCAGAAGGCTACCGAGACCGCAATTGAAGCACTCGGCAAGAACTCCAAGAAGATTAAGGGTACTGAAGATATTGTTCGTATCGGTACTGTTTCTGCAGGTGACGAGCTTATCGGTAAGCTCATTGCTGACGCTATGGAAAAGGTTACCGCTGACGGCGTTATCACAGTTGAAGAATCCAAGTCTGCTGAGACCTACTGCGAAGTAGTTGAAGGTATGCAGTTCGACCGCGGATACCTCTCCCCCTACATGGTTACAGACACAGACAAGATGGAAGCGGTTATCGACGACGCTTACATCCTTATCACAGATAAGAAGATTTCCAATATTCAGGAAATTCTCCCCCTCCTCGAACAGATCGTTCAGGCAGGCAAGAAGCTCGTTATCATCGCTGAAGACGTTGAAGGCGAAGCTCTTTCCACTCTTCTCGTTAACAAGCTCCGTGGCACCTTCACTTGCGTTGCAGTTAAGGCTCCCGGCTTCGGCGACAGAAGAAAAGAAATGCTCCGTGATATCGCAATCCTCACAGGCGGCGAAGTTATCACAGCAGACCTCGGTCTTGAGCTTAAGGATATGAACGTTAACCAGCTCGGCCGCGCTAAGCAAGTTAAGATCAACAAGGAAAACACCATCATCGTTGCTGGTGCCGGTGACAAGGACGAAATCAAGGGAAGAGTTGCTCAGATCCGTGCAGCAATTGAAGTTACAACCTCTGACTTTGACCGTGAAAAGCTTCAGGAAAGACTTGCAAAGCTCGCAGGCGGTGTTGCAGTAATCAAGGTTGGTGCGGCAACTGAGGCTGAAATGAAGGAAAAGAAGCTCCGTATTGAGGACGCTCTCAACGCTACCCGTGCGGCAGTTGAAGACGGCATTGTTCCCGGTGGTGGAGTTGCTATCCTCAACGTTATCCCCGAGGTTAAGGCTCTTCTCAAGACCGTTTCGGGTGATGAGAAGGTTGGTGTTTCCATCGTTCTCCGTGCTCTTGAAGAGCCCGCTCGTCAGATTGCTGAAAACGCAGGCTTTGAAGGCTCTGTAGTTATCGACAAGATTCTCTCCTCTCGCAAGAAGGCATACGGCTTCAATGCTTACACAGAAGAATACGTTGATATGTTTGAAGCAGGCATCATCGACCCCACAAAGGTTACACGCTCTGCACTCCAGAACGCTTCTTCCGTTGCATCCGTTGCACTTACCACTGAGGTTCTTGTTGCTGACAAGAAGGAAGAGACTCCCGCTCCCGCGGCAGCTCCCAACCCCGGCATGGGAATGTATTAATCAAATAAAACAATTTAAGGCTTGCCAAATTCGGCAAGCCTTATTTTTATGTTGCAAGTTTTTAAAAAATATGTTAAAATATGTCAAATAGCATTCGGAGGGTATGATGAGGGGCTACTTTGAAACTTTATTTGAAACGTATGACGCCATAGTATTTTTTGACACAGAGACATCGGGACTTGACTGCACAAACGATAAGATAATCGAGCTTGCGGCACTCTCGGTTGAAAGAAACGGGCTAAAAACACGAATGGATGAATTTGTAAAGTTACCCGAAGGCGAGACTATTCCTCCCGAAATTGTTGAGCTTACTCATATAACCGATGATATGCTTCGAAGCTCAGGCATATCATCCGAGGAAGCTGCAAGACGTTTTCACGCTCTTGTTGAGGGCGTTGGACGAAAAAACGTACTTCTTGCGGCACATAACGCACAGTTTGACCTTACCTTTTTGAGACGATTTTTAAGAGGACACAGATTCTCTGTAAAGCTCAGCTTTCTTGACACCGTCACGGTATATAAGGACCGAGCTCCCTACCCTCACAAGCTGGAAGCGGCAATCACTCACTACTCACTTGAAGGGGTGGTCAAAAACAGTCACCGAGCAATTGATGACGTTGAAGCTCTGTTTGAGGTTACCTGTGCCATGGACCGTGAAAGGAACGACATCGCTTCCTACATAAACCTTTTCGGCTATAACGCAAAATACGGTGAACCCAAAGAAAAAATTGCGGGGGTTACTTATAAGCCTCAAGGGTTTACAAATTTTCTTCGCAAGGAAAAGGACACTCTGCCAAATACATAAAAAAATCAAGGAGAAGCTTTCGCTTCTCCTTTGTTTTATACTGTGGGATATCCGATTTCAGCCTCGAATTCCATCATCTTGTCAAACTGACGAAGACCGTCGATAGAGTTCTTTTCGGTGAGGTTACAGCCTGCCGCGGCCCCTGCGACTCTGAGGGAGTATTCGGGGTCAAACTCGCGGTAGATGGAGTAAAGCATACCTGCGCAGAAAGCATCGCCTGCACCAACCTTACCCTTGATCATATCCTTGGTCATGTTAAGTGAAGGAAGGAAGTATACCGTGTCGCCTTTCTTTGCATACCAGCCACCCTCAGGAGCATGGATTGAAATTATCTCGCGAACGCCCTTTTCAAAGAGTTCATTTATAACCGCCTTGATAGCGCTGTGATCTATCTTTCCTTCGTCATTTCTCACCTTTATACCGGTAACCATGGCAGCTTCAACCTCGTTGAAGATAAGATAGTCACAGTGAGCAAGACATGGAGTTACGATCTTAGGGAAACGGTCGGATGCTTCGGAAACAACGTCAATCGAAGTCTTGATGCCCTTCTTTGAAACCTCTGCAAGAGTTCTTGCCATAACGGTACCGTACTCATCGTCTGGAAGGTCAAACTTATCAAGAAGGAGTGCATAACCGATATGGAAAATATCAGCATTAAGGTTTTCAATATCAATATCTTCAGGACCGAAAAGTGCATTTGCGCCTCTGCCGTGGAAGAATGTACGCTCGTTTGTAGACAAATCAGACATAACGTCAGAGAAGGAGGTAAAGGATTCCTCGGTTGTAACAACTCCCTCGATGTCAATACCGAGGTCTGACATAGCACCCTTCAGATAATCTCCGTCGGAATCATTTCCTACCTTACCGATGATAGAAACGTTGATTTCGGGATCGATAATAGCAATATCGGCAGCAGTGTTGCATACACATCCGCCTACGCTCTTTTCAACAGAGCGAACGTTTGTAAGCATTCCGGGCACAGGATAAATATCGCACATTTTCACATGGTCAACAAGCATGTTGCCTGCAACAATAATACCTTTATTCATAATAAATCCTTTCAGAAAGTATATTTACTTTTATTTACTTATACATTATACCATACAATAAATTATTTTGCAAGAGTTTTATTTTTTATCTGTTTCGAACAAAAAATTATTGACAAATCAATAGATTTATGATACTATAACGATATAGCGCTATATCGTTATAGGAGGAATATCATGAGAGCAGTTAACAATAAGATTACTCTTGCTCTTTACTTCGGTAACCGAGGATTTTTCCCCGGTGAAGTTGTTGCGACAGCAAGAAAAGAGATGTGCGAGGCACTTGACAAAGCAAACATCAATCATATCGCAATGGATGAATCAAAAACAAGATTCGGAGCTGTAGAAACCATTGAGGAAGGCAGAGCTTATGCTGAATTTCTTGAAGAAAACAGAGGGAAATTTGACGGCGTTGTTGTATGTATGCCTAACTTCAGTGATGAAAACGGTGCTCTTATAGCACTTGAAAACGCAAACGTACCCATTCTCATTCAGGCTTATCCCGACAAGATAGGAGAAATGGATTTTGCACACAGACGCGACTCGATGTGCGGAAAATTCGCTCTTTGCAACGTACTCCGACAGGCAAACATCCCCTTCTCTCTCACAAAGAAGTTTGTGGTCTCCCCTCTCACCGAGGATTTCCACGCTGACCTTCTTGAATTTGAGGCAGTTTGCCGAGTGGTTAAGGGCATGAAGAAGTTCAGACTCGGTGCTATCGGTGCAAGAACCACAGCGTTCAAGACCGTAAGGGTTGACGAAATTGCTTTCCAGAATAAGGGCGTTGACATTGTAACACTTGACCTGAGCGAAATATTCCAGAGAGCAGAAAAGCTCACGCAAAAAGAAATAGACGAAAAGAAATCCGACATACTTGCCATCACAGAGTTCTCCGACTATCCCGAAGCAAAGCTTGACAACATGGCAAAGGTTCAGGCGGTGTTCGAGGACGTTGTACGTGAGTATCAGCTTGATGCAGTAGCGGTGCGTTGTTGGAATGAATTCCAAACGGTTATGGGAATCGCTCCCTGTACCACTCTTTGTATTCTCAATGAGATGGGAATCAGTGCGGCGTGTGAGGTCGATATTCCAAATGCCGTTATGATGAGAGCACTCTCACTTGCATCGGACACCCCGTCAATGCTTCTTGACTACAACAACAACTACGGTGAAGAAGAAAACAAAGCAATCATGTTCCATTGCGGACCTGTAGCTCCTTCAATGCTTAACGGTAAGGGTAAGATAATCGAGCATCTTATGTTCAAGAAGTCCTTCGGTGAAGGAAGCGGTGTTGGTGTAAACAAGGGCAGTATCAAGTCGGGTGACATCACCTTCGGAAGCATCAAGACCGAAAACGGGCAGGTGTGCGGATTCGTTACAGAAGGCAGATTCACAGATGATGAGATAGAAGAAGAATTCTTCGGAAGCGGTAAGGTAGTTGAAAAAGAGGGACTTAGCGACCTTTCAAACTACGTTGCTGAAAGCGGATACAAGCACCACCTGTCAATTACCTACGGAAACTGCAGCAACGTAATATTCGAGGCATTTTCAAAATACCTTGATTACGATATTGATTTAATATAAGGAGGTTTCACGCATGAACAAGCTTGGTATTTTCATGAATTTCTGGGAAAAGAACTGGGATGCAGACCACTCAAAGTACATAAAGAAAGCCGCACAGATAGGCTTTGACGTACTCGAATTTCAGGCTCAGCCCCTTCTTGAGATGAGCGATGAAAAGCTTAAAAGTCTCAAGGCTCTTGCTGACGAGGTAGGAATTGAGCTTACCTATTCTCTCGGTCTTGACCCGGCATACGACGTTTCATCTCCGGATGAAAACGTAAGACTCGGAGGTGTCGATTACCTAAAGAGAATCGTCGAACAGATAGGCAAGATGGACGGAAAGCTTCTCTCCGGCGTAAGCTATGCAGGATGGGGTACACCTCCCTACGTACTTGATGACAAAAGACCACTTCTTGAAAACAGTATCAAGAGCATGAGAGAAATAATCAAAGCGGCTGAAGACAACGGAGTTACCTACTGTGTTGAGGCAGTAAACCGTTTTGAAGGGTGTCTTATAAACACAGCCGAGGAAGCTCTTGCATACGCAGACGAAATTGACAGCCGTAACATAGGTATTCTTCTTGACACCTATCACATGAACATTGAAGAAAATTCCATTGGAGATGCTATCCGACTTGTAGGAAACAGACTTACAAGCTTCCACACCGGGGAGAATAACCGCACGGCTCCCGGACGCGGACATCTTAACTGGGACGAGATATTCGGTACCCTTTCAGAGATAGGCTACAAGAATCGTATTGTGTGCGAACCATTCGTAATGCAGGGGGGTGAGGTTGGACGTGACATACACGTGTTCCGCGACCTCGTTTCTGACACAAGCGAGAAGGCTATTGACAGAGAAGCGGCATACATTCTCGAATTTGAAAAGGGAATGATGAGAAAATACAACATGTAAAAAACGAAACAAAGAGTGTAAATCCCCACCGATTGCAAGAATTTATCACTCTTACAAAATTCAAAGGAGATGTAAAAAAAGTCCGGACCGTCAAAAAACACAAACAAATAGAGTTTTAAGTGTATTCAAAACTTTTAAACGGATAAAGTTCTCTGAAGCATTTTTCCAATCTCCTACAATTCAAGGGCTGTAAAAAACTCAAACAGAGTTTTTTACAGCCCCCTTTTTTACTGAACAAGAGTTTTTAGAAGCGAAGTGAAAATGTCGAAAAAGCCTGCTTTTTCAACCGACTCGGTAGTAACTATCTTGCTTGAGCCGAGCATCTGCCCGTTTGCGAAATATTTTATCTCACCAACCGTTTGTCCTTTGTCAACAGGAGAAGTTACCTTATCTGCAAGCTCTATCTGAACTTCAATCTTTCCTTCAAGACCTTTTTTAACAAGGATAGGTGCTATACTTGTATCTACCGACGCATACTGCTTTTTCCCGCCCTTTACACGCACCTCATGTATTTCAAGGGGAGCGGGGTGATATACGGCAAAATTGGCAAATCCGTAATCAAGGAGTGCTTTTGCATCCGAAAAGCGTTCGGCGGAGGTGGGACCTCCAAGCACTACCGCGATAAGTTCGGTCTCTCCCCTTTTAGCAGTTGCCGAAAGGCAGAATTTCGCCTTTGAAGTAGAGCCCGTTTTAAGCCCGTTAGCGCCGTTGTAAAAACGAATAAGCTTATTGGTGTTAGTAAGTCCGAATGCGCCGTTACGGATAGTATCCATCCATATCGTTGTATATTCAAATATCTTTTCGTGTGATATAAGCTCGCGGGACATAACGGCAACGTCGCGCGCAGTTGAAGTATGCATCTCTTTGTCGTCAAGCCCCGTACAGTTCACAAAGCTCGTATTCGTCATGCCGAGTTCTGCAGCGCGCTCATTCATACGGCGTACGAACTCCGCTTCACTTCCTGCAATATGTTCTGCAAGAGCAACCGCACCGTCATTACAGCTAGACACAACGACAGCCTTGAGCATATCGTGAACGCTGAGCACCTCTCCCGGCTCCATCCACGCCTGACTGCCTCCCATTGAAGCTGCGTTTTCGCTTACAGTAACGGGATCATCGAGCTTTATAACACCTCCGTCGAGCGCCTCCATAACAAGAAGTATAGTCATTACCTTTGTAACCGATGCGATAGGCAGACTCTTGTCAGCATTCTTATCAAAAAGCACCTCTCCTGTTTCTGCCTCCATAAGGATTGCGCCCTCGGATGTGACGTCAAGCGCTGTCGCTGACGCAGGAAGCACCCAATCAAAAAACTCATCCTCGGTTAAAAATAGGCTTTCATCCTCTAACAACTCCGCACTTACGGGAAGCACACTCAGTGCAAGCATCAATATAAACACTAAAACTTTTTTCATACCCGTCTCCTTTTGTTTTTTGTAATATTGTATTCAAAAGAAATAAGGCTATGACAAAAACAGCACCTGTTCAAAAAAGAACAGGTGCATTTTAGTTTATTCAACTTCTCTTTCAAAGTAGCCTTTATGGGTTACGGGATTCTTGGCGACCATAGGCTTTTCGCCGAGGAGCACCTTAACGGCACCTCGCTGGGACGCCTCGGAGCTTGAAAAGGCATTCACATAAGTATAAAGATAAGGAAAGTCATGAAGCTTATACGGATCACCGAAGGAGGTAAACACAACCGACGGGTGAGAGAACAAAAATCCTCTCCAGAACAGCATTATATTTGCCCATGCAATACGTAAGCTTCCTCCAAGATAATCATGAACTCCTATCTTACAGTTAACAAATACCGTTTTTGCTTCTGCCATTTTTTCTTTAACGGTAGTATGGGAAGGATTTAAGAGCACCTCAACCTCCAGCCCTCTTGCACGAAGCTCATTTTCGAATTCATCAAGATATCTAACAAGAGGCGAAGCAACACGAGCACTCTCGACGCGCTGAATGTTAATAACAAGAACCTTATCTCCCTTTTCCAATTTAACGGGAAGCACGCCTTTGCAATTTCTGACAAATTTTATAGACTTTTCTCCTATCTCATCAGCAATCGCTTTGATATCAAGACTATCATTAACAGCGTTATCGGGAAGCTTGTTATCATCAAATATACGAGCATTTTCTTTCATGACAAGCACTCGGCGTACCGCATCGCGAAGTCGCTCAAGCGTTATATTTCCTTGCTCATATGCCGACTTGATTCTATCAAAATCCACAGGAAGCGCAAACAGAGCCATATCCCCTCCCGCATTCAAGAATTCTACAACAAGCTTATCCTCGCGCATCACAGAGCAAGAACCAATCATGCTGAGTGCATCGGACACAACGCAACCTTTAAATTGAAGCTCTTCCTTTAAAAGATCCGTTATAAGCTTACGGCTTATGATAGCCGGCTTATATCCCAGTACCTCATCGACCTTTTCTCCGTCAAATGCGGGAAGTGCAAGATGTCCTACCATTATGGAGCCTACACCTTCCCTTATAAGCTCACGGTATACCTTGCCAAAAGTATTCATCCACTCCTCACGTGACAGGCTGTTGATCGTTGTACAGAAGTGCTGATTGCGGTCATCGACACCGTCTCCCGGAAAATGCTTGGCACACGCAACCATCACGTTGTTTTTTTGAAGTCCTCTGATATACGCCGAACCGATTTTTATGACTTGATCTGCGCTGTCCGAGATTGCACGCACATTTGTTACGGGATTGTCGGGATTCATGTTGAGATCAACTATTGGTGCAAACGTCCAATGAATACCCGCACGTCTTGCAATTGCGGCGGTTGCCTCTCCTGCCTTTTCTATAAGCTCTGCGTCATCGGCGGCACCCCATGCCATGGGGAACGGCAAAAGCTCCTCTCCTTTGATGGCACAACCGGGACCGTTCTCAACGTCCGCAGAAACGATTACCGGGATGTCAAGATTGTCGTTTGCTATCTTCGTATATTTATGTATAAACTCAGGCTCTGCGCCATTGAAAAATATTCCGCCCGGCTTTGTTCTTCTGACAATGTCGGCAAATTCTTCCTCACTCCACTTGGGAGAAACTGCATAACAAAGAGTCTGACCGATAAGCTCGTCTATCGTCATACTCTCGATAAAAGCGTCAATGCTTTTTGTATCCATAATAGTACCTCCGTTTCGATACACTTAATCCTTTAATATCATAGCGCTACAGAACAGATTGTGGAATGGATAAATTTGTACAAAATATGGATAATTCCGATTTATATCTCCTCGTCTCCATGGAGATCCATCCACTCACAAGCGGCATCATACGCTTCATAATCAAGGTCTGCCATAGTATTTGTGTGAAGGATAACTCCGTCGGCTTCCCCGGCGAGTATCTTTTCACGATACCAGTCAAGCTGCCACTTAACCTTTTCGCCCGTTGCTTCCTTCTGCTCCCCAAAATTATAAAGATAGCAACCGAACATAAACCTCTTCCCCGGTGCCATCTTCTTGAGTATCTCAAACTTTTCAGGGATAAGGTGAACGTCGCTTTCCTTCCAGGTCCACATTGTGATACCGTCAAAGGGCTCGATGTATTTCATAAAATCCGTATCCTGCTCGGGCTTGATACCAAACTCAAAGGTGTAAAGCACCATCCACATATCAAGAGGGCGGATATCGTTTGTCTTGAGTCTTTCCTGAATTTTCCAAAGGTTTTCAACGGGTATATTTCTGAATTTTCCCTCTCTGACAAAATCGTCAAAGACAACGCAGTTGATGTTGTCAAAATCTGCCGCCTCAGCAATAAGCGGCTCTACGATCTCGGGATTTTCCCCCGCCTTGTAGCATTCCCAACCAACGCCCTTGAGTGTCTTGAATGATTTATTATACTGACGTCTGTCAACCTTACGTCCAACAGGCACCATAAACGTATTTCTGATACCAAGGTATAGACAGGCCTCCATCGGTGTCATTCGGGATTCCTTTTCATTACCGTATTCGTGATTGTAACGTCCTTCGGGATGTCCCCAAAGCCAGAATTTGTCGCGTAAAAGCATTTCTTTTTCTCCTTTGTATTGACTTTTCGTTCTAACCGTTGTAATATGTACTTGCTGATATTATATTAAAGCAAAAATCCCTTATAATAAATACTTTTTCAAGTATAAAATATGGAGTTTCGAGTATGTTTTATAATTCAAACACAGAAATATTCAACGAGATTGCCAAAATAAAGCCGCAGATATTATGTGTCGGTCACGCCAAAGTGGGCAGTGAATGGCAAGGTCGTCGAATATCTCCGAAATACTCGCGTCTTTATTACGTTTTAAACGGAAGCTTTACAATCAAGCTGAGCAACGGAGAAGAGTTAACTTTCACAAAGGATAAGTGGTATCTGCTTCCGGCGGGAATGGATTTTGACTTTGAGTGCGCACAAACCATGGAGCACATTTACTTTCATATAAAGCTGTGTGGCTCTGACGGTGCAGATCTTTTGAGAGCGTGTAAAAAGCCTCTATCTTTGTCGGATCCATCAAATGTTGATTTTATAAAGAAAAATATAACGTCATCAAGTCTGCCGATCGGTCTAAAGCTAAAAAACGCAGCAATTAATACTATTGCGGAAATGATAGATCTTTACAACATAAGTCTATGTGACGAAAGACACTCGCCGTGCATAAAAAAAGCACTTTCTTACATTCGTGAAAATCTTTCTGCAAAGCTAACCATATCTGAAATATCCGAAAGCATATTCGTATCAAAAAGCACCCTTACAAAGCACTTTCAAAAAGAGCTTTCGGTATCTGTGAACGAATACGTTACACGGCTTATAATGTCGGAAGCAGAAGCACTGCTTTCTACGACATCACTCTCGGTTGGTGCTATAAGCGAAAAGCTTGGTTTTTCGGATCAGCTTTACTTCTCACGGCGTTTTAAAAACATACACGGTGTGTGTCCGAGCGAATACAGAAAAAATCGGAGTTACCTTATAGGGTAACACCGACTTTTTTATTCTATGCCCTCAACGGGCTGAAACTCAGGGCATATAAGCTCGACATTCTTCTTAATTGGGCATGCCCATCTGACAGCGTTTTTAATAATTTGCTGTACATTCTTATCATGAAAAGCACGGTTAGTCTCATGGCCGGGCTGGAAGTAAAAAATCTTACCAAGTCCCCTTGTCCAAGTGCATCCCGAACGGAAAACTTCTCCGCTCTTAAACCATCCCATAAATATGATATCATCAGGATTTGCAATATCAAACGGTTCTCCGTACATTTCCTCGGGCTCAAGAACAAAGGTCTCATCAACGCCCTCGGCAATAGGATGATTAGGCATTATAGTCCATATTCTCTCACGTGCGCCCTCTCGCCACTTAAGTGTGGAAGAGGTTCCCATCATACGCCTGAACACCTTGGAATAATGTGCAGAGTGAAGAGGCACAAAACCCATACCGCCAAGAATATACTTTTGAACTCTTTCTACCACCTCGTCGGGAACAAGTCTGTGCTTGACGTGAGACCAGTAAACAAGAACATCAGTATCCTGAAGCACCTCGTCTGTAAGGCCGCATTCATCGTCATCCAGAGTCGCGGTCCGAACCTCGATATCCTCGCACCTCAAAAAGTCGGCAATGAAATTGTGAATACCACCCGGGTATATTTCTGTCACAGTGGGATCGTTCTTCTCATGATAATTTTCGTTCCAAACAGTAACCTTTATCATTTTTTACCCTATCAAAGCTGAACTTCTCTACCTGTCTCGGCAGACTCGTACATAGCACGAAGAATCTTTATCATATTAACACCCTGAATGGGTTCGAAGTCGGGCTTTGCACCGTTGGCGATTACGTCAACGAAATGCTCGATGTTGCGAGCGTGGATGTTGGGCTCGTCAATTATCTGAGGCTCAAGATTTTCAAGAACACCGTTTGTCTCGGTAAATATCTTAAGAGAATTTGTGCCGCGACAGTTATCGGTAAACTTGGAACCTGCCTTGGTACCTCGAAGCTCAACGAATACATTCTCATGCTCAACATTGGATGCCCATGAAAATTCTATCTGGAGGCATGCGCCGTTATCGAACTTGATAAAGCCCATTGCGAGGTCTTCAACATCGAACGTACCGCCGGATACCTTGTCGCCAAATGCGGAGTTTGCAGAGTCGGAAGTGTCGGAATCAGCAAATTTTCTGAAGGTGCAACCGGAAACCGCAACAGGAGTGGGGTTGCCCATAAGCCAAATGGAAAGGTCTATCATGTGTACACCGAGGTCGATGAGAGGACCGCCACCCGAAAGCTCTTTGGTTGTGAACCATCCGCCCTTACCCGGAATACCGCGACGTCTCTGCCAACCGCAGCGTCCGCAGTAGATATCTCCCATCTTACCGTCTGCGATAAACTTCTTCATATATCTTGAAGTGTTTCTGTGGCGGTTATTTCTCATTACCATAAGAGTCTTGCCAGCCTTTTCAGCAGCATTCTTCATCTTGAGTGCTTCCTCAACCGAAACAGCATCGGGCTTCTCGCAAAATACGTTGATTCCCTTTTCAAGAGCCGCAACAGCAATGAGCGAATGATAGAGGTTGGGAGTACAAATGTCAACGAAATCAAGTCCTTCGATTTCAAGAACGTCCTTATAATCAGTAAAGCCAAGAGCATTCTCAAGACCGAACTGCTTTTTATAGCTGTCAATCTTTTCGGGAATGATATCACATACTGCAACTATCTCAACGTTGCCGAGCTTTTTCCAAGCGGGAATATGGCATCCTCTGGAGATTCCGCCGAGTCCGATTATGGCACCTTTTAAATTTTTCATTGTTTTTTCTCCTTTGAATATAAAATTCTTTTAAAAAAGTATAGCATATTTCTATTTTATATGATATAATTTTTTACACCAATATAATACACGATTCATTGCGAAAAGTATCAAATTTCTACGATTGAGGTAAAAATGATAACACGCTCGGAAGCTCCCTTTACAATAAATGGTATAAAAAGCTCTATTCACGTTTGGCACCAGCGCTCGGTTCGCACAAACCGTACAGTTCCAAACGCATATCACTATCACGATTATATGGAGATACTGTATGCAACAGATTCGGATACGGTGCTTTGGGTAAACGGCGAAAGCCACCCCTTCCGTTCCGGAGACGTTGCTGTCATAAACTCGGGTGAACCACACGCCTTCACATTTAATGAATCCTCAAACTACATATGCCTTAAATTTACTCCGGGAATTTTTTCCGCTGACAATGGGTGCATGTTTCAAATACAATATCTTTTACCTTCACTCGGCAAAGATTTAAGCAAAAGAGTCTTCCCGTCAAGCGAGCTTGAGGGAATCGACATTGAAGCGTTAGTTAATGAGATAACCCTCGAATGGGACGGCAAAGAAACCGCCCACGAGCTTATAATCCGTGCAAACATTTTCAAAATATTTGCCGCCATAATAAGACTGTGGGAGAAGAATAACGTTTTTAAATTTGCACCACGCCCGTCTGATGCCATGCAAAAAGCACTTACCTACATTTCCGAAAAGAACGCATGTGTCTCAGAAGAGGAAGTTGCATCGATATGTTCTCTCAGCCCGAATTATTTTTCCCGCTCTTTCAAAAATACGGTTGGCAAAAACTTTAAAGATTATATAAACTCCATAAAGCTGCAAAATGCTCGAAACTTACTTGTCGCTACAACTAAAAATATTACCGAAATAGCATATGACACGGGCTTTTCTTCTACCAGCCACTTTATATCGGCATTCAAAAAGGAATTTCATCTGACTCCAAAGCAGTTTCAAATCAGAATAAAAACAAAATCAACCCCGTTTACATGAAAGGACGTTTAATTTGATGCGCAAAATATCACTTATCATAGTCGTAACGCTGACTGTTTTGCTGTTTTCCTGCGCTTCAAGCTCGGTAAAAAAGGCAGAAGACAGCACACTTGAATTTAATGAATTTAACACTCCACCGTCCGAAGCGCTTGTGTACGATTTCAAAGAAATATCCTTTGTTGCCTGTGGTGATAACATAACCTACGGAACAAAGGATGCAAAGTCAAAAGCAATTCCGGGTGGCAGGAGCCTCAATTTCAAACCGCAGTATGCAAACGTTCAAGAAAAGATAGAAGGCGCCGACATTGCATTTATAAACCAAGAGTGCGTTATGGCGGGAAATGGTTATCCCATAAAGTACTACCCTATGTTCAACGTTCCTCAGGAGCTTGGTCTTGACCTGGTAGAGCTCGGGTACGACGTCATCAACATCGGAACGAACCATATGCTTGATGCGGGAACATCGGGTCTTCAGTCAACGATAGAGTTCTGGAAGAGTCAAAACGTCACGATGATAGGCGGATACGAAAATGAAGAGGACTATGACAACATCCGTATAGTGGAAAGAGACGGCATTAAAATAGCATTTCTCTCCTACACATATTTTACAAACGGTCTTGTAAAATCTGCATCCTCCCCTATCGTTATTCCATATCTCAACGATGAAGATATTATCAGACAGACAGCTTTGGCAAAGAAAGAAGCAGATCTTGTATTCGTTTCGGTCCACTGGGGAGACGAGTATTCGTTTGTTCCTTCAGCGGGACAAAGACGCGCGGCACAGGTCATGGCAGACTGCGGAGTGGACGTCATAATCGGACATCATCCGCACGTTTTACAGCCAATAGAATGGTTAGAAGGCAAAAACGGTAACAAGACTCTGTGTGCTTTTTCACTTGGAAATTTTGTAGCCGAGCAAGACCTCGACGTTAATATGGTGGGCGGTATCCTTGAGCTTAATATACTTAAACCGAATGCGGGAAAGCCTTACGTTGAAAAAGTGATATTTCACCCAACGGTATTCCATTTTTCAAGCGATTTTTACACTAACGTCGTTTATTACATGCAAGACTACACCCCTGAGCTTGCCGCAGTACACGGTGTGCGCAAATACTACGGGAATCCACTTACTTATGAGAGGCTTGTGGGATATGCTGTAAACACCATTTCAAAAGAATTTTTAACAGACGAGTTTAATGAAAAGTTTAATAAGTAAAGGATGAGTTAAATGAGATATTTAAGAGGTACATTCAGACCGAGAGGTGCAAAAACAACGGTCGGAGCATTTTGGGGACGAGTATTTTTATGTATAGTAACCTTAATTCTCATGTGTGCGCTGACACTTTTTTCATCTCTTTGGGTGATATTTAAATCAGACTGCCGCGAGATTCACAAAAAGGTTGTTGACAAGGCGTATGAAAACAAATATACCGAGTGGATCCCCTCCATCTATCTTTCGGATGACGAAATACATCTTTTGAGAGGTACGGAGGTGACAAAATGACAAGATTTTACAAAATATATCTAACGGTCATAATACTGTTTCTAATAGCTCTTTCGGGCTTTCTCGTATATCTTAATTGGCAAATCGAAGCCTACAGCGAGACTCTTCCCGAAGCTGTGAGCAAAAAATATTTTGAGTCTGTATTCAAAAATATTGACCCCGATGGATTAAATCCCGCCAACAAGCTCTTCCCTGTTTCCCGCAATGAATTTGATACAGACCGCGACATGACAGATATTCTTGAATACAGAAAAGAAGTCATTCTGGCTTCAACTTACACCGAAACAAGCCGCAATGAGAACAGTATTCTTTATACAATCACTTCAAACGGAAATGATATCGGAACGTTTACTCTTGAAAAGGATGAAAACGGCGTATGGCAAGGAGGCAACATCACTGTTGAATATGAGCCACGCTATACTGTTACTGTAAAGGCACTTAGCTCAAGCACCGTATACTTAAACGGCAAGCCTGTATCAATGGTTTATAAAGTAGCAAATGAACCTCATCCTTCAAAAGACTATCTCCCCGAAGAGGTTCCGTCGCCGGAATATATCACCTATAAGATTGAAAACTGCATAAAAGAACCTAAAATCTCGATAAAAGACAGAAACGGGACTCATACTACCGCTGTTAGGGAAGGTGATATTTTTGTAGAAAAAGTTATCTATGCTGTTCCCGACCAATCAATTTCAGCAAGAATAGTTGATACAGCAATAAATATAGAGCTTCATAAAAAACACCTTGTTCCCCTATCGCTTGTTACACCTTACATTGAAGAAGGCACGGCACTTTACCGTGAGGTGGAAGAAAATGACGATAAAACAGTGAACGAAAAATACGAAATACGCAGCAATGTTTCAATCTTCGAGTTTTTTGAATATGACGAGAATACCGTTTCCTTGCGTATCGCTTTTACCCTTGCGACGTCAAGCGGTGAGGAATCGGTCGACGTAACCTATTTTGCCAGAAAGATAAACGGCGAATATTTCATATACACCTACAAAAACAACTCCGAGGCAGTAGCCTCGGAGTCTCTTTTTTTACTTGAGAAGTGATTCGGGAGATTTGTCCGCATGAATACAAACAGGAGTTGTGCCGGGAGCCTTTTTGCCTGCCCAAACAGCCGCGTTCTTGAGAATCCTTGAAACGTATTCGTTGTGGAAGGAAGGATAGCTTTCGTGACCCGGCTGGAAGTAGAATATCTTACCAAGACCTCTTGTGAAGGTACATCCCGAACGGAAGACCTCGCCTCCCGCAAACCATCCCATAAATACTATCTCATCGGGGGTGGGAATATCAAAGTATTCTCCATACATTTCTTCGTTTTCAAGCTCAAAGTATTCGGGAAGCCCCTGTGCGATGGGGTGTGAGGGGGAAGTTACCCAAATACGCTCGCGGTCTGCGTCACGCCATCTGAGAGTACAAGCAGTACCCATAAGCCGTTTGAAGGGCTTTGAAAGATGTGCTGAGTGAAGAGCCAAAAGTCCGGTTCCTGCAAGAACTGCATTCTGAACGTAATCAACTACGTTATCGGGAACCTGACCATGGTACATATGTCCCCACCAGCAGATAAGATCTGCAGAGCGTACGGTCTCTTCGGTAAACACGTCTGCAACGTCATCGAGAGTTGCGATTGTTACGTCGTGTCCTTCTTCTGTGAAAATCTCGGCAAGTCTTCCGTGGATACCAACGGGATAAACAGCCTTTATTGAATCTTTCTTATCATGTACGCCTTCGTTATAAATAAGTATCTTCATATTGTTTCTCCGTTTTTTTATTTTATTTTACCACTCAAATCACAAAAAGTAAATACAGTTTTTGCACTAAAATTGAATTATTTTGACCTTTTAACCTCCCCAGCTGTTACACGCCTCAATGCAAAGATTTTCAATGTAATCGCGTCTTGAAAGCTTTGCAAGCCATTTTTCGGGAATTGAATTAAAGCCCCAAAGGATTCCCGCCATACCGCCGACAACAGCCGCAACCGTGTCCGTGTCCTCTCCGAGATTTACCGCTTTCAGTACACATTCTGAATAGCTTTCGGAATTCAAAAGGCACCAGAGAGAGGCTTCAAGTGTATCAACAATATATCCGCTGCTACTTATTTCTGAGATATCAAGAGCCACAAAATCTGTTTCAAAAAGTCTTGCATAAGCATCAAACTCATCACTGTCGCTGTAAAATGCCGCCGCCTTCATAAGCCCGCGATACACAGAATCTTTTGAGGGAGACGCAAGTAATTCCCAAATAACAAACGCATATATTCCGCATCCCACAAGACTGCGCTCATGAGAGTGAGTAAGTCTTGATGCATTGTGTATAATTTCGAGCGGGTCAGCAAATTTCTGATAATAAGTGTATAGAACAAACGGAAGAATACGCATAAGTGAACCGTTTCCGTTATCCCATTCACTGTTTTGTCCGCACTCAAGGGCGGGAAGGCTTTCACCAACGTACAAAAGGATTGACTTGCGAGTAGAATTCCCAACGTCAAAAACCTCTCCGTCTGCGGTATACTTTGCATCACCGAGCCATGCAGCAAAGTTTTCCATTACCTCGTTATAGTCGAGATGCTTTATAAGGCTGTCCAGTGAGGCAAGCGTCATGCTCGTGTCATCCGACCACGTGCCCGCATCCTTATCGTGAGTCCCATGCCCCTCCATATCCGAAACAGGCTTTATATCAAGCTCGTCTCTTGTACAGAATTCCACAGGCACTCCGAGTGCATCGCCAACAGCGTGACCAAATATCGCACCCTTTATTTTATCAAGCATAGCTCTTCCTCCGTTTCTTTATTTTATTATACTTCAAACCCTCGAAAAAGTCAATGGTGCAAAAAAGTGTCCGATTCCCGAAATTTTTTAGACATATGCCCGTTGAATTTTGAATTTGAATAAAATATAATTGACACAAGACATACAACAATGTATAATGAGGTAAAGAATATGGCACACAAAATATTTACTGACTTTTTCCCTTACGGAGCACAATACCACAGAGCACCGACTCCCCTGAGAAGTGAATGGGACGTTGCTATATTCTTTGATCCCGAAAACCGGCTTTTAATGAGAATTCAGCATATGCAATGCACTCTTGCGGGAATTGAGAATATTGGTGAAGAATACGAATACAGCTACAAAAAGATGGTAAGAGGAGCGCACTCGCTTTTCCGCAGACTCGGACACAGAGCGGATTTTGCGGTTCCGGGCGACGACCTTTCGAAATACCGTGCAGTGCTTGTAAGCTGTTTTGAAATGACAAATCCCGATATTGCAAGAGCTCTTACCGACTGCGTCAAAAACGGCGGTGCCTACTTATAGAATATCCGTTTGCTTGCCGTGATACGAACACATGGGTTTCACCCACACGTCCGAACCTCGGACTTGACGCACTCACGGGATGCCGTGAAGTACCTAGAGTGGAATTCTCATGCGATATGGGAAATAAAATATTTTTCGACTCCCAAGAAGAGCTATGCGACGGCTGGCACGTAACTCTTGAGCCTACCGGCGAAAACGCATCTGTCATCGGTAGATGGGAGGACTCAAGCCCCGCAGTTATAGAGCATCGATTCGGCAAGGGACGTGTCATAACCTCGGGTGGAAGCTTTTCAATTGCGGTACACGATAATCAAAAGGCACCCGTTCCGCATCTTTTTAAAAAGCTTATGGACTATGCGGGAATAGCTTATGAGGAGTCCGACATATGGACGGCGCTAAGACGCTCGGACAAGCATGAATACCGATTCTTTTATAACGTCGGAAAAGACGAGAAGGAAGTCATGCTTGACGCATATCCCGTATACGTTTCAAACGAATGCACAATAGAAAGCACTTCTGCCAAAATTCCCCCTTACGGAGTAATTATAACAAAAAAGGAACTATAAACAATGAAAATTTTTGACGTTCACATTCACGCTTTTAATACCGAAATCACACCCGAAAAGCTTATTTCCGACATGGATGTTGCGGGGATTTACGGAGGCTGTGTATTTTCAAATCTTCCCGACAGAACAAATCCTCAGACGGGTACCGACTTTGATACAAGACTTTCGGAGGTACTTTCATGGTGTCGGGGATACGAAATGAGACTTTTCCCCATCATGTATATTCATCCTTATGAAAATGATATCATAAACAAAATACACAAGGCGGCAGACCTTGGAATATGCGGCTTCAAGATGATATGCACCGACTACTTCGTATATGAAGAAGAGTGTCTCAAGGTGCTTCGGGAAATCGCCTCTCTTAACAAGCCTGTGTTTTTCCACACAGGAATACTTTGGGACGGCGAGATATCATCAAAATACAACAGACCGCTTAATTGGGAGGATTTACTTGAAATAGAGGGACTGCGTTTTTCAATGGGGCATTGCTCATGGCCATGGATTGACGAATGCGTTGCACTCTACGGAAAATTCATGAGTGCAAAAAACACTAAAAAGACCTCCGAGCTTTTCTTTGACATCACCCCGGGCACTCCTCCTCAGGACAGAGAAAGACTGCTTGAAAGGATATACACCCTCGGCTACGATTCGGGCGACAACGTTATGTTCGGTGCGGATTGCATTGCAAACGTATACAACTCAGGCTACGTCAAAGAATGGCTTGTCCGTGACAGAGATATTCTCGACAGGCTCGGAGTGTCGAGAAAAAACCGTGAAAAGCTTTATTACAAGAATCTTCTGCGTTTTCTCGGAAAGGCTGATGCTGAGATTGAGCAAGAGCTTCCCGATCCCGAAAACCCCACTCTTTGGAGATGTGACAATCCCGACGTTTACAAAACGATAGAGGAATACTATAAGGCACTTGAATTTCCCAAGGTATTCAACGACGCTTTCTACAAAGCACTTTCTACAGTAAAAGTATCGGACGATATCACAATAGACAGATACAACAAAAACTGTGAAGACGGAATACGCAATCTTCTCTCGTTTTTGTATATGTGTAAAAGCACAAAAGAGAAATATGAAAGCCTTGGCATTCCCGAATCGGTGCTTATCGACACTCTCAAGGATATTGTAATATACACTAACACCTGGAGCGATATCAAGGGATGTCTTTATCTCGGCGAGCTTCATTGGCTCTCTCTTCACCTCTCGGCAAAGCTTTTCAGACTCGGCAGACTTCAGTTCGGATTTGGAAAATCTCCCTACGATATTCCCGAATTCGGCATCAAAAAGGGGGACGACGTTATTGACGTGCACATTCCGGAAGGAGAGCCTTTAACAATTTCCGAATGTGAAAAATCAATAGCTGATGCCAAGATATTCTTCAAAAAATATTTTCCCGATTTCAAATACAAGTATTTCACCTGTCATTCATGGCTTCTTGACGATACGCTCGATGAATTTCTCCCCGAAACAAGCAACATTATAAGATTCAAAAATATGTTTGCAAGAGCCGTTTCGGAAGACTCCTCCGACATTTTAAGATACGTCTTCAAATGGAACACAAATGAAACAAACTTAAGATTTGCATATCCCATATCAGACTTTGCACGCAAGGTCCAAAAGTACGTTCTTTCAGGAAAAAGCTTTAAGGTTTCCTACGGTATCTTAAAATGATTGAGCTGAAAAAGCTGTTTTCGGTGCAAGGAATTTACACGGCGATCGAGCCGATATGGGGTGAGAGCTTTGAGTATAAAAAAGACCGACACAACTTCTGGGAGCTTGTATACGTTTTGGAAGGGTGTGCGGGAATACTTAAAGGTGACACCGTGTATGAATTACTTCCCGGAGAGATGATATTTCACAAACCCATGGAATTTCACAGTATATGGGCAAAGAATGCACAAAAGCTACACCTCATTGTGATAAACTTTTCTGCGGTAGGCACCGCACTCGCACCGTTAAACGAAGGGGTTTACAATCCAAATGACGGACAGATTGAATTACTTCATCGTGTGCTTGACTGTGCCTGTCACTGCAGTGAATTTGAGGATGACTTAAAAAACCATCTGCTTTTAAATTATCTTGAACTGCTGCTTGCTACACTTCTTGACAATAGCGACCGCACCTCTTCAACAAAAAAGAGCATCGGCAACCAAAATTACGAAGCAATACTCAAAGCAATGAGTGATAACATAAGCCGAAGAATGACGATAGAGGCTCTTGCAAAGGTGTGCAAGCTGAGTCAGAGTAATCTCAAAAAGATATTTCGGAAATATTCAGGGCTTGGAGTTATGGAATATTTCAATCAGCTTAAAGTATCCGAGGCATTACGGCTACTCGACAAAGACACCGCAATATCGGAAATCAGCGACAGACTCGGCTTTTCGAGTCCGACCTACTTCTGCGATTCCTTCAAGAAGCATTGCGGAATAACCCCGAGTGAGTACCGAAGGAAATTCAAAAGCACCGCATCCTACAAAAAAAGCATAACAAACAAAAAAGGGCTGTAAAAACCTTGTAAAGAGTTTTTTACAGTCCTTTTTGTCATTTGATTGAGTAAAGATATTCAAGACTTTCACGGAATCTTCGGCATTCATCCTCGTTCTCGTGATCAATTGCACTGCTATGGGAAATATCGTTATACATTTCTTCCAAAGAAGTATCACTTATACCGACAAGAGATGGCTTGTAGGGCATGTTGTAGCTCTTCATCAGCTCAATCAATTGCAAATTTTCTTCAATTTTGCGGAGAAAATGATTCTGCAAAAGAAGTCCTACTCCCACAATCTCACCGTGTAAAAACGGCTTTGTCTCGGTGGGATAAAGTCTGCGTCCCGCTTCGTAGAATTTATGTGCGAGAGCGGTTTGGTTGGAGCCTCTTGCAATTCCGCTTATAACTCCGGTTGCACAAACCGTTGTGAAAATCATACGCTCAAGAGTTTCCGAAACAATCCCTTTTTCCATATCGTGAAGTGCTTCCAAAAGCTTGGAAGTAAGAAAATCATAGGATCGCACAGACATAAAATAAGCAAAGTCGAGTCCGAGCGGATATTCCTCGTTTTCGGGAGAATATCTGTGACTTATTTCGCAAAACTTCGCAAGAGCATCAAATACACCCGCTAAAAAAAGTCTTGTCGGTTGCGACGCTACAATCTCAGTGTCAACTATAACCGCATCAACTTCATGCTTAAAGTGGCTTGTTCCGACAGTCCTTCCCTCTTTTGTGTAGCAAACGCTCAAGGGGGTATAGGAGGCACAGGTAGCGCTTGACGTTGGAACGTTTATAACGGGAAGGTGAGCCGTGTCTGCAACAAGCTTTGCAAAATCGCAAACGACACCGCCTCCGACACCTACAATAACGTCATAGCCTCTCTCACGGCACAAAAGTGAAAGAGCCTCGGCATCCTCTTTGTTACAGGAGGAAGTATGAGTGATAAATTCATAATTATTGCATTTTTTCGAAATAGACTCACAAAGTCCTTCACGAGTAAGTGAGAGTGCGGTAACACCTCCAACCACAAGAGGCGACGAGGCGATGCGCACTACCTCTTCACCAATCCGCGATATATAACCTTTTCCTTGTAAATATCTACCGCATCCGATTCTGAACGATTCCTCTTTTATTGGCATACCGATAACTCCTTTTCTGTTTGACATATTTACATTTTAATGCTATAATCGGGTTATGTAAATACGTTTAATTGATTATAATTTCAGATTTATTGCGGAGAAGTATATGATATTTAGCGCTTACCAAAATTCAAAAGAAGGACTGTTCGACATATCCATTGTAAGTAGCGGACACATATTTGCTCAAAACGGAAGAAGCATTATCCGTCCCTTCGGCAGACAGGATTGGCTATTGTTTTACGTTGTAAAAGGCACGGAGAAATTTGAATTAACCGAAAACTGTTTTGCAAAGGAAGGCTCCTTCGTTATCTTCAAGCCGGGTGAAAAGCAAATACACACATATATGGGTGATGAAACCGGAGAATTTTACTACGTTCATTTTACGGCCCCCAACAGCTTTTTACCATTCGGCTTTGAGACCTCAAAAATATATTTTTCAAAACCTGACACAACCGTAACAGACCTCTTTGAGGAGGTGATAAGCGAGCTTCATCTGAGAAAGCCATCCTTTGAAAAGCTATGTGTTTCCCTGCTCTTTGTGATTTTTTCGCACCTTGAGAGAAATGCATCAAAAAGCACGTACGTCGAGGAACGGTATACCGATAAAATATCCTTTGTTATCCACAAAATGAACAAGGAGTACAATGCAAGCACACCCCTTGACGAATACGCAAGCTTGTGTAATATGAGTAAATTCCACTTTATAAGAGTTTTTAAATCAATCACAGGATTCTCCCCTCTTGAATACAGAAGCCGAACAAGACTTGAGCACGCAAAGGCGTTTTTGAATTCCTCCGATACAATAGGAGAAATATCGGAAAAGCTCGGATACAGCTCACAAAGATATTTTTGTGACGCATTTAAAAAAGCCTTCGGAATCAGCCCGAGCGAATACAGAAAGAGAAAAAAATCATCGGACGGTTAAAAGCCGTCCGATCTGTCTTTATAAAGTCTTTGCTACCTCACGAATCACCTTAACCGTTGCCTCTGTGCAAGCATTGATTGCGCCTTCCGCAAGGTGAAGTCTATCGTCTCTTAAATATTCGTGACGGTGGGGGTATACAACCGAATAAAGGTCATTTATTATAACTCCCTTCTCCTTTAAGATGGGTACTATAAGCTTGTTGTACTCCTCGATTCGCTCGTTTGAGTGTCCTTCACAAGGCTCGTTTACGGGAGTGGTGGTAGCGAAAATAACCTTTTTGCCTATCTTCAAAAGATGGTCGGCAATTCTCGTCATGTTTGCAACGTACTCCTCCTTAGACGTGAACACTCCGTCTCCGAGATCGTTTACATCCCAAAGTCCGTTATTCCAATGAATAATGTCAGCGCCCTCCATCTTTGAAACCCATTCGTAGGAAACGTAGCGGAGAGTATATTTTGAAAATCTTCCGTTATCGGCGGGCTGCCACGTTTCAAACTCATCCTTCAATATTTCAGGCACCTTTGTGCCGTAGCCTATCATACGGATTGAGTCGCCAAGCAATATCAATTTTTTCATCATTTTATCCTCCAACATATGTTGTGTTTCAAATAATAGCATATAATTGATGAAAAATCAAGAGCTTTTTTAAAATAAAAAAATATTTTTCAAACGTATTGACAGAGCAATGTGCTTGTGATATAATCGCAGTGCAACCGATTGCATTAAGGAGGAAAAGCGCGTGGCTGAAACTACAATATACACTCTTGCAAGAGAGCTTAACATGACCCCGTCTATGATAAGCCGTGCGTTTAGCCCGAACGCAAAAATCAGTGAGGACAAAAGACGGCTTGTTTTAGAAACGGCAGAAAAGAAGGGCTTTGTTCCGAACAAGCTCGCTTCAAGGCTCTCAATGAAAAAAGTGAGAATCGGGGTCATTGTAAACAGCAGATTCAAAATCAACACCGACAAAATGCTTGTGGGCTTTGAGAGTGCTTATTCAAAGCTCAAGGACTATAAGATTGAATATGACGTTAAGGTTATGAATCCTCTTAAAAATACATTTGAGGAATATTCCGAGGCAATCGACTCATTCAAAGACTATGACGGTGTAATACTTACGGGTATGAGTGCCACCAAATATACAGACCTGATAAACACGCTTTACAAGTCCTGTCCGAGCATTGTACAGGTACAAGCGGTAAACAACGAAGCAAGCCACCTTTTCGCATCTAAGCATGACGAAAAGAGTGCATCAAGCCTTGCATCGGAATTTCTTTACAACTGTCTTAAAAGGAGCAGTTCTAAAAACGTTATTCTGTTTACGGGCGACCTTGACACAACCCTTCACAAGAGCGCCGCAGACGCATTTTGCGAGGAGTGTAAAAAACACTCTCTTAATCTTACGGATATAATCGACATGAAGGATGATGCCTCCTACTTTGAAAAAATCCTTCCCGATATGTACCGCAAGCTTTGCAACACGGACGGGATATACATTACGAGCGGTATTTCCTCCCCTCTTTGCAAATTTCTTGAAAGAGAAAGGCTTGATGCGTTTCTTGTAGCCTTTGATACCCACTGTGAAATTAAAAGCTATATGGAAAAGGGTGTCATAAGCGCCACGATATCGCAAGACGTTTCAAGGCAAGCCGAAAGCGCCTTTGAGCTACTTGTCAAGCACATTATATCGGGAGCCGAGTGCCCAGAAACGATATACACAGACGTTCAGCTTGTTTTAAAAAGTAATATAAATCAATTCAATTAAAGAGGTTTTATGATAGCTCTTCAAGTCACAATATCCATGCTCTCCATGGTAATACAAAACTGTTTATTCAACACCTCCTGCAAAAAGGAGCTTCCCACAAACAATCATCTTTTCCGATTCAACATTGTAATGTATGCCATATGCATAATAGTTTTCGGAGCAACAATTTTCATAGGCGGAATATCACTTTATACGGTGCTTATCGGACTTGTTTTCGGCGTGGTGCTGGCTCTCAGCAACCTCTATAAGATGATGGCTCTCTCAAACGGTCCAATGCATATCACCATTCTGATAACCACCTCCTCCATGATAATTCCCACAATGTCGGGAATCTTCTTTGGAGAAAGCTTCAGTCTCCCGAAGCTTTTATTCGTGGCAATTCTTATATGGTTTATATATTTATCACTCGGAAAATCCTACGACAAGAAAATAAATAAGCGCTGGCTTTTGTTTTCTTCGCTCGCCTTCGTGTTTCAGGGCACGGTTGGTGTTTTGCAAAAGATTCACCAGACCTCGTCACACAAGGGAGAGGCGAACGCACTTCTCTTTGTCGCCTTCACCTGCTCGCTCATCTACAATCGCATAAGAGCGAAAAAGAGTTTTGCCGAGCTTAACTTCACAAAAAAGCATATCACCTTTGCACTCATTTGCGGTGCTTGTGCATACACCATGAACGTTTTGAATTTAAGACTTTCGGGACTTCTTCCAAGTCAGCTCTTTTTCCCGCTTGTAAACGGAAGCTCGATTGTATTAACATCTTTAATATCGGTACTGTTTTTCAAGGAACGAATTACAAAAACGCAAGCGGTCGGACTCATCGGCGGAATTCTTTCCCTTATCGCAATCTGTATTGTAAAATAACGGAGGAAATATGAAATACAAGGCTATTACCTTCAGCTTCGACGACGGAGTTGAGCAGGACAAGAGGCTTATTGAAATTCTTGACAGATATTCCCTCAAATGCACCTTCAATATAAATTCGGGACTTTTTGAAAAACGCTCCTCCCACACCGCAATGCTTTACGGTATCACTCACACCTTCAACAACCGCAGAATACCTGCGGACGAGATCAAGGACGTTTACAAAAACCACGAAATTGCGGCTCACTCAATCACTCATCCGATACTCACAAGTCTTGAGGATGAGGAGGTTATAAAGGAAATGAAGGAAGATGCCGAGGCACTCGAAAAGCTTACGGGACGAAAAATCAACGGCTTTGCTTATCCCGGTGGGTGGTTCGGACATTTTGATGAGCATGTGAAAGCTCTTATAAAGAACAATACCCAACTTTATTACGGAAGAACAGCGGTTTCAAGCTCGTCCTTCGATATTCCGTCCGATCTCATGGCATTCCATCCGACGGTATCTCACAGAGAGCTTGAAAAAAGGGATCGCCTTGCCGAAGAATTTCTGGCACTCAAGACCGATGCTCCGAAGATATTCTATATCTGGGGACACAGCTATGAGCTTGACGTTGATGAAAAAATATGGTACGGATTTGAGCGCTTCTGCGAAAAAATTGCGGGACGTGACGATATATTCTACGGAACAAACCATGAAGTTTTCAGCTATTTTGGACTTAAATAAAGGAGAAAAATATGAAAATCAATTTCAGCTTCAAATACGGTGATATTCTTTGTAATGCCGACAGTGATTTAACAAGCGTGCTTGACGAAGGTGTCAGCGTGCGTCTTGAAAAGAAGGACTATCCCGAATACAATGCCGTTGAGTGGGTTTTGTATTTTGAAAACAATTCGGACAAAGACAGCGGTATTTTCTCGGACATTCTCGACTGCGACACACTCCTTCCTTTAAGCATTCCGACTCCTCCGAGATCAGGCTATATGCCCACTGAGGGTAACGTTTGCGTTATCAGTATGAGAGGCACTGTCAACGGCACGTATTACTGGGAGAATAACAAGACTGCGGCTACCGAGTTCGGCTTCGATTACGAATATCTTGACAAGAGAAAGACTCGCAGATTTGCCAACACAACAGGACGCTCAAGTGACGGCACAATGCCCTTCTTTGACATCACGGCATCAGGCTCGGGCTATATTGCCGCCATCGGCTGGACAGGTGACTGGAAGGCGGAATTCACAAAGTGCGACAACGGTGTTTCCATAAAGACGGGACTTAAAGAAACTCACTTTTACTTAAAGCCGGGTGAAAAAATACGCACAACGTCAATTCTTATTATGCAGTACTCCGAAAACGAGGACAAGCACAACAAGTTCAGACGTCTTGTGAAAAATCACTTTTCGCACAAGGCTTGCACCGACTCAAAGCGTGACGGTCTTATGGCATTTGAGCTTTGGGGCGGTATTACAAGCGAGGAAATGGTAAAGCGAATTGAGGAGCTTGCAAGTCACGATATCAAGTTTGAGGATATATGGATTGATGCGGGATGGTACGGAAGCTGCACTAAGTGTGACGAAGGCTTCAGCGGTGACTGGAGTATGCACACGGGTGAGTGGGAAGTAAACACAAGAGTTCATCCCGACGAATTCCTTGAGGTAAAAAAAGCCGCCGAGAAGGCGGGAATGCGTCTCATGCTTTGGTTTGAGCCTGAAAGAGCGGTCAAGGGAACGAAAATTCTTGCCGAGCATCCCGAATGGTTTATGACGCTTGAGGGGAACAATTTTGCAATACTCGACTACGGCAACGAAGAGGCTTTCGATTACGTTTTAAGCACGCTGAAGGATTATACAAGAAAGCTTAACCTTTCCTGCTACCGACAGGACTTTAATGTCTCCCTTACCGAATATTTCAAAAAATATGATGATGATAACAGACGCGGTATAACCGAAATTAAGCATATTACGGGAATGTACCGCCTTTGGGACGCACTCCACGAAGAGTTCCCCGAGCTTATTATTGATAACTGTTCAAGCGGTGGACGTAGAATTGATATCGAGTCCATAAGACGTGCTGTTGCTTTTTTCAGAAGCGACTATCAGTGTAACTTTAACGAAAACTCCGAGGTACTCCAAACCCACAATTCCAATATCTCATGCTATCTTCCCTACAACGGATGCACAAGCAAAACAAAGTCGGATGACTATGCAATAAGAAGCGCTTATTCGTCAAGCTATGGTGGGGCATTTTACAATACCGTTTTTCAGACGATGGACGAAAATGACTTTGCATGGGCGAAGCGTATGACCGATGAGTACAGAAGGCTGCGCAAGTATATGTCCTGTGACTTTTACAACCTCGCCTCCCGTGTGTTCGATACTACCTCTTGGGCGGTGTGGCAGTATCATGACCCGTCTTCAAACAGCGGCATCGTTATGGCGTTCAGACGGAGCGAGTCCCCCTTCCCAACGTCTGAGATAACTCTTCGCGGACTTTGTGAAAATGTCGAATATACCTTTACAAACCTTAACACAAACGAAACCTTCAAAAGTACACCTACCCTCAAAATCACACTCCCCGAAAAACGCTCAAGCGTGATATTTGAGTACAAGATTTAAACAAAAAAGCCGTAAGCGTGGTTGATATGCACCCCAAAAGAGATACTTTTGGAGGTGCATATTTTTATGTCAAAAAAGCAGAAAAAGTACTCGTCAGAATTCAAAATAGGTGTTATAATGGATATGCGAGAACACCAACTTGGATATAACGAAACAGTGCGAAAGTATTGGGATATAACCGGAGGTCAAGAACACAATTATCAAAAACAAGTACAAAGGTGGGAACGCATATTTTTAGAAGAAGGAGCCGAAGGTCTGATGAAAGAAAGACGAGGCAGAGCTTGAAAGCAAGCGGTTCGAACAAAGGTCGTCCGCCTAAGCTTGACCGAAAGGTAGAAGAAGATCTCATCACCGAGAACCAAAGACTTCTTGCCAAACATAATATTACGCAAAGTATGTCCCGAAAATGAAACTGTATGGCCAACGGAATAATGGAAAATTTCTTTGGCAGGCTGAAGGTCAAATGTATTACGGCGAAAAATTTGAATCCCCTGGGGGATTCATTGAAAAGTTAGAAGAATACATACATTACTACAACAACGAGAGAATCTCTCTCAAATTA
>JAZREJ010000040.1:0-5693 GCA_045660745.1 Eubacteriales bacterium
CTGACAGAGCCTCCATTCTGTGTAGTGTTTCCGTTAGCCGCATCCATTCCTCTGCGCTGATCTGCACCATCGGAATCTCCTGTTCCACCATCTGTTCCGGTGCTGTTTCTTCCATCGCTTCTTGCAGTGCCGGAGGAATATTCCGTGCCTTGAGCTTGTCCATATAACTCTGTCCTGATCCTAAATTCATGTTCCATATTCTCCTTTAAATATTTTTCATCGTTTAGTTTTATATCACGGACACGACGTTCCTTTCCATCAGCTGTTTGACAGATATACGTGATATATTTTCTCTCGGGAGTCCACACCATATCGTAGCCGAGCCTTTTCATTTCGCGCTGGAATTCATCCTTGTTTTCAGCCCTCGTCATACAAAAATCTATTGCGACTCGCAGAGCCATCTTCCAGCTGTTGCCGTTCATAGCCGCGCGATATTCTTTTGGTCCGAGGCGTTGAGATTTCACATTTGGATTGTACTTTTGCAGAACGTTCAGCCCATGAGCTTGACAAATCTCATCGCTTTTCTGACGAAGGTCGCCGAGAAAATACTTGTTATAGTGAAGCTTGCGACCGTTTTCAAGATTATAAGCGCACACGACAATGTGATTATGGAGATGGTCTTTGTCTATGTGAGTGGCAACGATTGCTTCATGATTTTTGAATTTATCAAAGCCTCTGACGAGTTCCATGCCGATATCATTTGCCTCTTGCGGAGAGATAGCTTCACCAATCTTGAAGGACTGAACGAAATGATAAAATCTCACACCATCTGGCTCGTGTCCGTATATTTTTTGCGTGGCGAGAAAAGACTCGTTTGCTAACTCCGGGATACAGTTATATCCCGAAACATATGCGAGCTGTTCGTCCTCGTCAAGCGTTTTTGAAGGCTGCATACAGTAATCAAGTACACCTTTCTGTGCGCTGGGAGTCTGATTCTTTTCGGGAATACTTTCAACTATCGCCATCGTTTTCACCTCCGAGTGCGAGAAGAATTTGACGATAGAGAGACAATAATTCCGTCAACTCCGGCGCATATATTCGTCCTTGATGGCAGAGCTTTGTGAGCTGGTTGAGGTTGTTACCCTGATAGCGAAGCTCTTGGTTCAGCTCTCGGAGATCCAAGTTGGCAATGACCTTACCGTCCATGCACATTCTCAAAATAAATTCTCGCATCGAGGGAGCGACCGCCTCATACATCTTGCCTTGCATCGAGAGTTTTTCTTCGGGAGTAACTCGAATCGTAATGGTTTCTGTTTGTGTTCTACCCAATATATTTCTCCTTTCAATGAAAAGTGGGTTCGGGCTTCTGCCCGATATTGTCCCAGCGTGAGCGCAGGGACGGTGCGAGGTGGGCGCCGCCATTTGGCGGTGGACATCCACGCGCTATGCTTGCCCCAGACGCGAGCGTCGGGAAAGCAGAAAAAATAGTGACATTGGCGTATGCGGCAAAATATCCTTGACTCCGACACCAGCTCTAAAACGCTATTTTACCGATGGCCTTTTCTTTGATTCCTGCATCACAGGTTTTGAACTGTGTGACGGCGTGACAGCTAATTTGTCTGCTTTTAAGACTCACATAAATGCAGAAGAAAAAAGTCGGTTGATGTGTGCCCAAACCTCGAATTCACACCCCTGCACTTATCCTCAATCGGCAGCACTTTCAAACGCTCCTATAAACCTATAGTATATTCTTCAGCTATAAAGTATGGTAGAAGTCCTCTTGTTAGAGCCCCCATTTTTAATACCACCTACCTACAAAATAAGCCTATAAATATTTGATCCGTAATCACCGGCATTCGTGTGGCGGTGATATTTTTCGATCAAGCCTTTCTCCACAAGCACCCTCAATGCCTTGTCCACGGTTTCCTCTTTCTTGATACCACAGCCCTTGGCGATATCCTTTCTTGAGGGAAAAGCAACGTTGTTCTCCCGATTCAAACGACGGCAAAGAAAACAATAGACCGCGATATCTCTCGGCTTCAGATTATATTCAAATATACGGTTGTCCACCATAAAAAAATTAGTACGTCTTTCCTTCATAGCCCTCCCAATAATTTTCGGTGGCGGCTACCGAAAATCATTCACCGCCTAATTCTCTTAACTCATACAATGCCCTGCGAAATTCCATCCGTAAGAATTCATTTTCTTCATCGGCACAATATTTCTTCAACGCTGTTCGCAATTTGCGAATTGCAATAGTGATCTCCTTCACTCCAACGCCAGCTTTAATAGCATCAATGGCAAAATTCGCAACGATAACACAATCCTCGAGCGCGGCATTGTCCTGAATTCGCAACCGACCAAGCTGCTCAAGGATACCTGTCTTACAAGCCTTAAAACAAAAATTCGTGTCGTCCACCTCATACAATATATTTTTCTCGGGAATCTCATCGGCAGCATCCATGAGAACGCCAGTACCCTCAAACATATATTTGTAATTCAGTTCTTTTCTTCTGTTATCATAATGTCCCTCCGTAAGGTGCGTGTCCACCTTCGGTCGTCCTCGCTTGCGTTTTTCCAAAACCTCACCTCTTTCTATTTTCGGTAGCGGCTACCGAAATTCCAAAATCATATGGTTATATACCGATTACTACAATTTCCTTTGGTATTCGTCATTATAACACAATAATATTGTATTGTCAATAGAATTATATAATATTTTTGGAGTTTCTATTGACAAATACAAGTTTGTATGGTAAAATGGATGCGTAATACACTTGGAGGTATATCCGTATGAGCTTTATTGGTGAACAGATAAAGAAATATCGTAATATAAAAGGCATGACTCAGCAGGACATCGCTGACGCACTCGGTGAGAGTTCGGGCAGAGTTATCTATAACTGGGAGAAAGGCATCGGTCGTCCTGATTGCGACAAGCTCGCACGTCTTTGCGATCTGCTTGGTGTATCTGCTGACGAGCTTATCGGTTGCAGGTCCATGGCGCAACGCCCTACCGCTACCGAATGGAATACATTACAAAAATACCGCGCCCTTGACGAGCACGGTAAAGAGGTTGTTGATTATATGATCGACAGTGAATATAAACGTGTGACGGCGCTGACAAGAAAGCCCAAGCCTCGTATGCTGAAAATAGATTGGTATGCTCAACCTGCCTCTGCCGGTACAGGCACCTTCCTTGACAGCGATCTGGCGGAGGATTTGTTCGTTCCCGAAAGTGCAGAAGCAGAGGCGGCTGATTATGTTATCTCTGTTGGCGGCGACAGTATGGAGCCTACATACCACGATGGAGACAAGGTATTCGTTGAGAAGTGCGATGCTGTCGATATTGGTGAGGTTGGTATCTTCGTTGTGAACGGCGATGTCTACATCAAGGAACTTGGTAACCAGTGCTTGATCTCGCATAACGAAAAATATAAACCTATTCGCATCGGAGAGAACGATAGCGTTTACTGCTGCGGTAGGGTTATTGGAATTGTAGAATAAATTACACAAAAAAGTCTGCCTCTCTCATAGTCGGCAGACTTTTTTCTTTTATTTTGAATTTTACATATTTTAGGGCTGGCAAATTATCCCCTGCCAGCCCTGTTTTTATACAAGCTTAATCACGGAATATTTGCTCGAATATTTCTCGAACTTTTCGTTGTAATGAGCGTTACCTGCCTTGAGGTGCTTGATGACCTCGTGGGCGTTCATCGTATGCTCGCTGACGTCGATGATGCCAACGGCAACGTTAGAGCAATGGTCGCTTACGCGCTCGAAGTTGGTGATAAGATCCGACCATATAAATCCGGTTTCAACGGTGCAAGCACCATCTCTGAGTCTTGCGATATGGTTGTTACGAAGAAGTGTTTTAAGGTTATCAATAACTTGTTCAAGAGGCTCAACGTCGTAAGCAACGGCAAGATCGTTATTGATATATGCCGCTTCGGTCAAGGTGAGGATTTCACTTGTTGCGGCGCAGAGAGTTGCAATTTCTTCTCTTGCGGCAGGAGAGAACTCGATGCCTTTCTCACGAAGTTCTTCAACGGATTCAAGCACATTTACGGCGTGGTCGGAAATACGCTCAAAGTCACCGATTGCCTTTAAGAGCTTGGTGATCAAGGCGCTATCCTCATCGGAAACTTGATGATTGCTGAGCTTTGTCAGATACGTGCCGAGGATATCTTCATAGTGGTCGGTATTATCCTCGATCTGTCTGATTCGTTCAGCGATTTCCGGAGTATAATCTGTAATGGACTGAATGCTGAGGCGGAAGCCTTCAAATGCTTCGGTTGCCATCTTGGATGCCAAATGGCTACTCTGCTCAACCGCGATAGGAGGAGTTGCAAGAAGACGCTCGTCAAGCTCGACAACCTTCTCGGGAGCTTTTCCTTCGGGAACAAGCTTGTACGCAAGCTTTTCAAGAAGTGAGGAGGCAGGCAGAAGAATGATGGTACAAAGAACGTTAAAGATGGAGTGGCAAATCGCAATTCCAAGATAGGATGCGGAGTCATTCAATATAAGTGGCTTGAATATTGCGGATATAATGCAGAATACAGTAAGCCAAATCACCGTACCGATTACGTTAAACAGCAGGTGAATGAACGATGCTCGCTTTGCGTTTTTGGATGCGCCGAAGGACGAGAGCATAGCGGTTACACAAGTACCGATATTCTGACCCATGATGATCGGAATCGCCGCAGAATAGGATACTGCGCCGGTTACACTCAACGCCTGAAGAATACCGACGGAGGCAGACGAAGACTGAATGATTGCGGTGACGAGTGCGCCTACGAGAACACCGAGGATAGGATTGGTGAACGCGAGGAAGAGGTTTTGGAATTCGGGTACGCTTGCAAGTCCCTTTACCGCATCGCTCATCGCATCCATACCGAACATAAGCGTTGCAAATCCGAGAAGGATCGTTCCCACGTCTTTTTTCTTTGAGGACTTTGAGAACATAGTAAATGCAATACCGATCAGCGCAAGGATAGGCGTGAAGGACATCGGCTTAAGAAGTTTCATTACTATATTATCGCTCGAGATACCACCAAGGCTGAGGAGCCAAGAGGTAACAGTCGTACCGATGTTAGCACCCATAATGATACCGATGGACTGCTTCAAGGTCATTACCTTTGAGTTAACGAAGCCGACCACCATTACGGTTGTAGCGGACGAGCTTTGAATGACGGCGGTGACACCCATGCCTGTCAAGAAGCCCTTGAATTTGTTGTCTGTCAGCTTTCCAAGAAGTGCTTTGAGGCTATTGCCTGCACGTCTTTCAAGTCCGTCGCCCATAACGTTCATACCGAAAAGGAACAGACAAAGTCCTCCGATCAGGGCGAGCGCGTCGAAAATGTCGAACATAGATTTTCTCCTTTTATATGTATTAACCGCAGAATACGCGGTATTTTATCATAACCCGAAAAATTATAACATTTTTCATTTTCACCGTCAATAGACTTTACATAAACCTTACATTGCGAATTTACAAAGACCTTACATTCCCCGAACGAAAGGTTGGTAGTACGATTTTTTCCTTTGCGGTATAATGATGGCGTAAACAAAAAACAACTCAAAAGGAGATTTTGAAACATGAAAAGAATTTTTGCACTTGTACTCACATTCGCACTCACACTCTGCACCCTTGGTGCGCTTACATCCTGCGGTGGAGCAAAGTTTGATGAAAACAAAAACATCAGCGTAGTTACCCGCGAAGACGGAAGTGGAACCAAGTCCGCATTTATGGAGAT
>JAZREJ010000041.1:0-114730 GCA_045660745.1 Eubacteriales bacterium
TGTCGAGAACGCCTGTGAATGAGACTTCCTCAACGGTCTGTTCCATGTTGTGGAAAAGGAGCGCCTTGCCTGTTTCGGGGTCGTATTCAACGTACTCGCCGCCCTTCATCTCACAGTTGAATGTGATGGTGGAGTCACCTACCTTGATTGTGGGATTCTTGATGGGAGAGGGCGCTTGAGGATAACAGATGAGGTCTTCAAATTCTGCCTTGTTTGCAGTGTCTCCTATAAGACGGACGGCAGTCTGCTTTAGAGTAGTGAAATATGGACAGAAGCGGTATGTGTCGTAGGATGAGTAATCGGTGGATATTCCCTTAAAGGGATACTTTTCAAGGTCATAATCAGCGTTGTCCATATCAATGAATAGGAAGTCGCGCCATCCCTCAAAATTGAGGTCGATGAAGTGGTCGATTCGTCCGCCAAGCTCACCCTGAACACCTCCTGAAATTGAGATGAGTGCCGCGTCGCCGTCGCATCCCGTACCCTTGACACGGATGGTCATAGCCTCACGCATGTCAATGTCGGAGAGCTCCGTGGGAACAACAAGCTTTTCTTCTACTGTGGGCTTGCCGTCCGTAAGCTTTGAGAGGAGCATCGGCTCCTCGAAGAGAGTGGAGAATCGGGATTCGATTCGGATAAAGGGCATCTGGCGCTTGTAGGGATTCTTGCCACGGAAGGCGAGAGAAGGCTCACTCTTGACATTACCGAGATTGGCTTTTTCGTAGTACATTTGCTGTACCGCGTATTCATTACCTCTCTCAACTACACGCCACTCGCCGTCATCACGGAGACGCTCGATGATCTCAGGCTTGAAGTAGTGACTCTTGCGAAGCTTGGTATAGTGGTCGTTGTAATATCTGAGATTGCTGTAATAGTAAGGATTGTTGTTTATGGCGTCAACAGGGAGGGGATGGTAAACCATCGTCATATCGTAGCCGAGAGCAAATTTTCCGAGATAGTCCATGTCATCGTGGAAAAGAGTCTTGTAGTTGGTGTTTTTCATCTCTCCCCAATAGTGCTCGTCGGTGAAGAAGCAGAACCATCCGAGGGTTGCTGTCATACCGCTCTTCATATTCCTGATGTTTGCTGTAGCGTGGTTTTTAATGTGCTTCTTAATTGAGAAGTTTGCGTAGTCCCAGGATCCGCTGCGTCCTCTGTAGTTCCATTCGGAGGGAGCGCCGGAGGATGTTTCAATGAGAGGTGTCCGCTCACATTGGGAGAGCACGCGATGAATGAATTTTTGGTGATAGTACCATGCGTCGCGTCTGTCGGGAAGATGGCGTCCGATACCGTCGATGGCATCAAAATAGAGCATATCAAAGCCGCCTTCGTTGTAGGTCTTGGCAATGTTATCGGCAATGTGGTAGAAAAGCTCGCTGCCGAGAACGGGAGTGAACTGTGCGAATACACCGTCAAGCTTTCTCATAACAGAGCCTTTTTTGTGGGGAACAGCCTTTGTTCCGCACAATCCTCTTACACATTCGGTAAGTCCTTCCTTGGCGGCGACGTTTACCTTGATTATTTCCTCGTCAAGAAGAACGTAGCTCATATTGGTGTAAAGGAAACCGTATTTTGTGTCGAATGCGGAAGCGTCCTCTACAGTGGGGATGGATACAGTCTCACCGTCAATGGCATCTGCAAGAGTGTAGGATTCCTTCATTTTGAGCTGCTTCTGCCAGTAGGGATTTGAAAGAATGCTGTGTGCGAAGGGGGAGATGTAGTAAGCGTAGTTGTGAACGGCAGTTATGAGTCCCGCTTCGGCAATTTTTTTGCCTGCGGTCTCGCGGTATTCCTGAACCGTACCGTTTTCTGTATGTACGAAGCGGAAGTCGCCCTGAACGAAGGTGCGGTTGTATATCTGATGTATGTCGTACTGGTCTACTAAAAATTCTTTTGAAAGTCTGAGACTTTCGTCAAGCTTTTCGGGGTCAAGGTCGGTGATGATAGCGTAATCACCGAAGTTTTGCGACCAGTCTCTTGCGTAAGGACCACCTGCCTTGGAGGTGAGACCGACCTTGGGGTCTATGGCATCAACAAGTGACTTAAGGTGGTTTATCGCATCCTCCTTCTTGGAAAAGGCGAATCCAAGCTTTGCCCCCTTAACTCCTTCGGGAAAATATGTGTAAGCGGTGGCGTAAACATCAGGTGCGGGGTCGCGGTAACCCTTGTCAACAGGCTTTGTCCAGGCACTCATGCCGACACCGTTTAAAACGTATCCGCAGTTTTCGGTAAGAGTCGTGTTGATGTTTGCAAAGTGTACAGCTCGAACACTTGTATCAAGATCAGAGACCACTTCAAATGTGAAAAAGTCATCAAGACACTCGATGACAGCGTGAAGCTCCATGCCGTTTTCAAAGGTAAACTTTATTTTGCCGTCAGTAAGCTTAGCAGATGTTGGCGGAATGACACTTTCGTCAAGGGCTTCAAGATATACGAAATATGGAACCTTTGCGGGGGCGCATATTTCTTCGTTTGTGTAGCGGTTTATAACACTTGTGACAGTTGCACTCTTTGTGTCAAGAGTAAAGCGTGCGTGATCGTTTTCAAATATTATACAGTTTGTACTTTCTCCGATTGCCATAACAGTATTTCTCCTTTAATTTTTTTCAGAACGTAAGCTGTCCTGTTCCCTTATAACAAGTATAAAGCAAAAGTTATTATTTGTCTATATCTTTTAGTGTTTTTTTATGTGGTTTTGTGCTGTCCGTACAATTTGAGGCACAACATTCATCGAAACGGTGAAGCCTCTTTTTGTTAGACTTTAAAAATTTTATTTGTTATTTACTTTTGCATTTTGTTGTGCTATAATAAGTGTAAGTTAAGAAAAAGAGGTATTCGGGATGTTAAAAGAAAAGACAGTATCCGTATCTGATGAAAAAAAAGAGAGATTTAAAAAATATGCCTGGCTCGTGCTTTTGAGCTTTGGCTTTATGTACTTGTTCTTCTACAACGGCAGACAGAACATAAATCTTGTTCTGACTCCGATGGCTGAGGATTTCGGTACAACCTCAACGGCTCTCGGTGCGGTTTCCTCGGCGCTCTTCTGGTGCTATGCCTTCGGGCAGCTTATAAACGGCAGACTTGGTGCCTTTTTCGGCTATAAGCGCTTTATGATAATTGGCGTTATCGGCAGTGCAATTATCAACGTACTTATTTCTTTTCAGCAAAGCCTTACCGTTATCACGATACTCTGGGGACTTAACGGTTTTTTCCAGTCTATGGTGTGGTCAAACGGACTTGGCGTTGTGAACAAGTGGTGGCCCGTTAAAAAGCGAGGCTTTGCCACAGGCTTTGCGACCTTCTTCTCGGGCATGGCACAGGTCACGACCTATCTGTCGGTGCTCCTTTGTATGCACTTGAATCCCGAGTGGTCATGGCGCGCCGCCTTCCGTTATCCAATGATACCTCTTGTGCTTTCTCTTGTTGCGTTTATTCTTTTCTTTAAGAATTCACCGAGTGATGCGGGACTTCCCGAGCTTGATGAGGATAACGACGCTTCAAATGACGAGCTTGAAAGGACAATAAAGGGAAAAGGATATTTTTACCCGTATAAGCTTCTCTTTTCCGAGCCTAAGGTGATAGTCTTCTGTCTCATTTCTGCCATCGCGGGTATCGGTCGCTACGGACTTCTTACCTGGGTGCCTACGTATTTCACCGAGGCGCTCGGACTTACCATAAAGGACGGTATCTTCAGCTCGATACTGTTACCCTTCGGTCAGGCTTGTGCAATGTTTATTTTCCCGATAATCACCGATAAGCTCCTCAAGGGCAAAAGAGAGCCTATGCTTATCATTGCATCTCTTGTAACGTTCTTCGGAATGATAGTTTTCCCGTTTATTAAAAATCAGCTTGCCGCTTCCATAATGCTTTTTTTGCTTGGTGTGTTTGCTATGGTCACAGGCGTTATATGGACTATTGCGGGGGATATAGGAGGCAAAGCCTTGTCTTCAACTGTTGTCGGTATTTTTGACTGGGCGGTGTATATGGGCGCTGCGGTGCAGGCGGTGCTCTTCGGTGTTGTCAAGGATGCTTTCGGTTGGATGTCGATATTTGTAATAATAGGAGTGCTTTACGTTATATTGCTTGTACTCACCCTTATTGCACGCAAGATGAAAACAAAGAATATTTAAACTTCAGAAAGCTACGGCATGGTGTTTCCTGCCGTAGCTTTTTGTATAATATATACATTTACTTTTATAATGGGTTGTGATATAATTGAGTCGTTAAATATTAAGGAAAGAAGTGATGCTGATGTATAAGACAGAAACACATCTTCACACAAAACCGTTAAGCGGCTGTGCAAGGTTTTATCCTGAGGAAATGGTACGATTCTATCACGATGCGGGATATCATACAATTTTTGTATCCGACCATTTTTCTCCCTACCATTTCAGTCTTCTCCCTGACCTTTCTTGGGAGGAAAAGACGGGGGTTATGTACGACTCGTATCTTAAAGCCAAGGCGGAGGGCGAAAAATTCGGAATGAACGTTTTGCTTTCTCCCGAGCTTTCCCTTAACGGAAATCACTATTTGTTATATGGCGTGAGCCTTGAGTTTCTCAATTCTCGCAAGGACGTTTTTGAAATGTCCCTTGAAGAGTTCAGCGCTTTTGCTAAAGAATGGGGAATCACTATCATTCAGGCGCATCCCTACCGAGACGGAAAATGCACTCCTCAGCCCGAATTTGTCGATGGCTTTGAGGTTATTAACACAAATCCACGCCACGAGAATTTTGACGAAGACTCAATTTCCGTTGCGAAAAAATACAATAAGCTTATGTCTGCAGGCTCTGATGCACATCGAACCGAGGACATAGCGGGAGCTGCAATGCTTTCGGAGTGCGAGATAAAAACGATTGACGAATATCTGTCTCTTTTGAAAAAAGGTGGCTTTAAAATCATGAAACACGGTGAAATATATGATTTATCTTGTAAGTGATCTTCATGGAGGACAGGACACTGACGGATTTTGTGAATATGTTTCAAGTTGCACCGAAAACGATATTCTCATCATACTCGGAGACGTTGAGCTCGGATTTCAAAATACAGAGGAAGTGAAGCGTTTTACGGCATATTTTGAGTCGCTTACCTGTAATATTGCCTTTATTGACGGCAACCATGAAAACTTTGACTACCTGTATTCTTTTCCTGAAGAAGAATGGAACGGAGGCAGAGTTCACCGCATTTCGGATAATATAGTTCACTTGATGAGGGGCTACGTTTTTGAGATTCAAGGAAAGAGCTTTCTCACAATGGGAGGCTGTAAAAGCTCTCAGAAGTGGATAGACGCGGGACTTTGGTGGAAACAGGAGGTTCCCACGTCTGACGAGATAGAGCGAGCATACTGCTCACTTGCAAAGCACGAAGGCCGCGTTGATTACGTTCTGACTCACAAATATCCGCATGAGAAGCCTGTCAGCGCCGACCCGCTCACGCTTGAAGGCTTTTGGAACTACGTTGACGAAAACGTCGATTTTCACCATTGGTATGCGGGACATTGGCACAAAGAAATCTCCTTCGACGAAAAGCATACCGCAATTTTTGACAAGCTCATAAAACTATGAAAAGGAGCTGTAGTCAACTCGATTCTAAAATCGTTTTGCTACAGCTCCTTTTTTACTCCTTGTAGTGCTTTGAGTACGAATAAATCTCATGTGGTCACTCAATCAGCTTCCCATTTTTATGTAATAATAACCTCAAAGCGATGGCGTGGAAGCCGTCGTCAAAGCAAAGGCTTGGATTTTAAAAACTTACTATCTTTAACTTTGAGAACATTGTATCATAAAAACTGCCCTGTTGCGACAGGGCAACGGCTTGCGCCTTTCAAGGTCTTGCGACCTTGGTTTTATGGTATAGTATATTTTCTGTCCAAAAAAGAACTTAAAAACGAATAACCTCAGCTTTTTATCAAAGCTGAGGTTATTATATGGTGGAGACAGTAGAACTCGAATCTACGACCTCTTGCATGTCAAGCAAGCACTCTAACCAGCTGAGCTATGCCTCCGAATATTCCGTGCGGTTATTTTACCACACGGATTGGGGGTTTGTCAAGTATAATTTATGAGAGTGACACGTTATGCGGAAATTATGAGCGCAAAAGCATTATGGCAAGGCGTTTTGCGTGCGAGAGAAGCTCACTGCATTCAACGTGCTCATTTGGCTGGTGGGGACCTCCGCCCTCACGACTTCCGGTGGGAACTCCGTAATTGAAAGAGTTTTTGGAACAGTACGCCATAAAAAGAGATAGATCTGACAGGCATTTTCCGTCGGTACGGCAAGTTTTACCTGTATCTTCCTCTATTATCTCTTTAAGTAGCGACACTTCGCGTGAATCCTTTTGGGTCTCTCCGTAAATGAAGAATCTTGTGACAGGTTTAAAGCCTTCGGTCGTAAGTCCGAGGGACGAGAATTTATCCTTTAGCTTTTTGCAGATGTCGTCGAGCGTTCTTTGACACTCTTCGCGTGTCATATCAGTATAAATTCCGATATTAACACAGCTCTCGCGAACACCTCCCGTACCCGCTGTAACGCTTGAAAGTCTTACTGTGGTTTTTTCGCGTTTATTTAAAACTGCAAGCTCGTCGACCACAGCGCTCGCTCCCTCAAATTCGTTAAAGACTGAGGCAACAGTGCCGTCGTTGTTTGTGGCTTTAAGCACAAGCTTGAAGCATCCACCGCCGTACGCCTCAATCTCAAGACCGCTTGAATCAAGATTTATGCAGGCATCGCACGGATATTTGAGAGCAGTGGCAAGCGCACCGTTACCGCCTCCGCCTTCCTCGTCCGAATAAGAGGCAAGCAGAATATTCTTCTTAGGAATGATACCGAGGTCGCAAAATGCTTTCATAACAAACCACGAAACAGCAAGCCCCGATTTATCGTCTCCGGTTCCTCTGCCGTATATCTTTCCTTCTTTGACCTCCCCTGAAAGAGGGGAAGCCGCGGTCCATTTTGACTCGTCTCCGATTCTTTCGGTGTCCATATGGGAAGCAAGCATTATGTTTTTTGTGCTGTCCGCACCTGCAAGGGTTGCAACGAGATTTTCTCTCACATCCGAGTTACGGCCTGCTAGAAAATCCCTGTGCTCGGAGAGTCCCGCGACGCTCTCGGAGGCAAAGCGGTCGGTCACAAAGCCCGATTCAAGGCAGAGCCTTTCAAGATATTCCTGACCTGCGTTTTCGTTGCCTGTCTTTCGCTCGTTGACGGTGTTTATCTTTACAAGCTCTGAAAGGGTCTTGTAAAGTGCATCACAGTTTTTATTCATATAGTCAACGACTGCTTTTTCATTTTCACTTTGAAATTTTATATTCATAATTAAAACGCCTTATTTGATGAAAAAATATCCTGTCATTTCATATACAGCCTTGCCCGATTTGAAATGATTTTTAAGTATCTTTAAAAAGCTTGTGTCCTCGGGGAGCTTATCGTAATCCGGGTTTTGTTCAATCGTATGGAAAACAAACTGGAGAATATCGCGTCCTTCGCTCTTTGCCGCATGAGGCTTGAAGCGTTTGCAGAAGCTTACAAGGTTCGAGCTTTCCGGGAGAAGCGTGAAAAGCTGCGGATCGCACATCCAGGAATAGCAGTGGAATGTGTCGCACATCTCCTCGGGGAAATACTCTTTTATAAATTCAACAGCATAATTCAGAGATTCGTCAACAATATCCGGAGTGAATTTCTGTTTACCCGGAATGTGAATGGATATTACCTTGTCGCCGTATTCCAGTTTTTTTGTCCACTCGTTTTTATCAAGCTCGATTTTTTCTGTTGAAACGTATCCGTTTTCAAGGAATGGGTATCCGATAAATTTGTCATCAGTCTCATCAACAAAAGCGCTGTATGAGCCTTCCTCATCTTCAAAATATTTTGAGCCGAGAGGGAAGCCACTCTTGTGAAGAACTATATCGTGTGCAAGAGACACGGCATCACCTTTGGAGTTTACAAATATTTTCGCTTGTGCAGTCATTTCGGCACCGAGCTCAATGTTGAAGCGCTTCAGCGGAAGAAGCTTTCCGCTTGCAATCTTCTGTTGCCAGAGATAGTTGCAGTAGCCGTCCTCACCGTTATGAAGGCCTCTGTATGCCCTGTATCCGTTAACGTAATAGCCGAGTAGCTTCTCTGTTATTTCTGCGGGAATGCCGCGGCTGTAGAATTTGTTATAAGTGTAGTCTATCATTGAGAAGGAGGCAAGGCCGATAAGCATATTGTAGGCAAAGGGGTCCTCTCCTTCGGGTGCTACGGGCGGCTTGAAGTTTTCAATATCATTGTATATTACGTCATGGTCTGTCATGGCGTCGGATATGAGAGCAAGAAGCATTTCAAGATTCTTATTTTCGGAAATGGAAACTGCCGCCCTTTTGAAAACGTCAAGGTACTCTCCGAGGACGTGATACTTTGCTTCGACACCGTCATAATATCCGGGGGTTGAGTAAAGGCAGCCCTCTGTTTCGTATTTGTGCATAGCACTGTCATATATTTCTCTCCAACGCTCGGGCCAGACAGTACATCCGCACATTTCCATAAGTTTGTCTATAGTCATATTAAATACCTCCGCTTATTTCTTTCGCTCAGTATAGCATACGAAAAAACGCTTGTCAATTTAACAAACGCTTAAAAACATGTCATTTTTTCTCTTTTGAAAAGCTTATTAACTATTAACCGAGGACACATGAATCATATTTGCATATTGAGAGAAAAAATTAGTATCATGAAGACAGATAGTTCTGATGCATTTGGAATTTATCAAAAAGTTTCTTGTTACAAATTGATTTTTTGTGATTGGCAGAAGTATTTAAAAATTATTATTTTTTTTAAAAAAACACTTGACAATTAAAAAAATGTATGATATTATAGTTGAGCATTCGGAGACGGACGCACCATATATTTGGCGGAATAGCTCAGTTGGCTAGAGCATTCGGTTCATACCCGACAGGTCGTTGGTTCAAGTCCGACTTCCGCTACCAGGCCCGTTGGTCAAGCGGTTAAGACACGGCCCTTTCACGGCTGTAACATGGGTTCGATTCCCGTACGGGTCACCAAACAAAAAAACATCACCATCAGGTGATGTTTTTTTGTTTATATAATCAATCGGGAATCGAACCCGAGAGGGCTTTTGTCGTTAATAAAACCGTTCGGGGAACGGTTTTTAGACAAAAGGGGCGAAGTGCAACGGAGGTTGCACAAGCCGTGCATTTTTTCAAAGAAAAATGCGTCGATTCCCGTACGGGTGCTTAAACTTTACGCTTTGCCTATCTCTGTAGTTGATCGAACTTGAGCGCTTTTTAAGTTCTGCGTTTTACATATTCGTCAGGATTTTATTTTAAAAAGGGGATGACATGGTCTTCTTTTTATGTTACAATATAAAAAATGAAAAAAAGGGGGGAGCTTGCTTGCCACTTAAAATAATAAGGCAGGATATTACAAAGATTGAGTGCTCTGCCATAGTCAATCCCACAAACCGTTTTTTTGAGCCTGACGGAGGAGTTGATCTTGTTATACACCGTGCGGCGGGAAAGAGGCTTCTTGATAAGTGCCGTGAGATAGGCTCTTGTGACGTGGGAGATGCGGTCATAACCCCTGCATTCGACCTTCCGTGCAAGTACGTTATTCACACGGTCGGTCCCGTTTTTGAGGAGGGAAAGGATTCGGATGACCTTCTTGCCTCATGTTACATTCGCTGTCTTGAGCTTGCTGTTAAAAACGGTTGTGAGAGTGTTGCCTTTCCTCTTATTTCATCGGGTGCTTACGGATACCCTAAGGACAAGGTGCTCTCGGTGGCAACAAGGGTCATAGGCGACTTCCTTTTCGAGCATGAACTGTACGTTTTTCTTGTAGTATACGATAAGGATTCGTATGATGTGAGCCGACGGATATTTTCCGATATACAGTCGTTTATTGATGATAATTACGCTCCTCTTGACCGGATGCGCTCTGCGAGGGGCTTTGCGTCCGCCGCCCCGTCTGCTCCATTGTCATCGGGAGCTTCAAAAAAAATTAAGAAAAAGACACTTGTTAACAATGAGTGTATTGTGTGCGATAAGCATGCAAAGGAATTGAGCCTTGACGACATGATAAAGAAAATGGACCGAGGCTTTGCTGAAACGCTGTTTTACTATATAGATAAAAAAGGGCTTACCGACGTTGAGTGCTATAAGAGATCAAACGTTGACAAAAAGACGTTTTCTAAGATAAAGTGCAACGAGAATTATAAGCCGAGCAAGATAACCGCAGTGTCATTTGCCATAGGACTGAGGCTTGATATTGATGAAACGAACCATCTTTTGAATACGGTGGGAATGAGTCTTTCTAAAAGCAGTCTGTTTGACGTGATAATAGAGTATTTTATAAGAAGCGGAGAGTACGAGACGGTCTTTGACATAAACGAGTTTTTGTATAAATACGATCAAGCTTTGCTTGGCGTATAAAAGTCTCCCGTCGGGCGACCTTTTCTGTTGCTGAAAGGAATATAATGTGGCTGTAAGGAAAAAACAGTCACATTATTTTTTTGGAGGTAGTTATTATGACAAAGGTAAAAAACAATTTGACGGAGCTTGTATTTATTATTGACAGAAGCGGTTCTATGGCAGGTCTTGAGCGCGACACTATCGGAGGCTTTAATGCTATGATAGAGAAGCAGAAGAGGGATGACGGGGAGTGCTTTGTATCCACGGTACTCTTTGACAATGAGACAGAGGTGCTTCACGACAGAGTAAGGCTTTCCGAGATACGCCCCATGACAGACAGCGAATATACAGTCAGAGGGTGTACGGCGCTCATTGATGCAATAGGAGGGGCTATTCACCACATTGGTAATATTCACAAGTATGCCCGCCCCGAGGATGTGCCCGAGCACACCATGTTCATCATTACCACCGACGGTATGGAAAATGCGAGCCGTAAGTATACGTCTGACAGAGTTAAGAAAATGATAGAGCATCAGAAGGCAAAATACGGCTGGGAGTTCCTCTTTATCGGTGCAAATATTGATGCAGTTGAGACGGCGAAAAGATACGGTATCGAACAGGATAGAGCCGTAAATTACGTTGCCGACTCCAAGGGAACAGGAGTTTTGTATAATGCGGTATCGGGAGCAGTGTCCAAGATGCGTGCAAGTGCTCCGCTGAACACCGAATGGCGAGATGAAATAGAGCGCGATTACAAGACAAGAAAATAAAAGACGGCTCCCGTTCTGTAAAACAGGGCGGGAGCTGTGTATTTATTACGTAAAAATTCCATCGCAATTTATTTGTAATACGATTCTACTTTTAAATAGGTGAAAAAGCAAGCGTTAGAAGCAGTTGTTGAAATAGTTTTCTATTCAATTGTGCATGCATCGAATCTTGTTACAATGTTTTCATCAAAGGCTATGCTTGAGCCGTCTCCGTTTGTAACGAAGCGGAACGTATAACCGTAATCGGGATTTGTGTCAAAGCTTGTAAGCTCTTCTTCCGAGAAAAGTCCTACCACTACGGGAAGCACCACCTTTTCTCCCTCTCCTTTATAAGTCCAGCGCTCTGTCGTGTAAAGCTTGTATCCGAGGTCGGAAAGACGTTTATATTCCGCGTTTTTTTCTTTCTCCGAGAATTCCCCATCGGCTTTGAACATATCGAAAACAAGCAGAAATTCCACGTCTTGTTCCTTGTAGTATTCGCGCGCCAGGGTAACCTCCACAAAGCAGAAGTATTCACCCGGGTCGGGGGCGACGTAGCTCGTTTCTATTTTCTCGCCTCCCGGATGGTAGCTTATAACGGTAGATGTGACTTCAGGTGTTGGTCTTGAAGTCGCTTCGTGTGTGGGCGGCGTTGAGGTGTGGTTTGACGGAACCGATATTTTTTCTGCTTCGGAATTCTTGAAGAATAAAACGGCAGCCGTGAGTGCAACGCAAAGACAGGCGGCGACAGAAAGCCATTTAAGGTGCGTTCTCTTACTTCCCGCGTCATTTCCTGCACGTAGGATTTTCTTTTCGTCAATATCGCCGATAACACTAAAAAGATCTTCACTTCTCATAGTTCATAACCCCTTTCTGTAAGATAAGCTTTAAGTTTACTTCGTATGCGGTTGAGGGTAACAGATACGTTTCCTTCACTTATACCAAAGCGCTTGGAAATTTCCGATACAGGCATTACATACCAATATCGGCACAAGAAGATATTGCATTTTTCTCTTGAAAGAGTATCAAGAAAGGCATTGATGGTCAAAGAAAGCTCTTTTTTATCAAATTCCCGCTCAGTATCATCCAAGCACGATACGCACTCACTCAGTTCCTCAAGCACAAGCTCGACTGCTCCTCCACCTCGCTTTTTGGCTTTTCTTTTTCTGAATTTGTCAAATGCCAGATTCCTCGTGATTTTTCCGAGATATGCCGAAAGAATACTTGGGCGTCTTGGCGGTATGGAATTCCATGCATTAAGATACGTATCATTGACACATTCTTCTGCATCCTCGTTATTACCAAGTATGTTTTTTGCAATCAGCTTGCAATATCCGCCGTATTTGTCGGACGTCTCCTTTATGGCATGAGGATCTCTGTCAAAATACAGCTTTATAATTTTTCGGTCTTCCATATCTTTACCTCCTTTCATCCGTATACACGCAAACCGTTTTGAAATCTTACAGCCTTCCGACAAGCTTTTTTCTTTTTTTGTATTATATCATAATTAATTTATTGTGTGATCCACAAAAGAAAAATTTACTTGTAAAACAAAACAAAATGTGATACAATAAAGGATACATAGAAAAAACAAGGACAAGAAAAGATGCGCAGTGCATCTTCTTGTCCTTTTCGGCATTGAGTTGCAGGAGAATCCAATGAAAATATTTTATGAAGCATTAAGACGTGAAAAAGAATATGCGGGAATACTTGACTCTGTGAAAAAAAGGCGTTCCTCTCTTGTTTCGGGCATTGTCACGGGCCTCAGACCCGTGTTTTTGCAGTCACTTGTCAATGATATCGGAAAGACGGTTATTGCGGTTCTTTCGGATGAGCGCGAGGCACTTTCTCTTTACGAGCAGTTTTCGTCAAGCGGATTGAATTCCGCTTTCCTTCCCGCACGAGAGATACTTTTAGGAGAGGTCGAGGCTGCCGGGCACGACCTTGAAAATTCCCGTCTTCGTGTCTTTTCGAGCCTTGCAAACGCGGAGCTTGACGTCGTTTTTACAACGGGCGAAGCACTTGCTCAGTATACTGTACCACGTGAGCGACTTCTTGAAAGCAGTGTAACCCTTAAAAGCGGTCAGGAGATAGAGCAGGATAAGGTTATAAAAGCGTTTTCAAATATGGGGTATACAAGATGTGACATGGTTGACGGAAAGGGTCAATTTTCCAAGAGAGGCGACCTTATTGATGTATTCCCGTCCCATCTTGATTATCCTGTAAGAATCGAGTTTTTTGGAGATGAAATAGATACAGTCTCCGCTTTTGATCCCGTGACTCAAAGAAGAGTCGATACTGTTAAGAGCGTCACCGTTACCCCTTCTTTCGAGCTTTGGGCAGACAGCGACGCCAAAGAAGCCCTTATATCGGATTTTGATATGGCGGTCAAAAAAGGGGAGACAGACGTCTCCCGCGCGGCGTCAGTTGAACGAGAAAAGATAAAGGAAACGGGTGGATTCTGTGCCGAGCTATATATAAATTATCTGTTCCCGGAGCGTGCAACGTCACTTTCACATCTGCCCGATGATACTGTTTTTTGCCTGTTTGACAGCGACAGGATAGTTTCCCGTCTTGAGGGTGCCTTTGATATTATCTGCGAGGGTGTGGAAAACACGGTTAAAAGCCGTCCCGAGCTTTCTTTCATAAACACTTGCGTTCCAATGGAGGAGCCGAAGGACTTTATTGAAAAGGTTTGCTCAAGACCTTTTATTCTCGTTGATTCTCTGCGCTCGGCAAATGGAATAAAATTTGACGATATTTTTGAATTTTCTTCTCGAAAGAGTATAAATATGGCGCAGAATCCCGACCTGTTCTTTGATGACGTTTCGGCATTCCATAAGGGCGGTTACATGACTGTCATTATGACTCAGAACAGCGTTTCGGCTGAGAATCTTGTGTCCGCTCTTACATCCCGTTCTGTTCCCGCGGTGCTGAATCCGGAATTTGAAAATATAACGGGTAAGGCAGTAGTAGTGCTTTGCGCCATGCAGGGGCAGACAAGACGCTACTCTTTTTCTGAGGGGTTCGAGCTTACAAAAAGCCGTTTCGTGCTTCTTTTCGACAACGCTCCGAATATAACCGAGTCGCGTTCCCGCCGTCACAGAACGCGCTATAAGTCGGACTCGAAAGAGCGTATTATGTCCTACAACGAGCTGTCGGTGGGGGACTTTGTTGTTCATATAAACCATGGAATAGGTGTATACGGAGGTATCAAAAGCATTGAGACCGACGGTGTGCAAAAGGACTATCTTGTGCTCAATTACGCACAAGGAGACGTTTTGTACGTTCCTTGCAACAGCCTTGATTCGGTATCTAAATATATCGGTGCGGGAGAGGGCGCTGGAGTCAAGATAAACAGACTTTCGTCAGCCGATTGGCAGAAAACAAAGAGTCGCGCCAAGAGTGCCGCGAAGGATATTGCAAAGGAGCTTATAAAGCTCTATTCTTCCCGCCGTGCCACGAAGGGACACGCTTTTTCTCCCGACAGCCCATGGCAGGCTGAGTTTGAGGGAGCATTCGGCTATGAGGAGACCGGCGGTCAGCTTGATGCTGTAGAGGATATCAAGCAGGACATGGAAAGCGAAGTCCCCATGGACAGGCTTCTTTGCGGAGACGTAGGATTTGGCAAGACCGAGGTTGCGCTTCGCGGTGTGTTCAAATGTGTTACGGACTCTATGCAGGCGGCAATTCTCGCGCCTACTACAGTGCTTGCGTGGCAGCATTACAACACTATCGTTTCAAGATTCCGAGGGTTCCCCGTTAAGGTTGCCATGCTTTCAAGATTTTCCACCAAGTCACAGATCAAGGAAGCGCTTGAGGGAATAGAGGACGGAAGCGTCGATATAGTTGTTGGAACACACAGACTTTTGCAAAAGGACGTAAAATTCAAGAGACTAGGTTTTCTTGTGGTAGATGAGGAGCAGAGATTTGGTGTAACTCATAAAGAAAAGCTAAAAGAGATGTCGGTGGGGGTTGACGTGCTCACCCTTACAGCTACCCCGATCCCGAGGACCCTCAACATGGCGCTTTCGGGAATACGCGATATGTCGATTCTTGAGGAGGCACCCGGAGACCGTTTCCCTGTACAGACCTACGTTATGGAGTTTGACGAGAATACCGTGTATGAAGCCATAAGACGCGAAGTCAGACGTGGAGGACAGGTATTCTATCTTCTCAACAACACCGAGGCGCTTGAAGGCCGCGCCAAAAGAATTATGGATGCGGTGGACGGAGTTACCGTTGCCACAGCCCACGGAAAGCTTGACAGGGAAGAGCTTTCGGAGATATGGCGGGATATGTACGACGGAAAGATAGACGTGCTTGTATGTACCACGATAATCGAAACGGGAGTTGACGTTCCAAACGCCAATACCCTCATAATAGAGAATGCCGACCGATACGGACTGTCTCAGCTTCATCAGATAAGAGGACGAGTAGGACGCAGTAACCGCCGTGCTTTTGCTTACCTCACCTATAAGAGAGGGCGCGAGGTATCGGAGCTTGCCGAAAAGAGACTTTCCGCAATACGAGAGTATACCGAATTCGGGTCGGGCTTTAAGATAGCTATGCGAGACCTTGAGATAAGAGGTGCGGGAAATATTCTCGGCGCCGAACAGCACGGACACATGGACAGTGTGGGATATGACCTTTATATAAGGCTTCTTGATGAGGCAATGCGTGAGGAAAAGGGTGAGGCGGTAGAGGCGCCGGTTGAGGAGCTTCCTTCGGTAGACCTTTCGATAGACGCATTTATCCCGAACGGATATATTTCTTCCGAAAAAATGCGAATTGATGCCTATAAAAAGATATCCCAAATAAAGGATGATGACAGCGAGTGGGAGGTCGTGGACGAGTTCTGCGATCGCTACGGAGAGCCACCGAAATCGGTGATGAACCTCATTGCCGTGGCAAAGCTTCGTCCCGCGCTTGCCGAGTGCGGAATAAAAAAGGTCAATCAGACCGAGGACAGAATATATATCTACACCTCTCCCGAGGACAGACGTGCGGGCGAGGCGCTCGGAATGCTTTGGCGAGGAAAGCTTTCCTTTTGCTCCGCAACCTCTCCTTATTTTATATTCCGTCCCGAAAAGAAAAAAATTCTTGAAGAATTTACCGCTCTTGTGAGTGAGTATAAAATTATTCTTGAAAAAATGCGCAAAGGGTAGAAATTTTAATAATTTTGTATTATAATGTTTACCATATTATCAAAATAAACTGAAAGGTTTTGCTTTTTATGAAAAAAACAGGAGTTGTTTTACTCGTTTTTCTAATGCTTTGCACCTCGTTCCTTTTTTCTTGTTCCGAGGAAAAGAGCGAGAGCGCGATAAGATACGGCGAGGCAGAATACGACGAAAGACTTTTTATGTATGAGCTTTCAAGATACAAGACCGAGTTCCTTGCATCTCTCGGAATTCAGGGAAGTGATGCTCCCGAACTGTGGCAGACAGCAATGGGAACGGGAAGCGACGGCACCGTAATAACCATCGGCGATTATATTTATCAGGAATGCCTTCTCAATATGCGCATCACCCTCTTTTTTGCGGATTACGCAAAGAAGCACGGCGGTGAAATAACCTCTGCGCAGAAGAAAGAGCTTGATGCGTATATGGACAATATTGTTGCGACCCTCGGATCTAAATCCGCAGTGAACAGTTATCTTGAGGAGTTCGGTATTGATTACGATTTGTACAGAAAGCATCTTGATATCAACCAGCTCAGCGTGAACGGAATCTCACTTGCTTATGCAAAGGGCGGTGACAGGTATATCACGGTGGACGAGGAGCGCGATTACTACAGAGAAAACTTTATTACCGTCAAGCATATCACCATAGGAACCGAAATTGCAGGCTCAGACCAAGAGGGTAACTATATTTATTATACCGATGAGGAAAAAGCCGAAAAACAGGCGAAAATTGACGATATCCGCGCAAGAATCGCGGCGGGTGAGGATTTTGATGTTCTCTGTGCCGAGAGTGAAGACAACTTCCTTGAAACATATCCCAAGGGGTACACAATAACAGAAGGTGCTCTTACGGGTGAAAAGGAAGGCTACGGCAAGGCAGCTCTTCTTCTTGACATGGGAGAAGTAACAGAGTGGAAAATGGAAGGCTTTGGATATTACTTCATCAAGCGAGTTGAGCTTAACGAGGACGATTTTGAATACTGCAGAGAGTATATCTATCCGATACTTGAGGAGCAGGATAAAACCGTTGCGGTAGTTGAAAACGCCGAAAACTTTGTGGAAAACGTTGATATCATTTCAAGTTATACTCTTGCAAACGTACCTGTAATGAAATAAGGAGAAAAATCATGAAAAGAATACTTTTAATTGTTTTAGCGTTTCTTTTGTGCGTATCAGTCTTTTCCTGTTCTTCCGAAAAGAGCGAAGAACGGAATGAGATCTCACTTCCCAAAGGAACTGTTCTCGGCTACGGAGACACTTACGTCACAGAAAGCTATTTCCTTTCCGAGGTAGCTATGTATAAGTCGAGTTATCTTTACTCGGTGATGGGTGTTGACGGAGATGTCGAGGGGCTTTGGGACGAGGCATCAAACGAGGAAGGTGTTACCAAGGGCGAGGCTATTTTGAATCTTGCGCTTGAGGAATGCTTTGCAATGGCATGGGTTGTTGACTGGGGTAAGAAAAACGGAATCGAGCTTACCGACGAGGACAGAGCGCTTATCGACGAGGATATTGCAACCGTGAGCGAGCAGTACGGCGGTTATGAAAATTTCATTGCAGCAATTAAGGAAAGTGGTCTTACCGAGGAAGAGTTTTATGCAAATTCCGAGTTTTCCCTTCTTTATGAGAAGGCTATAACGGTACTTACCGCAGAGGGCGGAGATTATGAGATATCCTCTGATGAGATAAACAAATATTTTGCGGAAAACTTTGTTGCCGTAAAGCATATTTATGTCAACAACGTTGCCGAGATGAACGAGGAAGGTACCTACGTTCAGATATCCTCCGAAACTTATGATGAGAAGATGCAGAAGGCAGACAGTATGGAGAATGCTCTTAAGAACGGGGAGGATTTTGACCTTCTTTATGCAATGTCGGATGACGGTATGCAGGCGGCATATCCCAACGGAATGGTGATTACAACAGGGGATGTTGCATCTGTTGATTATGAGAAAGCGTGCTTCTCTCTTAAGGTTGACGAATGGAAGAGAGTGGATATTCCGATGTACGGAATATACTTCATTAAGCGCGTTGCAGTGCCCGAGGATCTTGGTGCACAGAGACTTGCAGAGGTTCCCTACTACATGAGAGCCGATGTTCAGCATAAGATATGGGAAGACCATCAGGATGAGTTTATCGTAAACTTTGACCTCGTTGATAAGATCGACGTTGCAGCTATTCCAGTAGGATAATAACAAAGCCCTTACATGAAAAAAGTGTAAGGGCTTTTCGTATGTAACGCTTTACGCAACAAATAGATTTTGAATATTTTAAAAAGGTGGGACTGTAGCTCTTTACGGAATGGGCGAGAAATAGGGTGAATTTACTTTTTACGAAAAAAATTCGTATAAAGAAATATTGCTTTTCGACTTTTTGTGTGGTAATATGTGGGGGAGGTGAAATGATGCTAACCTATAAAAAGATAGCTTCTCTTGCGGGTGTTTCCGAATCTACTGTTTCAAAGGCTTTGACGGGTAGTGCGGAAATTGCACAGTCTACCGTAGAGAAGGTGAGAAGGATTGCTTGTGAGCAAGGATATTATAAGGCAAAAAGGGAGCTTAAGAGAAATAATTCTTCTGTATTTGCTCCGCATATTGCCATAATTTGCCCTGAGATAATAAGTGTTTTTTACTCCTCGGTTGCGGAAGCTCTTATAGAGAGAATAACCTCTTCAGGAGGACGGGCAACCATTGCTATCAGCCGTTTCGGTGCTTCCGAGGCTGAACATATCGCAGACAGTATTGCGCATGACCCCGACTTTGACGGAATAATTTCAATGCAGAGCCTTTCTAATTATTCGTCTTTGAATATTCCTGCTGTGTTTTTGACGGGAGCTTATTGCGGTGAGGCGGATTCTGTAGGCTGTAATATGTCTGCCAGCATAGAGTCGCTTGTTTGTCACCTTGCCGAAACAGGACACAAAAGAATAGGCTTTATAGGTGAAATGTATACTGTATATAAGGAAAGTATGTTCAGACAGTGTATGAAAAAACATGGATTTGATATTGTCGAGGAGCTTATTATCAGAAGTGATAAAAGGTTTTTCAATGTCGGCAAAGAAGCTTTCGCTTCTTATTCCGAAAGAGGTATTTTCCCTGACGGTGTTATTTGTGCTTATGATGAAATTGCCTTTGGGTTTATGAGTGAGGCACAGAAAAAAGGAATGACAATCCCTGATGATATATCGGTGACAGGTATTAACGATACACCCTTTGCCGAGTTTTCAACCCCTCCGCTTACAACTACCTCCTCACGCCGTGAGGATATCGCCCATGCCGCATATGACATATTGATTTCAAGAATACTCGGCTCAAGATTGCCGCCTAAAAATATATGCTACGAAGGCTTTGTTGTGAAAAGACAGAGCGTTAAGAAAAGATAGATTCAGCATAATAAAATAAAAAACTTAAAGGAGAATTAAAATGTATACACACAGACTTGCTGTAAGATGTCTTAATGACCCTGCATGGGTTGATGAATTTTTAAAATACGTTGACGCAAATCCGAATTCATGTCAGGAGGTTTGGCTTTGCTCGTCATACGCTTTTCCTTCCATTGAAACGCACCGTCAATTTGCTAGAGGAATGAAGCCTGCTCTTGAGAAATTCAAGGCAAGAGGTATCCGTGTTGCACTTCAGATATCAAATACCATCGGAGGTCATAACAATACTCTTTCCTCCGACTGTACGGGTCTTATCCGTGACGATTGGCACGCGCCTTATTTTGTTTATCCAAACGGAGAGGAATGCCCCGGTAGATTCTGTGCACGCTCTAAAGCCTTTGCAGACTATATAGACGGCGAATTTGAAGCGTATCTTTCCGAGCTTGACGTGTGCGGTGTATGGATAGACGATGATTTCCGTATGGGTAATCATACTCAGTCCTGTTGGTGTGACTCTTGCATCGAAGAGTTTTCACGCCGTCAGGGAAGAGAGTATACAAGAGAAGAGCTTGTGCGCCTTGTAAACGATGATTTTGATACAAGAGATGCGTGGATAAAGTTCACAAGCGACAGAGCGCACGATGCAGCAAAGCTTTTTGCGGACGTTGTACATAAATATAACCCCACAGCGTATATGGCTCTTCAGCACGGCGCTAACGGATATATGCAGGGCTGCGGCCATACGTCTGTTTTTGAAGGCTTTATGGAAGGCTCGGGAGTTGCTCCCAAGTCACGTCCGGGAGGCGGCTCATACGAGGACTTCGACCCCAACACCTTTATCAGAAAATATCGTTGGATGTCACATCAGACACGATATCTTCCCGAGTGCGTTGAGGATATCCGTCCCGAAATCGAAAACCTTCCCGACGTTGCCTATGGAAAAACAATGGCAGGTCTTGCCTTTGAGACAGCCTTCTATTTTGCGGGCGGTGCCACCAGCATGAGCTATGCCACCATGATGCGTCGCAACGAGCCTCTTTCATGGCTCACGATTCAGCTTCGCGATATGTCAGAAAACTTTGAGTGGTTTTCAAGGCTTTCAAAAATCAATAAGGAAACGAATCCCGACGGCGTTGAGGTGTACGTTGCCGAAAAGCCTTGGAATTATAAAACCGAAAAGGATTTTGCTTGGGAGCAGATATACTTTGATACGGGCGTTGAGCTTATCCGTGACGGATTTGGCGTAAACCTCAATAAGATAGGAAAGGTATTCTTCCTCAATAAGCACTATGCCGAGCTTCTCACAGACGACGAAATAAAGATGCTTCTTTCAAAGCCCGTTGTCTGCGACGGCGAGAGTGCTACCATTCTTACTGAGAGGGGATACGGAGATATGCTTGGTGTTAAGGCTGAGAATATCAAGACAGGCAAGCTTACCGAAAGACTTGCAGACGGCTATCCTTGGAGCTTTAACTTCTTTGTTCCGAGAGGAGCGCTTCTCACCCTTTCCGACAGAGCAAGAGAAATAACAAAGTATGAAGTGACCGCAACGGGAGAATATTTCGGCACAGCTTCAGCTTACACCGAGACAACCCTCGGCGGACGCTGGGCGGTTATCGGATACTGTCTCTTCCATCAGATTACAAGCTTCGCAAAGAGATGTGCTATCGTTGACGCTATTGAGTGGGCGGGCGGCAAGCTTTCTGCAAAGTTAAATACCCCCGACAGAATGATAGTATTCCCGAGAGCGGATAAGAGCACAGGCAGACTGCGTGCGGTAAGCCTTGTGAATACAACGGTCGGAAAGGTGTCTGGTGCAATACTCGAGCTTGACGGAGAATATACAAAGTGCGAGTGGCGCGCGCTTCACGTTCCGAGCACACCCCTGGAAACAAGAAGCGAGAACGGATCAACGTTTGTAACCATTCCCGATTTTGATGCTTGGAGCGTGGGAACACTGTTCCTTGACTAAAATCCGTATGAATGACAACGAAATTTTACATAACGGGACTGCTAAAAAAGTACAGCGCCTTTTTACCGCAGAGCAGACCTTTGAGTATTTTGTACAGATACTTGTAACAGGAGGGTTTCTTGCAACCCTCCTGTCCCGCAACGGAGTACCCGATTTTCTTGTCGGTATCATCTCTTCATTTATTTCTCTTACCTGTATTGTTCAGATATTTTCCGCAAAGCTTGTAAGAAAGGCGTCCGGTGTCAAGCGCACAGTCTTTTTGCTGATACTTTTCAACGAGATAATATTTTTGCTTTTGTACGTTATACCCCTTTTCAGTATACCGACTTATATCAAATGTATTGTCTTTGTAGTATTTATCTTTACTGCATACGTGCTTTATAACCTTGTTGCTCCGTTGAAGTTCAGCTGGTATATGCTGTTTGTCCCCACAAACGAGAGAGGAAGATATACCGCTAAAAAAGAGATAATATCTCTTTTGGGAGGAATCGTGTTTTCTTTTATTATGGGCACCCTCTCCGATTATTACAACGAGAGGGGACAGGAAAACACAGCGTTTATTATATGCGCCGTTGCGATATTCGCGGTAAGTGTTGTGCATATATCAAGTATTCTTTCAACCCCTGCACATTCTCTTGACGTTTCTTCGGGCAAAGGATTTTTTTCCTCACTTAAAGCACTCAAAAACCGCGCGGTAGTTGCCGTTTTGGTGCTTGAAATAATGTGGAGATGCGCAATGTTTATGTCCAATCCTTTTTACGGCATTTATCAGACGAAGGAGCTTGGATTTACATTGACACAGGTATCCCTTTTGGCAATAATTCAATCGGTGACACGCTCAAGCGTATCCTTCGGCATGGGTAAAATAGCCGACAGATACGGATGGAGGATAAATCTTACTCTGTGCCTTTCGGCAGCGTTTGTGTCTTATGGAGTAATGATATTTTGTACCCCGGGAAACGGACTTATCATTTACGGACTTCACAACGTCTTTATGGGGATTGCACAGGCGGGCATCAATTCGGGACTTATGAATATATATTTTGATTACGTCCCAACCGCCGAGCGTACTGCAACCCTCGGAGTCAAGGCTGCTATAGGCGGAGTGTTCGGATTCCTTACCACAACCATTGCGGGTTTATGCCTTGCAAGGATGCAGGAAAGCGAAATGAGTATTGCGGGCACTCCCGTTTATGCCCAACAGATACTCTCTCTTGTCAGCGCTATCATTACGGTCATAGCCGTTTTTTATGCATTTTTTGTTATTAAGCGATTACACAAAGCAGAATAATAAATACAAAAGCCCGACGTCATTCGTCGGGCTTTACTGATAAAAAATGGATTTTTTTGCATAATTTTGTTTTTTTGAAAAAATACCCCTTGACAAACTTGACAAACGGTGGTAATATTGTATACTGCATTAGAATTGCGAATTATGTGCTCTTTTACTTGTTTTTGCTTTGAAAAACGTATGAAAACACGTAAATTTGCAGAGTTAATCGCCATTTTGCGGTATTTCCGCTGACAAGAAAGAAATGGAGTGATTTATTTAAGATGGCTGTAGAACTTAACGAAAGAGAACTCAGGGCAGCGGGTCTTAAAAAGAAGCAGCTTGGCCGTAACATCAGAATGAGCTTTTCAAAGATTGATGAAGCGGTTGAAATGCCCAACCTGATTGAAGTTCAGAAGAAGTCATACGAATGGTTCGTGAACGAAGGTCTTATGGAGGTTTTACGCGACGTATCTCCTATCGTTGACTATTCGGGAACCCTTTATATTGACTTTGTGGGCTTCACTTTGGAGAAGACCCCCAAGTACGGTGTTGAGGAGTGTAAGGAGCGTGACGTAAACTACGCTGTTCCCCTCAAGGTAAACGTACGTCTTACCAACAAGGCAACGGGTGAGATTAAGGAGTCTGTGGTTTATATGGGTGATTTCCCCATTATGACCGACAACGGAACCTTTGTCATCAACGGTGCTGAGCGTGTTATTGTTTCTCAGATCGTCCGTTCTCCCGGTATCTACTACGATATCGAGATAGATAAGATGGACAAGAAGCTTTATTCCGCAACGGTAATTCCTTACCGCGGAGCATGGCTTGAATACGAGACCGATGCCAACGATATATTTTATGTAAGAATAGACAAGAACCGTAAGCTTCCCGTTACAGTGCTTGTCCGTGCTCTTGCGCGTGAATTCAGTGAATCGAAGGACGTTCTCGAACTCTTTGGTAATAATAAGGTCATCAGAGATACTCTTGCAAAGGACCTTATTGATGAGACCGTCAATAAGATGAAGACTGAAAAGAAGACCACCTCTGCTTACGAGGAGGCTCTTAAGGAAATATACAGAAAGCTCCGTCCCGGCGATCCTCCGCTTGTAGAGAGCGCCGAAGGACTCCTTAATTCTCTCTTCTTTGATCCCAAGAAGTATGATATTTCGGCAGTCGGACGTTATAAATTTAATAAGAAGCTTGCTCTTTCCAGAAGAATTGCGGGCTTTGTACTCTCGCGCCCTGCGGTAAATCCCTTCACGGGAGAAGTCATCTACGACGCCGGCACACGTCTTACCCGTGCTATGGCTGAGGAGATAGAGTACGCAGGCGTTACAGAGGCGTGGCTTGAGGGCGAGGATGAGATAAAGGTATTCTCAAACGGCGCCGTACATCTTGACCGCGTTTCTCCTTACGACGTATCCGATCTCGGTATTTCCGAGATGGTAGACCGTGACGTTCTCATGGAGATACTCGGAGAGGTTGAGGATGATGCTTCCTTCCGTGAAGCAGTTCTCCGCCGCCGCGACGAACTCATTCCCAAGAGTATTACCCGTAAGGATATTCTTTCCACCATCAACTATCTCGTATGCCTTTACAGTGACGTTGGAGTGAAGGACGATATTGACCACCTTGGCAACCGTCGTCTGCGCTCTGTCGGCGAGCTTCTCCAGAACCAGATGCGTATTGGCTTTATGAGAATGGATAAGATTGTCAAGGAGCGTATGACCATTCAGGATATTGATTCGGTCACCCCTCAGGCTCTTATCAATATAAGACCCGTGGTATCCTCTATTAAGGATTTCTTCGGTTCTTCTCCCTTGTCTCAGTTTATGGACCAGGGCAACCCCCTCGGTGAGCTTACTCACAAGAGACGTCTTTCCGCACTCGGTCCCGGCGGTCTTTCCCGTGACCGTGCATCCTCCGAGGTTCGTGACGTACACTACACTCAGTACGGAAGAATGTGTCCCATCGAGACCCCCGAAGGACCTAACATCGGTCTTATTTCTTATCTTTCAACCTTTGCTCGTATCAGCCCATTCGGATTTATTGAGGCTCCTTACCGCAAGGTAGACCGTGAGACCGGTATCGTTACAAACGACGTACATTATCTTACCGCTGACGAAGAGGATGAGTTTATCGTTGCTCAGGCAAATGAGCCTCTTGATGCAGACGGACGTTTTGTAAACAAGAAGATAACTGCGCGCCAGAGAGAAGAAATCGTAGTAGTTGACGCTTCCGAAATCGACTACATGGACGTTTCTCCCAAGATGGTTGTGTCTGTTGCTACCGCATTCATCCCATTCCTTGAAAACGATGACAACTCCCGTGCGCTCATGGGCTCTAACATGCAGAAGCAGGCAGTGCCCCTGATGGTCAACGATTCTCCTATCGTCGGAACCGGTATGGAGTATAAGGCAGCTGTTGATTCCGGCGTTACCGTTCTTTGTAAGAAGGCGGGTGTTGTTGAGAGTGTTTCGGCTGACGAGATTGTTATACGCAACGATGACGGTGAGCTTGACACCTATAAGCTTATCAAGTTTAAGCGTACCAACCAAGGCACCTGTAACAACCAGCGTCCCATCGTATCTCGCGGTGAGCGCATTGAAGAGGGTGAGGTTATTGCCGACGGTCTTGCTACCAAGAACGGTGAGGTGGCACTCGGTAAGAACGCACTTATCGGATTTGTAACCTGGGAAGGCTACAACTACGAGGACGCGGTGCTCATCAATGAGCGACTTGTAAGAGATGACGTTTATACGTCTATCCATATAGAAGAATATTCACACGAAGCACGCGACACCAAGCTCGGTCCGGAAGAAATCACAAGAGAGCTTCCTTCCGTCGGTCCCGAGGCACTCAAGGATCTTGATGCCGACGGTATCGTAAGAGTCGGTGCAGAGGTGCATTCCGGTGATATTCTCGTTGGTAAGGTAACACCCAAGGGTGAGACCGAGCTTACTGCCGAGGAAAGACTTCTCAGAGCTATCTTCGGTGAAAAGGCACGCGAGGTTCGTGATACCTCGCTTAAGCTCCCTCACGGAGAAAGCGGTATTATCGTAGACGTCAAGATATTCACACGTGAAAATCAGGACGAGCTTCCTCCCGGAGTAAACAAAGTAGTTAAAGTATACGTAGCACAGAAGAGAAAAATTTCTGTCGGAGACAAAATGGCGGGTCGCCACGGTAACAAGGGTGTCGTATCAAGAATACTCCCCTCCGAGGATATGCCCTTCCTTCCCGACGGTACTCCTCTTGATATCGTGCTCAACCCCCTCGGCGTTCCTTCACGAATGAACATCGGTCAGGTGCTTGAGGTACACCTCGGAATTGCAGCGCGCAAGCTTGGATTCAAGATAATGACTCCCGTATTTGACGGTGCAAAAGAGGAAAACATCGCAGAGCTTCAGAGACTTGCACAGCTCGACCGTGACGTAATGCCCGGTGAGAACGTTGATTGCAAGAACGTGTATGAAGAAATATATGATGAAAACGGCAATCGTGATCTCCGCCGTCTTACCGACGAGGAGCGCGCCGACAAGGATTACATTGCAAGCCTTGCAGAAGAGGGAAGATTCAAGGTTATTGACGGTAAGACCGTTCTTTATGACGGACGTACAGGTCAGCCCTTTGATAACCCTGTAACCGTTGGTATCATGTACTTCTTGAAGCTCCATCACCTTGTTGGTGATAACATTCATGCCCGTTCAACAGGTCCTTACTCACTCGTAACTCAGCAGCCTCTCGGTGGTAAAGCACAGTTCGGCGGACAGAGATTCGGTGAGATGGAGGTTTGGGCTCTTGAGGCGTACGGCGCGGCTTACACGCTCCAGGAAATCCTTACCGTTAAGTCTGACGATATTGTTGGACGTGTTAACGCATTCGAGGCTATCGTTAAGGGACAGAACATTCCTACTCCCGGTATCCCAGAATCTTTCAAGGTACTTGTTAAAGAGCTTCAGTCTCTCGGTCTTGACATTCGTGCTCTTGACCATGAGGACCGTGAAATAGAGCTTCACGAGATTGCAGAGGAAGAAACCGCTAAGATCCGTGCAGCAGAAGATAATATTGATCCCGAGCTTCTCGGCTCTATCGAAAACGATATGGAAGATCCTCTCTTCGACGATGAGTACGACGACGAGGGCAATTACGGAAGTGACGAGGCAGACGATGCCGACGATTACTCCGACGAATATTGATTAAAGGAGGAGAAAAAGTATGGATAATACAGAATTCGCCAAAATTAAAATAGGTCTTGCTTCTCCTGATATGATACGCTCCTGGTCTTACGGTGAGGTTACCAAGCCTGAGACTATAAATTATCGTACACTTAAGCCCGAACGCGACGGTCTTTTCTGCGAAAAGATTTTCGGCCCCACAAAGGACTGGGAATGCTATTGCGGAAAATACAAGAAGGTAAGATACCTCGGCAAGGTGTGTGAAAAGTGCGGAGTTGAGATCACAACAAAGAAGGTGCGCCGTGAGAGAATGGGTCATATTGACCTTGCGGCTCCCGTTTCTCACATTTGGTACTTCCGTGCCATTCCTTCGAGAATGGGACTCCTTCTCGACATATCCCCCAAGCAGCTTGAAAAGGTACTTTACTTTGCTCAGTACGTTGTAGTTGACCCCGGTATGTCCCACTTTGAAAAGAAGCAGGTCATCACCGAGGCTGAATACCGCGAGGCAATGGAAAAGTACGAGGGCAATTTTGAAGCGGGAATGGGTGCTGAATACATTCAAAAGCTTCTTGCCGATATGGATCTTGAAGATACCTCCAAGGAGCTTAAGCTTGAACTTCAGACTGCATCCGGTCAGAAGAAGGCAAGAATTATCAAGCGCCTTGAGGTTGTTGAGTCCTTCCGTCTTTCGGGCAACCGTCCCGAGTGGATGATACTCAACGTGCTTCCGGTTATCCCACCCGAAATCAGACCGATGGTACAGCTCGACGGCGGACGTTTCGCAACCTCTGACCTCAACGATCTTTACCGCCGTGTTATCAACCGTAACAACCGTCTCAAGAAGCTCCTTGAGATGCGTGCGCCCGAGATTATTATAAAGAATGAAAAGCGTATGCTTCAGGAAGCTGTAGATGCACTTATCGACAACGGTCGTCGCGGACGTCCCGTAACAGGACCTAACAACCGTGCCCTCAAATCTCTTTCCGAGATGCTCAGAGGTAAGCAGGGTCGTTTCCGTCAGAACCTCCTCGGTAAGCGTGTTGACTACTCAGGACGTTCAGTTATCGTTGTAGGACCCGAAATGAAGATTTACCAGTGCGGTCTTCCCAAGCAAATGGCACTTGAGCTGTTCAAGCCCTTCGTTATGAAGAGACTTGTTGAGACGGGTAAATCTACCAATATAAAGGACGCTAAGAAGAAGGTAGAGCATCAGAGTACAGAGGTTTGGGATGCACTTGAAGTAGTTATCCGTGAGCACCCCGTACTCCTCAACCGAGCTCCTACACTTCACCGTCTTTCCATTCAGGCGTTCGAGCCCATCCTTGTTGAAGGACGTGCGATTAAGCTCCATCCCCTCGTATGTTCAGCGTTCAACGCCGACTTCGACGGTGACCAGATGCCTGTACACGTGCCCCTTTCAAGTGAGGCTCAGTCGGAAGCACGTTTCCTTATGCTTTCGGCAAATAACCTCTTGAAGCCCGCAAACGGCCGTGCCGTTACCGTTCCTACACAGGACATGGTGCTCGGTTCCTACTACCTCACCTACGAAAAAGAAGGCGAGAAGGGTGAAGGCAACGTTTACCGCGACTTCGACGAGGCTAATATGGCTTATGAAAACGGCTATCTCGGTCTCCATGCAAGAATCAAGATTCGCGATACCCGTGAATTTAACGGACAGAAGATTACAGGACTTGTTGACTGTACTCTGGGACGTTACATCTTTAACAGTGTTATCCCTCAGAATCTTCACTTTGTTGAAAGAATCACTCCCGAGGACATGTTCGTTCTTGAGATTAACCATGTTGTTAAGAAGGATGACCTTGGAAATATCATTGATGCTTCCATTAAGTATTGCGGTATTGCAGTTACAGCAAAGCTTCTTGATGATATCAAGACAATGGGCTTCAAGTATTCCACAAGAGGCGCTATCACCATTTCTGTCTCGGATATGACCGTTCCTCCGGCAAAGAAGGAGATACTCCGTGCTGCAGATGAAAAGGTTGAATACATCACTTCTCTCTACCGTCAGGGTCTTGCAACCGATGAGGGCAGACGTGAGGCTGTTATCAAGACTTGGGAAGTTGCAACAAACGACGTTGCAAAGGCTCTTCAGGCAAACCTTGATAAGTTCAATCCCATATTCATGATGGCAGATTCAGGTGCGCGTGGTTCTATCAAGCAGATCAGACAGCTTGCAGGTATGCGTGGTCTTATGGCTACAGCATCAGGTAGAACCCTTGAAATCCCGATTAAGGCTAACTTCCGTGAAGGTCTTAATATACTCGAATACTTCACCGCTGCAAGAGGTGCTCGTAAGGGTCTTGCGGATACGGCGCTCCGTACTGCTGACTCGGGTTACCTTACACGTCGTCTTGTTGACGTTGCTCAGGAAGTTATTATCCGTGACGTTGATTGCGGAGATGACAGAGGTGCATGGATCACAGAGATTCGTGATGGCAACGAGCTTATCGAGCCCTTGCGCGTAAGAATTGTCGGAAGATATATCATTGGTGATTTTGCAGATCCCGTAACAGGCGAGCTTATTGCACGTGACGGAGATCTTATCAGCGAAGAGCAGTCTATTGCTATTGATAAGGCTTGCGCTAAGATGAGCGATGAACAGAAGGCTGAATTCAAGGGAATTCACATCCGTTCTATCCTCAACTGTCGTGCAAAACACGGTATATGCGCTCATTGCTACGGCGCAGACATGGCATCAGGTAATCCCGTTAACATCGGTGAAGCAGTCGGTATTCTTGCCGCACAGTCCATCGGTGAGCCGGGTACACAGCTTACCATGAGAACCTTCCATACCGGTGGTATCGCGGGCGGAGATATTACTCAGGGTCTTCCCCGAGTTGAAGAACTCTTTGAAGCTCGCCGTCCCAAGAAGACCGCTATCATTGCGGAAATTGACGGACGTATAATTATCGACAACACCAAGAAGAACAGACTTATCATCAAGAATGACTTAACAGGTGAGGAAAAATCCTATCCCGTTGCAATGTCATCCCGTATACTTGCCGATGACGGTGATTACGTCATCCATGGTCAGAGACTTACCGAGGGTACTCTCTGTCCTGCAGATATTGCAAGAGTTCAGGGACTTGATGAGGTATACAGCTATATCATCCGCGAGGTACAGAAGGTTTACTGTCTCCAGAGCGTTGATATCAGTGACAAGCACATCGAGGTCATTGCGCGTCAGATGACACGCAAGGCCAGAATAGAGGATGCAGGCGACACCGACCTTCTCACAGGTGCTCTCGTTGACGTAGCGGAAATTGCAACAGCAAACGAAGAGATAGAGGCAAGAATTGCCGCAGGCGAGAAGGAGCTTAGAGTCGCAGAGTTTACACCTGTTCTTCAGGGTATTACCAAGGCATCTCTCTCAACCGAGTCGTTCCTCTCGGCGGCATCCTTCCAGGAGACCACCAAGGTACTCACAGAGGCTGCTATCAAGGGTAAGGTTGACCCGCTTCTCGGTCTTAAGGAGAACGTTATCATTGGTAAACTCATTCCTGCTGGTACAGGACTTTCCGTTTACCGTGATATTGAGGTTGCTAAGAAGAAAAATCCTGTAGTAACCGAGTAAATAGCAACAAACAGACAAAGTAAGTTAAAGTATTTTTGTGCAAAGTGCTGATTTTTTACGGGATTTATTATTTTTATTGACATAAAAAAGTAAATCGGGTAAAATATATAAGTAAATCTGCGCACAAAAGTGCCGATTTAAGTTAAGTTAGAACCGTTCCGCCTGCGGAGAGACCCTCCGCAGGCTGGAGTGTGTCTATAAATAATTTAAAAAGGAGGAATACTATGCCAACATTTAACCAGCTGGTAAGACATGGACGTAGCCAGGTAGCTTATAAGTCAAAGTCTCCCGCCCTTCAGGCAGGTGTAAACACACTTAAGCAGACTGCAACTAACGTTCCTTCTCCCCAGAAGCGTGGTGTTTGCACAAAGGTTACGACCAAGACCCCTAAGAAGCCTAACTCCGCTCTCCGTAAGATCGCCAGAGTACGTCTTACAAACGGATACGAAGTTACCGCTTACATTCCCGGTATCGGTCATAACATTCAGGAGCACTCGGTTGTAATGATCCGTGGCGGAAGAGTAAAAGACCTTCCCGGTGTACGTTATCATATCATCCGCGGAACTCTTGATACACAGGGAGTTGCAAACAGAAACCAGTCGCGCTCAAAGTACGGCGCAAAGAAGGCTAAGGCTAAGAAATAATTAGCTTGTCTTGACATCCAGCACGAACCAAAAAAACAGCTTGTGCTTGAAAAACAGATTGATAAATAAAGGTTATAACCTATTATATATACATGAAGTTTGATCAAGCACTTACGGGGCAGAAGAACTGCACCGAGTACCGCTGATATCATTTTATGAAGGAGGGAAGTTCAGTGCCAAGAAGAGGTCAAATTTCTAAAAGAGACGTATTGCCGGATCCTATTTACCGCTCCAAGCTCGTTACAAAGCTTGTAAACAACATTATGCTTGACGGTAAGAAGGGTGTTGCTCAGGCAATCGTATACGATGCATTTGAGCTTGTTGAACAGAAGACAGGTGAAAACGCACTCGAATCATTCCAGAAGGCGCTTGAGAACATCATGCCTACTCTCGAGGTTAAGGCTCGCCGTGTAGGTGGTTCTACTTATCAGGTACCTATGGAGGTTAGACCCGAAAGAAGACAGACACTCGGTCTCAGATGGCTCATCACTTATTCAAGAGCTAGAGGCGAGAGAACAATGGCTGAAAGACTTGCGGGCGAGATTATTGACGCTATTAACAACACCGGAAGTGCTGTTAAGAAGAAGGAAGACACACACAAGATGGCAGAAGCCAACAAGGCATTCTCCCATTTCAAGTGGTAATTCTCGCATAAATTTATTAAAAAAAAGAGAAAAAATACTTGAAAGGAGATTAAAATGCCAAGAGATTGTTCATTACAGAAGAGAAGAAATATCGGTATCATGGCGCACATTGACGCAGGTAAGACTACGACTACAGAGCGTATTCTTTTCTATACCGGTAAGACTCATAAAATCGGTGAAACTCATGAAGGCGCTGCAACCATGGACTGGATGGAGCAGGAGCAGGAGCGCGGTATAACCATTACTTCTGCTGCTACCACCTGTTATTGGGCACACAGCCAGTTCCAGACCGACGCTAAGTCAGTTGAAGCGAACAAGCACCGAATCAACATTATCGACACCCCTGGCCACGTTGACTTCACAGTTGAAGTTGAGCGTTCACTCAGAGTACTTGACGGTTCCGTTACTGTATTCTGCGCTAAGGGAGGTGTTGAACCCCAGTCTGAGACCGTATGGCGTCAGGCTGACAAGTATCGAGTACCCCGTATGGCATACATCAACAAGATGGATATCATGGGTGCAAACTTCTACCGCGTTGTAGGAATGATGCACGACCGTCTTAAGTGTAATGCTGTTCCGATTCAGCTTCCTATCGGTGCAGAGTCTGAATTCAAGGGTATTATCGACCTTATGAAAATGAAGGCGTATATCTACACTAATGACCTTGGTACAGATATACTTGAGGAAGACATTCCCGCCGATATGCAGGATAAGGCTGAAGAGTACCGTGAGCAGATGATAGAAGCGATCGCTTCTACAAACGATGAGCTCATGGAGAAGTATCTTGAGGGCGAAGAGCTTACTATCGAAGAGCTCAAGGCTGCTCTCCGTAAGGCAACTATTGATAATGCTATCGTTCCCGTTGTCTGCGGTACATCCTACAAGAACAAGGGTGTACAGAAGCTTCTTGACGCAGTTATCGACTATATGCCTTCTCCTCTCGACATCCCTCACATCAAGGGTGTTGACCAGATTACAGGAGAGGAGTCCGAAAGAATTACTTCTGACGACGAGCCTTTCGCAGCACTTGCATTCAAGATTGCTACCGACCCCTTTGTTGGACGTCTTTGCTTTGTCCGTGTATATTCGGGTACAGTACAGGCAGGTACAACAGTTTACAATGCTACAAAGCAGGGTAAGGAGCGTCTCGGACGTATCGTTCAGATGCACGCTAACCACCGTGAAGATATCGACGTGCTTTACGCAGGTGATATCGCTGCAGTTGTCGGCGTTAAGAATACTACCACGGGTGACACACTTTGCGACGAGGCACATCCCATCATTCTTGAATCGATGGAATTCCCCGAGCCCGTTATCCGCGTAGCTATCGAACCCAAGACCAAAGCAGGTCAGGAAAAGATGGGTATCGCTCTCCAGAAGCTTGCTGAAGAAGACCCCACATTCCGTTGCTATACCGATGAAGAAACAGGCCAGACCATTATTGCTGGTATGGGCGAGCTTCATCTTGAAATTATCGTTGACCGACTCCTCCGTGAGTTCCACGTTGAGGCAAACGTTGGTCAGCCCCAGGTTGCATATAAGGAAACCATCCGCAAGAGCGCTGATGTTGACCACAAGTATGCACGTCAGTCCGGTGGTAAGGGTCAGTACGGTCACGTTAAGATGATTATGGAACCCAACGAAGCCGGCAAGGGATATGAGTTTATCAACAAGGTTGTCGGTGGTAACATTCCTAAGGAATACATCCCCGCAGTCGATGCAGGTATCCAGGGCGCTATGCAGTCCGGTGTAATTGCAGGCTACAACGTTGTTGACGTAAAGGTAACTCTTTACGACGGTTCTTACCACGAGGTCGACTCCTCTGAAATGGCATTTAAGATTGCCGCTTCTATGGCATTCAAGGAAGGTATGAGAAAGGCTGATCCTGTTCTCACCGAGCCTATCATGAAGGTAGTTGTAGTTGTTCCCGACGATTATATGGGTGACGTTATCGGTGACCTTAACTCCCGTCGTGCACAGATTCAGGGTATGGAACAGATAAGCACAGGTGTACAGGAAATCAATGCATTTGTTCCCTTGGCATGTATGTTCGGTTACGCAACCGACCTTCGTTCCAAGACACAAGGCAGAGGTCAGTACACTATGGAGCCCAGCCATTATACTGAGGTTCCCAAGAGCATCCAGGAGACTATAGTTTCCGGAAAAGCAAAAGCATAAAATAAAAAAACAAATCATATTAAATTTTTAGGAGGATTTAACAATGGCAAAGGCAAAATTCGAAAGAACAAAACCCCATATTAACATTGGTACCATCGGTCACGTTGACCACGGTAAGACCACTCTTACTGCTGCTATCACAAAGTATCTCTCTCTCGGAAACGGCGCTGAGTTCATGGCATATGACCAGATCGACAACGCTCCCGAAGAAAGAGCACGTGGTATCACGATCAACACCAGACACGTTGAGTACGAAACAGAGAACAGACACTATGCACACGTTGACTGCCCCGGTCACGCTGACTACGTTAAGAACATGATCACCGGTGCTGCTCAGATGGACGGTGCTATCCTCGTTGTTGCTGGTACCGACGGTCCCATGCAGCAGACCCGTGAGCACATCCTTCTCGCTCGTCAGGTTGGCGTTCCCGCAATCGTTGTATTCATCAACAAGTGCGACATGGTAGACGACGAAGAGCTCCTCGAGCTCGTTGAAATGGAAATCCGTGGTCTTCTTTCTGACTACGACTTCCCCGGCGACGATCTTCCCATCGTTCGTGGATCTGCAAGAGATGCTCTTGAGTCCGCTTCCACCGATGCAAACGCTCCTGAGTATGCTCCTATCAAGGAACTCATGGCTCAGGTTGATGCTTACATTCCTACTCCTCCCAGAATGGCTGACGAGCCCTTCCTTATGCCTGTTGAGGACGTATTCTCTATCTCCGGACGTGGTACAGTTGCTACCGGCCGTGTAGAGCGTGGTGTTCTTAAGCTCAATGACGAAGTTGAAATCGTTGGTATCAAGGATAGCCGTAAGACCGTTATCACCGGTATCGAAATGTTCCACAAGCTCATGGACGATGCTCAGGCTGGTGACAACGTAGGATGTCTCCTCCGTGGTGTTCAGAAGAACGAGATTGAAAGAGGTCAGGTTCTCTGTAAGCCCGGTTCCATCAAGCCTCACACCAAGTTCGTTGGTCAGGTTTACGTTCTTACTGAGAAGGAAGGCGGCCGTCATAAGCCCTTCTTCAACAACTACAGACCTGAGTTCTACTTCAGAACTACCGACGTTACCGGTGTTATCACTCTTCCCGAGGGTGTTGAAATGTGCAACCCCGGTGATAACGTTGATATGAAGGTTGAAATCATCGCCCCCATCGCTATCGAAAAGGGTCTTCGTTTCGCTATCCGTGAGGGTGGTAGAACAGTTGGTTCCGGCGTTGTTGCTGATATCGATGAATAATTAAAAACTTAATAGTTTATGAAAAAGGTGAGTTTTGCGCTCACCTTTTTTGTCGTTGAAATATTTTTTAAAACGAAAAAATTCGGATTAAACCATATTGATTTTTGCGTTGCATTGTGATAATATGTAGCAGGGCGGATATATGACCCTTTAAGCTTTTTTTAGAGAAAAATAAATTTATAGGACGTAATAATATGGGAAGTTTTACAAAGATAAACGATAATACATACAGACTGACGATTCCGTTCAGCGACATTTATACAACGGTGTACTTGATAAAGACGGACGAAGGATTTATACTTTTTGATACGGCAACATATGATAGCGACGTTACAAACTACATAATTCCTTTTCTCGAGGAAATCGGAGTTGCTAAAGAGTCGCTCAAGTACGTGTTTATTTCACATTTTCACGGCGATCATGCAGGCGGACTGCCTGAGATTATGAGAAACTATCCAAGCGCAACCATTATCACACGTTGCGATGATATTCGCGAACAGTTCAAAGATTATAGCGTACTTATGCCCGAGGACGGAGAGAGAGTACTTGACTTTCTTTCTGTTGTTTCAATTCCCGGTCATTCACTCGACAGTGCGGGTGTATTCGACAATCGTACAAAAACCCTTATCTGCGGAGATTCCCTTCAGCTTTACGGAATATATGGGTCGGGTAATTGGGGTGCTAATATTTCACTTCCCTCAGAACACTTTGAAGCAATAAAAAAACTCAGAGCAATGGATATTGATTGTATTTACACAGCTCATGACTACCATCCGTGCGGATTTTGTTATTCGGGAAAAATTGAGATAAATCGCGCACTGGATTCCTGTATTGCTCCTCTTGAAGAAATAATGAATATGATAAAAACAAATCCCGAAGCCTCCGACGAGGAAATTGTTGCGGCTTATAACGCAAGAAAACTTCCCGTCATTGGTGCACACGTTGCGAAGGCTTTGAGAAAATTAATATAAAATAGGTGTTTTATCGTGAATAGACAAAAGTATCTCGAAAGTAAATCTTTAAGTATTGTTTTGTTCTTGTTCTTGTTTGTTTTGTATGCTGTTATATATATGACGAAAAGCATGTTTTCATCGGCTATGGCATCCATTGTTGAGAAAGGCTTTATGACCGCATCCCAGACAGGACTTATCAATGCGGCATTTTGGCTTGTGTATGCAATATTTCAGGTAGTCGGAGGATTCTGTGCCGATAAGTTTTCTTCATATAAAATTATCATGATTGGACTTTTCGGCTCACTCATTGCTAATACAGTCATCTATTTCAATCAGGATTATTACGTTATGATAGGTGCTTGGGTGTTTAATGCTATGGCTCAATTTGGCATATGGCCCGGTGTTTTTAAGATAATTACAACTCAATTAAAGCCCGATTTAAGAGGGAAAGCCGTTTTCTGGATGCTCTTTGCGGGAAGCTTGGGACTTGGAATCAGTATGCTTGTGGCATCCTTCGTAAGCCATTGGAAGAATAACTTCCTTGTTTCGATTATCAGTAGTATATTGTTGATTGTGGGTTACATTGTTATCCATCATATTACCGACAGAAAAATGGTCACGGCAGAGCCTGTTTTAAAGGAACAGGGAGCACTTGTGGAAAAGGCAAAGACATTTCCTCTTATGATGTCGTCGGGACTTATAGTATTACTTTTTGTCTGCTTTTTGAGAGTTGCGGTTGATAACGGAATAAAAATGCTTACTCCTACCATGCTGATGCAGTCTTATAACAATCTATCTGCGGCGGTTTCAAACCGTATATCTTCAATCCTTGTTATTTCTTCGGCGCTCGGAATATTTGTGGCAAGGTTTGTTCAAAAGAAGATTACGCACAATGAGGCAAAGGCACAATTTTTGATTTATACAACCAGTCTTTTACCGCTTATTGCCGCATGTTTTGTAGGAAAGATTCATTACGTATTTATACTTGTTGCATTGTCCGCAGTCGTTTTGCTAAGTGGCGGTGCATCCCCATTCAGTCAGTCGTTTATAAGTGTCAGATTTGAAAAGTATGGAAGAATCGGTACTGTTTCGGGCATTCTTAATGCGGGTGCAAGTGTGGGAAATATATTTGCGTCTTACGTTTTTGCTAAAATGGCAGACGTAATGTCCTGGGAGGGTGTCGCTTTCAGTTGGATTGGCGCAGACTTTCTTTGCGCAGTGCTTTGTATTGCAGTGCTTCGCAGGTGGTCGAAGTTTTTAACGGAATAACATAAAAACATTAGGGAGATAACTTGTATGTACAAAAAAATAGAGGAATTTAAAACACAAATAAAGTTAAATAATGAAGGCCGCGAAAAAATGTTTAAGACAAACCTTGCAGACTTTGATGCATGGGACCCGAGAGTCAGACTGTTTTCTCTCATACAGGTAAAGCCCGGCGAGGAAGTGGAATATCACATGCACGTTGGTGAAAGCGAGACTTTCTTTATTCTTTCGGGAAAGGGCATCTATAATGATAACGGAAACAAGGTGGACGTTGTACCCGGTATGGTAACCTTAACCCCGTCCGGTCAAGGTCACTCAATCAAAAATACAGGTGATGAAATGCTTGTATTTATTGCGCTTATTGTAAAAGGGTAAAGGTATATCTTTATATAAATTTGGTTCAATAGTGCTTTAACTGTATTTAAAGAGAGGTTTTATATGATATATTCCGACTGGCATATTCACAGTGAGTATTCTTACGATGCTAAAAATACACTTGAAGAAATAGCTGAGGGCGCTGTAAAACAGGGACTTTGCAGAATTGGAATTACTGACCATGCAAATTATAACGATACAAAGTTTATCGGAGATTTGAACAATTCCGCAAATGCCGTTAAAAAGGCACAGGAGAAATATCCTTTTATGGTGCTCGGTGTGGAGCTTACGCCTATCGAGAAGCCTGAATTCGAGCATATACAAAATACGGGAACAAGAGAAGGATACATCCCACCCGAAAGTGATCAGCCGTATGAAATTGAACTCGCACAAACCAAAGAGCAGCTTATTGAACTTGGAGTCAGATACGCTATCGGTGCGTCGCATTGGCGGGTAGACGTCCCTAACGGCAAAAGCAAGCTTACGGATATGGATATCTGTATAAAAGAGTGGTATCGTCAGCAGATGTGGCTTGCGTGTGATGAGAGAGTTACGATACTCGGACATCCTTGGTATAGCGGAAACGCATTGTGGTACGAGGATTTCTCGGTCATTCCGCACTCCATGAATATGGATATCGCATCGGCACTCAAGGAGAACGGCAAATACGTTGAGTGTAACAGTCATTTCTTTTGGAGCGGAAAGTCAAGCGAAAAATTCAAGCGCCAATACTCTGAGTTTTTAAGAGAGCTTTTTGAAATGGGAATTCCCGTAACCTACGGCTCGGATTCTCATTTGAATTATTCGGACGGACGAGCACCGGTCGAAGGCTATCTTGAAAAGGCGGGATTCAAGGACGGAGATATATCCGAGATTTCCGAAGCGGATTTGTGGTAAAGAGGAATAAAGCTATGAAAATATCAACATCTACAGGGGATTTTTCTCATTATGCTCCGACAATTGCAGAAAAGGTAAAGCAGTTTAAAGGATCGAGCTTTAAATATATAAATCTTGAGCAGACCGGTAACTTTCCTACGGAGTTATTTTATGATTCGGAAGCGGCTCTTGAGAGAGTTGCACAAGAATGGCACGAGGCGGCGGAATATGCAGGGGTAAAGTACGTTGTATCGCACTCGCCCGTTTTAAATCCATTTTATGATTTGTCAGAGGAGAATTACAACCGCTGTGTTCTTGCAATAAAGAACTCAATTAAGATTTGCGGTATGCTTGGAATCGACAGAATCGTTGCCCATACAGGCTGGCACGAATCCTTTGACAGAAAAAAATATTTCAGCGAAAATAAAAGGTTTTACAGTGAGCTTTTTCCCGAAATGGAAAAGTACGGCGTAATGGTCATGACCGAAAACGTTCACGATTGGCAAGAGGATTTTCTTGTAACGGGTGCAGATCTCAGAGAGATGGTAGACTTTATCGGGCATCCGCTTTTTGCGGCTTGCTGGGATACTGCACATGCAAATCTTTCAAAAAGATCAATAACCGAAGGACAGTATAAGTGTATTACGGATATAGGAGACGCGCTCAAGGGGTTGCATATTTCGGATAACCTCGGTGATACAAATGCGCACCATCACTCCTGGCCGTTTGCGGGAATTATTAACTTTGACGAAGTTATTCAGGCGCTTCTTGATGTGAATTATGACGGATATTTCAATTTTGAAGCATCTTATACTTTGTTGCACTCTAAAAACCTTCCGCGTAACAGACAGAGCTTTATATATAACGGGAATGAGGTAACAAAGCTTTTGAACCCTTCGATAGAGCTAAAAAAGAAGGCGGTAAATCTTTTATACGATGTCGGTAAATATATGCTTGAAGCATACAATGTCTTTGAAGAATAATTATTGGAGAAAAAATAACATGGAAATAATTGACTTTCACGTCCACCCATTTCTTGATGCAGACAAGAATTTTTGCCATTATAGAGAAACGATGAAAATCGATGAGAACACCTTTTTATCGGATATGGACGATGCAGGCGTATCCGTGTTTTGCGGAAGTGTCGTTAAGCGATGCGAAGGCTTTGAGGGGCTGAAGGAGTGCAATAGAGAAGCGATAAAGCTTAAAGAAATTTACGGCAATCGTTATCAGCCGGGTTTTCACATTCATCCCGCCTTTGTTGACGAGTCGGTTGATGAAATTAAGCTTGCAAAAGAACGTGACATTCGTATAATAGGCGAGCTTGTACCTTACATGCATGGTTGGAGTGACTATTCCTGTAAGAGTTTTTCGGATATACTTGACGAAATTGAAAAATACGGAATGGTCGTGAGCTTACATACCATCAATCTTCAACAAATGTCAAAAATGGCGGAGGCACATAGAAACGTGAATTTCGTTTTTGCTCATCCCGGCGAAAAAGCTTCGGTATCAGAGCATATCGAAATAATGAAAAGGCTTGACAACGTATATCTTGATTTGTCGGGGACAGGTCTTTTCCGATATGGACTTGTGCGCTATCTTGTAGACTCTGTTGGCGTCGAAAGAATATTGTTCGGCACCGATTATCCGATATGTAATTTGCCAATGTACATAGGAGCCGTTCTAGGAGAGAAGCTTTCAGATAGGGAAAGGGAGCTTATATTCAGCGGCAATGCAAAACGCTTACTCGGTTTGTAAAATTACAGATTGTTCAAAGCAGTGTAAACGGTGACGCTTAGAGCGCTCGTTAATCTTATATTACATATTTTCGGCTGTAGCAAATTGACTTGATTTGCTATAGCCGATTTTTTTTGAAAGTTCTTGACAAATCCATTCTAATGTGTTAGAATGACGGTGTAATCTAACGCATTAGAATGGAGGAGCAAAAATGGATACGCCAAAGATATTTGAAAGTGAGTATAGGTTTTGTCTTATACTGTGGGAGAATGAGCCTATAAAAAGTCCCGAGCTTGCGCGCATTTGCGCTGAAAAGCTTGGTTGGAAGAGCTCGACTACTTACACTGTAATAAAGAGATTATCGGAGCGCGGAGTTCTCAAAAACGAGCATATGATAGTCAGCTCTCTCGTGTCTAAGGATGAAGCACAGATATCCGAGATAGACGAGCTTGTAGAGAAAAGATTCGAAGGCTCACTTCCCGCATTTGTTGCCGCATTTACAAAAAGACGTGATATAACGGATGCTGAAATAGACGAATTACAGAAGCTTATTGACAATGCGAGGGGAGGGGCTAAATGAACGGTATTTTCACAAATCTTGTCAACATGAGTATTTCAGCAAGTATCCTCGCGGGTATCGTACTGATACTCAGATTTGTATTGAAGAGTGCACCGAGATGGATATTTGTTTTGCTTTGGGGAATCGTTGCAATTCGCCTTGTGTGTCCCGTGACGCTTGAAAGCAATGCAAGTCTTATGCCTGCAACGGAATGGGTAAGCGTGAATGCGGTTACAGGCCCTGTTGTAACACCGATTGCTTCGCAGACGGATACCTCGGTTCCGAGTATTCCCACACATCCCGATATACAGGCTCCGGAATATACAGCAACAGGTCACGAACCGTTTGTGGAAGAAGAGCCTGTAACCAAGACGAGCGTTTTGCCGTATATATGGCTTGCGGGTATTGCGGTAATGCTTGTATACGCTGTCGTAAGCTTTGTAAGACTTTACAGACGGGTTTCCGACGGAGTAAAGCTTCGCGACAGAGTATATCAAAGCGAAAAAACAGCGTCTCCCTTCGTGCTCGGCTTTTTCAAACCAAGAATATTTATTCCGTATTCACTAAAAGCCGAAAGCACCGAATACGTTATAGCGCACGAGATGGCGCATATTCGCCGTCATGACCATTGGTGGAAGCCGCTAGGATACCTTTTGCTTTCTTTACATTGGTTTAATCCTGTAATGTGGGTGGCGTACGTTCTTCTTTGCCGAGATATTGAGTCGGCGTGTGACGAAAAGGTGGTGCGGGATATGAGTATTCCCGAGCGTGCCGATTATTCCGAGGCGCTTCTTGGATGCAGTGTAAAAGCTCGCGGTGTTTCTGCTTGTCCTCTTGCGTTCGGCGAGACGGGTGTCAAAAGCCGAATAAAATCCGTGTTGAGCTACAAAAAGCCAGCTTTCTGGGTAATAATTATATCGCTTCTTTTGTGTGTAGGACTTGTGGTGTTCTTTTTGACAAGCCCAGAAGGAAATAAGGATATCGCTAAAAATACGGAGCTCGGGGAAATAACGCTTATTGACAGGATCGTCTCGCGTGAAGGGTATTGTGTTATCGAACAGCGATTTACCGACATTTCGCTCGGAATACACACCGCCCGTATCATGCCCGCCGTGACAGAGGGAGTTGAATACGAATTTCTTCCCGAACAAAGACCGGCATATCTTGCAGATGGTACACAGATATATTTGAAGCGAGTGTCTCAGGTGAAGGGTGATGACACAAAGCTTATTCTGACGTTTGATTTTGAACATTCGCTTGACGAAAACGGAGGAAGCTTTCTTTCTCCTTGGACGCTTACCGATAACGATACCTACCTCACGGTCTTTAACGTTGCTAACAGAAAGCTTTACGGAGTTCCGAACGACTATGACAACGCGGTGCTTACAGCGGGTCAGGGTCCCGACTTTGAAATATCCGTATACGTTTTGAAGGAGGCATTGCGTCACACGGGGGACGATGCCGTCGTCGTTGTGACCCTGAATCAGTTGACCTACCTCAAGGATTATGAAAGAAGGACTCTTTCAGAGGATGAGCTTATAGAGGATGCGCGCCTTGTTGCATCGGTTACTCACTACGAGCTTGAGGAGGGGAGTGTCAGACTGCACACAGGCAACACGTTTGAGGCTCAGTTTGATTCCGCCGACGGTATTCATACGGTAGGAGTAAAATACTCTAAAAAAGGAAATGGCTGGATGCTTGATGAAACGCCTGTGAACGTGTATATAAAAGGCACTGATTACTCAGCAATTTCCCGAAAATTTCCGACTGTAAGCAGTTGGGCTGTAAGCTATGCCTCCGAAATAGGTGACAGAATTTCCGAGGAGCAGTGGGCTCTGTATAACGGTAGCCGTTCAGCGACTATAACCGAGCTTAAGAAGCTTTCGACGAGCTCTCAAGAAAAAGATGAGGGAGTCGAGCTTTATTATATGACCTATTGGATAGGCAAGGGTATCAACGGACCGGGATGGACAGATGAGTATAAGATGTTTTCACGGTATTTTGCACTTCACGTTGGAAGAGGCGAGGGTGACGGTTATGCTGCGATCAACCTTGGTGATATAAGTGTCGAGGAATTTAATAACACCTACAATACCGAAGCCATGATATCCCGCTACGGAAGTGCATATACTGCGGCGGCAATGGAGCTATATCAAAACTATCTTTACAGCGGCAAGTCGGGTGTGTCTGCAACTCAGTCAATGGAGGATAAAATTCTTGATGCCTATAACATGGCAACCGAGGTGGCAAGCTGGTTCAGGATAGAGAGTATGTCTACAAATTGGAACGACTATGTTGATATCGGTGATAAAAGATATTATAAGACCGTACAATTTGAGACCCGACGTGATTTGCGTGACTATCTGGAATCTTACTTTTCTGTGAGCGTTGTCGATGAACTATTGTCAAATGATATGTATATCGACTATAATGGAAAGCTTTACTCGACCGGCGGTGCGCGAGGAGCAGACCTTTTCAAAGGGCGCGAAAGCTATTTGATAACCCGTGTAAATGATACGAAATACTTGCTCAATGTTATTGTTGAGATATACGGCAACGATGCCGAAACTGTTGAAGATTACGAAGAGTTTATCTTCACCTATGAGAATGTTTCGGGGAGAGGGGTATTTACTTCATTTCCAAGCATAAGATAACAAAAACAGGGTAGGACGTTTTAACGTCCTACCCTGCAAATGCTTTATTCTTCATCTAATAAACAGTTATAATAACAAGTAAAAACAAAATATTATTCTTTTAATTTGAGAACCAATTTATTGAACTGACAGAATTGACCGAACCGTCGTTCCATAATTTGATAACAGCTTGTTGCAGCTTATCCATTCTTTGCGAATAGGCGCTTGCATTTAAGCCGGTCTCTGTTTTTTTCTGATTAAACGAGTGCGAGAACTCATCAAACCAGTAGATCATATCTGTGTTAACAATGCAAAGAACGTTGTCTTCGTTGAACGCAAAGTATCCCGCGATGTTTGAATCAATTGTTATTCTCTTTTCTGAAGTTAATGTAAGATTATCTTTGCCGAAATCGCATATGACCAAAACCGAAGATTCTCTTCCAAAAATTGCCCGGGTGCACTTTTGTGCCTCTGTTACACTGTATCTGTCGGGTATTTTTATTTTTAAATCTGCCCCGGTGCTCGTTGGAATCTCCGTCGGACTTTGCTTGTCGGGTGTTTTTGTTTTTACTACGGCAAAGCAAATAACTAACACTGACAGAACAACGAACAAAGAAACAGCTATTATCGTTATCCTTTTTCCAAAAATATACACAACATCCTTTCTGCAAACATTTCAAAATGACTTTTTGCCCTTTTTCACCTGTACCTCTCCCTGTACCTCTCAACTATCAAGAGTTCTTCTTCCGAATAGTACTCATCTTCGGTAATGGCGTCAAGTCCGTGATCATTTAAAAAGGAAAGATAATTTTCATACTGTGTGATGAGCGCAAGAGCTATTTCCTTTTCACCGACAGTATAGGTCATATCTCCGCTTTCCTTGTCTATCCTGTATTTGGTCATTTCGCCATCCAAAAAAAGGGGTGCGGAAAAATTATCATAAAGTAATCTTTCGAGAGAACCATCCAAATTCGGAAATAGGCTTCTATAGGATGTCATATTAAAGAACTGGATGTGAGATGGCGCCTCGTTATCTTCGATAATATAACGGCTTGTTATATTTTCGTATTCTGCATCATCAATATGCACACGTATCTTATCAGATACAAGGTAGAAAGCACGAGGATAGGGAGCGTTTTTCACCTGCTCTATAGAATACGCGTCAAAATCCGCGTTCATTTCCTCCATGGCAAAGGCTATGGGCACACAGAAAGAGGCAAGCTCGGGGGTATCTATTTTTTTGATATACTCAAGAAGAGTGTCAAACGTTATACCGTTCTTTTTATAGTCGGAGGCGGTATGGACTGCAAGCCAGTCGGGGGTGAAGATTTTTCCGTTCGCTGTCAGCGCCCACGGACTCACGAATGCCCTGTTAAGAGCCACCTCGTCGCCCGAATAAAGAGCTTCTATCTGCTCGTCGGTGAAAACACTTCCGTTTTCGGCATTTGCCTTGATAAAAACACTTTTCGGAATGTTCATTTCCTTTACCGCCGAAAGAACGGTAAGCTCCCACAGAGAGCGCTCTTTTTCGTAAAACGGCCGAAGGAAGCTTTTGAGAGTGTCCTTTTCCACAAGGTCTGCCACAAAGGCTTCTATTCCGTAAAAATCAGTGACGTATTTTGTGCAGTATTGTGCATATTCTGAAATATATACGTCCCTTCCGCTGTTGTTAAAGTTCCACGGCCAGGAAAGCACGCCCGTTTTTTCTATCGCTTTATTATAAGAATTAGCTGTAGTTTCCTTCCAAGGATCCCATTGACTGTCATTATAGTTCTTTCTTTCGTTCAGCCAAAGGATAAGGTCGTTTACATCGATTCCTTCCTCAAATTCTAAAACGGAAAATCCGTTTTCTTTTGAAGTGACAGACTCGTAATTCAAATATTGCAATGGCTGAAGCGTCTCTGTGTTCTTTAGAATATCTGCATCAAATTGAGCCCTGCCTCCAACAAACCTTATGTATTCTGCCCCCTTCTCGGAATAAGAGGGACAGTAATAGCAAAAGTCTTCGATAGAGTTTATCCGAGTCAGTATAATATCTTCTTGACAAATATCTTGGAGATTTACAGTAGGGATAAACACTTCTTTTAAGTAAGATGGCTTGTGATCGTTTGCAAAGGTTGATGTGAGGTGATCGTACAACACTCGGCAGTTGACCTTCGTGTATTCGTCTTCTTTTTTATTTCCCAAGGAAATCGTTTCGTCGGTAAAGGCATCTATTTCGAGTAATACGTAAGATCTGAGCACTCTGCGCTTTTGTACCTTTTCCGGCAATTCATCAGCATATACCAGAGTCGAAAGAGTGATGAAAACAAGTATACATATTATAAGCTTTTTCATAATATCACTCCCCCCCTAACTGTTCAAAAAGCTCTTTGCAAAGAGCGTGATATGCTTCGTATTGCGAAATAAGAGCGGAAGCAGTCTCATCTGAGTGCAGTTCTTTGTCGGGGACAGAGGTGTTGTCGGCTCTCGTCGACAAGGCAACAGTATAAGTGCTCGTGCCGTATGGAACAAAAACACTTGTTTCTTCTGCTCTGTAACCCTCGGGAAGGGTACTTTCGTCTATTGTAAAAGCAAAGAACTCACTCGGTCTTTCAAACGCGACAGATCCGTTCTCAGTTTTTTTGTTGAACACCAATTCCTTTTGGTAACTCATTTGATGTTCAAGTGAGTGTATCGGAACGTATTTGTAAACGTTTATTTGAATACCAGAAAGATCGACCTTTTCATCATCGCACGTGAGGACCAACGAGAAATCTCCGATTTCATCCGACAAAGTGATATCCGTGTCGGATACGGGTTTTTCGGTGCCCTCGGCGGGAGGGCTTTTTTTCGCACATCCCGCCATTAGCAAAAGCACAAGAGTGAGTAATAGACAGATATTATGTTTTTTCATATATAACCCCATGTTCAAGAACTGATAATTACATACTGCAAAGTTTGATAGTTTTTTCATATATACGTTAGTTTAATGCTGCATTAATATCATATGATACATTACCAACAATTCCCTCGTTAATGATAACTACTGTTATTTCTTTTGCCCCATTGCCTCCGAAACTAATCTCGTTAATTATATACTCGTTATTTTGAATAGTTGCTTCTGAAATACTATAATTTCCGGTATAGGTTTTTTTGATAACCTTTACTCTAGTGTTAGAACCAGAGAAATTTACAGTTATTGTTATTGGTTGCACGCTACTTCCGGAAGGTTTAAACGTAATATAATTACTTGAAAGAGGGGATAACGATTCTTGTTGATTAGACGGGTAAGCAAAAGGATACGAAGTGCATTCTTGTGTTCTTTGTGCTTTTCCCCATGCATTGTTTCCTGTAGGTGCTATATCATAAAAATAATCTGCATCACTGTTAAATGTCATGAACCCGGAATATGCTTTTGCAAGATTGTAATTCGAGTTGTGGAGCGTTAATCCGGTATTAATCGCGGTCAAAGGATTGTTCGACGAGGTTGCGAATGATGCGAGAATTTTTTTAAGTTGAACAAAATACAGTGTCAATCTCATCAAAGACGTTGGCAACGGCTTCTGCAACCTCTATATTGACTGTAGTGCTTGCCTAATAATATACTCTGAATCTTCCCACTGTTTTACAATCATATGTTTGAGGCCATGTGTCATCATTTCGTCTTGACAATTCGTCTAATGTCCGTTGTATTGTGGACATATCGTAATCTTTGGAATCGCGATTATTTTCATAAAATCTGCTTATCTCCCAATGTAATCCTGTGCCACATTCTTTTCTTATTATTTTTGTTTCGGCTTCTTCGCCTAAAATGGATTTACAAAGAGATAACACATAGTCATATTCTGAAATATCATCTTTATTTTTTGCAGTGTCAAATGTGTTTAATTCTGTTTGACAATCGTTGTTACAACATGCGGGGACTTTTTCTGTGCTTATTTCATTTGCATAAATTGGAAGTAACACTTGCAATAAAACCAAGGTGATAAGTAAAATGCTTATAATTTTTTTAATAGATTCTCATTATTAATAGAAAGGTTGAACGGCGTGTTAATTCAGTTAAGCCACATCGTATTCGCCTCCTTTTTGAGATTTGATATGCAATAAAATAAAGTGTAAATTGAATAAAGCTCATTCTCTTTAACGAAGTGCACTTGTGCTTATGTAATAATAAACAAGTGACGAGGTCGTAACAGCATCTCCTCCAAGCTCTTTATTCGGAGTATATTCGGCGGCTCCAAAAATCAAATAATCATCTGTAACGTGACCGATATAATGCTTTCCGTCATTTATTGTATCGACATAAACAAGAATATCGTTCTTCACATCGTAATACATTGGGCAATCATTGTTCCATCCATCCCACACTATTAATGAATCATTACAATCAACAAGGTCTATTGTCAAAGAACTTTTAATTATCGGATAAGATTTATTGTTTTTATACAGTATAAGCCCGTCATCAATTTTCGCAACCAGCGTGTTGTTATATCCGCTCAAATATAAATAGTTTTGTCCCAAAAATATATCCGATTGCTCAGGCATTGTATTTTTTAAAACATACTCTTTTTTTGATTCATCATACCCCAGATATGAAACACCATTGTAATATATTGGCTCGGTAGCCCTTTTTTCGGCAACCAATGTAATTTCGTCCGCTTCTATATTATACTTATATAAATTAACGTTGGCTTTATTGTTGGTTACAGATACCGTGTCCTGAAAATAAACTTCATTATCATTAATAACAATAGCACCAAAATTCCAGGAATACATATATCCGTTTTCGTCCTTTGTATAAGTGTAAAAGAGCTTGTTTACGCCTGTGTTCATGTCAAGACAGTTCAATGAAGCCTTAAGCCAATTGGCATTATCATCCTCCTTCCAAATAACATATCTGTCATTAACTACATAAATAGAGATTTCTTTATCTGTATTGAAGTGATATACGGTTTCCTCGGTGCAAGTGTCTAGGTTATATCTAAGAATGCTTTTATTCCCGTTTTGCTCTACTAAAAAATACAAATAATTTTTATATTCTGCATGCAAAGCAAATGTATCATAAGATTCAATATTATTAAAAACCACCTTGTTTAGAGTTAAGCTCGGATAAACATTTGAAAACGCTTCGCATTTTTTATATAAATTTAATGTATACCTTTGAATATAATCTTTGCCTCCGACGTATTCCTTATATGCTATCTCTTTTTCTACAATTTCATAATGTTTGTTTTTATTAAAAACATCTGTGTCGATTTTCAAAACATTAGATATACCTTCTTCTTGTTCGTCTGCGATATCCGAAAAAGGCTCAGAGTTTCCTTTGCATGAAGAAAAAGTAAGAAAAAAACACAGCAATAGTACCGCAAATAATTTTTTATTAAACATAATTTCTCCTTAAAATCTCATGACCTTTCTTATCAAAACAAATTTGTTATATTTGTTTTGATACTATACACTGTATTTTGCTCAAAGTTTTCTCCTACATATACTCTTGCAACTGTTTTGACTCGATATGTACCATTTGATAAACCCGATTTTGCATTGGTTAAAGAGCTTTTATATCGGATATTCAAATCTGAAAGGATCGAAGATGTATACATATATCTTGGAGTTACAGAGCCTGCTAACACAGTGATAAAAAAGCAACTTAACAAAAGCAATACCATAATTACCGACATCATCTTTTTAAGCATAAGAATTCCCCCTCCTTTCTGCAAGTATTTTGAAATGACTTTTTGCCCTTTCATAAACATATAACAAATCAGAGGGGGAAATTCTTTCACATTTTTTTACTTTTTTACAGATTCGGCAATTTTAACCAAAACATCCTTGCCGATATTGGTAGATATATAAAAAACATATTCTCCGTTGTCCCACATTACGTGATGATAATCGTGATTATCTTTATAGTATATTCCGACATTCCCGTTTATATTGATCTCTTCAATAACGGTATCCTCGGTATTAAGGCTAATATTAAAGCCCGATTTTGTATATTGATTAAAGCTTATCACGAGATTATCCTTGACATAATCAACGCATCTCGATATCGGAGTGACGCTCCACACATCCTCAATATATCCGTCAAGGTTATAAGTTATTTTGTAAAGCTCTTCAATGGACTGCGAGGCGTTATTATCAAGTTGAACCAAAACCATTGAATTGGTATCAAAAATGCTTACAAAGAAGTTTGCAACGGCACTTCTCACGCTATCGAAAGCCAAAGCGGTTGCGGATAAGCAAAGCAACAGAATCAAAATAAAGCAAGCAACACGTTTTCTTGTAGAATTGATCAATTTATAATACGGTTTTTTACGCCTTTTTATCAATGCTCCCATTTTGTCTTCAAACTCTTTTGTGAAAATATGTTCGTCAGGCGAAATACTGTCGCATTCCTGAAGCATCGCATTTTGTAAAGCGATAACAAAAACTTTATTGATCTTGTTCACCTTCCTCCAAAAGATTTTTTAATTGTTTTTTTGCCCTACCTATGCGCACAGAAACTGTATTTTCCGTTATCGTGAGCATTTTTGCTATTTCTTTTGTTGAAAATCCAATTACGTAACGTAGATATAAAACATCTTTATAAATATCATCAAGCTGTAAGATACAATTTAAAAGCACTTCATAATTATAGTTTTCGAAAAAATCTATCTCTATTGCGGTCGTATCATCGTTAAATTCTTTATGGTGGCTTGCATTTCTTTTGTTTTTGTTATAAATGTTAATAGCTGCGTTCTTAGCTATAATAACAACGTATGGCTTTAATTCATGACAGGATAATTGAGAAATTTTTTCAAAACTATTTGCAATATTTAAAAAAGCTTGATGAACCGCATCTTCTGAATCGTGAACGTTTTTCAAAATATTAAAGCATACCGAATACATATATTGCTTGTAATTTATATACAACTCTTCAAAACTTCTTTTTTGTTCTTCACGTTCCAATACAGAAAGATATAATTGCAACATTTGTAACCCCTTTTAGCCCGAAAATCAAACTGAATTTTAATTGAATAAGCAATTGCAAGTAACACAAAAATTCTCCTATAAAATCGCGAAGGTTTGCAGATATCACCTGCCTAATACGACTTTTTGTTACTTTATTACAATTATAACACGGCATCAACATTAAAGTCAAGCAATGCATGTGTTATAAACTGTGTAAAGCGTAAATTTTGACAAGGTGTATGCAACAATTGAAAAGCAGGCAATACAAAAAATCAAGCGGGAGGCTCACCGGCTTACTAAACGTAAGTCAAGAGTCTCCCGCTTTGATATTAACAAAGTAGTGCGTGTCTTTTTTGAAGCAATTAAAGCTTAATAGGTTTACCTGTCCTTATACTTTCGTAGCAAGCATTCATAGCACAAATAGTATTGCGGTGCCATCCAAGATTAATCTTGGGGGTCTTGCCCTCACGGATACAGGTTGCGAACTCATCAATGAGTCCTACCCACTCGTCAAAGTATGTGTACTGAACAACGTACTTGGAGTCGGGAGTAGAATTGTGATATACGTTGGGACCGAAGCAATCGGTCATAACAGAGCCCTTGTCGGCATTGAGAATGATGTTAACCTCCATTCTCTTGGGGAAGATCTCCCATCCGGGACCGGGAACCTTAAGCTTAGCTTCGGTTCTTGACCAAGAGGGGTCGAGAAGGAATACAACGCCGTTTTTCATCTTACCTGTTACTGCAACCATATCCTCTTCCTCAATATCTAGACGGATGTTAGGTGCAACAGTTGCAAAGATGGTATCAAATTCACTGCCTGTCATCTCGCGGATGAGGTCAAAAATGTGGGGATGGTCACAGATAGCACCGCCTCTGAAACGGTGATCACCGTCCTTGAGGGGAACTCTCTTACCGTAGCTCTTCTCGGGAACGCCCTGCCAGGGGAACGCCCAAACGGGAGAAAGGGTGATATTTGTCGCCTCAAAAGAACGGAGTGTTCCGAGAGCACCTGCGTTGTTAAGCTCCTTAAGTCTCATTACAACGGGCTTGTAGTGAAGCTCAAGCTCAACCTGGAATACGATTCCCGCCTCACGGCATACTCTTTCCATTTCTGCATACTCCTCCATATCGAAGGTGGGTATCTTCATGGAGAGGATATGGATGCCGCGCTCTGCACACATCTTAACCTGACGGAGGTGATCGCTGTTCTCACTTGCAAGAACTACAGCCTCGATCTCGGGATGCTCGGCAAGCATCTGTTCCTCACTGTCATAGCAAGGAATACCCTGTACGGAATTGAGGAATATCTCCTTTACTTCAGCGTTAGCACAGGAAACTGCAACCCAATCAAGCTTGGGGTTGTCGCGAAGTGTCTGATAATACTTTCTTGTGTGTCCATGGGTCATGGACATCATAGCAATTTTAATAGGCTTCATTATGTGTCCCTCCCTTATACTCTTATGTTATCAACGGTCTCGATAGCAAGACGAGCAGCCTTAACAACTGCGTCGATGTGGTCAGCCGCAGCTTCTGTTTCGGTTCCGTTCTGTGCAATATCGAAGGTGTGACGGATGATAGCGCACTCATCAATGTTGAGCCCGAAAAGCTCGGCATCAACGTCGGTGAAGGTAGTGTTTGTATCACCGAAAACGTAGATAGAGCTCTGGGGTACCTGAGTATCAACAACTCTGTCGCAAACGTTACCGGATACTGCGATCATCTCGTGCTTGTCAATGGGAGCCTGAGTATCGGGAAGAGTTGCGGAAAGCTCAAAGGAGCAAACGATTCCATTTTCGCTCTTTGCGATGGCGTTGAGTGCAACACCGCCATTTTCAACAGCAAAGATCTCAGCGATCTTTTCGCCCGAGATATACTCAAATACATCCGCCTCACGCCAAAGAACATCGTAGAGGTTGGTGCCTCTCTTTGTAATGTGAGTGACTCTTACGGTGGAAAGACCTGTAAGTCTGCCCTGTACCACAAGATTTCTCATCTCGATAAATCTGCGCTCTGCACGCCATGGGAGAAGTCTAACCTTCTTACCTGCAACAAGCGCTTCCTTCTCACTTACAAGCTCTGCCTTTGTGGCAACGTCGTACTTTGCAAGAAGAAACTCAAGCTTTTCCTGAAGTTTTTTCATGGTTTTATTCCTTTCTTAAATTAAAGCATTTTTATGCGAGGCCTATACTTTGCAAGATAAGCCGCATTCTTTTCGTCACCGCCGGGAGTATTTGCGCTTGACCATACAGGAGGAGTGATTCCTCTCTCAATACACTGACGCACACACTCAATCTCAAGAAGATGAGCAATGTAGAAATCAACTATGTTGGAGGTGGGCGCAATGGGAGTGTCAAGACCCGGTACGTTTACAACAGCGTCACCTACGGGGTTGTAGTCGTCAATGCAAACGTCTGCATAATCGAAGAGATTCTTCTTGTTCGGATGGCGGATAAAGTGATCGGCGGGCATCTCGTCCTGCCAGTAGGAGCTGGAGATAGCAATAATCTTAACGCCTCTCTTCTTTGCTTCCTCAGCGGCATCTATGGTTGCGGGGTTGATACCGATGTTGTGGAAGATGATAAGAAGGTCTCCTTCCTTAAGATCATAGTACTTGAGAATGGATGAGCCGTAGTTTACGGTACGCTCAAGCTCAAGATATTTGAGCGCCTGATTGAAAACAGAAAGACCTGTTTCCATACAAGGATTGATGCAGGCAAGACCGCCCGCTCTGAAGAACATCTCACCGAGGGGAAGGGTGGTATGTCCGCCACCGCCGTATACACTGATAAGGCGATCGTTTTCTATAGCGTCAGCCATAAGGCTTGCCGCTTTTTTTATATTTTCTTCCTGCTTTTCGTTTATCTCTTCAAGGTTTGCAAGAATACTCTTAAAATAACCGAAATCATTCATACTGAAGTTTCCTTTCTATTTCTTTTCTTGTTGGGATAGCATCAATAACATGGGCTCTTGTAACGCTGATTCCGCTTGCGGCATTGGCAAAACGGCAAGACTCTTCAAGGCTCATATTCTCAGCCAAGCATACAGCAAGCACCCCGTTGAAGGTATCGCCTGCGCCGGTTGTGTCAACGGGACGATCAGAAGTTGCGGGGACAACAGTCGTACCGTTTATAAGGCAACCCTTTTTGCCGAGGGTCACTATAGTGTTTTCAAAAAGCTGTGGGTCCAAAAAGCGAGATTCTTGCTCATTGGGGGTTGCAAGGAACAGCTTTTCCGAAATCAGGGCTTTTCTTGCGGGAGCGGGATTGAGTATTACGCGTACACCGTGCTTTTTCGCAATTTCCATTGCACACGCGTTCACTTCTTGCGGTACCTCGTTTTGCAAAAGCAGAATATCGCTCGACTCAATCTCCTTTTCAAAAGCACCTACATCCTCTTCCGTAAGCTCGGCTCCCCTGTAGACCGTCACACGGTTTTCACCGTTTTTGTCGGTCAGGATAAATGCCGTAGGACTGGGGGTATTCTTTTTTATAAGGAACGGAGTGATACCGTTTTCGATACAGCACTCAAGACTTGCACGCCCGTCCGAGTCATCTCCGACAGCGGCAAGAAACGAGACCTGCGCCCCAAAGCGTGCGGCGGCGACAGCCTGATTCATGCCCTTGCCGCCAACCTCGTAAAAAAGCGAGTCGGCGGAAAGAGTCTCTCCGTTTTCGTGGAAATGGTCGACTGTCATGAAATACGAGCCGCCAACGATACCGATAACAGATATTTTAGCCATGTCAACCTCTTAAAGATGCTTTATGCGTGGCATGTATTTTTTGATAAGTGCTTTGTTGTACTCAGCGCCTCCCTCAACGTTTCCGCTGAGGTATACGTCAGGCTTCACTGTTTTTGCGGCAAGGCGTGCGCCTTCCATCAAAACAGACTGCATAATATAGGATGAAGCAGCGGTGGAAACACTGCCCATCGGCACTTCAACGCCTTCAATATCAATGACTGCATCTCCGTGTGGCACGCAGTTGTCAATATAGATATCTGAGCACTCGTAAAGGAGTGGGGCGTCCTTTTTATCGGTAAAATAGTCGGAGGAGACTACTGATACGGTAAAGACACCGCTTGAACGCGAAACTTCTGCCATCTCGACGGGAGCGGCATTTTTGCCCGAGGTGGATATAACGAAAAGCATATCGCGCTCGGTTATGCAGTAGCGCTCAAAAACGCTGGGGGTTATCCCGCGCATCTTCTCCATTTTACTGCTTTTTGCCGCACCGTTGTGAAGCATGAGGTCGGTGTCGAGCACTGCACTTACGTTTACAAGACCTCCTGCTCTGTAAAAGCAGTCGAGCCCGATAAGATGGGAATGTCCGCATCCGAAAACGTATATAATGCCGTCGTCTTCTATGACCTTCGCAACACGCTCTGCAACACTCTGCATCTTGTCATGCTGAGTGTTTTTTATTTTTGTGAGTACTTCTGTGATTTTTTCGTAATAAGTATCGAAAATCATTATTTCTTAAGAACTCTTCTGTAGTTTTCACCAATCTTGTCCCAAAGAGCGAGGGGGTTCTCAGCTGCAACAACGGTGCCGAGACCTCCGCGGTAGGTCCAGGTAGCAAGACGGTCAACGCCCATAGATTCGTAAAGGTCAACAACGTGATCGACCTGAGAGAGATCTGCTGGGCTCTTGTTATAGCCCATGAGCCAACGCTCGGACTGCTTGCCGTACTTCTTTGCCATCTCAACTGTTCTCTTGGTGATGTCGATAAAGAAGCTTTCGGGGAGAGTCCAGTTGATGATGGTGGTGGAGAATACGTCAAAATAGGGGCAGGAAGCAACCATATCCCAGTTATCGTAGCCGCGAAGCTCGGTAACGTAATAGGTGTTCAAGGTTGCGTGAACGCAACAGGTAATTTCAAGGTTGGGGTTGATCTCCTTGAGAGTCTTTGAGGTGTCGGAAAGGGTCTTGAGAGCCTCTCTCCAACGGAACTGCTTAACGTCATCATTCATGAACTTGGGCATTTCATAGCCGTAGTATTCCTCAAACTTCTTCATACATTCGGGGCAACGGCAAGCCCAGTCGTCACCTGCGCCGCCTGTGATGGATGCGTAGGACTTGGGATATGCGTAGTGGGGCTCATCCCAGAAGAATCCGTCAACCTCTGTCTCGCGAGCAAGCTTTACGCAAATTCTCGTGAAATAATCTCTGAAGGAATTGGTATTGAAGCAAGCGGCGTTGAGAACTTCACCTGTATAAGCGGAAACTTGTCTGTGGTGAATGTTGTTCTGAAGGAACAGGCTGACCTGTTCTCCACCGAAATACTTACCGATACCCCAGGTATCAGCGATAACGCGAAGTCCCATCTCGTGAGCCTTTTTAACGATGTTGTTGATATTGGGAAACCAGAAGTCCATGTCGAACTCTGTGATAGCGAGAATCACGGTATCACAGCCGTGCTCAAGCATCTCCTGAAAATCCTTTTCTGCATGCTCTACGTAGTTAAGTCCGTAGTAGCTGACAGCACAGTGCTTTATTGCCATAGTTTTAAATCTCCTTTGATATTTATTTTATTTTAGTATAAAATGAAAGGACGATATTGTAAACTCACATAAAATAACTTAAAGGTGGACATTTAGTAACTTGACAAGGGAAGATTTATGTGGTATTTTATGTGTGAGGTGATATTATGTTTCCAAACAAAAAAACTCAATATTATCGTTTAATTTCAGCCTTAGAGCTTGAATGGGAGCCTCGGTGCGAGCACGCACCCGAGCGTAATTTTCATGCTATTTCCTTTCGCATAAAAGGAAACGCAGTTTTTGAGCATGGGAGCGAAAGTACCTCGGTAGGTGCGGGAGAAGTTGCATTTGTGCCCGCAGGATATTCCTACACACTTGACGAAAAGAGCAGAGCACATCTTTTCGTTATACATTTTGATACTGTTCCCGACAAGATATCGGGTCTTGAATCAATAAAAGTGGCAAATCCTCTTTGGTACGAGGAGCACTTCAGAATGCTACATCGTATATGGCAGAGAAAGGAAACGGGCTACCGCCTTGCGGCGACCTCGGTCTTTTACAGGATACTTGAGGAGCTGGAACGAGAGGGAGAGGAAAAAAAGCCTTGTACTAAAGATAGATTGTCGCGTGTTGTCGAGTATATACACGCAAACTATACTGACCCCACGCTTTCAATAACCAGACTTGCGGAAATGTACGGAGCAAGTTCCACGTATTTCAGAAGGATATTTAAGGAAAGTATGTCGTCTCTTCCGCTGCAGTACCTCAATAAGCTCAGGCTCAAGCGCGCAGAGGAGCTCTTGCGCTCGGGATATTATACAGTGGCGCAGGCGGCGGCTGAATCGGGATTTTCGGACGTTAAATACTTCTCAAGGTTTGTAAAAAAGATAAACGGAGATGCCCCGTCGAGGCTGTGGAAGGTATAATTATTTTGTATAATCATGCGGAGTCTTGCCTGTGACCTTGTAAAATGCTTTGTAAAAATTGGAGGATGAGGAAAATCCGCACCGCTGTGCTATCTCCAGCTTGGACAGAGCCTCGGTTTTTAAAAGCGAGATTGCACGCTCGACCCTCTTTATTGTTATATATTCCGTTACGGTTATACCGTTGTATTTTTTGAAAAGCGAAGAAAAATAAGGCTCAGACAGAAAGGAAAGCTCGGCAAGTGCTTTAAGCGAAATCTTATCCTGAAGATTCTCGTTAATGTAACGAAGAGCCTTCTTGATAGCTGATATCTGAGACGTTTCAACACTTAGCTCCGCATTTTTGTCAATATAATCATACTCGCGAACTATATAAACGAGTGCATGAAGCAGAAAAAATCTTGAGTTTATCTCATAGCAAGGAACCTTGTCACAAAGCTCCTTTTCAACACCGAGAATGAGTTCCGAAAGCTTTTTGTCTCTACCTATCCTGTTTTCAAAGCCATCACTGCGCGCGAAGAAAAGCTTCAAAAGCTCGGAGCTTTCCCAAAGAAGTCGCGGTTCAAAGTGAATGTTAAGTATTTCGGTGTCGCGTATTATTTCGGTGATGCAGTGTACCTCGTGGCTCCCGAAAAGAAATATATCGCCTTCACGGTATTGGTAAGTATGTTCTCCTACCTTGTATATCCCTTCACCTTGTACGAAAAGAGATAGCTCACATTCTGTATGGTGGTGCTCTCGGTATTCCCTTTTTTCGGGGGATACGCAGGAGCGAAAGCTTTTAATAATGGGACCTGAGTTTTTGAGAATCGAGTATTCGCACTTTTTCATTTTTACCTCATCTTAAAATAGTGGATAAATTCATTAACAAAAGCATAGACCTTTTTTCTTTATTATGTTATATTTATGGTAGCACATAAGAACAGAGATGTCAACAGGAGATAGGTTTTATGGGACAGATAAAAGAAAGAATCAGCGAAAACACAAATATATGCTCCTCTCCGTCAGAGCTTAAAATAACGGATATAAGAGTGGCGAATCTCAACGGTGCTCCCAAGCACTGTCCACTCATCAAAATATACACAAATCAGGGAATCGTTGGCTACGGAGAGCTTCGTGATGCGTCCAGTGCCACATATGCATTGATGCTCAAATCAAGGCTTATCGGAGAAAATCCCTGTAACGTGGATAAGCTTTTTCGCCGTATCAAGCAGTTCGGAGGTCCTTCCCGTCAGGGTGGCGGTGTATCGGGAATCGAAATTGCACTCTGGGACCTTGCGGGCAAGGCATGGGGTGTTCCTCTCTGGCAGATGCTGGGAGGTAAATTCCGCGATAAGGTGAGAGTTTACTGCGATACCGACGTTGAAGGCAAGCATACAGGTCGCGATATGGGACTTGCACTAAAAAAACGTATGGAGCAGGGCTTCACATTTCTTAAAATGGACCTCGGTATTGAAATGCTTCTTGACGAACCCGGTACCCTCAACGCCCCCGGCGGCTTCCTTGAGGATATCAAGAAATATTCCATGAAGGCAATAAATCATCAGGCGGGCTCTATTGACCGTTCACTCATGCTTGGCAAAAACTACGAGGTTTTTACCATTCCCCATTACGCAACGGGAATTCACGTTACCGAAAAGGGACTTGATATACTTGAGGATTATGTAAGACAGGTACGAGAAGTTATAGGCTACGAAATTCCTCTGGCGATAGATCATCTCGGACACATAGCAATAGAGGACTGTATAAGATTTTTACGCCGCCTTGAAAGGTATAACATTGCGTGGGTAGAGGATCTCACCCCATGGCACCTCACGAATCACTGGGAAAGAATGGCAAGCTCTGTTGCAGTACCCCTCTGCACCGGAGAGGACATATACCTCGCCGAAAATTTTGAGCCTCTTCTTGCATGTCACGGCGTTTCGGTGGTACAGCCCGACCTTTTGACCATTGGCGGAGCACTCGAAACGAAAAAGCTTGGCGATATGTGTGAAAAGTACGGCGTGGCAATGGCACTTCACATGGCTGAAAGTCCCATTGCTTGTATGGCTGCGATCCATACTGCGGCAGCTCTTCAGAACGTTCTTGCCGTAGAATATCACTCGATAGACATTCCTTGGTGGAATGATCTTGCTCTCGGCATCGACAATCCTCTTTTCAAAGACGGATTCGTTGACGTTCCGAACAAACCCGGGCTTGGAATCGACTCACTCAATGAGGAACTTATCGCAGAGCACATACACCCCGACTACCCCGGTCAGTGGGAGCCTACCGATAACTGGAACAACGAGTGGGCAAACGACAGAGAATGGAGTTAATTATGAAAATACGTTGGATAGGACAGGGAGGATATCTTCTGAGCGACAACGACACTACGATTTGTATAGATCCATATATTTCGGATGCTGTCGAAAGGATCTCGGGCAAAAAGAGACTTGTAAAAGCACCGTTTCACCCGAGCGAGCTCAAAGCAAATGCCGTAATATGCACTCACGACCATCTTGATCACGTTGATACGGATGCCATACCTTTCATGAATGAGCTTTGCTTTTTCGCTCCCTCAAGCGCTGAAAAAACGATACGTTCGTGCGGTGTTACAGCTTATACTCAGTTTGACGTAGGGACAAGTGTAATGGTGGGAGAGTTTGAACTCACGGCGGTGTTTGCAGATCATACCGTTCCCGCAATAGGTGTTATCGTAAGACACAAGGACAGTACTCTTTTCTTTACGGGAGATACCTTCTACAATGAAAAGCTTATACATCAAGGTATTGATATTCTCTTTGTTTGCATCAACGGAAAGCTTGGTAATATGAACGTTTACGAGGCTATAAAGCTGGTAGGGGAAATCAACCCGAAGGTGGCGGTACCCGCACACTACGGAATGTTTGCGGAAAACACAGAGGACCCCAAGAAATTTACGTCGGCTATTGAAAATGGTTTTGAAATGGAATATAATAAAGAATACGAATGTGAGGAGTTGTTATGTTCGATTTGACAGGAAAAACGGCACTTGTAACCGGTGCGACTCAGGGAATCGGATTTGAAATCGCAAGGCTTCTTGCGTCACATGGCGCAAAAGTGTTTGTGGCGGGCTCAAGAGACATTGAAAAATGCAAAAAGGCCTGTCTTGAAATTTCCGAAGCGCTCCCCGTTGTGGCAGACCTCACCAGCCCCGACTGTGCCGAAAAATTATACGATATGACCGGAGACGTTGATATACTTGTACTCAACGCATCCATTCAGTACAAGCGTGAGTGGGACTGCTTTTCGGATGAGGAGTATGATGCGCAATGGAATTGCAACTTTAAAAGCTCCTACCTTCTCATAAAGAAGTACAGTGAGGGAATGAAGGAAAAGGGATTCGGAAGAATTGTGACTGTCGGAAGTGTAAATCAATACAGTCAACACAAGGAGCTTTCTATGTACGGAGTGACGAAGGCTGCACAGATGAAGCTTGTGCAAAATCTTGCGCCACTACTCGCACCACACGGAATCACAGTAAACAATATTGCTCCCGGAGTTGTGGAAACTCCAAGAAACGACGACGTGCTCTCAGACGAGTGCTTAAAAGAAAAGATACAGGAGAAGATTCCCTGCGGGTTCATTGCGACTCCGAGGGATATCGCACCCGCAGTTTTACTTCTCGTTTCAAATGAAGGAAGATATATCACAGGAAGCGACCTGATAATTGACGGAGGTATGCATCTAAAATGAATTTTAACAATCGTGACGAAATAATCGCACTCACCCCCGAGTGGACAGGAGAAAGACTCCCCGACGGACGTCCCAAAGTGGATGAAAAATACTTAAAGGCACTGAAAAATCTCACTCTTGAGGAGGTTTGGAAGCCTATATTCGTAAAGGGGTATGAAAGCCAGTTTGAGGGCAGACTTCAGACCCTTCACAACGACGGACGCAAGCTTATAGGCAGAGCTGTGACCGCAACCTACTGTCCGTTCCGTCCCGACCTTAACGAGGTTGTTAAAGAGACAGGCAAGAGTGAGGGTAGAACGGGTACCTACAATCAATGGGTGATTGACTCACTCGGAGAATACGACGTGCCTGTTATTGATATGTACGACAAGATATACAAGGGCACTTTTCTCGGCGGAAACCTCACCACCGCTCTCAAGAATAAGACGAAGAATGAAAACGGTGGAGCTGTTATCTGGGGCGGTATCCGTGACACAGAGCAGATGCTCAAGGTTGAAAATACACAGGTATACTACCGAGGCATCGACCCCACTCCCATCCGTGACTTTATAATGACAGGCTTTAATACCGTGACGAGAATCGGAAACGCCGTGTGCCTGCCGGGTGACGTTGTATTCGGTGCGGGAGGAGGCGTACTCTTTATTCCGAGTCACCTTGTAGAAGATGTTGTGGGGGGCGCGGCAAAGACTCAGGTGAAGGATATGTTCGGCTTTGAGATGATAGCGCAAAACAAGTTCACCACAGCACAAATTGACCGTAACACCTGGACTCGCGAAATGCTTGATTTACTTCTCGAATTTATCGAAAAGGATGACAGAGCGGCAGAGTACCGCGAGCTTGACTGGTCACACGAATACTATCTTGCCGACAACGGAGATCCGACGGATACACAATCTGCACTCTAAAGGAGATAAAAATGGATATTTACAAGCTTTTACAGGACAGAAGAACAGTAAGAAAATTCAAAAACGAGCCTGTGGACAAATCGCTTCTCATAAAATTTGTCGACATGGCACGTATCGCACCGAGTGCTGCAAATCTTCAATCCATAAAATACGCCATAGTAACGGACGAGGTGACTCGGCGTGAAATATTTCCCTACATCAAGTATGCGGGCTACACTCCCGAATGGGTAAACACCTTTGACATAACTCCGACCTCCTTCATCGTACTTCTCAATGACACAGAAGTGCGTCCTACTACAAAGGCGGAGGTGGATGCGGGAATCTCTCTCATGTCACTAACACTCACAGCGGAGGCTGAAGGGCTTGCAAGCTGTATAATCGGCTCGGTCAATCGCGCAAAGGTCAAAGAAATACTTGCACTTTCCGAAAAGCTTGATATACTCTATCTTATAGGAATAGGACATCCCGCGCAGACTAACAGGCTTTCGGATAGTGAAGAAAAGGTAAAATACAAGCTTGATGAGGATGGCAACTTTGCTGTTCCTAAAAGAACGCTTGACGAAATACTTGTGAGGTAAAAAATGAATAAACAGGAAAAACTTACATTCTTAAAAAACAACCCCGTTTTCTGGTCAAGACTCGGATTCAGTTATGACCCGCCAAGACGTGGCAAGGACGGGAAACCGATAGTATTTACTCCCGATCTTACGGAGGACTCGAGCTTTCACCGTGACTTTACTGACATAGGCGTTAAGATTCACACAAACATCCTTCATCTCGGATGGATGGGCATTGACGACTATGATTATTCGGTAACAGATGCTGTGCTTGAAGAAATCTTTAAAAATGACGACATTTACTACATTCCACGTATAAAGCTCAACGTACCCGTTGACTGGTGCCGTGAAAATCCGGAGGACGTATTTGTATACTGGGAGGGGCCAAGAGATGCGGAAGAGATTCGTGCGCTCGTTGACACACCTAAGCACGACTGGTTTGGATATACTGCCCCCAAGGGATATTACAAGGCGGGTGACTTCATTGATGACCGCCCGAACGTGGGCGGCGTCATTTCACGCCAGAGCTTTTCCTCCGAGAAGTGGCTGAGTGATGCGGGAGAGGCGCTCAGACGCCTTGTTGACAGACTTGAAAACGGCAAATACGCCGATAGAATAATCGGCTATCATATTGCCTTCGGCGTTTCCGGAGAAGCCATTCTTTGGGGACGTGCCGACTATCACTACGGTGACTACGGAATAAAGAATACAGAAAACTTTTATGCGTGGGCAGAAAAGAAATACGGCTCAAAGGAGGCGCTTCTCAAGGCTTGGGATGGGGATCTCACCCTTCCTTCTCCCGACGAGCGCTATTCAAGATTTGATAAGACTGAGGAATTTCTCCGAGGTGACAGAATCGGACGTGTCAGCCGTGATATGGATGAGTTTACAAGTGCTTCCTGTGCAAATGCCATAGAGTATTTTTCAAGGGTAATAAAGAGCTTTGCCCCTGACAAGCTTATCGGTGCGTTCTATGGCTACTTCATGCACACCGACAATCCCAACTACGCTGGACATCTTGAGCTTCAAAGACTTCTTGACGGAGATCTTGTTGACTTTTTTGCCGCTCCCAAGATATATCACAGATGCGGTCCCGGCGAGCCGGGCGGTGAGATGTGCCCCGTTCAGTCGGTAAACCTCAAAAAACTTTGGGTAGACGAGGCTGACAACCGTACACATCTTGCCAGCGATGACGTTGCGGCATGGCTTTGCCGTGATATGAATGATACACGCTGGGTTATGTGGCGCGAGCTTTCAAAGAACATCGCCCACGATTCAGGCTTTTGGTGGATGGACCTTGGCGGACGCTGGTTCAAATCACGCGAGATACTGGATGAGGTCAAGCATATGCTTGATGTTTCCTCCTATCTGCGCACCTTGCCCCATAAGTCTCCCGCAGATGCTTTAATACTTGTTGACGAAAAGTGTATCTACTCCATGGGAATCTCAAAAAATCTTCGTGTAGGCTTTATGGAGGACTTCGTGTGCGAGACGAGAAAGTCGGGTGTGATTGCCGACGTTTACAGACTCTCCGACATACGCACAATTGACCTTTCAAAATACAAGCTTATCGTATTCGCCTACACGTTTGAAATTTCTCAAGAGGACAAGCTCTTCCTTGAAAGTCATATTTCAAATGACGCAACCATTTCCTATCACTGGGCGGCCGGTGCTATCAAGGACGGCAAGGTATCTCTTGAAAACGTGAAGGATTTCACAGGGTTTGACGTTATACAAGTCGAGCGTGACAAATACGATTTTCCCAAGCTTACTGTTGAAAATGCTGAAGCCTTTTCGGACAAGGGCTTTATAAAGGGCAACAGACTTATTTTCACAGAGCCTTTTATCACACACTCTGAAATAAGAAAAATGGGAGAGATTGCGGGATGTCGCATCGTTTGTGACAACGGGCTTATCCTTTACGGGGACAACCGAATCACGGGTGTATTTTCCAAGGAAAAGCTTACTGGTAAGGTAAAGCTTTCGGACAAGGCTTGCTGGCGTGAGGAATTTTCGGGTAAGGTATTTACACAGACCGATGAAGTTGACCTTGAGCAGTTTGATGCAAATATTGCGGTATTTATACGCAAATAATAGGGAAAGAGGCTTTGAAAAGCCTCTTTTTCTACTTTAAAGAGAGTCAATTTTTTACCATTCCGTTGACAAATAATCTTTGGTATGGTACACTCTTATTGTAAAATTGATGCTTAAAATGGAGGAAATAATGAAACTATTTACAGAATTCTATCCCTACGGCACACAGTATCACAGAGCGCCCACACCTCTCCCCGAGGAATGGGAGGGCGATATTAAGACTATTGCTGAAAAGGGGTATACACATATACAGTTCCGTCCTCAGTGGAGATGTCACGAGAGGGTACGCGGGAAATACGTTTGGGATGATCTTGACAGGCTGTTCGAGCTTGCGGAAAAGTACAATATGAAGGTCGTTTTGAAGCCGATGCTTGAAAACGCTCCCGACTACGTGTATACAAAGCTTGATGGAACGCGTATAAGCTTCCGCGGTCTGCCCATCGTTCCTCATGCCCCCGCGGCATACTACGTTGGCGGTTGGCTGCCTTGCTTTGACAACCCCAAGGTAAGAAAGGCTGCCGCAAAATTTGTACGTGAGCTTACAAACAGATACAAGGACCATCCAAGCCTTTGGTTCTACAACGCGTGGAACGAGCCGAGAAGCCGTCCTATGGGACAGTGCTGCTGTAAGCATTCGGTGAAAAATTATCAGAATTGGTTGCGCGAGCGCTACGGCACGATAGAAAATCTCAACCGCACCTTTGGAAAGGAGTGGGAGAGCTTCAAGACTATCATTCCCCCTCACTCAAACGGATGCTACGTTGAAATGTTCTTATGGCGCCGGTGGGCGGCATATGCACTTTCGGAGCACGTTGGTCTTGTTGCAGACGCGATACGCGAGGCTGACCCAAATGCCCGCGTAATGTGTCATGTCGGCGCATCCGCAGTTCATCAGGATCCTGTGTCCGATACGTCGGATGACTTCCTCAATTTCTCGAAGGTGGATTGGTACGGAACCTCTATGTGGATACCCTTCCGTCCCGAGACTCCCGCCGCATATAACGAGCTTTTCTATCAGGCAGCATGGCTCAGACGAGTTGACAAGAACTGGCAGTGCCATGAATTTTATCCGAATCAGGGTAACTGGTGGACTGAGGGCAAGCCATCGTTTGTGGAGCAGTCGATTCTTATGACGCTTGCGTCGGGTGCAAGAGGACTTACCTTCTGGCAGTACAGAAGCGAGCGCTTTGGTAAGGAATCAAACGGCTGGGGAATGAGAAATATCGACGGAAGTCCCACACCGAGAAGCGAGCGCTGTGACAGGGTTGCGGATTTTCTTAAAAACAACCCCGAAATTGCACTTTCGGATTATAAAAAGCCTGAGGTTGCAGTATACTTCGATATTGAAAACGACCTTTTGATGAAGCTTCAGAAGATGGGCATCACAGGTGGCAATCCCGAGGGCGGCAATCTAAACGAGACTTCCAACTACAAAACTGCATTCAAAGGCGCTCATACAACCCTGCGACGCATGGGACATACCGCTGATTACGTAGTAAACGGAGATGATCTCTCCTCCTATAAGTTAGTGACCGTAACTTCTCTTGAAATGACCGACGAATATGAAAGAGCCGCGTTTGAAGAGTATGTCAGAAACGGTGGTATACTTTACATAGAGTACCCGTTTGCTTGCCGCGACGAAAAGACATGGGTATCTCCAACCCGTCCGAACCTCGGATTTGATGCCCTTACCGGCTGTCGCGAAGTACACAGAGTTGACTTTTCTTCATATGTTTCAAACGTTATAAAATTCAATGACGGACATGAGGAAACAGCAGCAGGCTGGCATATCACGCTCGAACCTGTTGCGGATGATGTAAAGGTGCTTGCTAATTGGAAGGATGGCGGTGTTGCTGTTGTTGAGAGACAGGTTGGGCGCGGTAAAGTTATCGTTTCTGCGGGTAGCTTCTCATCGTTTGCTCAGGAAAACTCCACCGAGATGATTCCCTCGCTTTACTACAAGCTCATGCTTTACGCAGGCCTTGAGATAAACGAAAGCCACGTATGGACTCTCTCAAGAGTATCGGATGAATTTGAATACCGCTTCTTCTTCAACACAAGTTATGATGATGCAACGGTTGAAAACTGCGGTGAGCTGATATTTGCTTCCGAGGAATGTACCGTTTCCGACAGCGGAACAGTTCTTCCTCACCAGACCTCCGCAATATACAGAATAAAGCTTTAAGGAGATAGCATGGAAAATATTTTTACAGATATATTCCCTTACGGTACTCAGTACCACAGAGCCCCTACTCCACTTCCCGAGGAATGGGAGGAAGACTTTCAAAACATAAAAAACAACGGATATACACACGTTCAGTTTCGTCCGCAGTGGAGATGGCATGAGAGGGTAAGAGGACAGTATACCTGGGATGACCTCGACCGTCTTTTCGATCTTGCAGACGAATATGATATAAAGGTGGTTTTGAAGCCGATGCTTGAAAATGCCCCCGACTATGTCTATCATGAGCTTGGAGGTACTCGAATAGGCTTTAGAGGACACCCTATAGGTCCTATTTCACACGCAGCTTTTTATGTTGGCGGTTGGCTTCCTTGTTTTGATAATCCCGAGGTTGCAAAGGCTGCGGGAGATTTCGTCTTCGAGCTTGTATCAAGATATAAAAACCGTAAGAGTCTTTGGTTCTACAATGCATGGAATGAGCCGAGAAGCCGCCCCCTCGGACAGTGCACTTGTCCTCATTCAGTAAAGAAATACCGAGAATTTTTGAAAAACCGATTCGGTACTGTTGAAAACCTCAACCGTATTTACGGAAAGGCTTGGGAAAGCTTTGAGACGATCACACCTCCTCTGTCAAGCTCTGATTACGTTGAACTGTTTTTGTGGAGAAGATGGGCGGCACAAGCGGTAGCAGAGCATATTTCCATTGCATCCGAAGCAATAAGACGTGCTGACCCGAATGCCAAGGTAATGTGTCACGTCGGTGCATCGTCTGTACGTCAGGACCCGGCTTGCGACACCTCCGACGATTTCCAAAACAAAGAAACCGTTGATTGGTACGGCACCTCCATGTGGATTCCAATGAACCCTGAGAATCCGCTTGAATATGACAGCACTCTTATTCAATCGTCCTGGCTCCACAGGGTAGATAAAAACTGGATGTGCCACGAATTCTACCCGAATCAGGGTAACTGGTGGCCCGAGGCAAAGCCCGAATATATCGAGCAAGCAGCTCTTATGGCGATATCCGTCGGATGCCGCGGACTTACCTTCTGGCAGTACAGAAGTGAGCGCTTTGGAGAAGAGTCAAACGGATGGGGAATGAGAAATATCAACGGAAGTGCAACTCCGAGAAGCGAGCGCTTTGACCGACTCGGAAGAATACTTTCGACCGAGAAGGATCTTGCAAAAACTGATTACGTCGCACCTCCCGTCGCGCTCTACTTTGATATGGAAAACGATCTTCAGATGAGATTGCAAACTATAAACTCACCCACGGGTGAGGAGCTTGGACGCGTGCAACCCTCATACTCTCACGCAACAAAGACCTCTGTAAACGGTGCTCACGCAACCCTCAGACGTCTTGGATATACGGCGGATTTCGTCGTAAAGGGGGATGACCTATCTCGCTATAAGGCGGTCGTTGTGTCCTCACTTGAAATGACAACAAACGTGGAGCGTGAAGCGTTTGAAAACTACGTTAAAAACGGTGGTGTTCTCTACATAGAATATCCCTTCGCTTGCCGTGATGAGAGAACTTGGGTATCTCCCAATCGTCCGAATTCGGGCTTTGAAGCACTCACCGGATGCCTTGAAGCGCACAGAGTTGAGTTCTCAAAGAGAATGACAAACAAGATGATATTCGAGGACGGCAGAATTGAAGAGACTGCGGGATGGCACGTAACTCTTGAGCCTATTGCAGACGACGTAAAGATTCTTGCACGCTGGGAGGAAGGTGGCGTTGCCGCGATCGAGCGTAAGGTAGGAAATGGAAAGGTCATTGTTTCTGGTGGAAACTTTTCAATATGGTCACACGATCACTCGACAGAGGCTATTCCCTCACTCTTCGCAAAATCACTTGAGGATGCGGGTATCCGTGTCGACACCTCTCCTCTTTGGGTAATCGAGCGTGAATCGGATGAATATCTCTTCCGATTTGTGTTCAACACAGGAGACGAAAGTGTCGTGTGTGACAAGCTTGGTGAGATAGCATTCTCAGCAATTGAAATCACCGAAGGAAACGGAAAGATCACACTTCCTCCTCAAACGAGCGTAGTGTTTAAGATCAAAAAATGAAAAAGTCGCCTTCGTAAAGTTCGCCTGCACTCACTAATCTCAGGGTAGACTTTTGCGTTACACGTAAATTGCGATGCAATTTCCTTAGTAATAAAAATACAAACCCCGAAACGCACTTGTTTTGAGTGCTTTTCGGGGTTTTGTTAAGATGTACAGAAAAAACACACGACATTTGTGTCGTGTGTTTTGCTTTATCTCCAAAGCTCTCTTTTACCTGTTGAAACAGCAAACGCACCTGAAACGTGCGCAAGAGCTACTTCCTCCTCAGTCTCAATAAGACCGCCTGCAATAATGGGAATAGTCACTCTGTCGCGGAAGAAGGAGATTGCCTTCGTTGCAATTCCGGGCATAAGCTCAATCATATCAGGAAGATTCTTCTGCATGGTATCGACGGCAGTAGCAATTGAGTGGGAATCAACGATAAATACTCTTTGAACAGTTTTCATACCGAGATCCCTTGCCGACTTTATGATACTTGCGCGGGTACTTATTATACCATCAACACCGAGTGTCTTAAGATATAAACATCCTGACGTATCCTTGCCTATACCATCGGCAAAATCCATATGTACAAAAAGTCTCTTTCCCGCAGTGTGTACCTTTTCAAGAACACTCTGAAGCTCCATTATATCGGTCTTTAAAAGAAATATATCCGAAACGCTTGACAAAAGCGCTTCTTCTAAATCCCGCTGGTTTCTTACCGCTGCAATTATCTTTCCCATAAAACCCTCCAAAGAAAAAATAAGCGCACTACTGCTGCAGCATTTTGCCACAGCAGTATGTGCACTCAAAATCTCAGCAATTACTACAGTAACTTGATTATAGCACCGAGTGAGATTTTTGTCAAGAATAATTTATATTCTTGCAACGCCCGTCTCACGTGCGGTCTTGATAACCGCTTCTGCAACGACCTCAGCAACTCTCTTATCAAGAGCTGAAGCGATAATGTTTTCCTCAGAAAGCTCTTCGTCGCTGATAAGGGATGCGAGAGCAAAAGAGGTTGCAACCTTCATTTCCTCGTTGATGCAGGTAGCTCTGCAATCAAGCGCACCGCGGAAGATACCGGGGAAAGCAAGTACGTTGTTTATCTGGTTGGGAAAGTCGGAGCGTCCTGTGCCGACAACTCTTGCACCTGCCTTCTTTGCTATGTCCGGCATGATTTCGGGAGTGGGGTTTGCCATGGGGAACATGATAGCATCATTCGCCATAGACTTTACCATATCCTCGTTTACGAGGTTTGGAGCGGAAACACCGATAAATACGTCAGCGCCAACGAGAGCATCAGCAAGAGTTCCTTTCTTGTGCTCAAGGTTTGTAACCTTAGAGATTTCTTCCTGTGCAACGTTGTTATTTTCGTCACCCTCGCAGATGATGCCGAAACGGTCGCAGAAGGTAAGATTTTTAACGCCGATGTTGAGGAGGTGACGTCCGATAGCGATACCTGCACTTCCAGCGCCGTTGATAACTACTTTAACCTCACCGATCTCCTTCTTAACAACCTTAAGCGCGTTGATAAGAGCTGCCGCAACAACGATAGCTGTTCCGTGCTGGTCATCGTGGAAAATCGGGATATCACAGATTTCTTTAAGCTTTCTCTCAATCTCAAAGGAACGGGGAGCGGAAATATCCTCGAGGTTGATACCGCCGAAGCTTCCGGAGAGAAGATAAATCGTTCTTACAATTTCGTCAACGTCCTTGGACTTGATGCAAAGGGGGAATGCATCAACGTCTGCAAATTCCTTGAAGAGTGCACATTTACCCTCCATAACGGGCATACCTGCCTCAGGTCCGATATCACCGAGACCGAGGATTGCAGTACCATCGGTTATAACCGCAACGAGATTTGAACGACGGGTAAGGTCATAGGACTTGTTTATATCCTTGTTGATTTCAAGGCAAGGCTCTGCAACACCGGGGGTATATGCAAGAGAGAGATCCTGACGGTCATTGATGGGGGCACGGGAGATAACTTCTATCTTACCCTTCCATTCGTAATGCTTTTTGAGTGATTCTTGTCTGATATCCATTTTTTAGTCCTCCCAAGGGAATTTATATTGTGTAAGACCAAGTGTGTTACGAACCTCTTCCATTTCCTTCTGAACAGATTCGTTGATCGGCACGCCCGACTCGCGTGCAAGGCGAACTTCATGTTCCTTCTCACCCGCAGTGTAGATACGCTCTGCATCGGGAGCTTTTCTGGAAGCACGAACTTCACGAAGAATATCGCCCGCCTTTTTACGGCAAACATCCTCACCGAGGAAGTGATCGGTATCGATTGCGATAAAGAAGTGCCCGAGGCAGTAGGGAACCTTGTTTCCATTTTCGTCCTTACCTGTAAGAGCCTTACCATAGCTGCCGTCCTGAAGAACTGCAGACATAAGCTCTACGAACATAGCAAAGCCGTAGCCCTTGTATCCGCATCCTTCTTCACCGGGACCGCCGAGAGTACAAAGTGCAGCCTCTCCGCGTGCCATAGCCTTAAGAGCATCCGCTGAAGTTCCCTCATAGGCTTCGCCCTCAAGATTTACCAGCGCGCCCTTGGGAGCGTCCTTGCCGATACGCGCATAATACTCGAGCTTGCCATTTTGGTAGGTGGAGCTTGCGGCATCAAAGTTAAAATCAAACGCCTCGTCGGTGGGGACGCCGAGAGTTAATGGGTTGGTACCGAACATACCCTCAACACCGAAGGTGGGGGCAACTGTTGGACGTGCGTTTGTACCTGTCATACCTACACAACCCGCTTTAGCTGCCATGGAAGTGTAATAGCCGGCGATACCATAGTGGCAGGAGTTACGAACAACTACCATACCCATACCATATTCTTTAGCTTTTGCAATAGCCATCGACATCGCCTTGTGACCGATGACCTGACCCATACCATGATGTCCGTCAACAACGGCAGTGGTGGGGGTTTCCTTGATGATTTCAAAGTTTGTAATTGGGTTCTGGATACCGTCTCTGATTCTGTCGAGATAAACTGGCTTGAAGCGGTTAACACCGTGAGATTCGATACCTCTCTTATCGGATTCGAGAAGAACGTCAGCACATATCTCTGCATCCTCTCTGGGAATTCCGTAACCTACGAAAGCGTCGATAACGAAATTCGTGATTGTTTTCCAATCGACAATGTTGCTTTTCATCTTTTTTCCTCCAAAATATTAATTCCAACAAAAAAGCGCACTTATCCCATCGTATTTGCCGATAAATAAGTGCACTCTAAAATCTCAATGCGTAGATATTATAATAGATTTTTTGAATATTGTCAAGCATAATTCTGCAAACAGCATGATTATTCTTCCACACTCACTATTTTACGGATTCACACCCCTTGCCAAACAGATCAAGTGTAAGCGACGTACCGCTAAACTTTTTTCACAATCTAACTCCTTTTAGTCTATAAAATAGTATAAAAACCGCCAGAAATCTGCTTTTCAGAGCTTTGCTTGTTGCAAAATCTATTGTCTCTCGTAACAGCAAGCCTCTCACAGATACAGCATTGAGCTTTTATCAGTGGAAACATTTTACGTTTATTTTATCACAATTAATAATTTTTTTAATCCTATATCGGTAAATATCTTGTTCCTCATAATATTACGTGCTCATTATTCACCCGATTTTACAAGCGGACATCATATCGGAGCAAGTCAAACAGACACGGGATATTCCGATCTCTTGTTTTTTTGAAGAGAGCCTTTTCTACCGTTTTGATCTTAGTTTTACGTTCTTATAGAGAAAAAACAGTCCGAAGGTCAGAGTTATCGGAAATACTGTGGCAGTAAGTAAGCCTATTTTCAGGTCTCCGCCCGCCATTTCCGAGAATTTGCCCACCATAGCAGGGCTTACGGTTGCCCCCAAGTCTCCAGCCAAAGCCAAAAAGGCAAACATAGCAGTTCCGCCTCGCGGACATTTTTGAGAGGAAATACTGATCGTTCCGGGCCACATGATTCCGACGGCAAGACCGCAAAGAGCGCAACCTACCAAGCCTAATATCGGCAAAGGAGACAGCGACGCAATCAAATAACATGCTGTACAGGAAGCTCCGCATAAAAGCATGGTTTTTGTAAGGTTGAGATTTTGGCTCATTTTTCCGTATGACATACGGGCAACACCCATGAATGCCGCAAATAAACAAGCGCCCGCCAGATCTCCTACAGTTTTGGATACTCCGAGTGCCGATTCGGTAAATGCAGATGTCCACTGGGACATGGTGGCTTCCGAAGCACCGGCACATATCATCAGAATTATCATCAGCCAAAAGACAGGAACTCCGAATAACTGCTTTATACTCATGCTATTTCCGTCCTCAACCAGTCTTTCTATAGGACAGCGCATAAAATTAAATGCGTTATACAGCGGAACCAAAGCCCAGATAAAGGTAAGTATTTTCCAGCTTTCTATACCGAATATTGTGAAAAATGCTGTTGACCCCAATATCACTCCTACCGCACCCCAGCAGTAAAATGAGTGCAACAGACTCATCATGCCGTCTTTGTTTTCAAAAGGACACGCCTCAACGATTGGACTTACAAGTACCTCGATAAGACCGCTGCCTATTGCGTAAAAAATTACGGCAATAAGCAGTCCGACAAACGGTGCTGACATTATATCCGGCAAAATCGCCATTAAAACAAGTCCCACCGATGACAACAGCTGTGATGCAACCACACAGATCCGATAACCTATTCTGTCGGCATATTTTGTGGCTGCCAGATCCGTGAGTAATTGTGTAAAATAAAATACCAAAGGAATAAGAGCTATTTTTTCAAGCGAAATTCCGTAGGTTCCTTTAAAGGTCAAGAACAATAGCGGCGAAAAGTTCGCCGATATTGATTGTGTTACAAATCCGAGATAACAGGCCACCAATGTTTTTTTGTAATTCTTTTGCTTTACCATAATTGCTCACTTCCTAAAAGCTGAATTCACAGTCCCTATGTTCTCAGAGTACATCCCAGAAGCCTTAAACCAATTTAAATTTTCCATCGTCAACAAAGTATTTACATCGTAGAGCTCCTTGGCAGCACAGCCTAAAACAGTTTATCATATAGCAACCGAAAAATCAATATAAATAAGCTTTTTTAAGTATTAAAAATCCAAGATCCGCGCTTTCTCGCTACACTGATATTATATCCCACGTCAAATGTACGGCAAAACAATTTTTGATAAAAGCGCATCATATAGCTTTATAACGATTTTATAAATTATAAGAGCTGTATATTGAAAAAAACAGCATTCAATAAGATAAAAGAACTCATCAAATTCTTACTTGTCGAACAGTTAAATAGAGAAAGAGCGGAGGCTTAGACCTCCGCTCTTTGTGTTTTCTATATAATTGCTATGTGGTTCACGATCTTATTTGAAATATCTCTTAAGAAGACCTTCAAGACCTCTGCCGTGTCTTGCTTCATCTCTTGCCATTTCATGAACGGTGTCATGGATAGCGTCAAGGCCGTTCTTCTTAGCGCAAGAAGCGAGGTCAAATTTGCCCTGGGTTGCGCCGTATTCACAGTCAACTCTCCACTTAAGGTTGTCCTTGGTGGTAGCTTTCATATTGGGCTCAAGGTCCTCACCAAGAAGCTCAGCAAACTTTGCTGCATGCTCTGCTTCTTCGTATGCTGCCTTTTCCCAGTAAAGTCCTACTTCGGGATAGCCCTCTCTGTGAGCGATGCGTGCCATGCAGAGGTACATACCAACCTCGGCACACTCTCCATTGAAGTTAGCCATGAGCTGTTCGAATATGTACTTCTTATCTTCTTCACTGATGTCGGGGTTATTCTTAACGGTCTTTGCATAAACACCATACTCGTGCTGTGCTGCGAGAGCTGCGCCCTCTTCCATTACCTTAAATTTGTCTGCGGGAACCTTACATACAGGGCACTTTTCGGGAGCTGCATCGCCCTCGTGAACGTAACCGCATACTGAACATACATACTTTGCCATAATAAAATCCTCCAAAAATTATATAAATTATTTTTTATTTGGTACAATCCTTACACGTTCCGTAAAAGAACATTCTGTGGTAATCAATTTTTGCACCTGTCTTTTTTTCAGCCTCTACGTCGATTGCATCAAGCGGCATCTCAACATCAAGTATACGATTGCACTCGTTACATACGAAGTGACTGTGCTCATGGGTGAACGCATCGTAGTGCTCGGTTCCGCTTCCGGTTTCAAGCCTTAATATTAGTCCTTTGTCGGAAAGCTGTTTTAAATTTCTGTAAACTGTTCCAAGACTTACGTTCGGGAACCCCTTCCTCATATTAAAGTAAACCCAATCTGCATCGGGGTGTTCTTTGGTAGACTTTAATAATTCGATTATAGCATCGCGTTTATCGGAATGCTTTTCCTGAGCCATTTGAACTCCCCTCCAATCAATAACAGTAATGATTACTGTTATTATAATACCACAAAATCTATATTTGTCAATACCTTTTTTGAAATTTTTTTAAAAAATTTTTTTGACATTTGTTATTGCCTGTATATTGTTCGTAATTAATAGAAATACATATTATCCAATATACTTCAATAACAAAAAAGGCTACAGCAAATAGCTTTGCTGTAGTTCCTTTTGAAGTTATGTTTATTTTAAAATCACGTGTTTTACTTTTCTTGCTATGTGGTCCTTTATCTTACTTTTTCGCCTTTTTTGTTGATGAAGAACTCGTTGTCCCCAAGATAGACCCGTGCTGTACCGGTTTCATCGGAAAAATCGCGCGCCATATCGTATTTCGGCTCTATTACAAATTCGCCTTCTTTGTTTATATATCCGTACGTTCCGTTTATCTCAACGCACGCAAGCCCATTTTTGGCAAAGTCACCCGCATCGTCGAAATTGAGCGATATCACCGTCTCACCATGTTCGTTGATGTAGCCGTACTTGTCACCAAGCTTGACCCATGCAAGCCCGTTTTCTGCAAAGTCAGACCCTTCGTCAAATTGCGGAGCGATTGCAAGCTCACCAATTTCATTTACATATCCGATTTTCTCGTCTAGTTTTACAAGTGCAAGTCCGTTTTTTGCAAAATCTTGAGCATATTCAAATTGAATGTCAATGATGATTTCGCCTTTTTCGTTGATAAAGCCGTCTTTTTCACCTATCCAAACCCTTGCGAGTCCGTTTTCGGCAAACTCTGCTCCACCGTCAAACTGTGGATATATTACGAATTCGCCTTTTTCGTTGATGTACCCGCAGTTAAGAGGAGCATCCCATTCGCCAACGTGCACTGCGGCAAGCCCATTCTCAGCAAAGTCATAAGCCATTATGAATTGCGGCTCGATTACTGTTTTACCATCTGCATTTTTGTAACCCCACATACCATTTTTACTGTATGGAATAAGGGATCGTTCTTCCGTGTGGGTGCTTTCTCTGTTATTGCAGGATATAAGCGAAAAAACGGCAATAACCGATAGCACAAAAATTAAAAATCTGATTGTCTTTTTCATATTAAGTCTCCGCGAATTATTTTTGTTACCGACATTTTATTATAATGCTTTCTTGAGTTTTCAACAAATATAAGGCTTGCTGAGTCGGTAATTCATTCAACATTGAAAGCTCTTGAGTCGGGACAGGGGAGAACCTTCTGCAAAGCTCTCCCCAAACGGTAATTTAAATATATTGTCAACTGTTTTTTGAAATTTGCTTCCGTATGCGATGCAGATCGTATTTTAATCGTGACATCCAATCTTTATTGAGTGTACTCTTAAATGCACTTCGGTCTTAGACTTCTTGAGTTTTACGATGTAGGTGCCTGCTTCTTTTGCTTCAAAGTCACAGACGATAACCTCCATGGGCTTTGAAATAGAGCTTGTTCCGAACTTCTTTTCAGCCTCGTAAATAACGGTGTCGCCTGCGTCTGTTCTGTGTGTTACCGAAACAGTTGTTTCAACTCCCTTATCTGCGGCAACAGTAAAGAACAGTCTGTAGGTACCTGCTTTGGTTATCTCGAAGTTGTGTCTCAGTGTCGCGGAGCCTGCTGCAACGATATTGATGTAATCGTTTGTTGTGCTGTAGTGTCCCGTTGAGCTAACAATCTTAATGTCACTTACATGAGCCTCAAGTATACTGCTCTCATCAAGGTCGACTGCTTCAAATTGGGGCTTGGGAGGCGTGATCTCGAGGGTGAGAGGCTTGCCCTCGACATACCAGGTAGATACAGGTGTGACAGATATCTTCCATTTTTCAGCATAAGGAACGCTGTAGAAGGAATAAGAAGTGGAGTCAAGCTTTTTCAGGATAAAGAAGTCGCTTATTATCTTGTCGCATCTGATGAGCTCACCTGTAACACCATTGAATATCTCTATCTTATAGTAGCCGACAAAGTTGTTGTCGTCCTGTTTTGCGGGGGTGGCATTGGGGAAGGAAAATTCGACCGAGGAGTCGGTTATATCATTAACGCTTATCTTGCATTCTGCGTCAAAGGCGGGCGCCATGGAAAGCTTTTCGCGCTCGTTTGTATATTTATAAACGTCAAGAGAGGGATTGGTCTTACCGCTTTCCTTGATCATTGCGGGGATATCAAACGTCCAGTTACCACCTTCAAGGAAGGCGGGATTGTCGGGGTCGACGTAGAAGCGCTTGAGGGTCACAACGTTTGTCTTATCGTTGACCGAGAGCATTATTCCCTGAGAGGAATATTCGCGGTGAGGTATGGAGGTATATGCCATGCTCTGTCCGACGGAGGTAGAAACAACGCTCGTGTAAAGGAAGGTCGCGCCTCCCGGTACCTGATATATGGAGTGGGGGTCAGAGAGTGTATAGTGGGTGTGACCGCTTATAACGACAAGTCTCGGCTCATTCTTTACGAATTCCTCGAATTCTGTGGATTGAAGATTAGCCTTCAGTGAGCCGTTGAGAGTTCCGTCGACAGTCTGGTGAAGGAACAGGAATACGGGCTTTGTATCGTGCTCGTCAAGAGCTGCCTTGATATGCTCCATTATGTACTTCTCTTGCTCTGCATTAAGCGCGTTTGTATAGTCATAAGAGCTTACCGTGATAAAGTGGAATCCGCCGATAACAGTGTCATCCTGAAGCGGCTCACCTGTGTTTTTGGTAAAGAGCTCTTGAGCTTGTTTAACCTTTTCGGGGGCTTTTGCTAAGGATGCGTTGAGAGGGTACTCGTGGTTACCCATGGCGTACATGAGCTTACCTGCGTCTTTTATCTTGTTGAAGGGCGCGCTTTGGGTTAAAAAGCTATAGTTGGGGGTTGCGGTTTCGGAGGTGTAAATAATATCTCCTATAAGTGCAACACCGTCCAGCTCTTCAAGTCCTCCCGCATGGTCGATAATGTTAGTCAGAGCGGTGTTGAATTTTCCCGAGCCGTTATGCACGTCGGCAATGATACCTACAGTATATTCGGTACCGCCGTTTGTATCGGTATTGTCAGTTGTGAACTTGACTCTCTTTGTGCTGTCCATCATTCTGGAGAGAATGGCGGCAACCTCACTTCTCTTGATGTTGGAGTCTGGTTTGCAGTTGTGCTCTGCGTCGCTTCCCGCAACGATTCCCGCGCGGTAAAGCTTATATACAGCGGGGGCGAAGTCAAGCTTCATGGACACGTCTGCGATGGAATCAAGAGGGATCTTGTTTATAGTCTCAAGAGCCTCTGCAGGGAGAGCCTTTGCAAAGATGGTCATGTATTCCGATCTTGTGATTTTTTCATTGAAGGGATAGTTCTTGTATTCTGCCTTGATAATGCCGTTCTTCGTACAGTAATCGAAGTAGGTCTTGTACCAAGGGTTGCCGTTTTCAAGTGTTACCTTGCCTTTTGTGTATTTCTCGTTCATACACGCAGCAAGCTTTACAGCCTCAGCATAGGTGAGGTTGTCATTCGGGCAGTAGGTGTTATTTGCCTTACCGTTGATAAGCCCCATCGCTACGGCACTTTCAACGTCAGCATAAAACCAGTCGGATTCATTAACATCGCTAAAGCCTTGACTCGCAAAAGTCGCAAACGATAACAAAAGAGTTAATGAAATTATTAAAAGTAATAATTTTTTCATAGGATCCTCTCATTTGAGTCTTGATTGATAATAGTATTTTATAATACTTTTTGTGTTTTGTCAACTTGTAAAAAGGAAATCGTCATTATGTGTTGTATTCTTAAGAACAGTTTTGAAAATTTAAAATACAAAACGATACATACCAACAGGAAAAAGACAGTGAGTGTAAAAACATTATTTGCATTTTTTTGACAAGCACTGCTTTTGCGGTCGCAAATGTTTGTGTAGACTAATTTACAAATTTATGATACAATTTTTATGAAATTTTTAAAACCGTCTTAACCGTTTTGTCTTTCCAACGACTATATGTATGAAGGCGCCTGAAAACGGAAATGGAGAAACAAATGGATAGTATAAAGCTTGAACAACTGATAACCGAAAATATGAAGTCGATATTTGGCTTTGCTTTGACAAGACTTGGAAACGTAGTTGAAGCAGAAGAACTTGCAAGTGATATTCTTTATGAAATCATCAGGTCAGCGCAAAACTTAAAAGATGAGGAACGCTTTTACGGCTTTATGTGGAAGGTTGCGGAGAACGTCTATATGGACTGTCTTCGCAAAAAATCAAAAAATGCGAGCCGCACAGCGGAGCTCGACGAAAGTATTGCTGATGAATCTGAGTCAGTTTTAGATGAAATCGTCAAAAAAGAAGAACTAAATCTTCTTCGACGCGAACTGTCCCTGTTGTCAAAGCAATATCGTGATGCAACCGTTTTGTACTATATTGAAAATTTCTCCTGTCCCGAAGTAGCGAATAGATTGCAAATCAGCGCGGAAATGGTGAAGTATTATTTGTTCCGCGCAAGAAAAATTGTTAGAGAGGGTATGAATATGGAAAGACTATACGGAGAAAAGAGTTATCGCCCCAATATCTTTGAGATTGATTTTTGGGGAACAAAAGCGGGGGATGATCGAGAATATCGTGATTTTCAGAGAAGAAAAATTAAAGGAAATATTTTACTCGCGGCATATTACAGTCCGGTGACGATCCAAGAAATAAGTATAGAGCTTGGCGTTGCGCTTCCTTACCTTGAGGACGAAATCAACTTGCTCGTTGATCGTCAGTATCTCATTTGCAATAACGGAAAGTACTTAACGAACATACCGATTTTTACACTTGATTGCACCAAAACAATTGATGGGAAACTGAAAGAGCTTACCGAAGAAAGTGCACAAAAGATTATTACTGTAACGGATGAATTTGATGCGCGATTTGGAAACAGATTTGAAAACACAAATCTCGCACGTTGGCAAAAAGTTCTCTTGTGCTTGCATTTCTCATTGAATGATACAGAAAACGATTTTGAAAAGAATTATGGGGAATTGCCCAAAGATGGTCCGTATTCGCTTGTGAACGGTGGCGGCGGACATGGTATTATTTGGGGCAGAAGCACCGAAAATGTTGTTGGAGATAAACTGCCGAGAGGTATTCAAGGTATTTATAACGGTTGTCCTTCGAGTGATAAACGCGGAAGTGTTATCGCTATGAATTTCAAACAAACGCTAAATGCACAGCACTTTGAAGGACAAATGACCGATTACATTGTATGCACAGCGGTAGATTGCTTTGAATATTTAGCAAAGAATTGGCAAAAATTGCTTGACGATCTTGGCTACGCAAAGAATGGCAAGGCGAATTTTGCGGTTTGGACGAACGAGGAATACGACGAAATTCAGCAGATTCTTAATGAGTGCATTTCTATTGTTTCTGACTTGAACAGAAAAACTTCCGAACTTGCTGCAAATATAACTGCGGATCTTGCTCCTTCTCATATCCGTAAAAACGCAGAATACGTTGGAGCATATGTTTACCGTTTCTATTCAATAGACAAATTAGTGAGTAAGCTGTTTGAAATGGATTGGATAAAGGCGGTTGGAGATAATGAAAAACCTGCTGTTTGTGTTGTAAGAAATTAAATAAAACCACCGCCGAGAGTAACCATTCGGATCGCTCTCGGCGGTAAATTGTTTTATATAGCACAACTACGGTTGGTGGTGAGCAAGTGCGTAAACTATGCCTCCCTCCCGGAGGGGGCTCCCGTTGCAACCGTTAGTTTTATCTTTTAGTTTTTTTAGAAACTGTCCATTAGAACACACAGCGCATAAGGCAATTCATTTTTTGCGTTATGGAAAGGTTTTGAAGATTCCATTTTGCAAGAGTTTATTTGGGTGCGGGACATAGTCCCGTTACAAGCCCAATCACCTTACACCCCAAGTTACTATTACAAGTCAATTAATCGTGACGTTATACTTTTTCAAGAGGGCTGTCGGGTGGTATGAGAGCTTTGATGTGCGAAGACCCGCAATTCCCATATCCTCCTCGCGGTTGATGAGGAGTGCGGGATTTGCGCGTGCAAACTCGCGCACAATGATGGGGTATGCGCCCTGAACGTCTCGATCTGCCTTTTCAACGTGAACATAAAGTGTGTCCGAAAGAATTTCACCGAGTGCAAACGATATGATGTTACCGCCTGCAGTCACGAATCCTCCGAGCATTGGAAGCATGGAGATATTTGAAAGATATTCTTTTACCATCTGTCCTTCAAAGTCGTGTGTTGCGTCTCCCGTAGGGGTGTATATCTTCTCGAAAAACTCCGCAACGTAAGGCACGTTGTCGGGTGTTATTTCTTCGTATTTCCAATCAGGGAAGGCAGTGTAAAGCTTATTTATGTGATTGCGCTGTCCTGCGTATTTTTTGCCCGCAAGGCTTGCAAGAGAGTCATGAGAATAAACGTAATCCCACCAGCCCTCATCGGTATCGTATGTGAACTTCTCTCCCATTTCGCGAAGAAGCGAAATTCCTCTGTCGCAAACAAGAGTCAGTGACAGATTCGGCTCGATGGTTTTAAGATCCTCAAGAGCAGTATCAAGGCAGTCGCAAAGAATAGCGTAACGGTACCCCTCGCCCATATCATAGCGCAAATACAAAACCGAGTCGCCCTCGGCGTACTCGGTTTTATACATCCTTTGCCACATAAGAAGAACAAATGGGGTAAAATCGCAAAACCCCGAACGGTCTTTCTTGAAGTACTCTTGCACCTTGGTTATGTTTTCAAGAGTAATAGGCGTAAAGCTTGTCATTTCTTTTCAAGAAGTCCTTTGATGTCACGAAGAAGCTCTGCAGTTTCTGCCTGTGCACGGCGAGCGGCTACTATCTCCTCCTGCTCAGCTGCTGCCTTAGCGTCAGCGGCGGCTTTTTCTGCTGCTGCCTTTTCCTCTTCGGCCTTCTTAGCTGCGAGCATTTCGGGAGTCTCTTTAGCCTTTTCAGCTCTTTCGCGAAGCTTGTTTATAGCCTTAACGACAACGAATATAGAGAATGCGATGATGATGAAGTCGATTATGTACTGAATGAATGTACCATAGTTCATTGTTGTCTGAACAGCGGGAGTTACAGTGCCGTCCTCAGCAATCTTTTCAGGCTCAATGGTCTTGAGTACCCACTTGAGCTCACTGAAGTTAGCCTTGCCTGTGAGAAGGGATATGCAGGGGGTAACGATGTCTGCAACGAGTGAGGAAACGATTTTGCTGAATGCACCGCCGACTACAACACCGACAGCCATGTCAATTACGTTTCCGCGCATAATGAATTTACGGAACTCTGCGAAAAAACCTTTGTCTTTCATGATTTTCTCCTATTTCTTTTGTATTGATTTTTTATATTCAAAAGCCGCTTTTTCCGTTTTGTTGTCACTGAAACGGTAGTAGACGCGATCTTTTAAATCATTTGGTAAATACTGCTGTGCTACCCAATGATTCGGGTAATCGTGGGGGTAGAGATAAGCGTCCTTTGAGTCACCTTCGCCGAAGCAATGGTTATTTTTCAGGGCGCTGGGCATATCCTGCCCGAATCCCAGCGAGATATCCTCGTTTGCAGCCGCAATAGCCATGTATGCCGAGTTTGATTTCGGGGCAGTAGCAAGGAGTATTGCCGCTTCAGCAAGCGGTATGCGTGCCTCCGGTAGTCCAAGCTGAAGCGCCGAATCGACAAGACTTTTTACAATTACCGAAGCCATTGGCCACGCAAGTCCTATATCCTCACTTGCAATTACAAGAAGCCTACGGCAAGGGGAAATAAGGTCTCCACCCTGTAAAAGCTTTGCAAGATAGAATATTGCCGCATTTTCATCAGAGCCTCGGATGGATTTTTGAAGCGCAGATAAAAGCTCGTAGTGTCCGTCCGCGCTTCGGTCAAAGGACATTGTGCTCATAGAGAGCACCGATTTTGCGCACTCAAGGTCTATCTCATCACCTGCCGTGTGAAAGGCAAGCTCAAGTGCGTTGAGCGTTGCTCTTAAATCTCCGCCTCCCGCACTTGACAGGAAGGAGCGCGCGTCTGCTGATATGCTCTTGGCTTTGCCTGATTCCTCAGAGAGCTTCAAAAGCCCTCTGTCAAGCGCTTTACCCACCGCATCGGGAGAAAGTGGCTTGAACTCAAAGAGAGTGGAACGGGATAAAATTGCTTTATAAATGTAGAAATACGGGTTTTCCGTGGTTGATGCAATAAGTGTCACGCGCCCGTCCTCGATAAATTCAAGGAGTGTTTGCTGTTGGCGTTTGTTGAGATACTGTATCTCGTCGATGAATAACAGGATACCGTCGTTTGAAAACAGAAGATTACTCTCCTGAAGCACGTCCTTTATATCCTTTGTTTGTGCAACGGTTGCGTTTAGCTTTTTGAGTGTCATGCCCGCATTCTTTGCGATGATGTTTGCAACCGTCGTTTTGCCTGTGCCCGACGGGCCGTAGAATATCATGTTCGGAACAAGTCCCGCACGGATTATCTTGGTCAAAGGAGCATTCTCCGATAGGATATGCTCCTGACCGAAAACCTCATCAAATGAATCGGGGCGCAAACGCTCAGCAAGGGAAGTCATTTGCGTGCCCTGCCTTAATTGTAAATGGGATACTTGTCGCAAAGAGCCTTAGCACGTGCTCGAATCTCGTCTGCACGGTCAAATTCCTTAACGGTCATGGCAATGAGGTGTCCTACCTCAACCATGTCTTCCTCTGTAAATCCGCGGGAGGTAACAGCCGCAGTACCGAGTCTTACACCGCTTGTGATAAAGGGGCTCTGAGGATCGCGGGGAACCGCGTTCTTGTTAGCCGTGATATATACCTCGTCAAGTCTCTTTTCAAGCTCCTTGCCGGTAATTCCCGTGTCACGGAGATCAAGAAGGATGAGGTGGTTGTCGGTGCCGCCCGAAACGAGATTGAAGCCCTCGTCAAGAAGCGTCTTTGCAAGTGTGGCACAGTTCTTTACAATCTGAGTCTGATATTCCTTGAAGGCGGGGTCAAGCGCTTCCTTGAAGGCAACTGCCTTTGCGGCAATTACGTGCTCAAGAGGACCGCCCTGCATGCCGGGGAATATAGCCTTGTCTATCTTCTTTGCAAATTCCTCACGGCAGAGAATGAGACCGCCTCTGGGACCTCTGAGTGTCTTGTGAGTGGTGGAGGTAACAACGTCGGCATATGGCACGGGATTCTCATGGAGTCCTGCCGCAACAAGACCTGCGATGTGCGCCATATCTACCATGAAGTAAGCTCCGACCTCCTTTGCGATTTCGGAAAAACGCTTAAAGTCTATTCTTCTGGGATAAGCGGAAGCACCTGCAACAATGAGCTTGGGACGGCACTCGCGTGCGATTTCAAGAACCTTGTCGTAATCAATCATGCCGGTTTCTTCGTCAACACCGTATGGAACGAAGTTGTAGTTGAGACCCGATGCGTTTACGGGGCTTCCGTGAGTGAGGTGACCGCCCTGGTCGAGAGCCATACCCATGATGGTGTCACCGTGCTCAACGAGTGCTTGGTAAGCGGCGAGATTTGCCTGTGCACCACTGTGTGCCTGTACGTTTGCGTGCTCTGCTCCGAAAAGCTTCTTTGCGCGCTCTATTGCAAGGTTCTCGGAAACGTCAACACACTCGCATCCGCCGTAATAACGCTTGCCGGGGTATCCTTCTGCATATTTATTTGTAAGGTGGCTTCCCATAGCCGCAAGCACCGCTTCGGATACGATGTTCTCAGATGCGATAAGCTCTATGTTTCTTCTTTGACGAAGAAGCTCTGCGGTCATCGCTTCGTAAAGCTCAGGGTCACTGTTTTTTATTGTTTCAAGATTGTCAATAAGCATTTTGCGTTCTCCTTTGAGAAAAATTATTTCATTTTACATTATATATCCTTTTATCTCTTTTTTCAAGGGATTTTTCAAAAAAGTTGATTTTATTTATTTTTTGTGATATACTCTTTTTGAAAACTCTACAAGGAGCATTATCATGGGTGTAATTATAGGTATTGATATCGGCGGAAGCACGACTAAAATAGTCGGATTTACGTCTGACAAAAAGATAATCGAGCCGATGTTTGTACAGGCAAACGATCAGAAGACCTCGGCTTATGGAGCATTTGGAACCTTTACCGATACAAACGGCATCAAGCTTTCGCAAATCGAGCGCATTATGATAACGGGTGTGGGTTCTACATTTATCGGGAATGAGCTTTACTCCATTCCGTGCGAGCACGTGCGTGAATTTGATGCTAACGGACGCGGTGCACTCTATCTTTCGGGACTTGAAGAAGCGCTTGTTGTCAGCATGGGTACGGGTACCGCGATGGTATATGCCTCAAAGGGCGAGATCGCCTATGACGGCGGTACGGGAGTCGGAGGCGGTACGCTTATCGGACTTTCCAAGCAGATGCTGGGCGTTTCGGATACCGAAACCCTTTTTAGGCTTGCTGCAGAGGGCGACCTTAACAATATCGACCTTCGCATTGGAGACATTACTAAAAAGGATATTTCTCCCACTCTTTCAGCAGGTACTACTGCTGCAAACTTCGGAAAGCTCTCTGAGCTTGCAACGTCGTCCGATATTGCGCTCGGACTTATAAATCTTGTTTTTGAGACTATCGGAATGGTTGCGGTGTTCGCCGCTAAAAACCGTAATATAAAAGACATTGTACTTATAGGTGCTCTCACACGAAACACCGAGGTAAAGCAGGTGTTCGACACTATCGGAAATATGTTCTCTCTCAATTTTTATATTCCAAAGAGAAGCCGTTACGGTACGGCTATCGGCGCAGCTCTCTGCCATTTTGAAAAATGAATTTCCCCGAAAGCGTAAGAATTGCTCTTGACAGGCTTTGGTCAAAAGGCTTTGAGGCTTATCTTGTAGGCGGATGTGTAAGAGATTGGGTCATGGGGAGAGTGCCGTCCGATTATGATATTACCACCCCTTCTACTCCCGATGAGACAAAGGCGGTATTTGAAGGCTTTCCCGTTTTTTTGCAGGGGGAAAAGCACGGCACGGTAGGTGTTATAATCGAAGGTGAAAAGCTTGAGATAACCACTCACCGCCATGATGGAGATTATACCGACCACCGCCGTCCCGAAAGCGTTACGTTTTCACGCGCTCTTGCCGACGACCTGTCAAGACGGGATTTCACAGTCAACGCCATGGCGTATTCCCCTCATTCGGGACTTGTCGATTTGTTTGGTGGCGCGGCAGACGTTGAAAACGGTATTATAAGATGCGTTGGGGAGGCTTCGCGGCGCTTTGACGAGGACGCCCTTCGTATACTTCGTGCGATTCGCTTTTCGTCAACTCTCGGATTTAAGATAGAAGAGAATACCCAAAAAGCAATTTTTGAAAACGCTCATCTATTAAAAAATATCAGCGCGGAGAGAATTCGTGACGAGCTCGAAAAGTACGTTGGCGGTATTCGTTCTGCAATGGTTATGAATGAGTTTGCCCCGGTGTTTGAACAGTTATTCGGAAGAATAAATAAAGATAGTTTTTTACATCACGTTTCAAAAATAGACTCGAAAAAAACAAGACTTGCATTTTTCTTTTGCTGTACTCCTTTTGAAACAATTTCAAAGCTGAAGCTTTCAAATGAAGATAAAAGGTTCTATGAGGGCGTGTACACTCTGTTTCATGCCATGGACTTTTCGACTTTGTATCATGTCAAGAAGGCTGTTTCAATTTTGGGGCTTGAAGCTGTTACAACAGCTCTTGAAGTAAAGCAGGCGGTGATGGCTCCGTATGCCGATAATCTCTTGGAAAAATTATATAAAGCAATCGAAAAGGCCGATTGTATGCAAAAGAAGGATATGAAAATAAACGGTGCAGATCTTATAGCACTCGGGATTGAACAAGGGACAAAAATGGGACAGGTTCTCGATTCTGCTTTCGACCTTATATTGAAGGGAGAGCTTGCAAACGATAGAGAAAAGCTTCTTGAATATGTGAAAACAAAAATATAAATCCTGTGCCAAAATGCACAGGATTTATGCTTTTAAATACGGGATATTTTACAAGTGAAAGTCATTTCTTCATTTGGAGAGAGCACCTTGCAGTCGCCGTTTCTCAGACCGTTTACGGCACCGCACTGAGGTTCAACACAAATGAGCCCCATTTCTCCTCTTCCGTTAAAGAGAATGAAGTGATCGAAGTTATCCGACACCGAATACAGGTATTCTCCGACTCTCGCTGTGTGTCCGGATGCTTTGTAGTATCCCGAAATCACGCGTCCACGGGATACACTTGCGTTTGTATACTCCAGTTCTTCCTCGTTGAGTTCCACATATCTTCCCGTCGGAATGTGATGACCGTCCTTTTCCTGACACATACTGATCGGAACCGAGAAGCTTTCCGGCTCGGAAAACGTTGTGTGTAAAGAGAATGTGAAGGGCATATTTTTTGTGCCGATATTTTTGATAACGTAGACTTGAGAGAAAACGTTTTCTTCAAGTGAATATTCAACCGTCATGCTGAAAGGGAAGGGGTACACGTCCTCCGTTCCGAAATATCTGAGGGTTACACGGGTGTCTGTAGCGGATAAGATATCAAACCTTTGAAGATGTACAAGACCGTGTAGATGTGCGTTGTTATGAGGTTCGTTTAGTGGAAGATGATAAAGGACTCCCTCAAACTCAAATTCTCCCTTGTAGGTGCGGTTTGCAGGGAAAAGTATCGGGCTTCCCTGAAGATACGGGTTTACTGTCAATTGTTCTTCGTTTTCAAGAGGGATAAGTACGTTTTTTTCACAGTATTCAAGTCTTGTGACATTGCCACCGTGGACAGCGGATATTTCCGCTGTCCATTTTTTGTCGGGACTTTTTATTTGAACGTTTGTCATTTTGAAATTCTCTCAAATGCAAATATTCTAAAGTCGTAAGGGAATATGCTCTTGGCTTTGCTTATTGCTTCAAGTGCTTCATCACGCTTGTTATATCCGAGAAGCGCGTAAGCTTTGAGAATATACCCGTTTACAAGATTGTTTTTTACTACATCGTTTTCAAATGGCATTGGAGAGGGGGAACCAACTCCGTAATAGGGACGAAGGTCGGAGTTTTCTATGGAGTTTTCAGCTGAATCCATCATTTCTTCAAGCACCGCATTCGCTTCCGAATCCTGCCCGAGCTTTATTAAAGCAAGAGCACGGAAAAGGGATATTTCGGAGACTGCCGCCTTGTATACCGCGGCATCCTCATACGCTTTGTTTGATTTTTCAAGCTCGCCTTTCTCCTCGTAAAGCTTGCCGAGATAGTAGTATATGTGCGCCTCCTGGTTGAAGAAGGTCTTCGCTTCACCGTAGGATTTAGGCATGTTTATGCCGCTTGTGAGTATCTCTTCCGCTTTCGAGAAGTCTTTTTCACAAAGCTTTTCATAGCCGTACAAAACGTGCATCCATGCGTGCTGCTTTGTGAGCTTTCCTTCGCCACCCTCGTAAATGTGGAAGCGGTGTGATTTTGCCATATTGATTGCCGTTTCAAAGTCGCCTGTCTGTGAAATGAGAGTGAGCTTGTCAAGGTAGCAGTCATCACGCTCACGGAGAAGCTCGGGATATTTTTCATATTCGGCAAGGCGCTCTTCAGGCGTGCAATTCATATTCTTCAAAAGCTGTTCGTATTCGAGAAGAAGTCTTGGATCGTTTTTGCAAAGGAGTGCTTTCTTCATGGCAGAGAGCGCCTTCTCACCATTTCCTTCTTTATCAAAGTAGTAAAGCGAGAGGTTTCGCCATGCCTTTGGATGGTTGGGGAATTCTTCGACGCATTTTTCCCAAAGCCCGCACGCTTTTTCATAGGCGAATCTGTCATAGTAAAGGCATCCGAGATAGTATGCAGCATTCATGCCGCCGTTTTTGATAGCCCATTCAAGTACCGCAATATCCTCAAGACGCGATGGGAAACAATAGCCGGTGTCAAGCTCTTCCGCCTTTTTCAAAAGCTTTGTATCGTTTTTTAGATAAGCCTTGTAATACTCAATGAGAGGATAATGTCCTTGATACAAGTCAAGAGTGTAGAGAGCGTCCTCGACAAATCCCGCCATCATGTAGTCGCAGGCAACTGTGATAAGGTTTTCAGGGTTCTTAATAAACTGGGAAACGTCAAGTGCTTCAAAGTGCAAAGCTTCAATAAGCGCCATGAGGTCAAGAGGGTCACGCTTTGCGTTTTCTTGGCAAAGCTCTTTTGCACCTTCGGGACAGATACGGCGCAGAATTGACGATTTTAAGTTGTGTGCCTTTTCACTGCCCCTATTGAAGGCAAGCGACTCATCGAGCTTTTTGAGTGCTTCTTTAAAATCGCCCTTCTTGCAGTCAAGACAGGCAAGGGAGTACATCGCGGCGCTTCTGTGATTGTAATTCCATGCGGCTTTGTAAAGTGTATCGTAGGCATCATTATCACGCCCGATATATTGTAGTGCAATTCCCTTGAGGTAAAGTGCTTCGGTGTCTGTAGGATGCTCGTTACGGGAGGTGAGTCGGGCAAGTGCCTTGTCACAGTAGTTAATACACTTTTCAAAATCTCCGTTCTTGAGCGAAAGACGCGCCATTGAGGTGTTACAACGGATGTCGCCTCCGTCGCGACGAAGTCCTTCAAGATAATAATCTTCGGGGCGGTAGTTGTGCTGCTTGTACTGTTCAAGATGGTAGCCGTTGATGTAAAGCTCTTCCACAGTATCGTATTCCGAGGGACGCAAAATGGGTTTTCTCGGCTCTATGGGTTTCTTTGAACCCCTGACATAAGGTGTATATGTTACAAGCTCCTTTCCACATTCGGAAACAAGAGAAACAGTAACGTTTTCATAGGGAACTTCCCCGATATCAAGAGTCTTTATATATGACTTGTCGGGGGTGAAGTCGCGTACATCTTCAAAAAGTGTCTTGTCTTGAGCTTTTAACGTAACCTTTGCATTTTTAAAGCTTCCCGTTACGTTAAAGCCTACAAAGAGCTTGCCGTCCTGCATTTCCATGTTGACTGCGGCATCTATTGTAGCATTCTTGACAGTACCGATATCTCGGATGGGATACCAGTATTGCTCAAATTCGTGGGATTCGTAAGGTGCAACCCATGTAAAGTCGGGCTGATTGTCGGTAAATACACCGGTCATAAGCTCGATGTAGGGCCCGTTTTCATCGGTGAGGTTGTTACACCACATATCACCGAAGTCACCGATTCCCCAGTGCCACATCTTTTTACCGGGGGAGATGTGATGGTTTGCAACTGTTGCAATACCCTTTCCGCATGCCTCATCATACCCCGAAATGAAATCCATGTCACTTTGTCCTTGTGATATGAGGTAGGAGGAGGGAACCTTTACTGCATCATAGCGCGAAAGGTCGGTGCCTTTTCCGAAATCGTATGGACGGGCGGTTTTGTAAACGCCCTTTGCAATGGGCCACTCAAGAATTGCTCGTCTGTCGTGATCATTTACCCATTCGCAGTCGGGCGGAAATACTGTTCTGTAGCTTGAACTTGCGGGAACTGCAAGGTTTGCCCACCACATAAATACCTGGGGTAGAGCGGTTCTGTTGTACAGCCTGACCTTTGCCTTTATGTAGCTTCTGCCCTCGTCCAGTGTGATGCCCACCATTCCCTTCATACGGTTGAATGGCTCTACTTCTCCCATCCATACCGTCTTTGAGCCGTCGGGGTTTTCCTCGATTGCACATTCAACTGGCATAAATGTGGTTGGGCGGTGGTGCTGAGGCCAGTTGAATTCAATTCCACCGGATATCCAGGCACCCGCAAGCCCTACAAGTGCGGGCTTTATTACTTCGTTGTAGTAGATGAAGTCATGCTTACCCTTTTTGTCGTAAGCCCTCAGAAGCTTACCTCCTATTTCAGGGAGAAGGTCTGTTTTTATATATTCGTTTTCAAGAGTGTAAACATCATATTCGACGTCCTTTTTTTCGTCGGTTATACCATCGGAATAGGGGATAGGATAAAGTCGTCCCGATGCTCCTTGGTAAGGCTTGTTCTCAAAAAACATGGGTAGATCATTGGGTTTTTTGGGGATATACGTCGGGATTATTCTTCTCTCTTTTTTTGCACTTATGCTCATTTGGTTTTCATCCTTTCTTCAAAGTCGCGATTGGCATAGTCGCAAAATTTGCGTATAAAGTCGGTCTCGCGTGGGTCGTAGGGGCGGTGATTCGGACGGTAGATATCGTGAAACCACTTTGTGAAGTCAAAGTCTATCGTGGGATCATTGTCATAAAGGTCCCAATAGAAATTCCAGGGCTCATAGGTCTGGTATTTTCCGGCAACAAATCCCCAGTTGTAGCATCCTACGTCCTCAAGATAAAAGAGAGGGAAGGCATCGAAAACGCCTGCACCCGATATTCTGTTGAGCCATTCGGTGCATACGATGGGACGGCCGAGTTTTTTGAGTGTTTTAATGTGCTTTACAAGAGCATCGTATTTCAAATAACAGTGGGTGGAAACAATGTCAGAGTTTTCAAGAGCGTATCTTTCAACCTCACAAAGGTCCTCGATTTCGTGGTCAGCAAGTCTCCATATTCCACAGGTGAGAGGCTGAATGGGATTAATTTCACGAACGATGGAAAAAAGCTTTTTAAGGTTTGGCAGGGTCACTTCTCCTCGTCTTGAGTTGCCCACCTCGTTGTATATATCCCACATGATGATGCGCTCGTCATACTTGTACGTTTCAACTATCTCACGCACCATCTCGAAATACAGGGGAGCGGTCTCGGGATAGTCTAAGTAGTGGTCTCCCATTCCGTCAAGGTTTCCGTGCTGCGATACCTTTCGTCCTCCGTGATAGCCCCAATCATAGTGCTGCTCACCGAGATATGACTTTTCAAGTCCCTTGGGTCTCATGCAATCGTTTGCAAGTACTATCATGCAAGAAATTCCGTATTTCGCACAGAGCGAAATATATCTTTCAAAACGCTCCATAAAGGAGTCGTGTTCCTCCTGCCATACGAGGAACTCAATTATAAGTCTTACCGAGTTGTAGCCGAGCTTTTGCATGAGAGCAAACTCCTCCTCGGTTGTTTTAAATCTTTCTTCGAATCCGTGACTCTGCCACTGGTCTATCCTGTTGGCACAGTCGGCACTCATATAGTTACAGCCTCTTATCCAAGGGTGAGAATTGTACCATTCCCATGCGCGTTCACAAGTCCATTTCATAATATATTTCCTTTTTGTTTGTTTTTTATAATTTCTTATATTTATAAAGCTATTATATTACTAAAAAGTGTTTTTTTCAAGCAAAGAGGTAATATATTTTTCTCAAAAAGTTATGTTTTTAATAGCTTTATTATTTTCCTATATAACAGGCGCAGACGAATAGACGAAAAAAAGCGTCCCGAAATTCGGGACGCTTCAATTACATTTTCTTAAAATATTTTTCAAACGGCTTTTGGAGTACGATGCACAGTGCGATAACAATGGCGGAGCTTGGGAGCATATAAAGTCCGTTGTAGACAATCGAGAATATGACAGCGCTTGACGTGGTAACGCCTGCGATCGTTTCCTCGGCAACGATTGCATAAATTGTGATACCGCTTATAAAGTGTACGATAAAGCGCGCAACGCATCCGACAACCGAGCCTGTGACAAGACCCCATTTTTTGCCTCTGAATAATCCCGCAAGACCTACCGCCGCATAAGCTAAAACGTAGTCAAGAAGAATAGAGGGGAGTCCCCATCCGATACCGCCTCCGATCAGACATTTGACAAATCCCACGACGAGTCCCGATCCGACTCCCCACAGAAGTCCGTAGCTGTAGGATACAATGATTATGGGAAGCATTACGATGTTTATCGAGCCTCCAGCGGGTCCTACTTGAATTTCAAGATAGGTGAGGATGACCGACAGAGCCGACATAACGGCGGCAGTCACCATTTTTTTGAGTGTTGTGCTTTTCATAGAGTTTTCCTCCGATTAAATAAAAATCGCAAAGGGGAAAACCCTTTGCGATTAATAATCCGTATAAACAGTATTACACCATTTTTCCTACGGCGGCATTATCCGCATCAGGTTCATGGGTCAGGACCGCATTTCATGTCCAATCTCAGCCTGCTTGTCGCAAGCACCCCTTTGTGTTGATGTTATTTTATCACAGGCGTGAAAATTTGTCAAGACAGTTTTTCAAGTATTTCAAGGTTGCCTTTGACAAAGCTTTCAAGTTCTTCCTCGGTCAGAGGTCTTTGCGAGATAAGTGCAAGCATATATATCTCGCGTGCCATACTCTCACAAAGCTCACGCTTTGATTCTTCTCCGAGAAGCGCTTCAATCTTCTTGACTACGCTGTTCTTAACGTTTACAAGAAGCTTACCTGCTGGAGCGGGCATGGACATTGCAGAGTCGCGAGAATACATTTTCATCATATCGGAGAAGCGTCTGTCCTGCTCGGAAAGAGTGAGCATTGCCGGAGTTGATTCATCCTTGAGGGTTACAAGCTCAACCTCGCCTTCTCCCACAGCCTTACGGAATACCTCAAGAAGTATTTCGTTTGTGACGGTTTCCTCCTCCTTCTTAAGGCTGTCAGCAAGCTCGGCATCACATCTTGCAAAGTGAATGCCCTCGTTCTGCGCTTCGAGGAAGGAGATAAACTGTGTGTCCATCATGGTGTCGAGAAGTAAAACGTCAATGTCCTCGTCACGGAAAAGCTTGATATAGCGGGACTGCTGTGTCTTATCGGTCGCGTAGAAAATCTTGTCTTTTTCGCGGGTATTCTTTTCGCGGTACTCGTCAAGCGTTACAAATCGTCCGTCAACGGTCTTGAAGAGAATAGAGCCCTTGATTCTATCATAGAACTTTTTGTCACGCATGGAGCCGTATTCAACAAATGGCTTCACGTCATCCCACATCTTCTCATAGGTCTCGCGCTCCCCATTCATGAGAGAGTTGAGCTTGTCACATACCTTTTTGACGATGTGTGCGGAAATCTTAGAAACGTATCCGCTGTTCTGAAGATAGCTTCTGGAAACGTTCAACGGAAGCTCGGGACAGTCAAGAACACCCTTCAGCAGAAGGAGATATTCAGGAATTACTTCCTTGATGTTGTCTGCAACAAATACCTGATTGTAGAAAAGTTTTACCTGTCCTTCAAGATTTGAATACTCGTGAGAAAGCTTCGGGAACCAAAGAATGCCCTTGAAATTAAGGGGATAATCGGCATTGATGTGAATTGAGAAAAGTGGCTCCTTGAAGTCTGCGAAAAGCTCGCGGTAGAAATCCTTGTACTCTTCTTCGGTGCACTCGGATGGAGCTTTCGTCCAAAGGGGAGTGGGGTTGTTTATGGGCTTTTCTTCTTTTTCTTCAGTGTCGGATGTATCCTTGAAGTATATTTCCGTAGTCATGAATGCACAGTAACGGCGGAGTATCTCTTCAATTCTTGCTTTTTCGAGAAATTCCTTCTCGTCTTCGGTAATATGAAGAACAATCTTAGTGCCCCTGTCGTTTTTGTCACAGGTGCTCATCTCAAATTCGCCTGCTTCGTCACATACCCAATGAACGGCGGGAGCATTTGTGTAGGATTTTGAATAAATCTCAACAGTATCAGCAACCATAAATGCCGAGTAGAAACCGAGACCGAAGTGTCCGATAATTCCTCCCGCATCCGATTCCTTTTCATACTTTTCGATAAAATCAAGAGCGCCCGAAAGTGCGATCTGATTGATATACTTGTCTATCTCCTCCTCACTCATGCCGAGACCGTTGTCTTCAACGGTTAGGGTGGCAGCGTCTTTGTCAAGAATAACGTTTATTCTGTAGCCGCGACCGTCGTCCTCTGCCTCGGAAAGAGAAATGAGCCTCTTCTCCTTTGTGATTGCGTCGCAAGCGTTTGACACAAGCTCGCGGAGGAATATTTCTTTATCCGAATAAAGCCATCTTTTAATAATAGGGAATATATGCTCGGTTTCAACCGATATACCGCCCTTCTTTTTTTCGTCCATAACAGTCTCCTTTACGTTTTTTGGTTTACAGGTAGATTTTACTCTTTTTTTACCTGTTTGTCAACACGAATTTTGGCACTCATATACACTGAGTGCTAATAAATTGTAAATATTTCGTGAACTTGACTCGTTTTTTTATAAAAAACATCTTTACAATTAAAGATTATTATGGTATACTGTAAACTGCCCAAATAAGGGCATAACCTTGACCCAGTGTGGGGTTTTAGGCGTTCCTTAGATGGAACCTTCACCCTCCTGCACCGAGTTATAGGCGAAAAAAATATGGAGGTGAACATAATGCAAAAGGATCTGAAGCAGAATATCATTGAGAGCTATCGCACTCATGAGAAAGACACAGGCTCGCCCGAAGTACAGATTGCTATTCTTACAAACAGAATCAACAATCTTACCGAGCACTTGAAGTCCAACAACAAGGACCATCACAGCCGTCGCGGACTCCTTAAGATGGTAGGTCACAGAAGAAACCTTCTCAATTATTTGCAGAAGAAGGATATCAACCGTTACCGTGAAATCATCGAAAAGCTCGGACTCAGAAAGTAAGTCCGAACCCTAAGCGTGGTCTCAACCGAGAAGAGGCAATTTGCCTCTTTTCGGTTCTTGACTTATCGCGCCCACCACATATGGACGCCATATGTGGAATTTTTTTAGTATTAATAACACCGCCTGATAAATTAGAATTAGCAAATAAAAGAGCGCCGAGACTCTCGACCCTCTTTTATTTGCTAATCTGTCGAGGCGGTACAGAAAGGAAAAAATAAGATGTTTGAGAATTTCAAAACTTTCAGAACAACTCTTGCAGGTCGTGAGCTCGTAGTCGAGACAGGCAAAATGGCACAGCTTGCAAACGGCTCGGCACTCGTTCGCTACGGTGAGACCGCAATTCTCGCCTGCGCTACCGCTTCCGCAAAGCCCCGTGACGGTATCGACTTTCTTCCTCTGTCTGTAGACTTTGAAGAAAGACTTTACGCAGTAGGTAAGATTCCCGGTAGCTTCCTCAAAAGAGAAGGCAAGCCTACCGAAAAGGCAATTCTTACTTCTCGTGTTATCGACCGTCCCGTTCGTCCTCTCTTCCCCAAGGATTTGAGAAACGACGTATGTCTCTCTCTTACAGTTATGTCGGTTGACCCCGATTGTTCACCCGAAATCACCGCTATGATTGGTGCTTCCATTGCTCTTTCTATTTCGGATATTCCCTGGAACGGACCTATTGCAGGTGTTTTCGTTGGACTTGTTGACGGCAAGTTCGTTATGAACCCCACCCGTGAGGAGCGTGAAAAGAGCGACATCGAGCTCACCGTTGCATCCAGCGAAAAGAAGGTTGTAATGATTGAAGCGGGTGCTCGTGAAGTATCCGACAGTGATATGTACGATGCTATCATGCAAGCGCATGAGATTAACTGCGAGACTATTAAGTTCATTAACTCTATCGTTGCCGAAATCGGTAAGCCCAAGTTTGAGTATCCTTCCTGTGAAGTTGACCACGATCTCTTCGAGAAGATTCGTGAGTATGCAACAGATGCTGTAAAGGCTGCTCTTGACACAGATGACAAGACAGTTCGCGATGACAGACTTCAGGTAGTTTACGCAGACGTATTCGAGCATCTTGCTGAAGAGTATCCCGATATGTCCGATGAGATGACAGCTCAGGTTAACGAGTGTATGTACAAGCTCCAGAAGTATGTTGTACGCCGTTGGCTTCTCGATGAGCAGAAGCGTGTTGACGGACGTCGCATGGATCAGATGAGACCTCTCAACGCTGAGGTTTCCCTCCTTCCCAGAACCCACGGTTCAGGTATGTTCACCAGAGGTCAGACTCAGGTTCTTACAACCGCTACCCTCGGCCCCATCTCCGACCAGCAGCTTCTTGACGGTATTGACGATCAGGAATTCAAGAGATATATGCACCACTACAATATGCCCGGCTATTCTGTAGGTGAAGCTAAGGCTTCAAGAGGTCCCGGCAGACGTGAGATTGGTCACGGTGCACTTGCAGAAAGAGCACTCGAGCCTGTTATCCCCTCTGTTGAAGATTTCCCCTATGCACTTAGACTCGTTTCCGAGGTTATTTCTTCTAACGGTTCTACCTCTCAGGCGTCTATCTGCGGTTCTACTCTTGCTCTTATGGATGCGGGTGTTCCGATCAAGGCTCCCGTTGCAGGTATCTCCTGCGGTCTTATCACAGAGGATGAGCGTTGGATGACCATGATTGATATTCAGGGTCTTGAAGACTTCTTCGGCGACATGGACTTCAAGGTTGCAGGTACCAAGAAAGGCATCACCGCAATTCAGATGGACCTTAAGATTGACGGTCTTACTCCCGAAATCATCAAGAACGCTCTTGAGACAACCCATGTTGCAAGAAACTATATCATCGACGAGGTTATGCTCAAGGCTATTCCCGAAGCACGTGCTGACGTTTCCAAGTACGCTCCCAAGATGATAACCACCAAGATTGATCCCGAAAAGATCAGCGAAGTTATCGGTAAGGGCGGTAAGGTGATTCAGAAGATTTGTGCTGACACAGGCGCTAAGGTTGACATTGAGGACGACGGAAGCGTATTTATCGCAGCTGTTGATAAGGAAGCAGGCTACAAGGCACTTGAAATGATTAATGCAATTGCACTTGATCCTGTTATAGGAACTGTTTATACAGGTACTGTCACCCGTCTTATGACATTCGGCGCATTCGTTGAATTCGCTCCCGGCAAGGAAGGTCTTGTTCATATCTCCAAGCTTGACAAGAAGCGCGTTGAAAAGGTTGAGGACGTTGTAAACGTTGGCGACGTTATCAAGGTTAAGCTCATCGAGATTGACGATAAGGGAAGACTTAACCTCTCCCGCAAGGATGCTCTCAAGGATGAAGAAGAGGCAGCCGCTGTTGAAGAATAATAACGCATAAAAATATTGGCGCTCCTACTCTGTAAAGGGTAGGAGCACTTTTTGTTTGACAAACGCCGCATTTTTTAGTATAATATAAAAAATATCGGAGGTAATTATTATGGCTGATTTTAATGAGATAAAGGATACAGTAGTGGATGCTGCAACGGGGGTTTGTAAGAATGCGACAGCTCGCGCCGCACGTCTTGCGGAAGAGATAAAGATAAAAGAGCTTTACTACAAGCTCGGACGTCAGTATTACGCATCCCTTCAGGATGACTGTGCAGACTTGTCTTTGCTTGATGAGCTTTGCCGTGAAATAAAGGTCAGACACAAGAGGGTAGAAGCGCTTAAAAGAACGTGCGCGGCGGAGCATATGAAGTCTTGCTCCAAATGCGGAGCGGTAAACTGTGCTGCAAATGTTGTTTGCGATAAGTGTGGCGGAGACATCTGATATGTGGAAAGAGCTTTACCGCGCTGCTCTTGCCGTGCAGAATGAAAGGAAGATTTCCGACTATGTTGAGGCGGGAGGAGTTTCGGCAGCAATTCTCGCGGGCTCAGGTAAGATATATACCGGAGTGTGCGTCGATACTTGCTCAACCCTTGGTATCTGTGCCGAAAGAAACGCTATATTCAATATGATAACAAACGGTGAGAATAAAATTTTAAAGGTCATTGCCATTATGCCAAATGGGAAGACGGGTGCACCCTGTGGTGCTTGCCGTGAGCTTATGGTACAGCTTATGCCGAAAACATATTCGGATATTGAGATAATGCTTGATTTTGAATCGGGTAAAACCGCAACTCTTGGTGAGCTTACTCCCGAATGGTGGATAAAGAGCTGAATCCGTGTTCATCACACTTGTTTAAAAGGAGAGAAAAATGAGACATAATTTCGGCGCAAAGCCTATTCTTTATCCCATGCCTGTGCTGATCGTCGGCACTTATAATGCCGATGGCAGTGCCAATGCCATGAATGCCGCATGGGGCGGTATCTCGGAGGAATCCGAAATTAGTATTTGTATAGATGACGGACATAAAACCGCAATGAATCTACAAGAAACAAAAGCCTTCACGGTGAGCGTTGCAACTGTTTCCACTCTTGTTTCGGCTGACTTTGTAGGCATTGTGTCAGGTAACTCCGACAAGGACAAGATTGCTAAAACCGGTTGGAGCGTGACAAAGAGCGCTTTTGTAAATGCCCCTGTTTTTGAAGAGCTCCCGTTGACGCTGGAATGCCGTGTGAAGTCATACGATGCCGAAACTTGCCGTCTTGTCGGTGAGATCGTAAACGTGTCGGCTGACGAGAGCGTGCTGACGAACGGAAAGATTGATACGGATAAGCTTGAGCCCATCACTTATGACCCCGTGTGCCATACCTACAGAAAAATAGGTGAGGTTGTCGGAAATGCGTTTTCCGATGGAAAGAATCTCAAATAACCTTTTGACGGTTTTTGGGGATTTTTGTTGACAAGGATGGCGAAGTATGGTAAAATATGTTAAAAGGAGGGGATGCTGTGAAAACCAAAGGTGATATCCGCGCAATTGACGAGCTTGGAAGAGTTGTAATACCAATGACTTTTCGAAAAATGCTTGGAATAAAATCAGGGGACGCTCTTGATATGAGCCTTAACGAAAACGGCGAAATAATTATTACTAAAGCAACACCGTCCTGTGTGTTTTGCGCATCAAGTGAAAAACTCCGTGAATTTGAAAACAAATATGTATGCACTGATTGCATAAAGAAACTGTCCGAGTGATCTCGGACAGTTTTATGTTTATGCTATGTAATACCAAAATGTCAGCACAAATACAACTATAAATACGCCTATACCGATAAGGGTATTTTTAACAGAAGATTTTATTCCGTTTGATTTGACGCTGCTTCTCAGCTCATCGTAATCAACGTCGGGGAACGAAGGATCTAATTGCTTTATTTGTTTGGATATCAACTCACAGTTATTTACCCAAACGAGGCGTGACTCTGTGTTGAGGTGAGAATTTTCACTTAGCATGAAGTTTGATATGCGATATCTGAGCTTGTGAATTTCGCATATCTCGGGTGAGCCTGCTGGAAGCTTGGGGCAAATGCTATTTAATGTAGTATACATTTCGCAGGCGAGATTGACAAACAGCTGATAGGTCTCGCCTTTGTTGTCTCCTGTCTTGATGTTGTATCCGTTCTTATATTCGGTGTATACAAAATAGCTTCCGAACATTCCTATGACGTCATTTGTAATCTTGTTAAGTATAGGGAGAATTACATTGCTTTTTGATGCATCAAAATTATCGTCGATGATACCGACACTGTTTGTTAGGGCATTAAATACGGATTTGCGCTTATGAATATCATTTACAGTAAGGCAAGTTTTAGCTTTTGCATATGCACTGTAGAATATTGCTTCAATGTTGCTCGGATCGTTTTGTTCTACCATGTTATAATACTTTTCAGCGTCTTCCCAGTCTTCCTTTTCGAGAGCACGGCGGGCGTTTTCAAGATACTTTATAACGGAATCGGTATTGTCAACTTTAACTGTTCCCTTTATCATCATTTCCTTTGCTTCTTCAACGGTGTATTTTGTTCCGCAGCTCTGACACACGTAAATTCCGTCTTGCTTTAAAACGTTAGTGCTGTTACACATTTCACAGGTTAAGCTTTTCATGATTTTTCCATCCTCTTTATCTTATTTCTTTTAAGAAATATATTTTGCACCTATATAGGTGCATAAACACTATAACATAAAAGTATAATAATGTCAAGAACTTTGTTCCTAAATAAGTGCAAAGGGGATTGACCGTGAACGCTGAAATTGAAAAGAGGATAGGCGCAAACGTTAGAATGCTTCGTGAAAAAAAGGGAATGACTCAGGAAGAACTGTCAGTAAAGCTTCAGGTTTTGGGATGCGATATAACGAGAAGTGCCGTGGCTAAAATTGAAGTCGGACAAAGACATCTTTATCCCGATGAGATAGTGCTCATTAAAAACATTTTGGAAGTTGAGTACGACGAAATATTTAAGCTGTAAAAAAACTGTCCGAGAAATAATTCTCGGACAGTTTTTATAGTTTATATTCGTACAAGAGAAAGTCGGTAAGTCCTGTGTTTTCGTAATACAGCTGTACTGTTGTAACATATTTGAAGCCTATTTTTCGGTATAGTCTTTCGGCGGGAAAGTTGCCTTTTAAAACGTCAAGCCGTATTGCAACGTAAGAACTTTCTCTTCCGAGTGTTATTGCTTTTTCTAACATTTTTGTGGCAAAGCCATTTCCTGCGTAATCAGGATGGGTAGTAAGAGCGTGTATCACAAGTACCTCGGAATCAGATGCATCTGTCTCCCATTTTGCGTCCTTGTATCCGTCATTTGTCTCACGGTTTACAATCATTGCGGAGACAAAACTTTTGTCGAGCTCACCAACGTACAATTCACCTTTTTCAATGGAATTTTTTAATAGCGTGCGTGACGGATAAACTTCTTTTACCCATCCGAGATTGTATTCAGCCCCCTCAAGCGCGTCTATTACCGAAAAGTAAAAGGTTAAAACCTTGTCAAATTCGTCTGCATGTGCTTTGCGTATTTTTAAATTGTCCATTGGATTCCTTTCGGCTTTTGAATTAAAGTTCTTTATTAATAATATCGCTTTGTGAAAATGTGTCATTGAATATTGGGGAGGAGAAGAATTCAGCAAGAGTCATATCAAGTCCGTTGCAAATTTTATAAAGAGTATCTATACCGGGGCTTGAGCATTTTGAGTAAATTATGTTTTTGAGAGTTGACGGTGCAATTCCGGAGTAGGTTGAAAGTCTGTGCATTGGCAGATTTTTTTCTTTTAATAAAAGCTTGATACGAACTTTAACAAGATCTGAAATGTGCATTGCTTATCCTCCTCGTTTTTTAAGGATTATATATCAAATTTGATGAAATGTCAAGCCTTGCCAGATTTATGAGATGATATTGAGGAATAACATGGGCTAAATATAGCCCATACAGATAAATGGACGAGTCATAAAAAAGATATGGGCTAAATATAGCCCATGTAGATAAAGGGGCGATATATAAAATGGATATGGGCTAAATATAGCCCGTGCAGATAAATGGACGAGTCATAAAAAAGATATGGCTAAATATAGCCCGTGTAGATAAAGGGGCGATATATAAAATGGATATGGGCTAAATATAGCCCATATCCGTTTTACATATGAACCTGTCGGGAGTTGTCTGTAACACAAAGTATACAGGATTCTGGTGAGATTTGCAATTAGTTGCCGGAGGTGGTTTTATTTCGTCACTATCATTTCAACGCCCTCGGCACACGGGCTTTTCTCGGGACGGGTCAAAAGCTTTTCGTTTACACACTCGTCAATGAGCGCCCCGAGAAGCTCCACCGTTGCGATGAGCTGTACGTATATTTTATATTCGCACAAGAGGTGTTCGGGAACGTTTGCTTTTATAAAGTCACAGAGCTCTCGGGCAATTTCTTCTTTAATGTGCTCTGTGCCTTCAAAGAGGCGGTATACAAGGGTGTACCAGGTTCTTGTGTCTTTTTCATCCATTACCACTATTCTTGGTACAAGAATGCCGTTGTTGTTGACAAGATATCCGCACTCAATCGCCTTTGCCGAAATCTCCTTTTCACTCTCTGTGAGAGTATCGATCTTCAAGCCTTTTATGGCTCTTATCGTCATAAGAAGAGTTTCGTCGGTCGAAATGTTGTGTGCGCAGTGGAAGTGCGCGTCAAAATGCTTTCCGTAGCTGTTGTTTATGTGTACTTCTGGGTAACCTTCAACCGATTTTGCATGTATTCCGTCGCATCCCCAGAAATTAAATATGGCACAGTCCTCGTCTCTGTAGGCGACTGCAGCAGATGAAAACGGCCTTTCGGGAATTTTTTGCTCCGAAAAGTACTTTGTTTTAAGTATATAATTTATATCGTCCTGAAAATTCCAAACACTTCTGTTTATCATCACCCAAAGAATAAAGGGGAGCTCATTTTGAGGAGAGAGGAAGGGGAAGGAAAGAATTTCATCACCTATTTTTTCAAGAGACTTTTTAAGCGCTTCTATAAGACTCGGAATATGCTTTGTGTATATTTGGTTTGCCTTTTTGTATTCATCGAAATCGGCAACAATGATGTTTGAAATGTAACGTCCGTTTTCAAGACGCCTAAGGTTTCCGTATTCACCGTTTAAGCCGTGACACTGTATCTCAAGCTCTTCCTCAACGTACGGCATCGGAACGCATAATTCCTCCGAAAGCTCCTTTGCTGTTTTGGAGTGTTTCCTACACAGATATATAAGATTCTGCGAAAACGTGCGGTTTGCAACCTCTCTCGGGTCATTTCCGATAGGATTTCCGGTACCGCTGACAGCCATGTGCACAGGCTTCAAGGTCGGGGTAATATTTTTCATTTTTTTAACCTCTTTTCTGACAGTATTTCTTGCTGAAAACAGGCGTTGCTTAACGGCAGCCTCGCTGACACCGAGTGCGTTTGATATTTCGGTGACACTCTTGCCGTCAAGATAATACATTATCATAACGTCACGGTAGGCTTGAGAGAGAAAAGCGATGCTCTTAAAGATTCGCTTCAGCTCGTCCTTTTCACTCTCTTTCTCAATGAATTCTTCTATTTCGTTAAGCCTAGAGTCGAGAAAGGATTCGGCAGTTTCGATAGGTAAGACTTGACGAGATTTTGCCCTTTTTTGAGAAAAATCGGCATACACGCGCCTTGCAACAGTCCACACAAAGCCGTAAAAGCTGTCAATATCCGAGCCTTTTTGCATGGCTTGTAAAACCGTGAGTATTATGTCTGAGCATAATTCCTCTGCGTCGTGGGAGGTGTTGCATCTGTGATATGAAAAATTGTATATCTTATCAAGGAAATCGGGCTTTCCGATAAGTGTGAGTGCTTCGTCTGTTTTCATGTGTTTCGTTCCAATCATGATCGTTACATACTTATAGTCGTATAAAGAGGGGAGCGGTTAGGTGCTTTTTGAAAAATTTTATCAAAAGATGAGAAAAAAGTCAAATACAAAAAGAAAAGCTCCGTTTATCGGAGCTTTTCTTTTTGTATTGTAAAACTATTTCTTACTTTTCGTCGTCTGTAGTTTCGTCCTTTGCTTCATCATCTGCAGTCTCGTCGTTGGTAGTTTCATCACCGTCGGGAGTCTCTAAATCAGCATTGGTGGGGTTAGGCGTTTCTAAATCAGCTTCCGAAGAAGTGGGTGCGGGAGTAGGAAGGGGAAGCGAAGAATTGCCTGAATTATAAGTCATAGCATAAACAACTATAACCACGATAACGAAAACAATTGCAACAACTGTAGTGAGCTTTGAAAGCACACTGTTGATGCCCTTGGATTTGGATTTTCCGAAGAAAGTCTCTGCTCCGCCTGCAATGGAACCGGGAAGACGGTGAGATTTACCCTGCTGGAACAAAACCGCAACAACAAGGAAAACAGACATCACGAGAAGCAGTATTCCGAGAAAAAGTTCCATGGTCAATTACCTCCTTTAATATTTTTGTACATCGGCGCTTTAGTCGCTGATGTAAGGAAGAATTGCGATCTGACGTGCGCGCTTAATAGCGGTGGTAAGCTGTCTCTGATGCTTTGCGCAAGTACCTGTGATTCTGCGGGGAAGGATCTTAGATCTTTCGGAAACGCACTTCTTAAGTCTTGCAACATCCTTGTAGTCGATGTGTTCTATCTTGTCTGCACAGAAAGCGCAAACTTTCTTTCTCTTGCGGGGCTTGAAGGATTTCTGCATATCCTTATCCATGAGTATTACCTCCTTTAAATTCGAATTTTAGAAGGGAAGGTCATCGTCGGTAGACATTTCCTCAAAGGAAACGTCATCTCTGCCTGCACTGTATGGCGCGGGCTCAGAGAAGGTGTTACCGCCAAAGCCTGCCTGATTGTTATCGGACTTTTTGTCAACGAACGAAACCTCGTCCGCAACTACCTCGAGGGTGTAACGCTTCTGATTGTTGTTATCGGTCCAAGTGCGTGACTGGAGAGCGCCGCAAACAAGAATGCTCTTGCCCTTGTTAAAATATCTCTTAACAAATTCAGCGGTCTGACGCCATGCAACAATGTTGATAAAATCTGCGTCCTGTCCTCCCTCATTATTCTTCTGAAAGCGGCGTGAAACTGCGATTCGGAAATTTGTAACGGGAACTCCGTTGGGAGTTTGCTTGAGCTCCGGATCCTCCACCAAATTGCCTATCAGAATAACCTTGTTGAAAGAAGCCATAAAATTCACTCCTTATTCTTCGATTTTTACAGTAAGGGAACGAAGAATACCATCGGTGATGTTGAGAACTCTTTCAAGCTCAGCTGGGAATTCATGAGCACTTGTGTAGTGAACAAGCGTGTAGTATCCCTCGTTAATGTCGTCGATAGGATAAGCAAGCTTTCTCTTGCCCCAGTCGATAACCTCGTCGATTACAGCGTTAGCCTCGATCATAGCCTTGAACTTACCGAAAAGTTCAGCCGCTGCATCCTCAGCGAGAGTACCGTCAACAACAATGACTGTCTCGTACTTCGATGTGATCTTTTCCATTGATTTGCACCTCCTTATGGACTTGTGACCTCAACCGTCTTGGTTGAAGTAAGAAGATATTACTGTGTTGACACAGTAACTCATACTGAAGCATTATACAACATATTTTTCTGTTTGTCAAGGATTTTTGAGAAATAATCTATGTTTTGTTAAATAAGTCCATTGACATTGTTCGGTGCCGAAGATATAATATACTCACATAACACTTTAGGAGATAGCTATGGATTTCGAAAAATATACAAGAGTATTCGAAAAGCTTGATACAAGGGTAAAGCCGAGCAAAAGTGTGAGCTTTGACTTTGATTGGTCAGGCAATAGTCCCGACCGTCTCTTTTTTGCAGGTGAGACGGCAATTTCTTACCTTTGGAAAAGCGAGCCCGATTATCAGCAGCTTTACCGAAGGATTGACGATAGCTTAAGCGTCGAAGAGGCTGAGCGCGACCATTACGCTCTGGACTTCTCAGGCGATTTTGTACCCTACAGAAAGCTTGCCGCAAAAAAACTTACAGCCCCTTTGTGGCTTTCATACGCTCCTTACGGCGGGTATAATAATACTTGGCATTTCGGAATCCGCGTCAAGGCAGAAAATCTTAGTGTTAAAGGCTTTCTGCGGATAGTTCTTGAAGTAAGATATAAAAAAGATGGCATGGACAATCACTATGCTATGAACGAGCCTGATTTTATCACAAAGCTTGATATTCCCGAGGGAAAATATTCATGGACCGAGCTTTCCCGTGATTTTGAAATTGATATGAAAAACGTTGCCTCTCTTTACTATATTGTAGAAGGGGAGGAATATTCCGGCAAGGTATTTTTCGAGTCTCCGTGTCTTGAAAGCTGTGATCGTCACAATATTATAAGCGAGTTTTGTCCGAGACTTTCAGGGAGAGAGCATTTTAACTGGCTTGGTCAAAACCTTTCAAAAATAGAATGGCAGAGACTTAAAATTGATATAAACGGCATTGAAGTTTTTGACGGAGAGGTTTTCGAAAGATGTCACAGAATGTCCGAAAAAGAAGTAAGACTTCCCGAAAATGTTTTGAAAAACGGAAAGAATACCATAACCTTTACAAATAAGACAAGCTTCCGTGAAGCTCCCGCTTACACAGTGGATGAAATTGGCTTTATAAACGAAAGTCGAAAAAAAGCCTTTGCCGTTCCCGAAAACGTAACTCTTGATAAGCCCTTCCCGATTTTTGTTGACGCAAAAAAAGGCGATAGATTTGATATTGTGTCGCAGGATATCCATGCCGTGTCGGGGCTTATTGCAAAGCGTGACGGAATTTCGGCTTTTATGCTTGTGTGTACAAGACTCGGGAGCAATATAGAGTTTTCCTTGAATGATGAAACGTATACTATATCTCGATGCGTTATGCACGGTGATGACGGAGTTATGACAGGCACGGGAGATGCGGTCTATATAAATGCTAACAGAGACGATTTGACAAACTATATAAAATGGTATCTCTCCTCAAATATAGGAAGATTCTTCACTCTTCGTCCAACCTACCGTTGGTGCGGAACGCGCGTCCTTGACAAAAAGCTGTGGCGAGAGGTTGCCGATATCCTCTCTGATGGAGGAGTATATTTTGCACATATGGTGGACGGCCGTGAACTTCCCGGTTGTGATACTAACCCCACGGTTGAAACTATTAACTCCGAATACTTTCTTGGGCGTCAGGCACATGAGCTTGACGGACAGCACGGATATTGGGGCGTCAGAGATTTTACCTCAAATTTTCATGATGAAATGCTTTACGATATGTTCGTGAGAATGAGTGAACGCCATCAGAACACTACTCCGCACAGATACATTAAAGAGAATTTTTATTATAAGAACGGGCGCAGAACGGCTTTTATTTCTTCGGATCCTGTAGACGATATGAAAAAAGCCTCCGAGCGCTTTGTCGAGTCGGTGAAGAATACAAGGTTTACCGCAGTAAGACACACAGGACCCACGACACTTTTTAAGTATTTCTATCAGGCAGGTTATGAAACTGTCGGCGCGGAGCTTATGTATTCCCCGAGTGAAATTTGCTCGGCTGCACTTCGCGGAGCAAGAAACGTATACGGCAAGAGAACCATAGCACATCATGCCGTGCAGTGGTCAACCTATCCGCACGATACCGAATCAAGATACCGCCGCTATCGACTTGCTCTGTTTTTGTCATATATCCACGAAATAGATGAGATAAATACCGAGGAGGGGCTTTGGAGACTTGAACAGTATTACGCCCCCTTTAACCGATTTTCAGAGGCTTGCCTTGCTCATAAAAAAGAGCAGCAAGACCTTGAACGGTTTATTTCAACTCATACAAGAACAGGAAAATTCTATACGCCCGTCGCATTTCTCAGCGGAAGATATGACGGATGGCAGTGCTTTGCCACAGCTTCCGACACTTGGGGTGTGAAAGGATTTGGTACACGCTCTCCCGAAAAGGCGTGGGATATCTTAAAGGTATTTTATCCGAGGAGTGTACTTGATAACTTCTATATTATGAATTGTCCCGATAAGTCTCAAGGCTTTTATACGGGCACTCCTTACGGAAATCTTGATATTATGCCGATAGAGGCGGAAAGCTTTTCGGGTTATCAGCTTCTTGTTGCAGTCGGATATAATAAAGCGGAGCGCGATGACCTTGATAAATTGTACAAGTTCGTTGAAGACGGAGGTACGCTTGTAATAGGACTTCCTCAATTTTCGATTACCACAAACCGAGAGGATTCGGTTGCATGCCGTCACGAGTATATTTCCCATCCGCTCGCACCGAGAGTAACAGGGTTTATTGACGATTCCTTTAACGGTGAAAAGGTCAGCGTTGCAGAAGAAGTTGAAGGAAAGATACTTGTTGAAACGGATAAGTGCAGAGCTCTTGTTGTTGAAAGGGTTATCGGTAAGGGACGCGAGATAATCGTTAATTCCCGTGAGTGGGCGGATTCCCCCGCAGTGTACGAGGCATACAGGCGTGTTATAATAGAGGAGACCGAAAGGTGCATTTCCGGCGAGAGTGTTTGGGCAAAGGGAGACGAAAACGTCCAGTTTGCCGTGTATAATAATCCCGACGGCACGAAAAACATTTACTTTATTGCTACCGATTGGTACAGCGATAACCGTGACGGAGAGGGCTTGTTGCTGATAGGCGAAAACGAATATACAATACCTGTTGTGTTTGGCACTCTCATAAAGGTTGCCGCAACCGATAGCGTTGGAGTATATCCCTTGAATGACGAGTGTGAGGTGATTTCGATAAGTGATACCGAAACCACGGTGCAGGGAGTCGGCGTTTGCGATTTTGTTATCATGAGGGACGGAATTACGAAAAACGTCACTGTCGACTTTGATAAAACTCCTGTTGCTAAAATTGATTTGTAAAGGAAAAGGGCTGAATTTCAGCCCTTTTCTTTGTGATTTAATCTGTATATGTTTTAATAAAGCGCCAAGCTTCAATAAGCATATCTATACTCCATGCGGCGTTGGCAGGGGAGGTTGATGGAAGTAGAAACGCATTACGGCAGACCTTGTCACGAATGTACTTGTTGTAATATTTTTCGGCGGTTTTGCCGTTGACGAAAATTTTGCGGATGTCGGCAGCTGTTAGAATTGTTGAAATATCGTTTGGAACAACGTTTTTGATAGAGCTGTCCGAACTTCCCGTAATGTCACAGGATGCGATAACATCCCATAAAGCAATGTGGTTTGAATGTAAGAAGCTTTCTTTTTCTTTAGTGGTTTCGGGGACGTTAGCACCGATAACGGAAGACATGACCTTCCAGAATCTGTTCTGTGCATGTCCATAGAAAAAGTTTTCTTCTCTTGACTTCACGGAAGGAAAGCTGCCTAGAATAAGAACCTTTGAATTTTTGTCATATAAAGGAGGAAATGGGTGGCTTGGCATAATCTGTGAATCCTTTTTTTAGTTCGTTAAATTGATTGTATCATAATTAGTTCTTTAATTCAATGCTTTGCGGAGCAAAGCTACCTTTTCTCTTCTCTTTTCTCTCTTATCTTTTCTCTGGAAACGACAATTTTAGAGAAGAGAGAAAAGTGAAAAGACAAGAGTGAAAAGGTCAAAAAACGAGGTAAAACTGAAGAAAAGGTCAACACAAATTTTATGTGTGAAATTATCAATTGAAAAAACTCTTGCCAAATTATTCAAATAAATTTTGAATTGGTTCAGAAAACTCCCAGCTGATAAGTTTCAATTTATACTGTTCTAACAACGGTTCTATATCTAAAGTACCAGAGGTAGTACCGCCAAACTCGTTAGATTTAATGTAATATATGGAGGGGGTATTGTCTGAATACGCACAATCGGGATCGCTCATATAATACTCAGGAGAACCGACGCTAACAGCAAATTTCAGGTCACCGTCTTCAAGCAGGACAAGCTCTTCCGTACCAGATCTTTTCAAATAACCTTTCCATCTCCTATGTTTGCCAATGCCTTCGTTCCAATCGAACCCATCAAATTCACAAACGTAAACATCATTTACAGTTATGATCTTTCCGTCAATTTCATATACGATTTCAAATGGAAATTCTCCCTCTTTAATTTGAGGTTCAGGTACATTTTGACATCCCGAAAAACTTAATAAAGTAATCAAAGCAATCAGTATTGCAACAATCTTTTTCACTTTATGCTCTCCTTCAAGGTTTTGCAACTCGCAATCAGCATTCTTCTAATGCGACCGCATAGATTTCTGTAATTTTTATATGTTTCTTCATCAACACCATTTGTATTGAATAACAACTGCAACCAACCTTCCGTTTCGCTACATTCTTTGAGCGCGATTTCAAATTTTGAAAGCATATCCGCTTTACTCTGTCCGTAATTAGCTTCACGGATGTTTGCATAAACGCTGCTTGAGCTTTTGCGGATCTGGAAAAGAGTGTTGGAAGGAGCTTCTATATTTTGACAAAGTAATTCTATATCGGGCGCAAGCTGCTCCGAATATATCAATAAATAGTTTTTAGCCATAATATCACTCCCTTCAATGGTATTATATCATATTTTGCAAAGTAATTCAAGAACTTTCCGCATTCTCCCATCTCAATCACGGCGAAGCCGTGTATATCATCCGCAACTTGTTGCGGTATATCATCAATGCGAAGCATTGTATATCATCAAGTCGCAGGAGAATACACGCTGACGCGTGATGAGATACAGCCCCAAAGGGGCTGATGATATGCACCGCACTTTGTGCGGCGATGATATACCAAGCCTGCGGCGTGGATAAACAAAAACAGAACATTTGTCGGTAGACAAATGTTCTGTTTTTGTTGGCGGAGGGAGTGGGATTCGAACCCACGTGTGCTTGCGCACAAACGGTTTTCAAGAAGTCTACCAAAGAATACCGTTTCAGCTTAGTTCGGTGCAGTTCAGGCTAAAATGTTTTGCCAAAATCCTTATTTTACAAGGCTTTTGGGGACTGTTTGGCACCGATATGAATTAAAACGAATTGATCGGAATCGATACAGACCCCTCGTTTTTTGATGAGTTTTTTGCACATTGGAGAGAATTTGGAGAGAATTCGCGAGAGAAGAATTGCAACTGCAGTACATCGAGATTTTTTTTTTTTGGAGAGAATTTTTAACGATTTAGGAGAGAACTTTTTATGCGTTACGATTTAGACGAAATTCAACGCTTGCCGGACGTCTTTTCCTTGGCAGACCTTTGTCGCGCCTGCCATTTGAGCCATTTGGATGCGCGGTACTATCTCAAAAGCGGACTCATTCCCTATGATACAACCGGGAAGAAAACGCGGTGTTACCTGGTCAAAAAAACCGCCCTGCTGCGAGCCATTGAAGACTACAGTGAAAATCCCGAGAAATACAAAATTCCGGGAATTTGGAGAGAAAAACAACACTTAAACGGAATCCGCAAAAGCCCCATCATATACCTTCCAACGCAGGATCTCGCGTCGGACGTGGCGGTCGAATATTACCAAAAAAAGCTTGCCGATGCATCCGAACTGATCTGTGTTGCCGACCTTGTGCGCGTCACGGGATACCGCTCCCCAACCATCACGCGGTGGTGCAAGCAAAAGAAGCTGATTGCACACGCGAAAACCAACCGCCTATGGATCGCAAAGGCAGACGCCATAAGGTTTTTGACCTCTTTTACCTACAACGATATCAACGTAAAATCGCCCCAGCATATTGCCGACATACGAGCGATTTATGACCTGATACATACGACGAAGGAGGGCGAAAAATGATCTACGATCTGAACGAAATCGCCATGTTGCCCGACACCTTCTCCCTTGAGGATTTACGGGTGGTTTGCCACATCAGCAAACGAACCGCAAGATACTACCTACGAGCCGGTCTGATTCCTTGTGAGATCAGCGAAAAGAAGACTCATTGCTACACAATCAGGAAACAAGATCTGCTGGACGCGCTCAAGGAATACCAAAGGCAGCCCTGCAAATTTGCCATCCCGAAGGCACTCAACGATGAAAAGCGGCAACGGCAAGAGGCGCTGAAAATGATGGTGGAACAGCGAATACTTTCCATCAATTGTCTACCCGAAAAAGACCTCAAAACCACCACGCTCAAAAAATATTATCAAAAGAGGTTGGAGAACTGCCGTGATATGCTGCAACCGCCGGACATCGAAGCCATCACCGGATATCCCCGAAAGATAGTTCGTCGCTGGTGCGTGGAAGATAAACTCCATTGCATAATGCTTGACTCTCGCATTTGGGTGAAAAAGAAGGACATGCTTTCGTTTCTCTGCTCCAGAGAGTACAACAGCATTATGCGCAAATCGCAGACACATCTTGACGACATACACGAAACCTACAGAAAAATTCACAGAGGAGGCTAAAAATGATGAAGGAGAGAATGATACAGAACGGAATCGAATACGAGCGCAGAGGCGAGCAATATTATCCCCTGCTTGACCTTGGCGAACAGACAACCTATGAGATCGGCAAGTACGGCAAACTGCACCTTGAATTTATGAAACAGCACCGCAGAGGCACGTACACCACCCTGATGACCGAAAACCGCTTGAACGAACATCTCCACCGCGTCGACGAGCAGGCGCACGAACAGCTCGACTTGCATATCGCGCAAATGGCAAAGCAAATGGGCGTGACCGAGGAACTCAAAGCCTCCACCCCGATGCGCTGGGTCCAGATGATGAATAACATCAAAGCAAGCGCCGAGGAAATCGTGCTGAAGGAGGTTGTGTACAAATGAACTCAATGATTCAAGAACTGTGGCACGGCAACATAATCCCCCAAGAGGATAGCCGAACCAACTCAAAGGAGATGAAAGAATTGCTCGGATATATGCCACGGCACCACGAGGACCTCGAGAAAAGCTTTACCGACGAGCAGAAAGAGATCTTCGAAAAGTTCCACGATTGCTGGAGCGAGTACATGAGCCTTGGCGAAGCCGCTATCTTTGAGTATGCATTCAAGCTCGGCGCGAGACTAATGGTGGAAGTTATGCACGAGGATGAGATGAAATAACCCATTGGTCTGGGCACACCGTGCCCAGACCATTCGTCACAAATAGTGTATAATATTTGTGATAGCATCTTCGTGCTATAATAAAAAACAAAGGAGTAACATTATGAAATCAAGAAAACCAACCGGACACATTGTCATCTTCCTCGAAACGGATTTAAGCAAATTCAAAGGATTTGATGAAAGCAAGCTTTCCACCGTGCAAAAAATGTGCTTTGATCAGCTATCTGAGCAAGAAAAAGAAAAGATTAGAATGGGTTATGGGACATCTATCATTGATTGTGAAAGCGAAGAAACTATTTGTAAATTTAATATGGAAACATACAGACCTCCCAAACACGCACTTGAAAGCTTTGCAAGATCGTTATTGCCGATAGTTCAAGAATTCTATGAAGATGAAAATCATATGAAGGAGTTTGAAGAATGGAAAAAGAAACGTGATAAAGATAAAAAATAATTACATACAATCATTTCAAGGGGCGAATTTCGCCACTTGATCTTGGTGCGGGTCTCTGCGACCCGCACCATCTCCGTTATGCCCTTTTGTAGGCTGGACATCGCGTGTCCAGCCTATTTTCACTTTCAAGTTATCAAAAAGATAACTTGATCGTCAATGTAACGTGGGCTGGGTCGCAGAGACCCACCCCAAAATCAATGGGTCAAAATGGACCATTGATTTTCTATCGGAACAACGTTTCGGAACAATATCAAAAATTATCGACATTGTTCCGAAACATATTGACATTGTTCTGATAATGTGTTATAATGTACCATGTAAAAATATAATTGGAGGTTTATCCAATGGCAGATATGATGCGTGTGAAAGATGCAGCGAAACTTTGGGGGATCACAGAGAGACGTGTGATTGCTCTTTGTCAGAAAGGAAAAATAAAGGGTGCGGTCAAAAATGGACGTGCTTGGGAACTTCCCGCCAATTCCGAAAAGCCTGCCGATAGCAGAATCAAAACGGGAGCTTACATTCAGGCACCACGCCCCACAAATCTTCCTCTCCCTATAGGTGTTTCCGATTATCGCTTGGCATCGACAGAATATTACTATATTGACAAGACCATGATGATCAAAGATTTTATTGATGAACGTCCAATGGTCTCTCTTTTCACGCGCCCACGTCGATTTGGAAAAACCTTAAATATGGATATGCTCCGCACTTTCTTTGAAAAGACGGAAGAAGATACGTCGATTTATTTCAAGGACAAAAAGATTTGGGCATACGGCGAAAAATATCAAGAGTGTCAAGGAAAATACCCCGTCATTTTCTTGAGTTTTAAGGATGTAAAATTCAACACGTGGGAAGAAACGTTTGAAGCTTTCAATGAGTTGTTTTCCAAAGAAACAGCTCGTCATACCGAGCTTAGTAAAAATGATAAGCTCTCTGCCGCCGATGCCAAGCGTGTTGAAAATCTTTTGTCTGGAAACAGTTCCGCCGTTGATCTCTCAAATGCGTTGGCAGATCTTTCCCGTATGCTCCACGAGTATCACGGCATAGCCCCCATTATCATCATAGACGAATATGACACTCCTATTCAGCAAGGACACGTCAAAGGGTTCTACGACGAAGTTATTGGCTTTATGCGCAATCTTTTCTCCGGCGGTCTCAAGGATAACAAACACCTCACCTACGGATTCCTCACGGGTATTCTCCGCGTAGCTAAGCAAAGCATTTTCAGCGGTCTCAATAACCTCACCATCAACTCTATTATCGACGGTAAATATAGCGAGTATTTTGGATTTACCGCCGAAGAAGTTAAGGAAATGGCACAGTACTATAAAGCAGAAGATAAATACGAAGAGATCTGCTCTTGGTACGATGGATATAAGTTCGGTAATACCGAGATATTTAATCCCTGGTCGGTT
>JAZREJ010000042.1:0-84438 GCA_045660745.1 Eubacteriales bacterium
CCTTCTTTATACCGATGAGACGGTTTATATCTTTGACGGAGAGGCACTTGTGGAGCTTTGCTGTGACGGTATTGTAAAAAAGGGCGTCGAGGACTGCTTGAGGGAGACTAACGAATGTGTGAGATGGGCGCTTCTTCGTCCCGCGCAGATTATAAAGATCACCCATTCGGACGAGTGGTCGGATGAAGGCTTCACCGAAAAGCAAAAGGCACTTGTAGCAACCGCTGAGCAGTTTTTACTCCGTGGTATGCGTATGCAGTATGACGATACCCGATTTACGGAAAACGGAGAGTTCCGTTGGCAGATAAGACTTAAAAACCCGGAGGATTACACTCTGCAGAATTGGGGATATTCAAACTGTGCGGCATTTGCCATTGACGTTCAGAGTGTTGCTATCGGATATAATACGAAGTATTATTGGACAAAAGAGCTTGCGGATGCCGAAGAAATAAGAGTATTTAATTATATTACGACCTTTGAAGAGACCGAAGAGGAAAAAGCGAAGGTAGAAGAAGAATTTTTGACAACGCTTGAGCCTGGGGACATCATTGTTATCCGCCGTGTGAATGGCTCGGGACACGCAATGGTTTATATCGGATGCGGTGATATAATCCATTCCAGCGGCGGCAATTATAACTACAAAGAAAGCAGAGAAAACTACGAGCCGACCGTCCGTCAGATGAAAGCACTTGACCTATTCAACCCGGAGGTTTATCCCACCTCCTACATATTTGAAAAGGTTAATCAGCTTGCTGTAGTACGTCCTGCGATTTTAGAGGAAACCTCCCCCACAAAGGAAGCACTTGCCTATATGGGAGATATGAAGGGTATCGTTGCCGAAAAGCTTTCCTCTCACGTTGAGGGTAATACGGTAAATCTCGGTGAAGAGATTACCTATACGGTATCGATTTTTAATACCAATAAAGAAGAGAGGACTCTCCCCGTAGAGTTTACCGTTCCCGAAAACACAACTCTTATGTCGGGTGAGCCTTCAACAAGTGTGACAGTAGGGGCATTTGAAAAGGCTGAGCTTGTTTACAAGGTGCGTGTAAATGATGATGAGTCGCTTTTGAACAAAGCATGGGTTAAGGGTACGGGCACTTTTGTCGGAGGAGTTGAAGCAAAGTGCTCCGACGTGAAAATTTGCAGAACGCTTAACACCGACGAGCAGACAAAAATCCTCACGGTTCTTGACGGCTTTGCACCGAATGGAAGTAATGTTGTTGACTCGGTGAATGACGTTTACACCGAAGCGTTTGGTGTATCCGTATTTGAAGAAACCGAATTCGTCAATATAAGAAGAGGTCTTTTAAACGTTGACGGTCAGGGAAAATATTCCATTAAGAAGGCAGGCGGATTATCCAAGCTGCTCGTTCACCCATTGTACGGCGGACGTAAGCTTAACACACCTCAGTTTGAAGGTAAGCGTTCAAGACTTGTAAGACCCGAGCAGTTGATTGTCGGAGATCTTATCGTTCTTAACGGCGCGGACGGGGAGAAAATTTATGTATTTGCCAAAGACTATCTTCTCAATCTTGCAACAGGTGAGAAAAATACGGACGTCAAAGCATTCCTCGAAGCGCTTCTTTCAACCGAAAAGTACTTCGGAATTATAAGACCTTCACTTAAATTTTAATAAAAATTTGTAAGGAACGGCAAAAAAGCCGTTCCTTTTTACTTGCTATTTTTGTTTATTTGTGATATACTGTAATTTAGAATAGTATAACTGTCTTTATGTATGTAAAAAAGGAGAAAAAATGAAAAAAATTGCACTTATACTTCTCGCGCTTTTATTGGTATTTACAGTTATTTCCTGCAGCAAGGAAAAGACTGATGCACCCGCAGGAATGAAGTCCGTATCAAATTCTACTGACGATTATCAGCTTTTCATTCCCGAGGAATGGGAAGTAAGCCGTGCCGATGGAATGGTTATGGCACACGTACCAGAAACAAGTGGAGAGACCCCCAATTTTTCTGTAACTACCTATGAGTTCCCTTTTTCGGAAGAATATAACTCTATTGAAAAGTATTATGGGAATTATGTTCCCAATGTATATCTTAAAGATATTGAAACAAACTTTCCCGACGTTGAGTTTATCGAATCAGAAAAGCTCCTTGAATGCGAGGTCGACGGAAGAGAGTCCCGCAGTGTGGTATTTACCGCCACTATTGGTGAAAAAAGCTATAAGTTCAAGCAGATAATCACCATAGGTTCCGACACCCAAATTTATATATTCACCTATACAGCAAATGAGAAAACCTTCGATACTCATCTTGCAAACATTAACAAGATAATAGAAGAATTCAGATTCCTTTAATCTTTTGGAGACACTATGAAAAAGAAAGTATGTGCTGCAACGCGTGTTGGCGGACAGGCGGTGCTTGAAGGCATAATGATGAAAAGCGGAACCCGTGTTTGCACGGCAGTACGCCTTTCGGACGGAAATATCGCCACCGACGAGCGGAGCGCGACCTCGGTTACAAAAAAATATAAGATACTCGGTATTCCGATATTGAGAGGATTTATAAGCTTTATCGAAACGCTTATTTTATCAATGTCCATACTCACGTTTTCCGCTGAGGCACAGGGAGTAGAGCTTGAGGAGCCGTCAAGATTTGAAAAGTGGCTTGACAAGCACTTCGGCAAGAGCGTTATGGCTATTGCCGCAGGTATCGGCTCGGTGCTCGGTATCGGACTTGCTATAGTTCTGTTTTTCTGGTTGCCCATGAGCCTTTCAAAGCTCATTGACGTTTATATAATCGACCTTTCTCATATTGCAAAAAGCATTATCGAGGGAGTTGTAAAGATAATTATTTTTATCGCATACATCGCACTTGTTGCGCTTATGAAGGATATCCGCCGCACCTTTGAGTATCATGGTGCCGAGCATAAGTCTATTTTCTGCCATGAGGAGGGACTTCCCCTGACGGTGGAAAACGTTAAAAAGCAGTCCCGCTATCACCCGAGATGCGGTACAAGCTTTATGTTCGTTATGATGTTCCTCGGAATATTCATTTCGGCATGCCTCCCCGCAAGTCTCTGGGATAGCATTCTTCTCCGCGTTCTTGTAAAGCTTCTCATACTTCCCGTAACGGTGGGACTTGGATACGAGGTGACAATTTTTGCGGGAACTCACGATAATGCCTTCATGCGCGTGCTTACCGCTCCCGGAAAGTGGATACAGCGACTCACTACACGCGAGCCGGACGACAAAGAGATAGAGTGCGCGATAGTTGCCCTCAAGATGGCACTTCCTGACGTTTATCCTCCGGAGACTGTTTTTGAAGGAATTGAGCTTCCCTCAAAAACAGAGGAGAGTGATTCTGATAACGAGCTTGCCTCGGAAGAAGAAACCCCGAATGAAGAGAATAATTGACGAGTGCCGCAGAATTTTTGAGTCGAGTGCTTTTGCCAAAGCGAATCTTTCGTTCCGCGAGACCCTTTCCTATCTTGCCGAATGGCTCGATAAAGAATATGACCCTATAATTTTTCCAACTCTTACACAAGAGGAATGTGAAAAACTTCTTGAAGCCCTTAGTCGGGCATGCGACGGATATCCTCTCGGATACATTGTCGGCAAGGTGTGGTTTTACAAAAGCCCTTTTCTTGTAAGAGAGGGAGTTCTCATTCCGCGGTGCGACAGTGAGACGCTCGTTGAAACGGCAGTAAAGCTTATTCCCGAAAACACCCATTTTCTCGACCTTTGTACCGGAACGGGATGCCTCGGCATTTCCATTCTTCTTGAAAGAGCAGACCTCACGGCGACTCTTGTCGATATTTCTGATACCGCGCTGACAGTTGCTCAAAGAAACGCGGAAGAGCTCGGAGTGCTTGACAGATGTACTTTTTTAAAGTTTGATTTGCTCTCGAATGACTTGGAAAAACTTCCCGAGCATTCGGCAATAGTTATGAATCCTCCGTATCTCACAAGTGCCGAGATGAAAGAGATTCCCGAAAACGTAAGATTTGAACCGTCTATTGCCCTTGACGGAGGGGGTGACGGACTTGCTTTTTACAGACTTTTTGAAAAAAGCGACAAGCTTTTGATTTTCGAAATAGGTTCAAGTCAGCCTGACGGACTTTTTTCGATATATAAAGGAGGCAGGGTCGAGTGCGACCTTTCCCGAAACCCACGTGTATTTATAATCAATGAATAATAAAAGGAGACAGAGCAATGTCAACAAATGTTAAGATTTCTTTTACAGATCCCAAGATAAGGGATGCGTGGTTCCCCGCTGAATATCAGGCAGTTCTTTTCAGAACCTGGGGTATGTATTCCGCAGAAAGGCTTGCACTTGTTCTTGAAACGACCCCTGAGAACATCCGTGAGTCATGGAAGCTTCTCGGACTTGACCCCGACAAGAAGGTAGATCCCGAATGGAGACGCCGTGGTTACATAACTACGATACGTGATACTTGGCATATACTTTCCAAGCCTCAGCAGTGTACTCTTCTTGATATATCCGCCGAGGAATATGAGATAATTCTTCGAGAGGACGATTTCCTTGATCATAAGATAAGCTTCAAGGCTGAGGGAACTCAGTGCTATTGGTATCCCTTGACAGAGGAAGAGATTGCCCGTACAAAGGAGCTTGCACAGCTTTTGGGTGAAATTGAGGAAAAGATCGGAGATGCCCCCGACCACGCCTTTGATTTTGCAAGAAACTACTACAAGCCCGCTTCCCCCATTACTACTCCTTATCCTACCTTTGAAGGCAAGGACATGAAGTTTATATATTCCTACTTCGCACTTTACGGAGATCCGCTGATCGACGAGACTCTTGATCCATTCCCCGACAAGCTCCTTGAGGAGTACGCAAAATACGGTGTTAACGGAGTTTGGATGCAGGGCGTTCTTTATCAGCTCGTTCCCTATCCGTTTGCGCCCGAAATGTCGGCAGGCTGGGAGACACGTCAGAAGAACTTAAAGAAGCTTGTTGACCGTGCGGCAAAGTACGGAATCGGAATCTACCTGTATTTCAACGAGCCCCGTTGGATGCCAAACGAAGTGTTCGAAAAATTTCCCCAGATCAAGGGACGTACAGTTGAGGATAAGGGTATGGCTTGTCTTTGTACCTCAACTCCCGAAGTAAAAGACTATCTTGAAAACGGTGCTTATCAGCTCTTTAAGGCAGTAGAAGGACTTGCAGGTTTCTTTACTATCACACGAAGTGAGAATCCCACAAACTGTTACTCACATACAAACGAGGATAACTGTAACTGTCCCCGTTGCTCCCAGCGTCAGGTGCCCGAGGTGCTTGCGGAAATTAATAATCTTCTTTACAGAGGTGCTCGCCGTGCTAATCCCAACGCACGCGGTGTTGCGTGGGTATGGGGCTGGCCGGATGACAGAGTAGAAAACGTTATAGAGCTTCTTGATGATGGCATTATATTCCAGTCAACCAGTGAAACCTTTATTAAGCTTAATAAAGGTGCTCCTGTTCAGGTACATGATTATACAATGTCCAATCCCGGTCCCGGTGAGTGGGCAAAGAACAACTGGAATCTTGCAAAGAAGCACAATCACGAGTGCTGTGCCAAGGTACAGTTCAACAATACTTGGGAGTGCTCGGGTGTACCTTACATTCCTGTATTCGATCTTGTTGCTGAGCACGCGATAAATCTTAAGAACGAAGGTATTCGCCACATGATGCTCTCCTGGACACTCGGAGGAGCTCCTTCTCCCACACTTTCTCTTGTTTCGGGAATCTTTGACGGCAATTACGCTCCCGAGAACTGTGTTGACGAAATGATAGACGATATCTTCCCGAAGGAAAGTGCAGATACAGTTAAGAAGGCACAGAAGATCATGTCGGATGCGTTCCGTGATTTCCCCTTCTCTTGTGCTGTGGTATATAATTCTCCTCTTACAACAGGCCCGAGACAGGTATTCTTCACTGAAAAGACCGACAGACGCGGCGCGATGGTCGGAATCTCGTTTGACTCTGTAAACACTTGGAGTGCAGAATATGCAGAGGACGTATTTGAGAATCAGTTAAGAAAGGTCATTGAGCCTTGGCGAGAGGCTATAAAGCTTCTCAAGACTTGCGATGACACGAGCGAGGTATTCCGCGAATTCGTATCATGTGCAGAGGGAACGCTTATACATTTTGAGTCTGTTTTCCATCTTACAAGATTTGTAAGAGCTCGTAACGCACGTCTTGGCGGCGAGAACACTCTTGACGGAAAAGATGCAAAGGCGATAATGCTTTCGGCTCTTGATGATGAGGAAAAGAACACCATCAACGCTATCCGTATTCAGTCCAAGGACTCACGAATTGGCTTTGAGGCAAGTAACCACTATAACTTCTCTCGTCAGAATCTTCTTGAAAAGCTTATTAATATTGATTATACAAGAAAGATAATAAAATAAGAGGTAGAAAAAGAATGGCAAAAAAGAGTGATAAGAAGGGTTTTGAAAAGCTTGAGCTTGATAACCTTTCAAAGGATGAAATAAATAAGACAAAAGAAGAATCAAGAAAAAAGGCAATTGCCGCTCTTGGCAAAAAGTTTGGTCAGGGTACCGTAATGAAGCTTGGAGAAGCACCTGCAATGGAGATAGACGTTATACCCACAGGCTCACTTTCTCTTGACCTCGCTCTCGGTGTGGGCGGTATTCCGCGCGGAAGAATTATCGAAATATACGGTCCGGAAAGCTCCGGTAAGACCACTATCGCACTTCATATAGCGGCAGAGGCTCAGAAGATGGGCGGCGCGGCGGCGTTTATCGACGCTGAGCACGCACTTGACCCCGTTTATGCCAAGGCTATCGGTGTTGATATTGACGAGCTTCTCGTTTCTCAGCCCGATTACGGAGAACAGGCGCTTGAAATTGCAGAGGCACTTGTAAGAACAGACGCGATTGACGTTGTTATAATCGACTCTGTTGCGGCTCTTGTTCCAAAGACCGAAATTGACGGTGACATGGGACAGTCTGCAGTCGGTGCACAGGCACGCCTTATGTCTCAGGCACTCAGAAAGCTTGCGGGCGCAATCTCCAAGAGCCGTTGTGTTGTTATCTTCATCAACCAGCTTCGTGAAAAGGTTGGCGTAATGTACGGAAACCCCGAGGTAACAACAGGCGGTAAGGCGCTTAAATTCTATGCATCCGTGCGCATCGACGTGCGCCGCGGTCAGCAGATAAAGGAAAAGACCGACGTTATAGGAAATCATACCAAGTGTAAGGTAGTTAAGAATAAGGTAGCTCCTCCTTTCAAGACAGCAGAGTTTGATATGATCTACGGCGAGGGAATCTCCTCCGACGGAGAGCTTATCGATATCGGAGAAGCTCTTGATATCGTACAGAAGAGCGGCTCGTGGTTTGCTTACGGCACTCTCCGCCTCGGACAGGGTAAGGAAAAAGCTAAGGAATTTTTAAAGCAGAACCCCGACATCCGTGAAGAGATTAAGCAGAAGATTATGGCAGAGGGCAAGGACCTTGCAGATAAGATAGCCGCAGGCACCATCAACGGACTTGACGAGGACGATGATGACGATATTTTTGAAGAAGGTTTCGAGGAATAAAAATTGATATTCAGAAAGTCTTACAATAAGCCCGCCACCCGTGACACGGTAGTTGTGACGGATGAGGGAGAGTACCCAATCTGGGAAAAGGATTTTGACAAGCTTTTCTCTTCTCTTTCAGCAGGAGATGAAATAGAAAACAGTGACGAGCTTGTCCGTCTTGCGGTGATGCGCGCCATTAAGAAAAGCGCCGTTAAAAAGATATCCGCAGGTAACGTGACAAGAAATGCTCTTGTGAAAAAAATCTGTCACGAGAAGATGTTTGGAAGCTATCCTGACCCCTCGTGGGTAGAGCTTGTTATAGAAAAGCTTGACCGTGCAGGCTTTATCAACGATACCATGTATGCTAAAAGGTACGTTGAAAAGGCACTTGAAAAGGAGTGGGGCGAGTACAAGATTCGTGGCTCTATGCGTGAGAGAGGCTTTAAAAACGAGGATATAGAAAAGGCATTTGCAGAGCTTTCGCCTGATTTTGAAGGCATCGCAAGAGCTTTTTGCGAAAAAAATTCGGATGCAGATCGCGATTCTCTTTACAGAAAGCTTAATACAAGAGGATTTCCCGCATCCATAATTATCAAAGTACTTGGAGAATAAAATGGCAACAAAAGTCGGTTTCGTGTCTCTCGGCTGTCCCAAGAATACCTGTGACACCGAGGTTATGCTGAAAAAATTAATAGATGCAGGCTTTGAAATAGTGCCTGAGGACCATATGGCTGACGTGATGATAGTCAACACCTGCGCGTTTATCGAAAGCGCAAAGCAGGAGTCCATTGACTACATTCTCGATCTTGCTTACCTCAAGGAGCATCACAGCCTGAAGGGTATCGTAGTTACAGGATGTCTTGCCACTCGTTATGCTGATGAGATAGAAAAAAGCCTTCCCGAGGCTGACGGAATTGTTACGGCAGGTGCCGAGGGCGATATCGTCGAGGCGGTGAAGAATGTTTCAGAGGGTAAAAAGTATAAAAATATAAAGCCTACCGAGTGTCTTGCACTGGGCGGGGAGAGGGTAGTCACTACCCCTGAGTATACCGCATATCTTAAGATTGCGGAGGGCTGTGACAATCGCTGTGCTTATTGCGCTATTCCCGATATCAGAGGAGCTTTCCGTTCAAGGGCGCTTGACAGCATTATGGACGAGGCTCGTGAGCTTTCGGAAATGGGTGTGCGTGAGCTTTGTCTTGTAGCACAGGACACTACCCGTTGGGGCGAGGATATTTATGGCGAATACAGCCTTGACAAGCTTCTTGAAGCACTTGCAACCGACGAAAAGTGCTGTTTTGAATGGATACGTATACTTTATTGTTACCCCGACAAGATAACTGACAGACTTGTTGATGTCATGAAAAAGTATGGCAATATCGCAAAATACATTGATATGCCAATTCAGCACATAAGCGACAGCGTTCTTGAGAGAATGAACAGACGAGGCGGAAGCGAAGCAATAAAGTCTTCTGTTGCACGCCTCAGACAGGCAATGCCGGATATCACCATAAGGACCACCGTTATTGTGGGCTTCCCGGGTGAAACAGCGGCAGAGTTTGAAGAGCTTCTCGATTTTGTCAAAAAGACGGAATTTTCGCGACTTGGTGCTTTCGCATATTCAAGAGAAGAAAATACCCCCGCATATTCCATGCCCAAGCAGGTTTCAAAGAAAATGAAGGAAAGCCGTGTTGAGCGTATCATGGAGGCTCAGTACAACGTGCATTCCAAGAAGAATGAGGCACTTCTCGGAAAGAAGCTTCGCGTCCTTTGTGAGGGTTACGACAAGGTTGCCGAAATATATTACGGCAGAAGCGAGGCGGATGCCCCTGAAATTGACTCGAAGATATATTTTTCTACCCGTCACCGTGTGAAGGACGGGGAATTTGTGGAAATTGAGATTACAGAAGTATCCGATTATGACCTTATCGGACGTGAAATAGGATAAATTTCAAGGAGATGTGAGAGACGATGAAATTAAACCTTCCTAACAAACTGACACTTATGCGCCTGTTTCTTGTACCCGTTGTAATGGTATTCATACTTGTACCTGACCTTACGGGAAATAACAGTGTTGTACAGGCGATTGTTTGCACAGTGCTCTTTATTGTAACCGCCGTTACCGATTTTATAGACGGAAAGATAGCACGCAAGTATAACCTCATAACCGATTTCGGTAAGTTTATGGATCCCGTTGCGGATAAATTTATGGTTATAGGCACACTTCTGTGTATAACTGTCGCAAATGACGCGCTCAGACCTTTCATGGTGTGGACCACCGCGATAGTTATATTCCGTGAGCTTGGAATAACCTCCATGAGACTCGTTGTAGCAAATCACGGAGTAGTTGTTCCCGCGAACTGGCTTGGCAAGTGCAAGACCATGGCACAGTCGGTGTCCATCTGCGTGTTCCTTCTTGAGGGACTTGTGTGCGATACGACAAAGTGGATAGTATCCTACGTTGGAATGGCAATCACCGTAATACTTACTCTTTGGTCGGGTGTTGTGTATTTCAAGGCGTATTGGAAATATATAGACCCCGAAAAATAAAAAACAGTTTGACTTTTTCACAGTTGCTTATCTGTTTTATTGAAAATTTGAGTGTTAAAAACCCCTTACCTCTGAATTTTGAGGTAAGGGGTTAATCTGTTGTTATTCGGTCTTTTCAGAATCGTCAGCCTTCGGTGTCTTGGCTTCTGTCGGGACGGGAGCTTCTTTTTTTGCGTATTTCTTCTTAAGCTTTTTGATCTTGATTATAAGGAATATTATAAGCACTGCGATCACAACGAGCCAGAAGATAAGGCTTATGAGATTGTAGGAGGCGTTGACTATGAGATTTTCAACACCTTGCTTGAAGTTGTCGATGCCGGAATTGAACGCCTTTGACAAGCGCTCGGCAAAGGTGAGAGTCTTGGGAGGCGTGGGGGTTATGGTGGTCACTTCTCTTATAGATATTGTGACAGATGAGTAATTCACCTGAGAGTCGTACTTGCGGAGAGAGCCTGTGAGGCTTTCGATTTCATATCGTATGCTTGCAAGCTCGCGCTCAAGTGTGAGCACGTCGTCAAGCCTGTCAGCGTTTTCAAGAATCTTCAAGACTCTTTCTTCTCTCAGGGTTGCACTTGCAAGGCGCGCTTCAACGTCGGTGTATTGCTCAGTAACGTCGCGGTTATTTTCCGAGGAGGAGATTACAACTCCTATAGTGCCCTGACGCGACACGAATGCCCTGTAGTTTTCAGCGGGAACACGCACTGTAAAATATGCGTTGCGGTTTCCGTTTTCGGCTGTGCCGTAGGAGTTAGATGTTTCATACCATGCACCGAATTCAAGACAGAGGGCATCAAGACTTGCAATACTCTTATCAAATTCCTTTGTTTCAAGGTTGAAGTTTGATGAGTATATTATTTTTCTGCCCGCGGTAACGTCAGTATTTGAAGAATTGACACCTGAGTCTGCGGAAGGCTTTTCCGCTTCCATGGGAGCCTCGGGCATGGGGGCTTCGGGCTCCATGTACATATCGTCGGACGCGGGAGAGTCAAACTTCGTGCCGAAGCTTCCGTTGGAGGAGCTTCCCGAATAAGCGTAATCGTACTCCTTGTCATACATAAGCCCGCCATCGGCAGAGGTACTCTTGTTATACGATTCTCTGTATGATGAGCAAGAGATAAGAAGCGACAGAACAAAAACTAAAATCAGGATAAGCGATAAAATTCTTTTTTTCATAATAAATGATCCTTTCCGTTTTGGTTTTCTGTTAACTTAGACGGAAAGGATCAGTAAAAGTTCCAATATTTTAAAATTTTTTTGCGAGAATTTTTACAAGCGACATTTTATCGAGAGTGGTGAAGTTTTCAAGCCCGTACAAAAAGAGCACTTCGTCTACATCTTCCGTGTTTATTTCGGCAAGAGCTATGTCGTTCATATAACGCAGGTCAACGAGTATAACGCGCGCGTAGTCTTCGGACAGGCATTGTGCAAAGGAGTGAGAGAAGGAGTCCTTGAATACAAGGAGCGTCTTGCCATCGCGTCCCGTGTCGAGAACTACGAGAGGCTCGTTTGTTCCGAGAAAGTAGGAGTATTTATCCTTTTTGTCGAGATATGAGTCAAAGTACATGGAATCGTACTCTGACCACTTAGCACCGTTAAAAATTCTGCAAGAAACAAAGGCGTCACCCGACGTTATTCTTTCAAAACGGTCAGGAGAGACCGAAGTGTCGCCCGAGCGGGATGTGAGAGTGCCGTAGAAGGAGTCCGAAAGAGATTCAAATTCAAAGTCCTTGTTGCCATTTTTCCATGTGGCATAAACGCTTGCTGCACCGCGAGCGGTCCAGTGATGGTCTGTCTTGAAAAAGGCGTTTTCAAGTCCTAATCCTTTCAAAACGGGATATGTGTCAACACAAGCGGTGTTTTCAAGACGTGAATAGATATCTTCAATTGCGAAAAGCTCGCCGAAATCGGGAGCGGCATAAGGGAGTGCTTCGGGGAAAACACTTCCCGAAGATGGGATGAGTATGACGGATGTTTTGATACCTGTTTTCGCAAGGGTGTTTATTGCAGAAATATTCTTGTCGACAGTTTCCGCGTTGCGCTCGTCGGGAATGTCGAAAAGTGCCCCGTCACCGATGATGACGCCGTTTGATTCTTTTATCATAAGTGCGGAATCGGCGCTTCTTTTAAGCTTTACCCAAAAGTCGCGGGCAAAGAAGTGATCTGTGAGCCAGGTCTCGAAATTCGACCCGAATTTTCCCGAAAATATTTCCTCCCCGGAAGGGGCAGAAATTGTGGCAAGCTCACGGTTTTCCCATTCCGAAAACTCCTTCTTGGGAGAGAGGAGAGTTGCCGCGAGAGGGATTGCGAGAAAGAGACAGAAAAGAACTGTTATAATTATTGAATCATGTTTTTTCATACTGTCACCTCCTCAGAAACGGAAATAAATGAACGGATTGTAGGTGGAAGAAGTGATATATGCGCAGGAAAGAATGAATATTGTTGCGAGGAACAATATTCTTAAAACGCTTGACAGGACGGGGACGGGTTCAAGCTTCTTCCATAGCTTTTTCATAAGAGGGGTTGAGGCGATAGCTGCAATGATAAAGAGAAGAGCGTAGTTTGAAAGGAGCCAGAGTGACCTGTCGTCCGCAAATCCATTTGCACCGAAGAGTGCTTTTATAAACGTGCCAAGCTCTCCGAGAGAGGAGTCATGTGCAAATATTACCCATCCGAACCACGCGCACAAAAGCGCCCACAGGTGGGAAACGAATCTCGGAAGCTTTGCAAAGAGCTTTAAAAGGAAGAGCTTTTCGCATATGAGAAGTATCCCGAACCAGGCGCCCCACAGAACGAAGTTCCAGGATGCCCCGTGCCAAAGACCCGTACACAGCCAAACGATGGCAATATTGCGAATCTGTTTGGCAAACCCGAGTCGGTTTCCGCCAAGTGGGATGTATACGTAGTCGCGGAACCATGAGGAGAGGGAGATGTGCCATCTTCTCCAGAAGTCGGTAACGCTTTTTGAAATGTAGGGATAATTGAAGTTTTCAAGAAATTCAAAGCCAAGCATTTTTCCAAGACCTATCGCCATATCCGAGTAGCCCGAAAAGTCGAAATATATCTGGAAGGAGAACGCCACGGAGCCGATTATGGCTGTGAGTGCGGGGAGGGTTCCGTAATCGTAGGCTCTGACAGTCTCCCATACAAATCCCGCACTGTTGGCGATGAGCACCTTTTTGCCGAGTCCCGCTGTAAAACGAAGAATACCTTCGGCAAACTTTTCAATGGTGACGGTGCGGTGTGCGAGCTGTTGTGCAATGGTTTTGTACTGCACAATGGGACCCGCGATAAGCTGAGGAAAGAGAGCAACGTAACAGCCGAAGTCAATGATGTTGTGCTGCACCTCAGTGTCACCTCTGTACACGTCAATGACGTAGGACATCATCTGGAAGGTGTAAAAAGAGATTCCGATAGGAAGCACGATGCTTTCAAGAAACGGATCGAACGGGAAAGAGATCTTGAATATAGCGGACATGTTATCGAAGAGGAACCTTGTATACTTGAAGAATACAAGTGCTCCGATATCTATGACACAAAGAACAGCAAGAGCGGCACGCACAGAGGCGCTTTTTCCGCTCTTTTTGTATCGGTCAATGAATATTCCCGCATAGTAGTTTACGATAATTGATGCTATCATTACCGCAACGTATGACGGCTCTCCCCACGCGTAGAAGAACAGGCTTACGATGAGAAGAAATGCGTTTTTTGCTTTACGGGGTAAGATGAAATAGCCGACAAGTGTTAATACCAAAAATATAAACAGGAAAAGTAAGCTTGAAAAAACCATATATACTCCGAGATAAATTTATAGCGTTTAAGTAGTTTTGATAATTTTTAAAAGTGTCGGTGCATCCTGATGGGGGATGGTAAAACCGCTATTTTATTAAGGAATCAAAAAATACAAGCGTCTTTTTTATCGTTTCCGAGCTTGTTGTAAGAACAATTTCAAAGTCTGCTCCTTGAAGCGCCTCTTGTACCTCAAAATAGAAGTCCCCTTGAATCTCTATGTGATAGTCACATTGCTCGGGAGAAAACTTTTCGAGAACCTCGCGCGCATATTTTATATTGTCTCCGGAAACGACGATATCAGCCGTGTGTACGGGGAGCGTGTTCATGTCCTTGTACTCGTTGAGGAACATATTGACATCATCTTTTGAAAGGTCTTCTTTATTTTGCGTCCCGTCCGGTGTGTATCTGTCAGATGCGGAGGGAGCTTCTTCAATGGAGGGCGCCATGGGTTCCTCGTAGTAAGGCTCCTCGGGCGCTACGTCGTAGTCATCGGCGGAATCCTCTTTATCGGTCAAGCCTTTGTCAACAAATTCTCCGTAAGTTCCATTGCTTCCCGACGCCGAAAAGCCATCTTCCTTTTCCGTCATCACAATGTTGTTCTCGGATGCGTCCCTACCCGACTTTTCAAGTCCGTTGTCAATTATTATCTTAGCAAATATTCCAACCGCAAGAACGGCGACGAATACTGCGGCAACCTTTGTGATAAGAGAGATTTTTCTTGCATGTTCTGCTTTTTTTATTTTTTTCATAACAGCACCTTCCATATCATCGGGGCGATTAAGCACGGCTTTTGTCTTTTTTACAAGCTCGTAAGCCTTGCGACATTCGGGACAGCCTTCAATGTGGGCGAAGAATTCTTCCGAAAGCTCGTCTTCCCACATAAGCTCTCGCGCTTTTGTGCAATCCATGATCATCTCTCCTTTCTTTCCTTATTCATTATTTTTGACGGATATTTTTCAAAATAGTTCCGTAATTTTAAATTTTTCCTTCAAGTTTTTTCAAAAGTGTCTCGCGTGCCCGTGAAATACGGCTCTTAACGGTGCCTTCGGGAATCCCGAGAAGCTCTGCGATTTCCGTATAGGACATACTCGCCTTTTCACGAAGCAGGAGCACCGTTTTCATGTCGGTGTCAAGCGTCTCCAGTGCGGAATATACCGTTTCTTCAAATTCTCGGTCTATAACCGATTTCTCGGGAGAGTTATCACTGTCGTGGAGTGTGTCCGGTATCTCCTCGTGAATATGCTTTGCGTTTTTCTTCAAGAGATCAAGACAGGTATTTCTTGCTATCGAATAAAGCCAGGTGGTATACTTGCTCTTGTCCTCAAAAACGGCTTTTGTTTTCCATATCTTTAAGAATACCTCCTGACAGGCATCCTCTGCGTCCTCGCGTTTTTTCATATATGAAAGGCAGACCGACATTACAAACGGGGTATATCTCGCGACAAGCTCTTCAAAATTTTTCACTGTCAGTCCTCCTTTCTCTTTTTAAAGAATGGTTTTTAGAATGTCTTTTATCTCATCAAAGGTCTCTGCGTGGTTTATGCGGTTTCTGACCTCCGCTGCACCTCTCACGCCCTTGATGTAATGGGCGATCTGAGCTCTTGCCTCAGGGATCGCGCGTTTTTCTCCTTTGTCAAGCAGTGCGAGGGTCAAATGCTCGTTAAGTGCTTCAAAAAGCTTCTCTCCCGACGGTATTTCGGGGTAAGCCGTGCCTTGAAGCACCGATTTTATTTCGTTAAATATCCAGGGTCTTCCGAGTGCACCGCGTCCTATCATAAGGTGGTCGCAGCCAGTTTTTTCAAGCATTTCAAGAGCCGATTCGGCACTTGTTATATCTCCGTTGCCGATGACGGGTATTTTGACAGCTCTTTTTACTTCCCCTATAATACTAAGGTCAACGGGAGGCATATAAAGCTGATCCCGTGTACGCCCGTGTACCGCTATTCTGTCGGCGCCCGCCGATTCCGCTGCGAGTGCCACTTCCACTGCGTTGACGCTTTCTTTTGAAAATCCGCGGCGTATCTTTACGCTGACAGGAAGCTCTCCTGCCGAAAGCGTTGCCGCCTTGACGATTTTTTCAACAAGCGCAGGATTCTTCATGAGGGCAGAGCCCTCTCCGTTTTTTACTATTTTTCCGACGGGGCATCCCATGTTGATGTCAAAGCCGTCGGGGGAGAAATTCTCCTTGAGTATTCCAATCGCTTCCCCGATGACCTCGGGCTCGCTCCCGAATACTTGTATTCGGAAAGGCGTTTCTTCTGCTGTGCGTTGTGCAAGGTCAAAAGTCTTGCGGTCGCGGAATACCACTGCCTTTGCGGATATCATTTCGCTCACTACCTCATCCGCTCCGTTGCGCTTGCATACGGTACGGAAGGCGCTGTCTCCAAAGCCTGCCATAGGCGCGAGGATGAGCTTTGTGTTATTATATATCATAAAATACCTGATTTTTTTAAAAAATTCAAACTCTTTACTTGATTATAATACAAAATTATAATATAATCAAGTAAGAAGTGAAAAAATTTATTTACTTGGTGAATTTATGTCAGAAAACAAAACAGTTTATTTTGATAACGCCGCAACCACTCCGCTTATTTATGAAGTGCGTGAGACGGTGAATGAGGCGCTTTTTGAATATGGGAATCCCTCAAGTCTGCATACCCTTGGCTATTCTGCAAGTATGCTTGTGGAACGCTCGAGAGATGTTATCAGCCGCACACTCGGTGCAAAGAGTATTATTTTTACCGCGTCGGGAAGCGAAGCAAACAACTTGGCACTTCTGTCGGGAGCCGAGAAAAACCGCCGCGCGGGTAACAGGATAATAACTACAGATTCAGAGCATCCCTCGGTGCAGGAGTGCTGTCGGGTGCTTGGTGAGCGAGGCTTTGACGTTGTGTATCTTACGACTCGCGGAGGAAGGATTGACCTTGACGAGCTTGAAGGATATCTTGACGTGCCTGTTTGTCTTGTGTCGGTCATGCATACGAATAACGAGACGGGCGCAATATACCCTGTTGCGAAAATTGCCGAAGCGGTTCGCCGTCGCTCTCCGCGTGCGCTTGTTCATACAGACTGCGTTCAGGCTTTTATGAAGGACAGATTTACTCTGCAGTCGCTTGGTGCCGATATGGTGACGGTATCTGCTCATAAGGTGCACGCACTCAAGGGAGTCGGAGCGCTTGCTCTTGCAAAGCCCCTTCCGCTTTCCCCCGTAATTTACGGCGGAGGTCAGGAGAAGGGTATGAGGAGCGGAACCGAAAATACTGTGGGGATTGCTTCCTTCGGACGGGCGGTCGAGTGTCTTTCAAAGGATACAGAGCGCCTTTCAAGAATAAAGGAGACAGAAAAAGCACTCGTAGCTCTTTTGTCGGATATACCTGAGGTGCATCTTAATCTCCCCGAAATAAAGAGTGATACAGTGGTGAATTTCTCGGTAAAGGGAATAAGGAGCGAAACTCTTCTTCACGCACTCTCCTCTCACGGGATATTCGTGTCGAGCGGGTCTGCGTGTTCTTCAAAGGCAAAAAAGAGCCGTGTACTCACAGCCTTCGGACTTGACGCTGCTTTGTCGGAGAGTGCCGTGCGTGTGAGTCTTTCCGGACTTAACACTGTGGATGAGGCGGAGTATTTTGCCGAAAAACTCAAAGAAGTGATAAAGAGATTGAAAGGTAACAGATAAATGAAAAGAACGATACTTTTAAAATACGGAGAAATAATCCTTAAGGGGGCAAACCGCAGGGCTTTTGAAAAACAGCTTGCGGACTCTATCCGCCGAAGACTTAAAGGAATTATCGGAGAGTATGAATTTGAATATATGCAGTCTACCGTTTACGTTACTCCTGAGAGGGATGAGGACGTTGAGGCGGCGCATGATGCTTTGTCGAGGATCTTCGGTATAGTGTCACTTTGTATAGCTTACCGCGCCGAAAAGACAATCGAGGATATCATGCGGGTATCGCTTGAATATATTCCTCCTCATTTAAAGGGCGCGCGCTCGTTTAAGGCAGACGCGAGAAGAAGTGACAAGACCTTCCCCTATACCACCCCTGAAATTATGATGCAGGTGGGCGGTGAGCTGTCTGAAAGATGTCCCGACGTTGCGGTTGACGTTATCAATCCCGAGATTGTCGTTATGATAGAGGTGCGAGAGAGGTATGCGTTTATCCATGCGGGAAAAACTGCGGGCGCGGGCGGACTTCCCTACGGTACAGGCGGTCGCGGACTCCTTCTTTTGTCGGGCGGAATTGATTCTCCGGTTGCGGGCTTTATGATGGCAAAGAGAGGTGTTGAGGTGGATGCACTACACTTTGAAAGCTTTCCCTATACCTCGGAAAAGGCAAAGCAAAAGGTCATGACCCTTGCAGGCAAGCTTTGTCGTTATACCGACAGGATGCATTTTAATACAGTGTCCCTTACCGAAATACAGGAGGCTATAAGAGACACCTGCGAATTTGATTATTTTACACTTATTTTAAGACGCTTTATGATGGAGATAGCCGACCGCGTTGCACATCGCGTCGGTGCGCAGTGTCTTATTACGGGCGAGAGCATCGGACAGGTGGCAAGCCAGACCATGCACGCCCTTGCCGTTACAGATGTTGTTCCCACGATTCCCGTCTTCCGTCCCCTCATCGGTATGGATAAGGAAGAAATAGTGCAGATATCCCGTAGGATAGACACCTTTGACACGTCTATTGAGCCGTACGAGGATTGCTGTACGGTATTTACTCCTCCGCATCCGAGAACAAAGCCCGTACTTGAAAAGGTGATACTTGCAGAATCGGGACTTGACCGCGAAACTCTTATAGAAAATGCGCTCAAAACACTTGAGCATCAGGTGATATACAATGAAACTCTTTGATAAAAAAACCTTTTCCTACATCGTTGCGGGTCTTGGAAATCCCGGTAAGGAATACACGTTTACAAGACATAACGCAGGCTTTCTCGCGCTTGACTACATCCTTGAAAAGAAGGGTATAGGATCGGGAAGGGTGAAATTTCATTCGGCAACCTTCGAGGGTATTGTCGCAGGAGAGAGGGTTCTCTTTTTAAAGCCTCAGACCTATATGAACGAATCCGGACTTGCAATCGGCGAGGCGGCAAAGTTTTACGGGATACCACCGGAAAACGTAATAATAATATTTGATGATATCTCTCTTACTCCGGGTAAGATAAGACTTCGTCGCAAGGGCTCTCACGGAGGGCATAACGGGATAAAGTCTATTACCTCCCATCTTGGGTCCTCTGACTTCCCGAGAATAAAGATAGGTGTGGGCGCACCTCCTCATCCTGAATACGATATGAAGGATTGGGTACTCGGAAGATTTGCGAAGGCAGACGAAAAGCTGATGTTTGAGGCTTTCGGACATTGTTATGAAGCTCTTGAGGAAATGATAGAAAAAGGTATTGACAGTGCCATGTGTCACTATAATTAAGGAGAAAAGATGTTAAAAAGGTTCATTTCCTATTACAAACCACATAAAAAGATATTCTTTTGGGATATGATGGCATCCCTTGCGGTGTCTCTTATTGCAATTCTCTATCCCATTCTCACCCGAGAGATGCTCAATGACCTTATACCGAACAACAAGTATCGTCTTGTGGTATTTGCGGGCCTTGGACTTCTTGTCTTGTATATTGTGAGAATGCTTCTCAATTATTGGATTCAGTTTTACGGACACATAATGGGTGTCAAAATGCAGGCGCAGATGAGAAGCGAGCTGTTCGCACAGCTTGAAAAGCTTCCCTACACCTACTTTGACAATCACGAGACCGGCAAGCTTATGACTCGAATGACAAGTGACCTTTGGGAGATATCAGAGCTTGCGCATCACGGCCCCGAAAACCTTATTATTTCCACAGTGTCGGCGCTTGCTTCGTTTGTCTTTCTTGCAACTATAAATATTTACCTCACTCTTATAATCTTCGTTGCGGTTCCGTTTTTGTTAATTGCGGCAATGAAGCTGAGAGTGAAGATGCGTCAGGCGTTCAAGGAGAGCAGAGAAGCAACAGGTAAGATAAACGCTTGTGTTGAGGGCAGTATTTCGGGCATCCGTACCACGAAAGCCTACAACAATTCGGAAAAAGAGCAGGAAAAATTCGAGGAAGGCAATACCGACTTTATAAAGGCACGTCTTAAAGCCTATCGCGCAATGGGACAGTTCCATGCCTCCACCTCGTTTATAACAGATATTTTTAACGTAATAGTGCTTATTGCAGGCGGATTTTTCTATTATAAGGGCTATATAAGATTCGGAGACTATTCCGCGTTTGTCGTGTCTGTCAATATGTTCCTCGGTCCCGTTATGACGCTTATCAACTTTATGGAGCAGTATCAGAACGGAGTTACGGGCTTTGAAAGATTTATTGAGGTCATGGATGCCGAGCCTGAAAAGGATGACGAGGGGGCACAGGACGCGGGCGTTTTGAAGGGCGAGATAGAATTTCGCAATGTATCCTATGGTTACGAAGATGATAAAGACGTTTTACACGGAATCAACCTGAGACTTGAACAAGGCAAGACGGTTGCGCTGGTCGGACCGAGCGGCGGTGGCAAGACTACCGTGTGCCACCTAATTCCCCGTTTTTATGACGTTGAAAAGGGTGATATATATATTGACGGAAAACCGATATCGGCATATACAAGACAATCCTTGAGACGTAATATCGGTATCGTTCAACAGGACGTTTACCTATTCAACTCCACAATACGCGATAACATTCTTTACGGATGTCCCGATGCCACCGAGGAGGAGGTAATAGATGCAGCGCGAAAGGCGGATATACACGATTACATCATGACGCTTGAAAACGGCTATGATACTGTTGTCGGAGAGAGGGGAGTAAGACTTTCGGGAGGACAGAAGCAGCGACTGTCTATTGCACGCATATTCTTGAAGAATCCCCCAATTCTTATTCTTGACGAGGCAACCAGCGCTCTTGATAACGCCACAGAAATACTTATACAGACTGCGTTTAATGAGCTTAGCCGAGGCCGTACCACTCTTATCGTTGCTCACAGACTTTCAACAGTTCAGGGAGCTGACGAGATAGCGGTCGTTTCAAACGGAATTATCTCCGAGAGAGGCACTCACACAGAGCTTCTTGAAAAGGACGGTATCTACGCATCTCTTTACCGTTCACATCTGAGAGCATAAAACGTTTTTTCCCAAAAGGGTTGACAAATAGGACTTTATTTGTTATAATGCCCTCGAATAATTAAAAAGGAGGATGATACGGAAAATGGACGGTGACAGTAGCGACCCTGACGCGAACACTTGTTTTTTAAATAATATTGAAATAGATTTCGGCATATCTGCGCCAAATTGATACAGTGCAGGTATGCCTTTTTGTGTCTATTTTTAAAAAGAATTTAAGGAGTTCGCAATGACTACATATATTATTATTATGGCGGCGTGCCTGGTGCTATCCGCATACTTTTCGGCAACAGAGACCGCCTTTTCGTCGGTCAACAAAACCAGACTTAAAGCACTAAGTGAAAAGGGCAACAAAAAGGCTGACCGTGTGCTTGCCATGACCGAGCAGTATGATAAGCTCATATCCACGATACTTATCGGAAATAACGTTGTCAATATTCTTCTTTCTACAGTGGGCACCTTGTTTTTCGTCGAGTTGCTTACAGGTAAAGCTGATATTGCCGCAACCGTATCCACTGCGGTGGTCACGGTAGTTGTTCTTATTTTCGGAGAGATAACCCCCAAGACTCTTGCAAGAAACTTTGCTGAAAAGTTTACAATGGCAACGGTTGGACTTCTCGGCTTTTTCCTTGTTCTTCTCGCACCCATCAACTTCATTTTCTCTTTGTGGAGAAAATTCATTTATCTTTTCTTTAAAGAGGAAGAGGAAGAGGGCGTTTCTCAGGAGGAGATACTTATCCTTGTTGAGGAAGGTCAGCAGGAGGGAAGCATCGAGGAGGAAGAGGGCGAGCTTATTAAGAACGTAATAGAGTTCACCGACCAAAGAGCTGAGGATATTCTCACTCCCCGTGTAAAGGTTGAAGCTCTTCCTGACACTGCTACAAAGCAAGAAATTGCAGAGTGGTTTACTTCCACCCGTTTTTCTCGTCTTCTTGTTTACGAAGACAGCATTGACAATATCGTCGGTATCATCCATCAGAAGGACTTTTACGTCAATGGCGGTATATTTGAAGGTGATATAAAGGAAATATCCACCGAGCCCATCTTTATCCACCAGAGCGAAAAGATAACCAACATTTTGAACAGGCTCCAGGAAAATCAGTCGCACATCGCAGTCGTTCTTGACGAATATGGCGGAACTCTCGGTATTGTTACCATGGAAGATATCCTTGAGGAGATAGTTGGCGAAATTTGGGACGAGCACGACGAGGTAATTGAAGATTACCGAGAAATTGGTGAGAGACTTTATCTTGTTGAGGCAAATGTAAATATTGATGATTTCATCCAGCACTTTGACCTTGAGGACTTTGAGACAGACAGCGTTACTCTCGGCGGATGGGTAAGCGAAAAGCTTGAAAAGGTTCCAGATGAGGGCGACAGCTTCGAGGCAGACTTCGGAAGGCTTACCGTTGAAAAGTGCGAATCGCACACAGCAACCCTTATCCGCGTTGAGCTCTTTGAAAAGACGGAAGAAGAGGAAGACGAGGAAAAGAGCAAAAAGGATAAGGATGAAGAAAAGTCCAAGAAGGCCCGTGACGAAGAATAAAATAATAGAGCAGGAGATTTCTCCTGCTCTTACTTTATGTAATTTTATATATTCAGAAGCACTATTGCGACGATTCCGAGCCCGATTCCGCACCAAGCCTTGACAGAGAGCTTATCCTTGAAGAAAACTCTTCCGAAGAGGGCTGCAAGGAGTATTGCCGAGCCGTTTATAATGGGAGATTGAACTGCGGTGGGGACGTTCTTTGAGTAGAGGATGGTCTGCGGAAAAACGTTTGCGCTGATGGTGAGAGCAAGTCCCACAGCGGGCACGAGAAGTCTTGGTGCTTTTTGCGAGATCTTAAGTCCGCCGGTTCCGATGAACACTCCGAGTGCAACAAGCGCCGCAGAGCCAAACAGAAGAACGTAAAATATCATTTCTTCGGATACGTTATTCTTTGTTGCAAAGTGGTTTTGCAGACGTATCATGTAGGATATGATAGAATTTGTAACAAAGGTGAGCGCAATGGAAATTATCCACTTTATGTTTGCTTTCGCTTCGTTTTCGCTCTTGTTTCGGGATGTGAGTATGTATACCGATACTACCATAAGAATTATTCCCGAAACGGTAATGACACCGGGTAACTCACCGGGAAATACCATGCAGTAGATGATAGGTGCAAAATTTGAAAAATTGAGAAGTACCGCGGAAACTGTAAACGGACCGCAGGAGAGGGAGACTATATAAAGGTAAGCCGCAGCACCGAAGCAGATACCTCCGACAAGCGCCGTTATAAGTGTTGGAACAGAAGGAACGAAGCTTGCTTTTGTTACAAGGCAGGCAACAACGTAGCCTATTGCAGCTATTGTGAAGTAGAAAAAGCAGAGAAGCGCAGGGGAGGACCTTTTGTCTGTCTGACGCTCGGCTCCCATTTTATAAAAGACGCTTCCCGAGGCAAGTCCAACCGAGGATATTATGAAGGCTATAATTATGGATAACATTTTAAACCTCTTTTGTTTTGTTAAGATTTTTTAGTAGATGTAGCTGAGAGCAGTTTCAAGCTGAATGTCTTCAACATAACTGTAATTCTTGTAAGAATTGATAATGTCGGTTATGACGATAACAAGCTTATCTGAAAGTGCGCCCGTCGGTTCAAGACCCGCTCCCATCTGGAGCGCTGTAACGGCATAGGTGGTATTCTTATCCCACAAGCCGTCAACGTATTCACTCTTTAAAAATCCCATTATCTCAAGACGGCGTTCAAGCGCTGTTACAACCTCGTTTTCAGCACCTTCCACCGCTTCAACGTAGTTTATGTAGTTGAACCATTCAAGGTCAGTGGGAAAATCGTACTGTACGATGGTGTTATCCAGATAAAATCTTGGGAGCAGTCCCTTTTCGTTATAGGTACCGCCGAAGGAGTCATATGCCACAAAGGTGGTGATACCGAAGGTCGAGTCATCGATTATCTGTCCCGCCGACTGAGCTACTCCCTTGCCGACTGTCTTTTTTCCGATAAGCGTCGCGCCTGCAAGCTGGTTAAGACAAAGAGCGGTTATTTCGGCACTTGAAGCGGTGTTCTCGTTGACAAGCACCTGCAGAGAATCAAATTTAACCCCCGTTCCGTCTGAAACGAATTTGTGATAGTCTAATTTGCCTTCGCGTCCCATAGTGAAAAGAACCTGATCCTTTTGGGGCACAAAGGTGTTTATAATGTTAGCCGCAACAGTAATGTCGCCCCCCGAATTGTTTCTCAGGTCGATGATAGCGTTTGTATAGCCTAGCGCCTTGAGCTCCTTGAAGCGCTTGAGAATCTCCGTGTGAGTGTAGTCATTTTTGAATGAGCTGAGCGACATTACGAAAGCGTTTCTTTCGGGGTAGAGATGGAAGGATACCTCGCGGAAGGCGACGCTTCTTCTTTCAAGCTCCGCTTCCTTTGTTACCGCTTTCCCGTCTGTCACTCTCTCGTAGGAAAGGTTGACGTGTGACTTTGAGGTAAGAGAGGAAAGAATTGACGAAACAGCGGTAAATGTCATATCGCGGGTGTCTATTCCTTCAAGGCAGATTAGCCTGTCTCCCGCAAGAATGCCTGCCTCGGCGGCGCTTGAATTGGGAGCAACTCCTTCAATATAGACTCCGGGAGTACCGTAGACGTCACCCGTTTCATCATAGACAAGGGTCACGCCGATACCCTTTGAGGTGGTGGGGTTCCAGAACTGCTCGCTTACCGTGGGTGGGAGATAATAGCTGTATTTGTCAAGCACCGAGAAAAGGTTTGCGTAAACCTTGTCCATGTCGCGGGTGTCAACGAGCGGGAATTTTTTCGCAAATTTTCTGAACACCTCTTCTGCTGTTGTGGGTATGTAGAAAAGTTCTTCGATAGCCATACAAAAATATAGGAATTTATCCGAGTTGAAGTGCAGATTGCTGTTGTCGATGAGCTTCATGGTCTCGTAGAATTCTTGAAGGTCCATGGAGTCGGGCACGTAGATGATACCTCGTGCAAGACGCTCAATATCCGACATCTGCATATAGTCGGGCTCTTCGGTTTCTTCTGCATGAACGGGGATGCAAATGCAGGAAAGAAGAATGGCAAGTGCGAGAATTAAAGAAAGCTTTTTCATTTTTTATCCTTTCGCGTTTTCATTCAGAGCGTATTCCGTAAGACTTGTTATAAGTTCCGAATAGGAAAGCCCCATGTTCTCCATAAGCTTCGGATACATACTGATGCTTGTAAATCCGGGAAGCGTGTTTATTTCGTTGAACACAAAACCGTTTTTTGTTGCAAAAAAGTCAACTCTTGAAAGTCCACGACAATCAAGTGTACGGAAAACAGTCTCAGCATAGCCACGCACCACGTTCATTTGAGTGTCTGAAAGCCGTGCGGGGATATAGTATTCTGCTGTGTCGTTTTTGTATTTTGTGTCGTAATCGTAAAATTCGGCGTTTGCGACAAGCTCTCCGGGAAGGGACACAAAAAGCCCTCTCTTTCCGTCTTCGAGAGTGTCCATAACGGCAACCTCAACTTCACTTCCCACGATGGTTTCTTCCGCAAGAACCTTGGAATCGTAGCGAAATGCGGTTTCAAGCGCCGTAATAAGCGCAGCTCTGTTATCCGCACGGGAAACACCGACCGAGGAGCCTGTACCGCAGGGCTTGACGAAGATGGGGTAGTCTATCTCCTTTTCGCATTCGGCAATGGCGGTGTCAAGGTCCTTTTCGCGTCTGAAAAGATACCATTTTGCCATAGGGATGCCTGTTTTTTCAAGAAGCGCCTTTGTAACCGACTTGTCCATAGAAACGGCAGAGCCTCTGACGTCCGAGCCGATATAAGGAACTCCCGAGAGCTTTAAAAGTCCCTGAAGATTTCCGTCCTCACAGTTTTCGCCGTGTACGACTGGGAAGAATACATCTATCTTTTTAATGCTGAAGGTTCCTTCTGCCTTGTTGAAGAGAGCAAGACCGTGATGCGCGGGACATGGACTGATGACGGCGGGATAGAGATTTTCCGTATCGTCGGCAAATGAGCCGTCCTCTATTTTTGAAATGTCTCCGCTGTAAAGGAACTGACGTCCGTCGCGGAGAATGGAGAGGGTTACAACCTCAAATTTTTCCTTGTCCGCATTTCGGATAACACTTGCGGCAGAGCGCAGAGATACCTCGTATTCACTTGACGCACCGCCGAAAATTATACATAAAACTTTTTTGTTCATAAAAAACACTCCTTACTGTAAGTCCGACTTTTATTATACCATAAAACCAAGGTCGCAAGACCTTGAAAGGCGCAAGCCGTTGCCCTGTCACAACAGGGCGGTTTTAATGATATAATGTTCTCAAAGTTAAAGACATGAGTCTTTAAAATCAAAGCCTTTGCTTTGACGACGGCTACCGCGCCATCGCTTTGAGGTTATTATACAATAATATATTACAAAACACAACAGGAAAATGTTAAGATTTAAACAAAAAAGGCTTTGCTAAACGCAAAACCTTATTTTCTCACTTCAGTGTGTTCTCAAGCCAGGACGCACCAAAGTCGAGAGCCTGATAAAGACCGTTCTTCATGCCCTGCTTCAAAACTCTTTCGGTGATGGGGAGAGCCGTGTCGGTAGACTGTACCTGAATAAGTATCATATCGGGTATCTCATCATCGCCCACCTTCTTGTTTGAAAGCACTGTAAGTACTAATACGGCGCGTTCCTTGGGGTCACCGTAGCAGATAATGTTGTCTTTTTTTACAAGAGGCTTTCCTCGGTATGTGGAAAAGCCTTCCATGATTTTGTCCATAATTCCTCCGTTTACGCTTTTATATTAAGGTAGTTTTTAATAAGAGAAGTCATAATCTCATCGCGGTCGAGCTTACGAATAAGCGAGCGCGCGTTATTATGGCTCGTAATATAAGTCGGGTCTTCGGAAAGAATATATCCGACAAGCTGATTTATGGGGTCGTAACCCTTTTCGCGAAGAGAATTATAAACCGAGTTAAGAATCTCTCTGATCTCCATTTCCCGAAGACTTGCAATGGGAAACTGTTGTGTTTTACTGTTTTCGGACATAATTTTTTCCTCCTTGCCCATTTTGAAAAAGAATGCGACTGAATCTGTAAGCCGGGTTTTGTTCGGAGGGCGAGCCCTCTTCGACGGTCATCTATCTTGGACACAGATCGCTCTGTGCCTCATGCCACCTTCGAGAACTTATCGGGCAGATATGGGTTTTCCCGTCTCTTGCGGTGTTGCTCCGGATAGGGTTTACATGGCCGCGGCGTCTCCGTCGCGCCGGTGAGCTCTTACCTCGCCTTTCCATCCTTACCGATTGCTCGGCGGTATCTTTCTGTTGCACTTTCCCTGAGGTCACCCTCGGCAGGCGTTACCTGTTATCCTTGCCCTGCGGAGCCCGGACTTTCCTCATGAGGTTATCTTTCGACGTCCCTCACGCGACCGTCCGATAGAGTCGTATCCTTATTTATTATAAAACATAAATTTAATTTTGTCAAATGTATTGCACAAATTCTTATTTAATAGTATAATTTATTTGTAAAAAAATCGGTTTTGTACAAAGTTTATTTATAATTTTGTGTTAAAATACCTCAAATCGACTTCGAAAGGAAGAAAAAAATGATAGTTTTAAATTCTGTCACGAAGAAATTCGGCGATAAGGTTGCGGTAGACAACGTATCCTTTACTGTCGAAGATGGCGAGATAGTAGGCTTCCTCGGTCCCAACGGAGCGGGTAAGAGTACTACTATGAATATGCTCACCGGATATCTTTCCGCAACCTCCGGAGAAATGAAGATCAATGGCATCGACGTTTTCGAGGAGCCAACACGCGCAAAAAAGAATATAGGATTTTTACCCGAACAGCCCCCTCTTTACTTGGATATGACGGTTACCGAATATCTCAAATTCGTTTATAACCTCAAGGGATGCTACGGCAACCGCAAGAAGCATATCGACGAGATATGCGAGAAGGTCGGTATCTCACACGTTAAAAAGAGACTTATAAGAAACCTCTCAAAGGGCTACCGTCAGAGAGTCGGAATTGCTCAGGCGCTTATCGGCGACCCCAAGGTTTTGATATTTGACGAGCCGACAGTCGGACTTGACCCTGTACAGATAATTGAGATAAGAGCACTTATAAAGGAGCTTGGACGTCGCCATACCGTAATACTTTCCACTCATATCCTTTCAGAGGTACAGGCGGTTTGTGACAGAATCCTTATTATAAATAAAGGAAAGCTTGTTGCTGACGGCACCTCCGAGGAGCTTGTGGCTCAGATAGGTCAGAGACGTTATCGCGTTACAATGCTCTGCGAAGAAAACGCAGGAAAGAAGCTTGTGCTTGCGTCTGAGGGCGTTATCTCGGCAAGAGTTGTCGAATGCACCGAGGCGGGCGCTTGTACTGTGGAATTCGAGTCGGAAACAGGAGTTGATGCAAGACGCACACTCTTTAATACACTCAAGACGGCAGGTGTTTGTCTTCTTGAGCTTTCTCCCGTCAACATGACGCTGGAGGACATCTTTATCAGCTTTGCGGGAAAGGAGGCGTAAGTCATGTTTTCTATATTCAAAAAAGAGTTCATCTCTTATTTCACCTCTACACTCGGCTATATCTTTATGGCGGTATTTCTTGCCGTTTCGGGCGCACTTGTTTGGCTTACGGGCTTTTATCAGGCGACTACCTCCATGTCAAACTATTTCTTTATAATGATATTTTTCTTTATCATTCTTATTCCCATCCTTACCATGAAGCTTTTGTCGGAGGAGCGCAACAGCCGTACCGATCAGCTTCTTCTCACTTCCCCCGTTTCTCTTTTTGGAATCGTGGGAGGCAAATTCCTTGCGGCATTTGCTCTTTTTGAGCTGACCTTTGCCGTTTCCTATCTCAACTTCTACCCCATAGCCCTTTTCGGACGCCTCCTGTGGCCTCAACTTATTTCCAACTTTATCGGAATATCCTGCCTTGCGGCGTCGCTTATCGCAATCGGACTTTTCCTTTCAGGTCTTACCGAGAGCCAGTTCGTTGCATCAATTACTACAATTGCCGCTATTCTCGGAACACTTCTTATGGGTCTTTTCTCGTCATCCGTTGACAATGATTTCGTAAGAAGAATCATAAAATGGTTCTCAATTCTTGACAGATACGTAAACTTCCGTTTCGGTCTGTTTGACGCATCCTCGGTGCTTTATTACGTTTCTATCACGCTCATATTCCTCTTCCTCAGCGTGAGAATTCTTGAAAAGCGCCGCTGGGCATAAAGGAGGGGTGTTTCATGAAAAAATTCAGTTTCAATGCCAAAAAACTCAAATACGGAACAGCCTCTATAGTGCTCACCGTTGTGTTTGTTGCCTTTATTTTCATTATTAACCTCGTTGCAGGTGTTCTTACCGAAAAGTATAACTGGTACGTCGACCTGACTGAGGAACAGCTTTACGACATTTCAGATGAGTCTTTCCGTCTTCTTGAGGAAATGGACGAGCCTGTAAAGATAATCTTTCTTACTCCTCTTGATCAGCTTGACGCTAACAATTACGTTAAAAACGTTAAGACGCTCGCTCTTGAATACGAGGAGAAGTTTGATAATATTACAATTGAGTATATAGATATGAAGCGAAACCCCGAGCTTGTCCGTAAGTATAAGAAGGACTATGCTCTCAGGGACACCACCATCATCGTGGAGAGTGCAAAGCGTTTTGCCGCTTTCGATATGGCTGAATGCTTCGTTTATACTCAAAACGATGACGGCAGCTACAGCTATTACGCATTCAACGGTGAATACCGCTTCACCTCCTCTCTCATGAAGGTTACCCGCGAAACTATGCCTGTTGTCGGATTTATTACCAATCACGGAGAGGATATCCCCACAACCTTCAAGCAGCTGTTTACCGATTCGGGCTTTGAAGTGCGCCTTGTAGACCTTATGCAGGGCACCATCCCCGAGGAGACCGAGATTCTTATAATGGTAAATCCTCAGAGTGATATTACAGGCTCTGAGAGCGAGGAGACGGGTAAGAGTGAGGTTACAAAGCTTAATTCTTATCTCGGACAGGGTAAGGACCTTATGATCTTCGTTGACCCCAACACTCCCGAGCTCAAGACACTTGACGAATTCCTTTACACATGGGGAATCGACGTTATCCACGGCGTTGCTGTACAGGATGATAAGAATTATCTGAACAGCGCAAATAATATGGCTATCATTCCGTCCTACTACGACGGAGACGAGGATACCCTGGAGCTCCATTCTAAGGTCAGCGGCAAGGCGACTCCAATGAAGGCGATCTCCTATTATACGTCTCCTATAAGCCTTGTTCCCATCAATAACGTTTCAAGAGGCGTTGCGCCTATTCTTCTTTCGGAATCAACGGCATATGTTCCAAAGAACGCGAGCGAGAACATTATAGAGTCCACCCGTATTCCTCTTCTTGTTGCAGCTTATCAGAGAACCTATAACTCCGATACAGGTAACACCGATAAGAACTACGTAATAGTGGGCGGCTCCACCTATTTTGTATCCGATCAGTATCTTGCGATGCTTTCCGCTACCTTCGCGAACAGCGATCTTATCAGAAATATAGCATCCGAGATGACCGATGAGACTATAGTTCTTGACGTTCCCTATAAGATATACGAGGATACCTCTCTCAAGGCAACTGCACAAGAGAGCCGTCAGTGGGCAAGCACCCTTATCGTTGTTCTTCCTTCCATCGTGCTTATTGCCGCACTCGGCGTATTCCTTAAGAGGAGGCACCTCTGATGACAAAATTCCAAAAGCAGATAATTTTTGTTGTAGCGGCAGTGCTTCTCGCGGGCGCACTTCTTGCTGTCTATCTTATTATGACACCGAAAGAGGAAGCCGATAGCAACAAAACAAATACCGAAACTCCCGCAGAGACCCGTGACGAGCACGGACATCTTTTGAGAAACGGGCGTCCGTTTATAATCGACCCGATTGAAGCATCCGACGTAAAAAAGATACGAGTGCACAACCCGGATGACGAATACGTTCTTCTCAATCGCGGTGATTCGTGGTCGTTTGAAGGCGCATTTGAATACGAGCTGGATCTTGAAAAAATATCCACCCTCAGAACTAACGCAAGATATCTTCTCGCAGTTGAGATGGTAGCAGATGCCGACCTTGACAATATTGATAAATACGGAATCAATAAAAATGACCCTGCAGTTTGGTTTGAGGTAGATTATAAGGGCGGTAATTACCGCGTTATAGTAGGTGATAAAACACCCGATTCCAACGGCTATTATGCAGTCCTTGAAGGACGTGATATCCTTTATATTATTGATACGGGCGTTGAGGAGAGCTTCCTTCTCACGCTTAGTGATTACGTTAACCCTGTGATAGCGGATAATATCTCTACCGCAGAGATAATGTCGCTTGAACGCCTTTCAATATTCCGAGGCGGTGACGCTTTCCTGAGAATAGAAGCGGTTAAGGATAAGCTCACTTACGGAAACAACTCTACGCACCGCTTGACCTATCCCGTAACAGGACACGCGACAAACCTTACGAATTTCAGCACCTTCCTCGACTCAATGTCCGAGATAAAGTGTGAAAAGACCCTTCTGTTCGGCGAGTTTGTAACTCCCGAAGCACTTGCCGAGCTCGGATTTGTGCTTGAGGGAGAGGATCATACCTGCGATTATACATTGATTGCAGAGTATCCGAAGCAGGACATTCATCTTCACTTTATCGAGGACGGAGACAACTACATTATATATTCCGAGTCAAAGAATATTGTAGTTTCCGCTCCCAAAACTACTTTCCCGCACATGGAGTGGGAGCTTATCTCCTGGATATCAAGCGAGGTATACCTTCTTGATATTTATGACGTTGCATCTATCGAGATTATTACTCCTAAGACGCAGACGCTCTTTGAGCTGTCAGGCGAGGAAGATATCGTTGTTATGTGCGGTGGCAAGCCCGTACCGTCTTACGACTTCAAGAAGGCTTATCAGAGCATCATGTATGTTCTTGTTACCGACTGGGGCACACTTCCCGAGAACACAGATGAGCTTATGGGAATCGTTGTTGCCCTTGAAAGCGGAGAGGTGCTTGATTACAGATTCCACGCGGCATCGGCGGTAAATACCTTCTATACTCTCAACGGAGCGGGACAGTTCTACGTAGAACGCGAAAAGGTCATAGAGCTGCGCTCAACGTTTGAGGCGCTGGTACCTCAGTCATGAAGATATCAGGACTCCAGAAGCTGACCCTTCTTGATTTTCCCGGTAAAACGGCGGCAACTGTGTTTATTTCAGGATGCAATCTCAGATGTCCCTTTTGCCATAATTCAAGACTTGTGGAAGACCGCGACTTTTCTCCGGTTCCCGAGGAAGAGCTTTTTGCCTATCTTAAAAAGCGCGTAGGTCTTCTTGACGGGGTGTGTGTTACGGGCGGAGAGCCTCTTGCGAGCGAAGGAACGCTTGAGCTTCTTGGAAAGATAAAGGATCTCGGATATGCCGTAAAGCTTGATACTAACGGAACCTTCCCCGAAAAGCTTGAAGCGGCTTTAAAGTCGGGATTTGTTGATTACGTTGCCATGGATATCAAAAACGTTCCCGAAAAATACCCCGAAACCGTCGGAGTTCCGAGCTTTGACGTGTCGGGAGTTATGCGCTCGGTAGAGCTCCTTAAGAGCTCGGGCACCCCTCATGAATTTCGTACCACTCTCGCAATCCCCCTTCACACCGAGGATGACGTTGAAGGGATCGCGAAATGGCTTGGAGAGAACGAGGATTACTATCTGCAGAAATTTGTTGACTCGGGAGAGGTGCTTGAGGACGGTCTTTCGGCACTTTCCGACGAAGTTATGCAAAACTGCCTAAAAAGAGCGTCAAAGTATGTGAGAATGGCACAACTGCGCGGAATGTAAACACAAGATATTGTGGTTTAAAAACAAAAAATATTAAAAAAATCGCAAGATATGGAAAAATCTTGCGATTTTTCTATTGACAAATACAATATCTTGTGATAACATATGAGCACTGAGCCTATTCCGAGCATGCGACAGGATTCGGAAAATTACAACATAAAAATAGAAAGAGAAGGTGAATTTATGTATCAGGTAAAAAAGAGAAACGGAAAAATTGCTGAATTTAATATTGCAAAGATCACAAATGCCATCGAGCATGCATTTGATGCCTGCGAGAAGCAGTATAATAAAGACGTACTTGATCTTCTTGCACTGAAGGTCACAGCAGACTTTCAGGACAAGATAGTTGACGGTCTTATAGCAGTCGAGGACGTACAGGACAGCGTAGAGAACGTGCTTGTTCAGGCGGGATACGCAGACGTTGCAAAGGCGTACATCCTTTACAGACGTCAGCATGAAAAGCTCCGTAACCTCAAGAACACGTTTCTTGACTACAAGGACGTTGTTGACAGCTACGTAAAGGAGATAGACTGGCGAGTTAAGGAAAACTCCACCGTTACCTATTCGGTTGGCGGTCTTATCCTTTCAAACAGCGGTGCAATTACCGCAAACTATTGGCTCTCGGAAATTTACGATGACGAGATTGCCAATGCACACCGTAACGCTGACATCCATCTGCACGACCTTTCCATGCTTACAGGATATTGTGCGGGCTGGAGCCTTCGTCAGCTCATCAAGGAAGGACTTGGCGGTGTTCCCGGCAAGATAACCTCCGCTCCCGCATCCCACCTTGCGACCCTCTGTAATCAGATGGTAAACTTCCTTGGTATCATGCAGAACGAGTGGGCCGGCGCACAGGCATTCTCCTCCTTTGATACCTATCTTGCTCCCTTCGTAAAGGTTGACAATCTTACCTACGATCAGGTGAAGAAGTGCATTGAGTCCTTCATCTATGGCGTAAACACTCCCAGCCGTTGGGGTACACAGGCGCCCTTCTCCAACATTACCCTTGACTGGGTAGTTCCCGCAGACCTTAAGGATCAGAAGGCTATTGTAGGCGGACGCGAAATGGACTTTACCTACGGCGACTGTAAGAAGGAAATGGACATGGTAAACAAGGCGTTCATCGAGATAATGATCGAGGGCGACGCAAACGGACGCGGATTCCAGTATCCCATCCCCACCTACTCCATCACAGCTGATTTTGACTGGTCTGAAACCGAAAACAACAAGCTCCTCTTTGAAATGACTTCAAAGTACGGAACTCCCTATTTCTCCAACTACGTTAACTCCGACATGGAGCCCTCGGACGTTCGAAGCATGTGCTGCCGACTCCGTCTTGACCTCCGTGAGCTCCGCAAGAAGTCAGGCGGCTTCTTTGGAAGCGGTGAATCTACAGGTTCTATCGGCGTTGTTACCATCAATATTCCGAGAATCGCATACCTCTCCAAGACACCCGAGGAATTCTGGAGTCGCCTTGATAAGATGATGGATATCTCCGCTCGAAGCCTTAAGATAAAGAGAACGGTTATTACAAAGCTTCTCAACGAAGGTCTTTATCCCTACACCAAGAGATATCTCGGCACCTTTGACAATCACTTCTCCACAATCGGTCTTGTAGGTATGAATGAAGCTTGCCGCAATGCCGCATGGATTCAGGCTGACCTTACAAACGAAAAGGCACAGGAATTCACAAAGGATGTGCTCAACCATATGAGAGAGCGCCTTTCCGACTATCAGGAGCAGTACGGCGACCTTTATAACCTTGAAGCTACTCCTGCGGAATCTACAAGCTACCGTCTTGCAAAGCACGACGTTGCACGCTATCCCGAAATACTCACAGCTGACGAGAACACTCCCTATTACACAAACTCATCGCATCTTCCCGTTGGTTACACCGACGATATCTTTACAGCGCTTGACGTTCAGGACGAGCTTCAGACACTTTACACCTCAGGAACTGTATTCCACGCATTCCTCGGTGAAAAGCTTCCCGATTGGAAGGCAGCTGCAAGTATCGTTCGTAAGATTGCTCAGAACTATAAGCTTCCTTATTATACTCTTTCTCCAACTTACTCTGTATGCCGCAATCACGGCTATATCGCAGGAGAGAAGTTCACATGCCCCGAGTGTGGCGAGGAGACCGAGGTATACAGCCGTATCACAGGCTATTACCGTCCCGTTAAGAACTGGAATGCAGGAAAGAGCCAGGAATACCGCGACCGTCGCGAGTACAACCTTGATACCTCCGTTATGAAGCGCGCAGACGTTTCTTCAAACACCTGCGAGTGCGAGAAGGAGACTGCGGCTGTGGCAACAGTTACCCTTGACAGCGCACTCACCCTCTTCACAAAGCAGAACTGCCCCAACTGCAGACTTGCAAAAACTATGCTTGAGAAGGCAGGAATTGAGGTTGCTATCCTCGATGCAAACGAGAATGCAGACCTTGCAAGAAGCCTCGACCTTAAAGCGGCTCCCACACTTGTTGTTTATGACGGCGAGAACGTTAAGAAGTATGCAGGAGCTCCGGCAATCAAGGAGTATCTTTCAACACTTTAATTGAATATCTTCAAAAAGCCTTTTCGTGAGAAAAGGCTTTTTGGGATTAATACGAAAGGATAAAAAAATGACAGATATTGTAGTAATTGGTGCGGGCCCTGCGGGTCTTACCGCGGCACTTTACGCCGCAAGGGCTAATAAAAGCGTTACAGTTCTTGAAAAGGCTACCTTCGGAGGACAGATTAACTTTTCTCCAAAGATTGAAAATTATCCCGGAAGCCTTGAGATAAGCGGAATCGAGCTTGCAGATAAGCTTGTTGAGCAGGTGCTCAGCCACGGAGTTGACATTGAGCTTGAGGAAGCGGTTGGAATTGAGGATAAGGGAGACTTTAAGACGGTTATCACCGACTCCGGAACTCATGACTGCCGCGCCGTTGTTATCGCAACGGGCGCTCATCACAGACATCTGGGCATTGAGGGCGAGGACAGATTTGAGGGAGAGGGAATATCCTTTTGTGCCGTGTGCGACGGAGCATTCTTTGAGGGACAGCACGTTGTTGTGGTTGGAGGAGGAAACTCTGCACTTCAGGAAGCCATCCTTCTTTCCGAGCTTTGCTCGAAGGTAACGATCGTTCAGAATCTTCCCTCGTTTACGGGCGAGGAACGCCTTGCGAAGATACTCGAAGGAAAAAATAACGTTGAAGCAATTTTCAATACAGTTGTTAAAAAGGTTATCGGCGAAGATAAGTTTGAAGGCGTTGTTGTAGAGAATACCGACGGCGTGACAAGTGAAATTCACTCGGACGGAATGTTTGTAGCTATCGGCCTTGCACCTGAAAATAAGGCGTTTGAAGGTGTTGCAGAGCTTGATAAGATAGGCTACGTTGTGTCCGACGAGAGCTGTACCACCAAGACCTCGGGCGTGTTCGTTGCGGGAGACTGCAGAACGAAAAATATAAGACAGATTGCCACTGCCGTTGCCGATGGCGCAGTTGCCGCACTTTCCGCAGTGAGATATATTGACTTGAAATAATATATTGACAACAAATGCGATATACTGTAAAATAACAGTAGCAACGTTTTAAGGAGGAGAACTTTATGTATTGTACAAAATGCGGAAGAAAGCTTGCCGAGGGGGAGGTTTGCACCTGTAGTGCACCTGAACAGAACGTTCAGAATCAGAATGTTAACAATAACACCATCCCCAACACGAATAGTGCTCCGCAGGCAGGCTATGACCCTAACACAAATTATAACCCTAACACAAATTATAACCCTAACTTAAATTACTCCCCTAATACGGGCTATGATCCTGGTGCGGGACAGAATCCTGCGGGAGGATATAATTATACCAATGTAAACGGCGCTCCGAATCTCATTTACGATGAGCAGGCGATTCCCCCCAAGAAGAGATCGAAGAAGGGACTTGTCATAACCCTTTCGATCATTGCGGCAGTTATAGTGGTATGTACGGCGGTATGGTTCTTGGCACAGGGCTGGGTAATCAAGACCTTTACTTCGGACGAGAATTATCTTGGATACGTTGTGAACAATTATGCCGAGACTGCGGCAGAAGCTGTAGCTGATACCTACAGCAATATGCTTACCACCTTAAACGGAACAATGCCCAAAACTTCTGATGGCACAATGAAGCTTGAGATAGGAGACACCGCAAAGACTCTTATTAACGAAGTGATAGGCGAGGATATCTCTCTTGACGGCTTAGACGGACTTACGTTTGATTTCAGAGGTGTAAATGAGGGCTTAAAGAGTACTTTATCAATGGACGTCAAGTCCGGCAACGTGACTCTTACAACAGTAGAGCTCTATTCCGATGCCACATCGGGTGAGATGATGCTGAGAATTCCCACTCTCAGCGACAGCTGGATGTCGCTCGGTGAGACAGATGATTATTATGACGATTATTTTGACAGTGATATTGGTAGCATGTCGGGTATTCTGGGCATGGGCGGCTCGACGGATATTACAAAAATGCTTCCGTCTCCCGAAACCGTTGAGGAGCTTATCACGACCGTTATTGACACTCTTTTTGATAATATAACATCGGTCAAGACGACCGACGAGGTCGTTACGGTGGACGGAGTTTCACAGGAGTTTACAAAGTATTCCTTGAGACTTACCGAGCGCAACATGGTGGATATCCTTGAAGCGACCGCATATGAGCTTATTGAGGACGAGGACTTTGAAGAGGCTGTAAAAGAGCTTCTTAAGGCTACGGGAACCCCTTCAATGTATGTAGACATGATATGGGGACAGCTTCCCGCACTTCTCAGGGAAGGCATTTCCGAGATGAAGGATGAGATGGATGGCAACACAGTGCTTGCCGTTATCGATTTTTACATTGATTCAGATCACGAGATCGCAGGTCTCAGTTTTGATCTTTTTGACGGAGACGTTGTGGTGAGACTTCTCAGCGCACAGAACGGAAACGGATTCGGTGCAGAGCTTGTCGTTGTTGCGGACGGCGGGGAAGCGTTTGAAGTGCGTATCACCGATGCTACTCGAAAGAACGGAAAGATCAGCGGAAATATGTCCTTCTGGTTAATGGGCGAGAGAGGCCTTACAGCAGAGCTTGTCAACGTTGATCCCGACCGCGGAACAGGAACTGTTCGTGTGAGACTAGATGATACTATTGCAGAGCTTATCAGTAACGGAGACCCTGAGGTCGAGGCAATTCTTTCGCAGCTTAAATTCGAAGTCAGCGTAAAGACCTTGGAGGCTTACGAGAAAATAGGCATGAGAACAGCTCTTTATATGGGTGACGAGACTCTTATAGCACTTGATTGCGACATGGATGTGTTTATGGGCGGAAAGATAAACGTTAAGGGCACAAGCGACGTTCTCGATCAGTATGACTGGGAAGACGAGGTGTCATATGACGACCTTATTGACAATTTAGAAAAAGCGGGATTTTCTGAGGATCTTATCGACCTTTTCTATTGATGAAAAACGCTGTATAATAACTAATAAAATCTTCCCGCAAAAAAGCGGGAAGATTTTTTGAATCGGAGAAGCACAAATGTATATTGAGGTAAAAAACATTTCAAAGTCATTCGGCAAAAAGAAGATACTGTCAAACGTTTCCTTTGAAGCCGTGTCAGGCAAGTGTATAGGAATACTCGGAGCGAACGGATCGGGAAAATCAACTCTTCTATCTATCCTTGCAGGTGTTAATTCAGCGGATGAGGGAAGCTTTTTGTGTGACGGAGAGGATCTTTTGAAAAAGCATGAGCTGCGTCAGATGAGAGTGGGATACGTCCCACAGGGCACCCCTCTTGTCGATGAGCTAACAGCACGGGATAACCTTCTTATGTGGTATACCAAAAAGGAAATGGAGAGGGAGCTTGAATTCGGCATTCTCTCCCTTCTCGGAATAGGAGAGTTTTTAAAAACGCCGGTAATAAAGATGTCGGGCGGTATGAAAAAGCGTCTGTCCATTGGCTGTGCCGTAAGCCGTCATCCGCCAATACTTCTTCTTGACGAGCCTATGGCGGCACTTGATATCTCCTGCAAAAAGAAAATAGCGGATTATCTTAAGATATTTAAAAAGCAGGGCGGTATAACCGTTATGGTTACGCATGACCTTCTTGAAATGGAGCTTTGCGACGAGTATTATATCGTGAAGAATGGAACGCTTGAAAAATTTGAATTTACGGGTGACACAGACTCACTCATAAGACAGTTGTGATATGTACAGATATTTTAAAGCTCAGGCTAAAAGATTTATAAAAATTTCGCCTCTTGTTTTTATCCTGTCTCTTATCTTCTTTTCAAGTGCCGCACTTTTGCTGCTTGGGTTTAAAAGTGCCCTTGACAGCGATGAGTCGAGAATTGAATTCAACATAGGCGTGACGGGAGATACCGATAACAAGTATTTCGAAATAGGAATGACGGCACTGAATACCATGGACTCATCAAGATTCTCACTTGAGCTTTCAAGGCTTTCCGAGCAGGATGCCGAAAAAAAGCTTGAGGATGGGGAGCTTTCAGCATACCTTGTGGTCCCTGATGGGTTTGTAAAGGCTGCCGCCAAGGGAAGGATACTGCCAATAACCTTTGTCACTCTTGATTCAAACACAGGACTTGTCGGAATGATAAGAGATGAGATCATCTCTCTTGTAGAGGAAATGGTGGCGGCGGGTCAAAAGGGAGTTTTCGGCACCGAGAATGCTCTTTATGAAAACGGCTATGGCTCGCTTGTGAAAGAGACTAACAAAAACGTAAATATTGCTTTTGTTGCAATGGCGCTTGCAAGAGAGAGCATGTATAAGGTAGAGGAGACGGGTGTCGGCACAGGGCTTAACTCGTATCTCGTTTTTGCCTGCGGCATAGCCGTTGTGTTTATACTTATTTCGGGTGCAGTGTACGCTACGGTGCTTATACGCCGTGACTCCGCACTTTGCCGTCTTCTTATAAGCCGTGGAAACGGTGTTGTAAAGCAGATATTCTGTGATTTTTTGGCAATTACCGTTTCGTTTTTTCCTATCATTTATATAATTCTCGGAACGGCACTCTTTTTTATGGGGGATGCTGTCGGCGTACAGCTGAGTGCGGTACAGCTCATAACAGCATTCATTCCCGCAACAGCACTTGTTTGCGCTTTCAATATGTTCATTTTTGAGATCACCGACAAAATAGTGACAGGCATTCTTTTGCAGTTCTTCTCGTCTCTGTTTTTGTCTTACATGTCAGGCTGTCTTTATCCGATAGATGCACTTCCGTCAACCCTTCAGCGCGTCGCACCTTATCTTCCCACGGGAAGCATAAGAATGTGGCTTGAATGTGTTCTTGCAGACCTTGTAAATCTTGAACGGGTGCTTGGAGTTGCATTTTATACAGTTCTGTTCCTCATCCTCGCCTCTATTGTGCGAAGCGTGAGAGCAAGGAGGCTTGTATGAAGATAAAACATATACTCCTTTTGACAAAAAGGCTTTACAAAAAAGCAGCCTTCGTTTTTCTTATGCTTCTTATACCTGTCACGGTATTCCTTCTCGGACAGACTGCCGCAGAGGATAGTGCACTTATGAGCATAGCACTTGTTTTGGAGGACCCCGAAAACTTGCTTTGCCGTGATATTACCGACGAGCTTGCGGACTCCAGCCGTCTTGTGAGATTTGAAAGATACGATTCTGTTGAAAAAGCGCTTGATGGGGTAAAATACGGAGAGGTGACCTGTGCATGGATATTCCCCTCGGATATTGAAAAGCGTATAGATACGTTTTCAAAAACTCAGCACCCCGCGGACTATATCGTGCGAGTTGTTATCCGCGAGACGACCGTTGCGTCCCGTGTTGTGCTTGAAAAGCTGTCCGGAGTACTCTATAAGAGAGCGGCTGAGCGCTTGTATATAAACTATATAAGAGAAAACCTTCCCGAGCTTGATGCCGAGTCGGACGAGACCCTTTTTGAATATTATGACGGTATCGGATCAGACTTTGGGATCTTTCAATTTGAGTCGGTACAGGAAAACAAACTCCCCGATACGGGATATCTTATGTCTCCCGTGAGAGGACTGCTTGCAATAGTTGTCACATTTGGCGCACTTGCGGGTGCGATGTACTATATTGACGACGAAAGACGCGACGTTTTTTACAATATTTCTGTAAAGAGCCGAGCTTTCATCGAATTCACTTCTGTATTTGTGCCCGTTGCAAACCTCGCCCTTGCCGCATTTCTGTCACTTACACTGGCGGGCATTTCCGCGCACTTCTTGCAAGAGCTTTATTTCTCCCTTATGCTGTCGCTCTCGGCAACGCTTTTTGCGATGGTCGTGAAAAGGATCTTCAGGGACATCAAGGTGCTTTCAACCGTGTCTGTGCTTTTGGTGTTTGTTATGAGTTCTGTCTGTCCTGTTTTTTTTGATATTAAGGTGGCAAGACCTGTTCAACTGCTTTTCCCTGTGACTCATTATCTTGATATGTCTCACGGCGCAGGGTACGGTATTATTTATCCCGCAATACTTCTTTTTATAATAGGATTTTTCGGAATGATACGCAAAAATAAAGGAATCCGCTGATGCGGATTCCTTATTCTTTTAGAATTCAAGCTTCTTTGCGATGTAGTCCTTAACCTCGGCAATGGGAAGACGAATCTGTTCCATTGTGTCTCTGTCACGGATGGTAACGCATCCGTCGTTCTCGGACTCGAAGTCATAGGTGATACAGAAGGGAGTACCGATTTCGTCCTCGCGACGGTATCTCTTACCGATACTTCCGGCCTCGTCGAAGTCAACCATAAAGCTCTTGGAAAGCTCCTCATGAAGTGCGGAAGCCTTTTCGGAAAGCTTCTTGGAGAGGGGGAGAACTGCTGCCTTAAATGGAGCAAGTGCGGGATGGAAGCGCATTACAACACGTGTGTCGCCTTCTGCGATCTCTTCCTCGTCATACGCCTCGCAAAGGAATGCGAGTGCTACACGGTCTGCACCGAGAGACGGCTCGACAACGTAGGGGATGTACTTTTCGTTTGTTTCGGGATCAAAGTATTCAAGGCTCTGACCCGAGTGGTTCATGTGCTGAGAAAGGTCATAGTTTGTACGGTCTGCAATTCCCCAAAGCTCGCCCCATCCGAAGGGGAAGAGGTACTCGAAGTCGGTTGTTGCCTTGGAATAGAAGGAAAGCTCTTCCTTTGCGTGATCACGAAGACGGAGGTTTTCTCTCTTCATGTTGAGAGAGTAAAGGAAGTTTGCACAGTAGTCTTTCCAATATGCAAACCATTCAAGGTCGGTGTCGGGCTTGCAGAAGAACTCAAGCTCCATCTGCTCAAACTCACGGGTACGGAAGGTGAAGTTACCGGGAGTGATCTCGTTACGGAAGGATTTTCCGATCTGAGCAACACCGAAGGGAACCTTCTTACGGGAGGTGCGCTGAATGTTTGCAAAGTTTACGAAGATACCCTGTGCTGTTTCTGGACGGAGGTAAAGCTCGCTCTTTGCGTCCTCGGTAACACCCTGGAAGGTCTTGAACATAAGATTGAACTTACGGATGTCGGTGAAGTTGTGAGAACCGCAGTCGGGGCAAGCGATGTTGTTTTCCTTGATGTAGTCCATCATCTGCTCGTTTGTCCAGCCGTCAGCGGGAGAACCGCTGAAGTCCTCAATGAGCTTGTCTGCTCTGTGACGGCTCTTACAGTCCTTACAGTCCATAAGAGGATCGGAGAAGCCTCCGACGTGACCTGATGCAACCCATGTTTCGGGGTTCATAAGGATGGCACTGTCAAGACCTACGTTGTACTTCGATTCCTGAACGAACTTCTTCCACCAAGCCTTCTTTACGTTGTTCTTGAATTCAACACCGAGAGGGCCGTAGTCCCATGTGTTGGCAAGACCGCCGTAAATTTCGGAGCCGCTGTATACGAAGCCTCTGCCTTTACAGAGAGCAACAATTTTTTCCATTGTCTTTTCGTTGTTATTCATTTCATTTCCTCTATTTTCTAAATATGATATTATATTGTACATTGATTTCTCAAATAAGTCAAGTGTTTTGCGCTTATTTTTGCTTTTTACACTCGTTTACTTAGCTGTTTTGAGAAGTACAAGATACTTTTTTATCGGTTTTTATCACATAGCCTGTGCGAGGCGCAAACACTGTTGCATAAAGCGCAAAAAAAGGCTCAAAATAACTCGGGGTGATATTGAGTGAAAACTTTTGTGATGCTGGCTTTTTCAGGACTTATTGCGGGTTTTGTGAACGGATTTTTCGGCACAGGCGGGGGAATTGTTATATTTTTTTCCTTGATGCTTCTCGGAAGCGACGTCAGGCGGGCACTTGCAAGTGCCAATTTCGGGATACTTGTTTTGAGTATAGTAAGCTTTTTTGTTTATCTGAAGCTTGGTACAGTAGATGCAGGTGACGGAGAAAAGCTCTTGAGAACCTGTCTTTTGCCCGCTCTTACCGGAGGTGCGCTTGGTGCATGGCTTTCGGGAAATATAAGCCCCAAGATACTTAAAAAGATATTTTCCGCACTCGTAATCGTGTGCGGTGTCAGAACGGTGCTTTCATGAATTTCGTTTTCGCTTTTCTTACAGGCATGGGAGTGGGGACAGGCGGACTTTACGTGCTTTGGCTCACTCTTGTAAAGGATATTCCTCAGGCTGAGGCACAGGGAATGAATCTTATATTTTTCTCGCTTTCTATTTTGTCGGCAAGCATCATCAATCTGTTTTTTAAACGCGTTATGTTCGCCCCGATTTTGATTATCCTTATTTTTGGTCTTGCGGTGACTTACCCTGCATCCTGTCTTGCAAATACTATCGACTCTTCTCTTTTGACACGCCTTTTCGGTGGCTTTCTTATAGTGCTTGGAAGCGTTGGCTTTTTCGGAAAAAATAAATAGCTTTGACAAGACGGATTTTTTGTGATAGAATATAAAATGGAATAATAGGAGGTAATTTATGGCAGACAATATAAGAATGATATCAAACAACAAAAAAGCATATCACGATTATTTCGTTGAGGATAAATATGAGGCGGGAATCGAGCTTTTCGGCACCGAGGTCAAGTCACTCAGACTCGGACAAGTCAACCTCAAGGACTCCTATTGCTCGGTTGACAAAGGTGAAATGTACGTTTACGGAATGCATATTTCCCCTTACGAAAAAGGAAATATCTTCAACCGAGACCCACTCCGTCACCGTAAGCTTCTTTTACATAAAAAGGAGATACTCAAGCTTTTCGGACTTGTGGGACGGGAGGGCTACAGCATAATTCCTTTGTCTGTTTATTTCAAGGGCCCGCACGCAAAGATGGAAATAGGTCTTTGCAAGGGTAAAAAGCTTTACGACAAGCGCGACAGCGCCGCAAAGAAGGATGCTGACCGTCTTTCTATGCGAAACGTTAAGCTTTCGGGAAGGCTTGACGACTGATGGAAAAACGCCTTGACAGGATAAACGAGAAAATTTCAATGTATCAATATACCGAGGGCTTCAGCTACGGCACGGATGCCGTGCTCGTCGCAGCCTTCTGTAAGATAAAAAAGGGTCAGATTGGTGCCGACCTTGGTACGGGTACGGGAATCATCCCGATTTTGCTTTGCCACCACAAGAGCCCTGAAAAGGTGTTCGCTTTCGAGGTGCAGGAGGATTACGCTCACCTTGCCCGCGAGAATGCTGCGCTTAATGATTTGCAGAACAGAATAGAGGTCGTGCAGGAGAACGTAGCGGACCTCACCCCTTCATATATGAGACGCTTCGGTCTTGAAGCGCTTGATTTCGTGGTGTCAAATCCTCCGTACATGAAGATAACCTCGGGCGCACTCGGTCTTTCTGAAAGAAAAATTTCGGCACGTCACGAAAAGTGGTGTGACATAAACGGATTTGCAAGAGCGGGCGCCGCACTTCTTAAAAACGGCGGGGATATGTATATCGTTTACCGCCCCGACAGGCTGTGTGATCTTATTTGCGCACTCCGTGAAAATCGACTTGAACCAAAGGAAATGATATTCGTCAAGTCCTTTGAAAATGATGCTCCCTGTATGGTGCTCGTGAGAGCAAGGAAGTGCGCCGAATCGTCACTTAAAATTTCGGAATTTGTGATATACCGAGAACAAAACGTATACACCGAGGGAATGGAGCGGGTATACCGCGAGTCGGTGATTGGAGATATTTATGGCAAATGAGATTGAAAAAGGCTGTTTATATATCGTCGGTACTCCGATAGGCAACCTCTCCGATATGTCCGAGAGAGCGAAAAAAGTGCTTTCGGAGGTTGACTTTATAGCTGCCGAGGACACACGCGTTACGGGTAAGCTTCTTTTGTGTCTTGAAGTTAAAAACTCTGTAATAAGCTATTTTGAGCATAACAAACGTGAGAAGGGTGAGTATATTTTATCCCGACTCAAAAACGGCGAGAGCTGTGCGCTGGTTAGCGATGCGGGAATGCCGGCAATATCCGACCCGGGCGAGGACCTTGTGCGCCTTTGCGCCGAAAACGGAGTAACAGTGTACTGTGTACCCGGACCGAGTGCCGTTGTGTCGGCTCTTGCGATATCGGGGCTGTCAACGTCGCGCTTTACTTTTGAAGGCTTTCTTTCAACAAACAAGAAGGAGAGACGCGAGAGACTTGAAGGCGTCAAGGATTTCCCCCATACTCTGATATTTTACGAGGCTCCCCACAAGCTTTGCGACACACTTTCCGCAATGCTTGATGTACTTGGCGACCGCAGAATATCTGTCGTAAAGGAGCTTACCAAGCTTAACGAAAACGTATTCCGTACCACCCTTTCGGGTGCAGTGGCGCATTACGCCGAAAATCCTCCCAAGGGAGAATTCGTGCTTGTTATCGAGGGCGCATCCGAAAAGTTGTGTGAGCATTTCTGGGACGGCATGAGCGTTTCCGAGCATGTGGACTTCTACATAGATGAAGGCCTTGACAAAATGGATGCTTTCAAAAAGGTCGCCCGTGACAGAGGCGTTGCAAAAAACGTTATTTATAAAGAGTATAACAAGCTGTGAAAAAATTCACAAATATCTATTGAAAAAAAGACAATAGTGTGATATTATGATATTTGTGGTAAATTTTACCCCCTAAACTAAGTTAAATTTTGAAAATAGGAGATACAAAACAATGCTTAACAAGAAGACTATCGAAGACATCGAAGTCAAAGGCAAGAAGGTTCTTGCACGTTGCGACTTCAACGTACCTCTCAAGGACGGCGTTATCACAGATGACAAGAGAATCGTAGGAGCACTTCCCACCATCAAGTACCTTGTTGATAACGGTGCGGCAGTTATCCTCTGCTCACACATGGGTCGTCCCCACAACATTTTTAATGACACACTCAAGCTTTCCAAGAAGGAAAAGAAGAAGATTGAGGCTCTCCCCGCAGAAGAGCAGGAAGCAGCAACCGCCAAGGCTCTTGAAAAGGCTAAGGATGACGTTACCAAGCTTTCTCTCCTCCCTGTTGCAAAGAGACTTTCCGAGCTTCTCGGATTTGAAGTTATCATGGCAAAGGACGTTATCGGCGCTGACGCAGAGGCTAAGGTTGCAGCTCTTAAGCCCGGTGAAGTTCTCCTTCTTGAAAACATCCGCTTCCACGAAGAAGAAGAGAAGAATGACGAAGCTTTCGCTAAGAAGCTCGGTTCTTTCTGCGACGTATATGTAAATGACGCTTTCGGTACCGCTCATAGAGCACACGCTTCCACTGCGGGCGTTGCTATGTTCTGCCCTGAAAAGCCCGCTGTATGCGGATACCTCATTCAGAAGGAGATTTCCGTTATGGGCGGAGCACTTGCTGATCCCGCGCGTCCCTTCGTTGCTATCCTCGGCGGCGCTAAGGTTTCCGATAAGATCAACGTTATCAACAACCTCATCGAAAAGGTTGATACTCTCATCATCGGCGGCGGTATGGCTTACACCTTCTTTAAGGCGTTTGGAAACAACATCGGTACCTCTATCGTTGAAAATGATAAGCTCGACCTTGCTCGTGAGCTCGTTGACAAGGCACACGCAAAGGGCGTAAACTTCCTTATCCCTGTTGATAACATCATCGCTCGTGAGTATGACGAAAACGCAGACTTCATGAGAATCTACTCCGATTCCATTCCCGACGGCTGGATGGGTCTTGATATCGGTCCCACCTCTACCGAGCTTTTCGCAAAGACCATTAAGGGCGCGGGCACCGTTATCTGGAACGGTCCTATGGGCGTTTCTGAGTGGGAAAATTTTGCTAACGGAACAAAGGGTGTTGCAAAGGCTCTTGCTGAGTGCGACGGCATCACCATCATCGGTGGCGGTGACTCTGCAGCTGCAGTTGAAAACCTTGGCTTTGCTGATAAGATGACACACGTTTCCACAGGTGGCGGTGCATCTCTTGAATTCCTTGAGGGTAAGGACCTTCCCGGTATCTCCTGCCTCAACGACAAATAAGAAAAGAGGACGTATAAAATGGCAAGAAAGTATATTATCGCAGGCAACTGGAAGATGAACAAGACTCCTTCCGAGACTAAGGCTCTTCTTTCCGAAATGGTTGCAAAGAATAACGGCAAGACTGCATGCGAGGTAGTTCTTTGCGTTCCCGCAATCGACATCCCCGCTGCAATCGAAGCTACCGCAGGTTCCACCGTTAAGGTTGGTGCACAGAACGTTCACTTCAAGGACAGCGGTGCATATACAGGAGAAATTTCCGCTCAGATGCTTTCCGAAATGGGTGTTGAGTACGTTATCATCGGTCACAGCGAGCGCCGTCAGTATTTCGGCGAGACCGACGAGACTGTAAACCTCCGTACCGCTCAGGCTCTCAAGAACGGTCTTAAGGCTATCGTTTGTGTAGGTGAGACTCTTGCTGAGAGAAAGGATGACATAACATTCGAGGTTATCGGCATTCAGGTTAAGCGTGCATTCAAGGGTATTACTGCCGAGGAAATGGCAAACGTTGTTATCGCATACGAGCCTGTTTGGGCTATCGGTACAGGCGAGACTGCTACAAATGAGCAGGCTGAAGAGGTTTGTATGTTCATCCGTGGCCTTATCGCTGAGCTTTACAATACCGACGTTGCAAACGATATCACCGTTCAGTACGGCGGAAGCATGAATGCTAAGAATGCAGCAGAGCTTCTTGCAATGGATAATATTGACGGCGGTCTTATCGGTGGTGCTTCTCTCAAGGCAGAGGATTTCACCGTTATCGTTGACAGCGTAAAGTGATTATCGCATAAAAATTGCTTTAAAAAGTTTGCGGCACACTCCTTTGAGTGTGCCGCATTTTTGTAAAGCAATCTGACCGATTTTTGCCACTTATATTTATTGCACGTAACATATTTTGAGTGTACTCGCCATATTTATTATTCATATTGGTCCATTACGCAAAAACACATTAGGTCTATATATAGCCCTAAAGAGGGAAAAAAGATTAGGTCTATATATAGCCTTAACAAAAGTGATGGGTAGGGGAAAGCACAAAGCGTTTTTCACTGTATATCAAATCCGCCTTCATCTTCTCTGATTAAAAACGAAATTTTATTTAACTCGCTTCTTTTCACCAGAGCATAAAGCGGATTACGTATGAGAACGCCTTCTTCTGTTGGGACTATCTCGACCTCTTTTTCAAGGTGATATAATTCCCTGAAATCCTTTGGCATTGTTATTCTGCCGTTTTCATCTATATCTTTTGTTATTCCTACTAATTCTTTCATCCTTACGCCCGTTGTTACTTCTTACTGATTATAATTCACTGAACACTTTTTATATCTTACATTTATATTATACATTAAGTATAATATATTTGTCAATATAAAGGCGGTAAAATTATGGAAAAATATGGAAAAGTTATAATAAAAGTAGATGAACAGCTTAAAAAGTCCGGGCTTAGTAAAAACAAGCTTTGTCAAAGAGGCGAATTGCAGCATACTCAATTAAACCATTTTTGCAAAAACGAAATTACGCGTCTTGATACAGACGTTCTTGCAAGACTATGCCGTGTGCTTGATTGCAAAATTGAGGATATACTCGAATATATACCTCCCGAAGAAGAGTAAAAAGGATGTGCCAATCTAATGTGCTCCCTGTCAAGTAGACAGACTAAAAAACAAAAAGAATATCACTCAATAAGTTCAAGGAAAAAACCATATCCTTTGACTTAAAAGGTATGTTAAGTTAGCAATTTTGTTAATTTTATCTCTGTATCGTGACAAATGAGAAAAAGTATGCTATAATATAGACAGAAAATAGAACTTTTTGCTAATTTTCTGTCCATATAGGCAATAAAACAGTTAAACAAATAAGAATCTGTAGGTGAGATAATGATTATTTTAATTACAGGTGCATCCCATACAGGCAAAACAGCACTTGCTCAAAAGATGCTTGAAAAATATAAATATCCGTATTTGTCGATAGACCATTTGAAAATGGGTTTAATTCGTAGTGGTAACACAGAACTTACTCCTATGGATGATAATGAATTAACCGAATACTTGTGGCCGATTGTTCGTGAAATGATAAAAACTGCTATTGAAAACAAGCAGAACTTAATTGTCGAAGGTTGCTATATTCCATTCGATTGGCAAAAGGACTTTGGTTCCGAATATCTTAAAAATATCAAATATTTCTGTCTTGTAATGAGTGAAGAATATATTAGAAATCACTTCGCTGACATAAAGAAATATGCAAATGCCATTGAAAATCGTTTGGATGATGAATGGTGCACAATGGAGAGTGTGTTGGCAGATAATAAAGAAATGTTATCCCTTGCACTAAAGCATAATGTGAACTATATACTCATTGAAGATAAATACGACATTAATATTGATTTATAAAACAAATTCCAATTTGTTGAACTAAATATCTGTACAAGAGCAAGGTTGAAATACACATTGCTCCTTTTTATTGGGTATTCACGAAAATGAATAAAAAGGTCATTTATGCATACCACCACTTATCTAATACAGAGATCAAGATTAAACGATAAGCACCCTAGTGTATTTGGGGAGCTTTATTTCTATCGTTTACTACTTCTAATTGTCTTATGTTAAATTGTGAGCATAGAAGAAAAAAGATTTATCACAATTTGAGATAAATCCTTTACAATAGAAAAAGATATGTTATAATATCGTATTTTAGTCTGGTATAAGACAATTCTTGTAAAAGGAGACGGAAAATGAAGAGTATAATTGAGGAACTTTGGTATGGTAATGTTGTTCCGAGTGAACAATGCGAGGCATTAGACGAGGAGTCAAAAAAGATACTTGGACAAATTGTGCATTACCAAGACGAGCTTTTGCCTACTCTTACAGAAAAGCAAAAGGAGATTCTTGAAAGTCTGGATGAGGGCTATTCTAATTTAGCCGAGATAAATGAACGCAAGGTTTTCGTTTATGCTTTTCGTTTAGGTGTGGAAATAGCGACCTGAAGCTATGACAGAGCAATAGCTACAAATTAACCCGCATTGATTTTTCTCAATGCGGGTGTATTGTTATGAGAGTATTACTTTCCAAGCAGTTTTTTGGCGCACAGCTTTATAAGGGGTGTCAGGTGCTCGAAAAGCTCGTCCTCGGTTTCTCCTCCGGGGCAGTCACTCCACAGGCAGAAGCCTCCGCCCTTAATTTTTTCGTTTGGTGAGGGGAGCTTGTTTTGGGGATCTTTTATGTCAAACGTATATGCATCCCAATCACGCTCAATTTCGATAGTCGTTCCTTCAAGCAGTCCGACACCGACCACGTAATAGGTGTAACGGCTTATAAAATTATAGATAGAATGTCCCTTTTCAAGATATACCGATGGGGGATTCTTGCCACCGTTGGCAAGAGGTGACCAGTACATGATCTCGATTCTTGGGTCAAGAACGGCAACCCCCTTCCACGCAGTGTCAAAATCACGGTATACGTCATCGTTCCACATAAGAACCGTCTCGTATCCGAGAGAGCGGACAAGCTCGGAAATCTCATTAGCGTAGAGTATAAAGGCATCGTATGCCACGGCGTCACGGTTTCCTGTTTTCTTTATGGCAAGCTCATCCCAGTGATCGAGATTGCGCCACTTTGAGAGAGAATCGTCGATAGTCTCGCCAAAGCCGAGAAGCTCATCCCCTCCGATATCGAATTTTCTGCAACCGAGCTCGTAAAAGAATCTGCCGTATTCGGTGTAAAGACTTTTTACAAATGCAATTGCCTCAGGATTTGCTATATCAATTCCGCGAGAGTACAATTTCTGTGTCGTTTCACTTGTATGACTTGTGCCTTGTACAATGGAGACCTTGCCGTCTTTGTGAAAATAATTTCCGATATCGGTGTTGAAATGCTCGTTGTATTTTTTGACAACATAGTTCATATGCCCGGGAGAGTCGAGTGAGGGAATAACTTCAAGCCCCTTCTCGTTTGCAAATCTTACAATATCTGCCATTTCATCCTGGGTAATAAACTTTCCGTTATTCTCTGCCTGTCCGTTCGCAGAGCCGTAAACACAAAGAGTGTGGTCGCCTCCCGCAAGCCAAGGGTAGAGCTTTGATTCAAGTCGCATACCCATATCCTCGGAAAAATGCATCGTGATAGCCGTATATCCCTCCTCAGAAAGAAGGGTTATAAGCTTTTTGATCCAGGCGGGAGTATAGTATTTTCTTGCACAGTCAAGGCTAAAGATTCTGTTTTCAACTCGTTTCATAATTTTACCTCTTTTATTTTCGAAGGCATTCACGCCATATATTTAGGTTATTATACCATAATTTGAAGATAGTGTCAAGGCTATTCCTTAAAAAATAATTGCATTTATTATCAAAGTGTGTTAGAATAAGGAAAACGATAAACGTGAAGGAGTGTTTACCATGGAAAAAGGAAAGAGAAATTGGGTATTCTGCGACGGATATCTTCCTCCCGCAGGAGACAACCCCGAATTTGAGGGACACGAGGCGCTCATGCTTACAAACCTCAACGACGAAAAAACCAAAATAGAGCTTGTTTTCGTGTTTGAGGACAGAGAGCCTGAAGAGGGCATCTTCGTAGAGCTTGACGGAATGAGAACAACCTGTATCCGTCTTGACAAGCCTCTCGGACCTCAGAAATTTAAACTTGGCGAGTCTGTTCAGTATACCATCTGGGTAAAGAGCACACTTCCTATTTGTGCTTGCTTCGGAAGACTTGATGTGCGTCAGACAAATATGGCATACTACAGCGTTGAAGGCTGTACGTTCTAAAGAAAAAAGGAGCTGATTTCAGCTCCTTTTTTGTCGGATAAGTTATAATTTTTCAAAAGCTTTAACTATAGATTTGTATTGGTAACGTGCACCCGAAAGCTTTTTACTGTATACGGATTCAAAGTTGTTATTGTGTCCTGAAATCATCTGCTGAAGCGTGAACGAGAAGCCCAGCCATCCGTCGTAGATGTAGCCGAAGTCGAAGGTACGTCCGTTGAGTATAATGTCAAGTACTTCTTTGGATTCATTGTCACGAAGATATCTTGTCTTGAGCGCTATCTCATAGAAGGTGGGAACAACGGTCTTGTAGGTCTCGGCAGAGAGCGCCTCAACTATCTTTCCAACGTAAGCAGTATCCTTGACGGTCTTGGGGATTGCAAGGGCGGTGTGATATCCGTCTGCCATAGTGTAATAATTGGTTTGATTTTCGTCGTACTTGGGGTAGGGAAGGAGTCCGTACTCATCTTCGAAGTCACGGAAGCCTTCGCTTGAACAGGCGTGGAGTCCGATAGGAACGAAGATTACTTTCTTGGCGAGGAACATATCGGTAGGATAGGTTGTTCCGGATACCGCATCAGCATCATAGTAAACACCGCCTGTGTTATAAATGAGGTCGAAAATATCGTTTACAATATTATTTATCTTGTCGGTCTTGATTGCCACCTGTGGGATTCCCTCCTCGTCCTTTTTGCAGACGGGATTGTCAAAAGCCCAAAGGTAAGTATTAATTGCCGAACCATTTGAATGTGCCATTCCGTAGAAGTCGTTCATATCTCGTTTGTCGTTGCCGTCATCGGTATAAACACCCTTTACAAGCTCAAGGAGCTTATCAAAGGTCCATTTACCTTCAAGTGCAATCTTATAAAGATCGCCCATTTCATAGGAGGCGGCAAGATTTTTATTGAAGGCATAGCAATATGTGTTTGATATTGACGACATATTAAAGTCAGAAACGGCAATGGGGCATACTCCATCAACTGTCAGCTCGTTCTTGGTGGCTTTTACCCACCAGGGCTTGTCAAAGTTTACGTTTTCTATATCGTACCAGTTAAGGAAAAGCTTCTTTGTTACAAGTCTACCGGTATCTATTGTCATACCCATAAAAAGATCAAATTCATCCGAGCCGGCAAGAACTGTTTTTGAAACGTAGTCGGAGCATTCTCCGTAGGTTCCTGTATAAGCCAGTGTGAGCTTTACGTTAAAGCGGTTTTCGACGGCATCGTTGCGTGCGAAGTAAGCATCCTTCATGAGGTTGCCTTTATTGCGGTCTTCCTCTAGGACGTTGAATTCACTCGGATAGTGTGATACTATTCTGAACTCACGTCCTCCGAAGTCCTCTGCTTCAAGGTCATCGGAAACGAGACTTCTCTCGTAAAAGATGGATTCTTCTTCATACGTCTTTTTTTCGTATTTGCTGTTTGAGTCTTCGTCATTGCCATTTGAACAGGAGAAGAGGGCTACCGCGCAGCTTAAAGCCATCATCAGTGCGAGTGCGAAGCATAATGCTTTTTTCATAGCTTTATTTTCCTTCCTTTTTATATTTAGAGATTTGCTATTCTCTCTGTCTCTTTCAAGAATCTGTCGATATCCGCTTTTCCGTGGATATGAAGCGGAGAGATGCGTAGCGAATCCCCTATGCCGAGGGCGTTAAGAATTCGCTTTGAATAGATGCTGTCGGCAAGACGTTCGCATACCGTGATATTGCTTTTCTGATACTCAAGTGCGGCATCCTTAACGCTGATGTTCTTAAAGTCAAGCGATATAATGAGGTCGCGTTTTTCAAGAGGGAGGGTATCAAGAAGCACTCTTACGTTCTTTATGTGACGCAGGCCCGGTGCATCTTCACTGCCTTCAAGGAGGCGGTGGAGGAGTGCCATTTCCTGAAGCTTTATGCGTTTCATGCCTTCTTCCCAAAGCGCTTTTCGGTCGGTGACGCTTGAAAAATGTGCACCAATGTCGCAAACGTAGTTAATAATTTCAAGAGTTGCGGCAAAGTTTCCCGGGGTGCTCGTTCCGAGTGCAAAGGTTTCCGCAGGTTTTAGGATAAGCTTTCTGTGAGGAAGCTTTGCCACTCTGTCGGACACCCACGCAAAGCCGCATCCACGCACACCGAAAAATTTATACGGTCCGAAGTTCATCCCGTCAACACCGAGCGCTTCCGCCTCCATGAGACAGTGGGGTGCATGCTGAACAGCATCCGAAATAATGTAAATGTTGGGATTTATTCTGCGCGCTATCTTGACTATCTCTCCAATGTCCATGATAACTCCCGATGCGTTGGAGGCACTCATAATGCTCAAAAGACAGGTATTCTCGTCAACAAGCGCTTCAACCGCGTCCAAATCTATTCCGCCTGACGTTTTATTGGCTGGGATGACACGAAGCTCCTTCCCTGTCTTGCTTGCGTAGTATTCCACCGCGTCAAAAGCCGATGGATGCTCAAGGCTTGATACAACGACATTGGTTCCGTGTGCGTTTTCAAGAATTATTTCCACCATATGGAACATGGTCTGAGAAGCTGTAAGCTCGGTGATAAGCGCACCGCCCTTCGCACCGAACATTATTTCGATGATCTGCTTTGTTACGTCATCGACAAGACTTCTTAGGTCAAGTGCTCTGGGGTGAGATCTTTCCGGACAATCAGGATATCGCTCGAAAAAAGCTTTTGCTTCAACGCTTTTTTTAAGCCTTAGAGCACCTCCGGCATTATCTAAGAAAAGGTTTCCTTCGTCGGGAAAGTAGAATTTGTCTTTTAAAAGTTTTGTGTATTCTTCATCAAAGAATATTTTGTTGTTCATATTTCACCTGTAAGTTGTTTTGTTAAGATAAGAATAACACTATGTATTTGAAATGTAAATTGAAAAAAGCTTTATTAATATTGCAAAAACTGTAAAAATGTGTTATTATAGCAAGTATGGAAAAGCTTTTAGATAATGAATTTGAATGGGGCGGTATTTCATTTTTTTATTCTAATGGCGGCAAGGTGCGTGAACGGCGAATACACACGCGTTACGAAATGACACGGCTTTTGGGAGGAGAGGTCGTATTTATGTCGGAAAAGCATCGACTGCCACTTAAAAAGGATACCCTTCTTTTGATACCCAAGGATACGTATCATACTTTCGATTACAAAAGAATAGACGATTTTGAAAGAACGGTAATATTCTTTGATACCGACGGAGTGCTTGCACCTATTGCGACCCGACTTACAGACATCATGGTTATCGAGGAGCCGGAAAGAATATCAAAAAAGCTTCTTGACGAGCTTGTTGAAATATTAAAGACTTCGCGTCCCGATAGGGAGCAGATGCTTTCGGCTTATTCTCTTTTTCTGAGCGTCCTTATCCGCGAAACCTCAAAAAAGTGTATGAAGTATGCCCATGAAAGAACGAGTGTTGTTTCTGATGCTGTAGACTATATAAATGATAATCTTTCCTCACGGCTTGATATAGAGCTGCTCTCGGGACTGCTTCATATGTCCGAATCTGCCTTTGCGCATCTTTTTAAAAGAGAGCTTGGAATGACTCCGCACAAATATATAGAGGAAAAAAGACTGTATCTTGCAAAGAGGCTTATTGCTGAAGGAGGGAAGCCGTCGAAAATATATTCCGAGTGCGGATGGAGCGACTATTCATCGTTTTATAAGGCGTTTCGTAAAATGTTTGGATATTCGCCGTCTGACCGCATAAACGGTATTGAAAAAAACTTTGATATATGATACAATTTTCCAAAAGGAGTTGATAATGTGAAAATCAGCGAAAAAATTAATCTTGATTACTGGGGACTTATCGAGCACGGTCCTATCAACATTGTAGCCTTTGGTGACAGCGTTACCCACGGAGCGGTGGCACAGGGCGAGATAAATTACGAAACGGTTTACTGGAACAGGCTCAAGAACAAGATACTTGAGGTTCGAAACTACGTTCCCGTAAATGTTATAAATGCAGGCATTGGCGGCATTACTGCGTCGATGTCGCTTGAAAGAATGGACTCTCAGGTACTTTCTCACAATCCCGATCTTATCATTGTTTGTTTTGGGCTTAATGACGTAAATGCGGGATATGATACTTACATAAACGCGATGAGAACTATCTTCGACAAGGCACTCGCGAGTGGAGCTGAGGTTATTTTTATGACCCCGAATATGTTCAACACAAGCGTTGCCGAGGACACTCCGAAGGAGCATTACGAGTATGCAAAAATCACCTGCGAAATGCAGAAAAACGGAAAGTTCGACAAGTACATATACGGAGCGCGTGATTTGGCTCTTGAAATGGGAGTTGAGGTCTGCGATTGCTACAGTGCGTGGAAGAAGCTTTCCGAAAAGGAGGACGTGACTTACCTTCTTGCAAATCGCATAAACCATCCCACAAAGGAAATGCACGAGCTTTTCGCACAGATGCTCTTTGATACAATATTCAAGGATAAGACCGACGTGAAAGACGAAGAAAGTACTATGTACAAGGGGTAAATATGAAGCATTATATTTTCGATTTTGACGGAACGCTCGTTGACTCAATGCCTTATTGGTCAAGAAAAATGCTCAGAGTCTTAGAGCTTAACGGGGCAACCTATCCTCCCGATATCATAAAGATACTCACTACTCTCGGAGACCGCGGAAGTGCAAATTATTTTCGCGAGGTGCTTGGAGTTAAGGCAAGCGTCGAGACTCTTTTTGCACAGATGGATGAGTACGCACTTCCCTGTTACAGGGATGAGATAGTTTTGAAGGAAGGGGCACTTGACTATCTTAACTATCTCAAGGGTGAATGCTATAGCCTGAACGTGCTCACGGCAAGTCCCCATAAGATGCTCGATCCCTGTCTTAAAAGAAACGGGGTGTGGGAGCTTTTTGACAACGTGTGGAGCACCGACGATTTCGGGCTCCCAAAATCCGACGTGAAAATATATCATGAGGTTGCACAAAAACTCGGTATAAAGACCGAGGAAGCCGCTTTCTTTGACGATAATATTGATGCTGTAAAAACGGCAAAGGCATCGGGAATGCGTACGGTTGCCATTTATGATGCATCGGCAGAGAGTTTTAAGAGCGAGCTCCAAGAAATTGCGGACGTGTACGTTGTAAGACTTTCGGAGCTTTGCGGAAAGGAGATAAAATGATACATTCGTTTTTGCTTATAGGTCAGTCCAATGCTGCGGGCAGAGGATTTCCGTCGGAGGTTGAGCCTATTGTTAACGATAAAATAAAGGTGCTTCGAAACGGACGCTGGTGGAAGGCGTACACTCCATATAACCCCGACAGAGTTACGGCAGGTGTAAACCTTATGGAAAGCTTTTGCGACCTTTACTCAAAGGAGCACCCCGACGTGGAGGTCGGAGTAATTCCGTGCGCCGACGGAGGTACAAGCCTCGATCAGTGGCGAGAGGGTGGAGTCCTTTTTGACCATGCCTGTTATATGACGCGTCTTGCTCAGCGCTCGTCAACCGTTGTTGGAATCATCTGGCATCAGGGCGAGAGTGACAGCTATGACGAGACCTATCCCGTTTACGAAGAAAAGCTTACCAAAATAATGAATGCCCTCAGAACCACTCTCGGACTTGAGGACGTACCTATAATCGTGGGAGGGCTTGGCGATTATCTTGCGAATTACGTCTGCCCCTATATTTCAAAAAAATACGTTTTTGTAAACGAAGCTCTTAAGTCTTTTACTAAAAACGTACCCCTTTCAGCATTTGTATCGGCAGAAGGACTCTGTGCCAATCCCGATAATCTTCACTTTTCAGCAAAGTCGCTTCGTGAGTTTGGAGAACGATATTATGCTGAGTTTTTGAAGATAGAAAAAAAGGACAGGGTCTTTGAAAACAAACCCTTGCCCTTTAATGCCTCAAGAGGAGATCTTGAGAGCCTTTAACGTTGTATAGCTTTAAGATAGTTTAAAAAGTGCTCCAAATTTTTGTGGGCACTTTTATTTTTGTAATATGCGTGGACAACGTAGCGCTCGTTGAAGTCCGCAATGTCAAGATATGCAACACCCTCATTCCCATCATTTTCTCTGCCCAACCCGATTCCCATACCTGAGGCTATCATTTTGTCGTGACAGGTGATATCGTTGATGCGCGCCACCACCTTGGGGGTAAAGCCTGCGTGACGGCAGGTTCGTACAAGCATTCGATGCATGTTACTGTTGTCACCGAGAGATATGAACGGCTGAGATCGAAGCGCTCTAAGGGTTATTTTTTTGCCGATCAGAGGACTATTGATGCTTGCCTTGAAGCGAATGCGCATATCGAAAAGCTCAAAGCTATCGTATTCCGAATATATATTGCTTTTTTCATCTATTATAATGTCGTATTTATCAAGCTCGGTCTCCGAAAAGTCAAACACAGTATCAAAAGATACCTTAGGGTGTCTTTTCGTGTATGCTATTATAGCATCTGTTATATCACGACGCATGGCACGTACCAGCATTTTGATCTCTCGGCTTTCGTCTCTGGGTGATGTGAGCAACTCAACAGCTCCGTCAAGCTCAAAAAATACTGTCGAGAGGGTCTCCTTAAATTTTTTTCCGTTTTCGTTGAGGACGATCCTGTTGCAGGTACGGTCGAAGAGTGAGCACCCAAGCTCCTGTTCAAGCCTCTTGACGGATGCCGATACCGATGTGGTAGGCACCATATATTTCTCCGCCGTCCTTGAAAAGCTTTCGGAGTTAGCGCTTTCCAAAAAATATCTCAGCTGTAAAATTTCCATAATGATCCACCTTTTTATGTCTTTTTATTATTTTACTATAACTTTAAAGATAAAGCAAGTACTATTTAGATGATTATTTACGTTTTGGTATATCGGTGTTATTATAGAAGAAATATTTTAAGGAGATTTTAAAATGAAACATGAAGTAATATTTTTAAATAATGCCGCAATGGATGAGTTGGGAGTGGCTTCGATGTCGGATGTAATGCATGATGTGGAGAGAGTTTATACTCTAACGTCCGAAGGGGATGTTATATCTCCCGGAAAGTGTGTTATGCGTTGGGGAGAGACTGTAGAGGACGAAAACGTTCTCGGCAGAATAAACGCAATGCCCGGTTATATAGGCGGAGAATATGACATGGCGGGTATAAAGTGGATAGGAAGCGGTCCGCAGAACTACAAGAAAGGGCTTCCCCGTGCAAGCGTTACAGTGATCCTGAATGATCCCGATACAAAGCTGCCGCTCTGCTTTGCTGACGGCACAAAAGTCAGTACCATGAGAACGGGGGCTTCAGGAGGAGTTGCCATCAAGTATCTTGCAAAAAGCAACGCTGAGGTCATGCTGATATGCGGAGCAGGTGCTCAAGCTCCCACCCAGCTTGAAGCCGCCCTTATTGCAAGACCCTCGCTTAAGAAGCTTTACGTTTACGATATTCGCCCCGAAAATGCAGAAAGATTTGCAGTTGCCACAAGAGAAAAGTATGCGGACCTTGAGGTGATCGTGACTTCCGATATTGAAAAAGCAACAAGAGACAGTGATATAATCGACTGCGTTACCCTTGCAAGCGAGCCGTTTATTAAGGGTCAGTGGCTTAAGCGCGGCGCACTTGTCATGAATATGGCGGATTACGAGGTAGACCGCGAGTGTGTGAAGCGTGCAGATAAGGTGGTTGTTGACTACTGGGAGAGCGTTAAGCACAGAATGATAAGTACAGTCGCACTTATGTGGCGTGATGGAGAATTTTCGGACGATGCGCTTCACGCAGAGATGGGCGAGATAGTACGTGGAATAAAAGCTCCGCGTGAGAATGACGAGGAGATAATCTACTTCAACGCCGTGGGAGCGGGAATAATGGATATAGCTGTTACAGCGCGCGCCTACAAAAATGCCATTAAAACAGGAAAAGGCATCAGTCTTTTGTTTTGGGAGTAAAAAATTATGACAATATTCTTGCGAGAATATTGTCATTTTTATTATTGTGTAGTATAATAAGTTGAACGCTTTTATCGTTTCTTACAGTGTGAAAGGGAACAGACAAATAATGAGTAGCTTTACATATGAAAAAAACGACATAACTACCCCTCTTGAGACCTATGAGTGGGACAACGTGTGGATAGAGCATGCAAATGACGAAAAGGAGAGGCAGAGAGTTTTGTATATCGGGGATTCTATCTCTTGCGCTACAAGACTTAAAGCAACGGCAGAAACGGGAAAGAGAATACTTTTTGACGGCTACGGCACGTCGAAGGCACTTGACAACCCGTTTTTTGAGGAATCCATAAGGCTCTTTGCAAGGCAGGAGCCTGAAAAACGAATTGCGGTAATATTCAATAACGGCCTTCACGGATGGCATCTCGATGAAGCGTCTTATGAATATTGGTATGAGAAGGCGGTGCGCTTCTTGCTTGAAGAGTTCAAAGGCACTCCCGTATATCTTCTCCTCACAACTCACACGGCAAAGCCCGAGCGTAATGCAAGAACGATTGTACGAAATGGGGCGGTTTTGAAAATTGCGGAAAAGTATTCGCTTCCCGTCATTGACCTTTATACTGTGTCTTTGGAGAATGAAACACTTCTCTCTTGTGACGGAGTGCACTTTACGGATGAAGGCTATCTGCTTTTAGCAAAGGAAATTTTAAAGGAAATAGACAAATGAGCATAGCAAAGGATTTTACAAAGGGCAGTATACCAAAACAGCTTTTTTGGTTTACGCTTCCATTTATGGCATCAAACGCATTACAGGTGCTTTACAGCACGATAGATATGATAATCGTCGGACAGTACGTGGGTACACCGGGACTGTCGGCGGTATCGCAGAGCAGTCTTATTGTCAATCTTGCCGTTATGGTTTGCTTCGGCGTGTCAAACGCGGGACAGGTGCTTGTGTCTCAGGCACTCGGATCGGGCAAAAGAGAAAAGCTCAGCCGAATTATCGGAACGCTTTTTTCTATTCTTATGATAACTGCGCTGGCTTTTACAGCAGTATTTATTTTCTTGAAGGACATAATACTTGACCTGATGAATATTCCACCCGAATCCTACACCATGGCGGGCGAATATCTTATAATATGCTCGGTGGGACTCGTGTTTACCGCAGGTTACAATATGGTGTCGGCGGTTCTGAGAGGTATGGGCGACTCCAAGCGTCCGCTTCTCTTTATCGTTATCGCATCTGTTGTCAATCTCGTGCTTGACCTTCTCTTTACCGGATATCTCGGATGGGGAGTTGCGGGAGCTGCATGGGCGACCATTATCGGTCAGGCTGTGTCACTTTTGTTTTCGGTGTGGTATCTATACCGTCATCGCGAAGAGGTCGGATTTGACTTTAAGCTTCGGAGCCTTGCGCTTGATAAGACCTGTTCAAGCCTTATTATACGGCTCGGCGCTCCAATGGCGATACAGTCGGGATTTATAAATATCTCTATGCTTTTCGTAAATTCCATAGTAAACGATATAAGCGTGGTTGCATCGGCTACCTTCGGGGTCGGAATGAGGATAGACGATATCGTCAACAAGATATCTCAGGGCATTCAGTATGCCGCAACCCCCATGATAAGCCAGAATATTGGCGCCAAGGCGACGACACGTGCTAAAAAGGTCGTATATTGGGCGCTTGTCTACTCGGCGATACTTACGGTCTTCTTTATGACTCTTTACATCGTTTTCGGCAAGGAGCTCTTTATGCTCTTTGACAAGAACCCCGCAGTGCACGATATGTCGGATGAGTTTATAAAGGCAATTCTTTGGATGTTCCCCGCATTTGCGGTAATGCGCGGAAGCGGAGCGTTTATCCAGGGCATAGGACACGCAAAGCTTTGCATGGTACTTGCTATGCTTGACGGAGTAGTCCTTCGAATAGGGCTCAGCTATCTATTCGGAATAGTTTTTGGTTGGGGATTTTTCGGATTCGTTCTCGGTTATGGCCTTGCCCCTTACGGCTATGCTATACCGAGTTTGATATATTTTTTGTCGGGTGTGTGGAAAAAGAGAAAAACACTTGCCGACGAGATGTGAGAAAGGAGCACTTACTATGAGATACCAGTTTATGAGATTCCCCGGAGGTCTTGCAAAGGCATTTACCATGAGCTACGACGACGGATGTGCGTTCGATTTGCGCTTTGCCGACAGAATAAGCGAGGCGGGTCTTCTCGGAACCTTCAATCTTTGTACAAAAGCACATTCTGCCATCCTCAGCGATGAGGATATCAAGTCACATATTATTGACAAAGGACACGAAATTGCAGTTCACGGTGCTATGCACCGCGCATCAGGCGGCCTTCGTCCTATTGAGGGCATACGTGAGGTGCTTGACTGCCGTCTTGAGCTTGAAAAGAGATTTGGGGCGATAATACGCGGTATGGCATATCCCGATTTCGGCATGACCCGTTTCCATAACGGTGCAAGCTACGAAAAGCTTAAGCAGTATCTTGAAGAGCTTGACATTCAGTATTCGCGAACTCTTGCGGGAGACAACAATTCCTTCAGAATTCCCGATGACTGGCACCGTTGGATGCCTACGTCCCATCATCAGAATCCTCAGCTTTTCGCGTGGCTGGATGAGTTTGTTTCAATGAACGTTAATTCTCTTTACGTTACTCAGCGTTATCCGAGGCTTTTCTACCTTTGGGGTCACAGCTATGAGTTTAATATGAATGATAACTGGGATAGACTTGACGAAATTTGCGATAAGATTTCCTCTAAGGATGATATCTGGTATGCAACGAATATGGATATTTGCGCTTATACCAAGGCTTATGAGAGCCTTGTTTACAGTGCCGACGGAGAAATGGCATACAACCCCACTCTTATAGACGTGTATCTTATCCGCGATGACAAGCAGTACTGCGTACCCTCCGGCATGACAGTTAAGTTTTAAGGAGAGAGTTGCACATGACACGCGAAGAATTTTTGCATTTTAAATATGCGGAGTATTTTGACGCATATCACAGGGGACACGAAAATTTTTTCAAGCACCCCTCGACAGGTCGAATTGCCCCCTTTAAAATGAGCGATAATATTTGGTACGTCGGAGACAGACTTGTCTGTGTTCACCTTATCGACACGGGCGACGGGCTTGTGCTTATTGATTCGGGATATCTCGGATGTGAGCATTTGCTTGTTGACAGTATCTGGCGTGCGGGCTTTGACCCGAAAAACGTCAAGTGGATAATCCACTCTCACGGTCACTCCGACCACTTCGGTGCTTCAAGCGAATTCAAGAGAATGTACGGCACTCGCCTTGCTATAAGCCGTGTTGACCTTGAGTCCCTTCGTGATTATCCTCACAGGGCGCACATAAATTCTACCTGTCACCCTTATGCCGGAATTCCCGAATTTGACAGAGGTCTTGAGGACGGAGAGGTATTTGAGCTTGGAAGCTTGAAGATGCGCTGTATCCTCACTCCCGGACACACTATCGGCGTTATGACTTATATCTTCAATACCACTGTTGACGGAAAGGAATGCGTTGCCGCAACCTTCGGAGGAGCGGGTCTCGGAGCAATTACTCTTCCCCATATCTGCTACAATGAATTTCCCGATAATCTTCCCGAAATGATGCTTGAGTCAATTGACCGAGTAATTGACGAGAGGGTAGACCTTGTGCTCGGTAACCACCCCGGTAATAACAACGTTATCGCAAACCGCGAAAAGCAGCTTGCAGAGGGCGGAAATCCATTTGTTAACTGTGAGAGATGGAGAACCTTCCTTGTAAATCTCAAGGAGCAGGTTAAGACAAAAATTGAAGAAAACAAGGCAATGGAAAAGGAACTTGAAAAGTATGAGTAAATTTGGAGAGGATTCGAAATGAAGAAAGAGTACTTATACGCAGGTGTTTCCATACTTCTGTGGTCAACCACCGCAACCGCCGCAAAGCTTCTTCTCGGAAGTCTTAACAGTATGCAGATAATGATGGTGAGCAGTCTGTTTGCCTCTGTATTTTTGTTTTTTGCGAATCTTATAAAAGGTAATCTTAAAAATCTTCGTGAGTATAAGCTCTCCGATTACATATGGTTATTTACACTCGGAATGGTAGGTATTTTTCTCTATCATTTGTGTCTGTATATCGGCATCGATAAAATGGATGCCTCCCAAGCGTTTATCATTAATTATCTCTGGCCGATAATGACCGTTGCTTTTGCTTGTATTATACTCAAGGAAAAGCTCACACCCCGAAAAATCATCGCTATTGTTCTATCCTTCGCGGGAGTTGTAATGGTTACCGCAAATGGCAATCTGCTCTCTATAGGACATGAGACACTTATGGGAGCGGTGTACTGCGTTGTTGCGGCTGTTTCCTACGGACTTTTCTCGGTGCTTGACAAGAAAAAGGGCTATGATAAGGGTATTGCAATGATGTTCTATTATTTCTTTACCTTTGCGGTGTCACTTGTTTGGATAATTGCTGCAAAGGATACCTTCACAATGACTCTCGGTGAAACTGCAGGTATGCTTTGGAACGGAATATTCACTACCGCTATCGCCTACACATCGTGGGCTATGGCTTTGAGTGGCGGAGATACGGCAAAGATTTCAAACCTTGCCTACATCACTCCGTTTATCTCACTTGTGTGGACCACAGTTATACTCAAGGAGGATTTTAATCCGTGGTCTTTTGCGGGGCTTATCATCATAGTTGTCGGAATATTCGTACAAATGAAGGATAAAAAGAAGGTCGGCTGATGCCGACCTTCCTTTTATCTGTTTATTATTTTTTTGTTTTCTCCGTCCCAAAGAATAACTCCGTGTCCGTAGCCGTAGGTGGCATCGGGGGAGCTCATGTAATTAACAAAAGCCTTCTGCATTGATGTTTCACAGGGGAGGGAGGCGATATCCGTAATGTCTTTATACTCAATGTTGAAGACTCTCCAGACATCGCTGAAGCTTTCGGTTTCGGTTGTTGTGACGGGGTCGAAAAGAAGTGCGAAATTTTTAGTGTTTGACCCGTCGGGGAATACCTTATCAATATAAGGGGGATACAGGAGCCATGACGTGCAGACGATGGGCATTACGGTACCTGAAAAGAGCGGTTTGAAGAAATGATAGGCTCGGTCGAAGGATTCAAGACAAGACGAAAGTGTCACGGGTCCGCTTGTGGGGATATGGCAGTTGAAGACCATATCTCCTTTTTTTATCGTATGATTCCCGAAGGCGTAATCCTGAATTCCGTATTCCTTGCATTCGAGCTGAAGTCTTCCAAATCCGAAAAGCTTGATGTCAAAAAAGAGGAAGAACCAATTTACAAAAACGCCGAGTACCCCGTGTACCTTGCGACATTCCTTTACTTTGCAGTAAATGTCATTGACGGTGTATGTGAAAATATCATCTCTTATACCAAGCTCTTCGTATTTTTTCTTCAAAAAGGGAAGAAGCTCAAGCCATCCGAGAAGCCTTGCAAAGTATTCGTTTTCTTCGGGAATAGCGCTGATACATCCGTCAGCAAAGGAGGCAGCTGCTTTGTTTGCAACCTTACCCGATTCAACTGTGTATGGAACGTAAGGCTCAAGAGCGAGCTGCGGTATGTAATCGTCAACAAAGGGCTTGAGACGCTCGTAATAAAGTGAGTGCTTTTGAAGTATTGTTTCGGTGTCGGCAGAATCGAAGCCGACATGTTCTATCATTTGGCGTGTAAGCATGGTATACCTCCGTGTTTTTGGCTATTTTAACACATAAAAAAATCTATGTCAATATATGTCCAACTATTGACAAAAACATTTAAGGCGTGTACAATCAAACCAGTAAAATAATGGAGGAATATGAAATGGCAGATATTACCAAAATAGACAAAAATTTCGCTGTAGGCGGAAATATAGAGCGTGAGGGATGTGTTTTTTATTCGGCTGAGGAGAAGCCGTTCAGACTTTCCGGTGTATTCCGAGAAAACGGAAGACTTCGCCGCATGCCCAAGGAGGTTGCGGATTCGGTATCTACGGGAGTTGCGTATCTTCACACCAATAATGCGGGCGGAAGAGTCTGTTTTAAAACCGACAGCCCCTACGTTGCCATTTGTGCGCACGTTGACAACATCGGAAGAATGTGCCACTTCCCCCTCACGGGCGCAGCAGGCTTTGATATGTACGTTGATGGCGTTTTCACTAAAGGCTTTGCGCCAACATATGACGTTGTTGACAGGCTTGAGGGAATCTTTGATTTCAATCACGACAGAAAAATGCGGGAAATATGCATAAACTTTCCTCTATACAGCGGTGTACGCGAAGTGTTTATAGGGCTTGACGAGAAGGCGTGCGTGGAAGCTCCCACACCTTACGTTAACGACAAGCCCATTGTTTATTACGGCTCGTCCATCACTCAGGGCGGCTGTGCATCCCGTCCCGGTATGAGCTATCAGGCAATCGTTTCTCGCCATTTCAACTGCGATTATATAAACCTCGGTTTTTCGGGTAATGCGAGGGCAGAGGAGCCTATGTATAACTATATAAATGGGCTTGATATGTCCATCTTCGTGTACGATTACGACCATAACGCAAACACCCCGATGGATCTTGAAGCAACTCATGAAAAGATGTTTCTTGCCATCCGCGAGAAGCATCCCGAGCTTCCCATAGTTATCATGCAACGCCCGAAGTTCTATTTAAACCGCGACGAGCAGATGCGAAACAGAATACTTAGACAGACCTATCAGAACGCTCTTGATCGTGGAGATAAAAACGTTTATTTTATTTCAAACCGTGAGCTTTGTGCTCTTTGTCAAAACGAAGGAACGGTTGATGGATGTCACCCTACTGACTTTGGTTTTATGTCAATGGCAAAGGCTGTTATTGACCTGTTTGAGAGCGAACATCTTATGTGAGAAAAACAAAAAGGCGAGGCTTAAAAAAGCTTCGCCTTTATGTATGCGCTGGGAGAAATCCCTACTGTTTTTTTAAATACCTTTGAAAAATACAAGGGATCGGAAAAACCGCACTTTGCGGCAATGTCGGATATCGCTTCGCTGTTTGGACCCATAATGGCTACAGCGTGCGCTATCCTTAAGTCATTTAAGTGCTCTGTGAATTTCTTTCCCATGTTCTTCTTAAACAGAGATGACAGATATTTCTCGCTATAGAAATAAATATCCGCAACCTTTTTAACAGAAAGGGTGTGGTCGCTGAAATTGTCAGCAATATACTTTAATATGCTGTCAAAACGCCCCTCGTCTTCCTGATGCTCGTTCGATGAGGGTACAAACGAAAGAGAATAGAGAAGAACGCTTTCGGTCAAGGCGTTTGCATTTGTGGGATTAATGCGCCTGATTGAGGACATCCAGAAATCGCAGAGATTTGAAAGGCCATTGAAAATAAAGTTTTTGTGAGTAATCCCGAAACGTTCAAAAAGAGGCGCAACCTCTTCTCCGTTGAAGCTTATATAAAGATACGTAAAATTCTGTGTGCCGTTCAAACGGAAGGTTATTCTCGGATAAATGAAAAACAGGGTACCGGGAATAAGTCGGTATCTGCGGTCATCAATTATAATTTCTCCCTCTCCCTTGAACACGAGAAAAACGCGGTATTTTGTGTAGAAAAACGGCTGCGGCAGTTTTTTGAAGTTTGTCTCGTAAACAAAATGGTAAAAGTCTATACTTCCCGATGATTTTTTCTCGGGCAAAAAATTGCATATATCTTCCAAGACTATCATCTCCCTTTTGAATGATGATAACATATTATTTTTTAAAAATCAAGAAAAAAGGGGATTTTTACTGCATAAAATGGGATTTTTCCATTTAAATATCAAATGTCTTGTGATAAAATTGGTTATTAGATAGGGGAAATTTTATGTATATATTACTCATCTTACTGTCGGTTGTATTGAGTCAGTGCGAGAGTGTTGCAATAAAAGAATATGCAAGACGTCACGGTTCGGGCGGAATGTTTTTCAGCGGAGTTATCTGCTTTTTTGCACTAATATTTTTTGTGGTGACGGATAAAGGCGGATTCTATTTCCCGCAGAAGCTTTTTAATTTCGGACTTGTCAACTGTGTTTGCTATGCCACGGGGTTTTATGCAATGTATATGTCACTCAGACTTGGCTCACTTGCAAACACAAAGCTCATTTCGTCACTTACCGGAGTTGTGACCATTGCTTACGGAATTATGGTGTTTGATGAGCCTGTCGGCAGATTTACTTATCCTGCAATAGGACTTGTATTTCTTTCGATATTTTTGATGAACTACAAAAAAGGGGACGGTACATTTAGCATAAAATGGCTGTTCTGGTCACTTATGGTAGTAGTGTCGAACTCTCCCATCGGAATACTCAAACGCGAGCAACAGATTCGCTTCGACGGCAAATGCGATAACGAATATATGATAATCACGCTGGTTGGAGCTTGCTTATTTTTGTTTGTCGTGAGCTTTTTCAAAGAGAGAGACAAAATAACCGTAATATTTAAAAAGGGGATTTTTTTCGGAGCCACAGCAGGTCTTTTAAACGGTGGCCAGAACTTTTTGAACCTTGTTATTTATTCTTTCGTTCCGCTGTCTTTAGCATCTCCTATAAGTTCGGCATCATCTCTTATTTTAAGCTTTCTGATTTCATCGTTTATCTATAAAGAAAAATTCTCAAAAAGGCAGATAGCCGCTGCCGTTATCGGTACCGTATCGGTGGTGCTTTTTAAAATATCGTAAAATTTTTGTTCTATAAAGGAGTTTTATTATGGAAAAAATTCGTGTTGGCGTTGTAGGACTAGGACACCGCGGTCGTGAGCTTTTGAAGCTTTCTGCAGAGTTTGAAACAGTTCAGATTGTGGCTTCCTGTGATATACTTCCAAGAAACTGGTATGAAAAACAGTGGCTTTCAGACGCTCCTCTTGCTGAGATGTTCCCCGCTACCACCTTCTACGAGAGCTATGACGAAATGCTCGACAATGCAGGGCTTGACGTTGTAATCGTTGAAACCGGTGCTGATATCCATGCGGAATTTTGCATTAAGGCTCTTGAAAAGAATATAAACGTTCTTTCGGACATCCCCAATGTTGCAAGCCTTAAGGAAGCGGAGGCGCTTTGGAAGGCTTCGCAGAACAAAGACGTTATAATTTCAACGGGCGCAAACCCCAACTATCAGAAATTCACCTTCCTTTTGAACGATTTTTACAAGAAGGGACTCCTCGGCAACCCCTATTGCATGGAGGCTGAGTATATTCACTGGAGTCTTCCCGGAAGCGTTGAGAGACGTGAACTCAACGTAAACGGTGACTGGCGCAAGCTTCTTATTCCCATCCGTTATTGCACTCACTCTCTCGGCCCGCTTCTTTCGATTCTTGACGAGCCCCTCAGAAAGTGCAGCTGCTTTGGTACGGGCTATCACTCGGATGAGCCTGCTGAAATTAAGAAGGATGACATGATGTGCGCACAGTTCCAGACCGATTCGGGCGTTGTTGTACGTCTCATGCGTAACGGACGCTGTCGCGCTCAGGTTCAGCATCATAACTACAGAGTCTTCGGTACAGAGGGATATATGGAAAGAATGGAGCGTATGGGTAAGGCGGTTATCCGATATAACTCCATGAGATCTCTTGAAACAGGCATGAAGGAAATCGGCGGAGAATATATGCCCCCCGCATACGCAGGCAATCCCAAGGCGGTAGGACACGGCGGTATGGATTATGCAATGCTTGACTATTTCTATAAGGCAATCATAAACGGCACGGGCGCTCCCATTTCTCTCAAGCAGGGGCTTGAAATGACGCTTCCCGGTATTTATGCCGAGGAAAGTGCAAAGAGAGGCGGAGAGGTTATTCGCATGAGATATCCTTGGGACGAGGATTGGACAACTGAAATCAAATAAACTTTAAAGGCGGAAAATAATATGGAAAAAATTCGTGTTGGCGTTGTAGGGCTTGGACATCGCGGTCGTGAGCTTTTGAAGATTGCGGCAGAGATTGACGGTGTTGAGATTACAGCGGCTTGTGACATTCTCCCTAGAAACTTTTATGAAACCCAGTGGCTTTCAAAAGCTCCTATTGCAGATATGTTCCCTAAAACCACTTTCTATGAGAGCTATGACGAAATGCTTGAAAAGGCGGGGCTTGACGTTGTAATCGTTGAGACGGGCGCGGATATCCATGCCGAATTTTGCATTAAGGCGCTTGAAAAGAATATAAACGTTCTTTCCGATATCCCCAACGTTGCAAACCTTCAGGAGGCAGAGGACCTTTGGAAAGCATCCTTGAAGTCTGATGCTATCATTTCAACGGGTGCAAATCCCAACTATCGAAAATTCACCTTCTTACTTCAGGATTTTTACAAGAAGGGACTGCTGGGCAATCCCTATTGCATGGAGGCTGAATATATTCACTGGAGCCTACCGGGAAGCATAACGAGAAGAGTCCTTAACGAAAACGGAAACTGGCGTAAGCTTCTTATTCCTATCCGTTACTGTACACACTCTCTCGGACCACTTCTCACTATTCTTGACGAGCCTCTTCGTAAGTGCACTTGCTTCGGCACGGGCTATCACTCAGACGAGCCCGCTGAGATCAAGAAGGATGATATGATGTGCGCTCAATTCCAGACCGATTCGGGCATTGTTGTACGTCTTATGAGAAACGGACGTTGCCGTGCAGAGGTTCAGCACCACAACTACCGAGTATTCGGTACAGAGGGCTATATCGAAAGAATGGAGCGCATGGGCAAGCAGGTCATCCGTTACAACTCCATGAGAGAGCTTGAAACCGGCATGAAGGAGATAGGCGGCGAGAATATGCCTCCTGCGTATGCAGGCAATCCCAAGGCGGTAGGTCACGACGGCATGGACTATGCTATGCTCGACTGTTTTTTCAAGGGACTTCGTAACGGAGTTGCGGCTATCCCTCTCAAACAGGGGCTTGAAATGACACTTCCCGGAATATATGCCGAGGAAAGTGCAAAGCGTGGCGGCGAGGTTCTTCGCATGAGATATCCTTGGGACGAGGATTGGACGACCGAATTCAAATAACATTAAAGGTCACGGCTTTTGCCGTGACTTTTTTGCTTGATAAAACGGGGAGGATGTGTTATAATCATACGGTAAAAAGAAAGGAGTCAGAAATGAGCTTTAAAATTATCGCCTGTGATCTTGACCGCACCTTGCTTGACAGTAAAGGGAAGATATCCGACAGAAATATCCGTGCTGTAAAGGAGCTTTATAAGAGGGGAGTTTTCTTTGTTCCCGCATCGGGACGCACCATGTCCGAGATGCCAAAGGTGCTTAAGGACTTAGAGGGAATCAGATATTTTATTCATTCAAACGGCGCGGCGGTTTTTGATTCCGTGACAAAAAAGAGTATTCTCTCCTGTATCAAAAGACCTGTGTCCTGTAAGGTGTACGAAATACTCAAGGAGTATGACACCCACATAGTTTTCCGCCACGGTGGCGAGTGCTTTGCCGATTCGCATTTTCAGACTGAGGCTCATTTTGAGTATTATAACGTGTGCCATGAGCACGCGGGAGTCATTAAGGATTTTGCCGTGTATCTTGACAGCCTTGACACGGCGCTCGAGAGCTTTGACGATATAGAGGTCTTTTCAGCCTTCTTCCATAACCTTGACGAGCAAAGGGCGTGTGCCGAAAGGCTTGACGCACTCGGGCTTGGCTGGGCGTTTGCGCATTATGCGAATATTGAAATATTCAATAAGGAGGCGGGCAAGGGCAATGCACTTAAAGCCCTTTGCAACGCGGCGGGAATCGATATCGCGGACAGCATTGCCGTTGGCGACAGCGATAATGACCTTAGCATGATAGAGATGTCGGGACTCGGACTTGCCGTGTCAAACGCGACCGAAAACGTGCGTGCGAGGGCGGATAAAATCGTCTGCTCAAACGATGAGCACGTTATAGAATATATTTTAGAAAATATTGTAGAGGATTGAAATGGTTCTTGCATTACTGATTAAGATTCTTCAGCTTTTTGTTGCCATGGTGCTCGGCTTTGTGCTTGTTAAGGCAAAGATACTCAAAAGCGAGGACTCGGGGATCCTGTCAAAGATATCCTTGTATCTTTTGATGCCCGCCGCCATTATAAACGCCTTCAACGTAAAGCTTACCCCCGCATTATCGGGCGGTATAGCACTTGCATTCGTTTCGGCTTTTGTTATTCATTTGGTATTTCTTATACTTGATTTTATTTTCAAGAAGCTTGGACGTGCGAGTGGTGTTGAGAGGGCGTCTGTCATATATCCGAATGCCGCAAATCTTATAATCCCCATCGTTTCCTACGTTTTGGGGAATGAGTGGGTGGTGTATACCTGTGCGTTTATCTCGGTACAGCTCCTTCTTCTTTGGACTCACGGAATCAAGCTCTTTGCGGGCGGGTTAAATTTTAAAAAAATACTTCTTAACGTAAATCTTATCACCATTGCCGTGGGAGCGGTCATGATGCTTTGCCGTTTTGAGCTTCCTGCATTTGTCGGAGATATAACCTCCTCCTTTGGCGGAATGCTCGGAAATATCGGTATGATAATTGCGGGCATGATGGCGGCAGAGGTGGACTACAAAAAGATGCTCATCAAAAAGAGACTTTATCTTGTGCTTGCTCTCAGAATGCTCATCTTTCCTCTCATAACTCTTGCGGCGGTAAAGCTTGTGGGTAGCTTCTCATCCTTACCTAATGCCGAAGGTGTGCTTCTTGTATCTTATCTTGCAAGCATCACTCCTTCTGCGGCAACAGTTATGCAGCTTGCAAAGCTCCATAACACCGAGCCCGATTATTCGGTGGCAATAAATATTATAACTACTCTCGTGTGTATCGGTACGATGCCGCTTTTTGTGTATCTTTATTTTTTATGATTGACTTTTATTTATTTGTGTGATAGACTAAAATCGTTCGAAAACTGAACAAAATATTTTAAGGAGATAGCTATGAAAAAAATTTTAACTCTTTTAGTTGTCCTTGCTCTTGCACTCTGTATCGTTGCATGCGGTGACGATGATAATAAGGATGGCGGCCTGTTTGGCAAAGGTAAAACCTTCACCTTTGGAAAGACCGATGAAAATGTTTATGAAAGCTCTTATATCGGACTTGGCTTTAATCTTCCCGAAAATTGGAGCTTTTCAGATGAAGATGAGCTTAATTCTCTCAGCGGCATCATTGCTGACCGAGTTGACAAAAACATTGCCAAGCAGCTTGAGAACGCAACTATCATTTACGATATGATGGCCAAGAGTTCTGAAAACGGGGATACAGTTTTAGTTATTTTTGAAAAGCTTTCGCCCGCAATCACGGGTAACTATACTGTAGAAGAACTACTCAAAAATCAGCTCCCGTTGATTAAATCACAGATGGAGGATCTTGGATATACCACAGTTGAGGTTGAGTATGCCAAGATTACTGTTGACGGAAGAGAGCTTGACGGACTTAAAACCTCGTTAAGCGGTAGCGGAATAACTCAGTCTCAGGTCAACTTCTCGGCGTTCACCGATGACGGATATATGCTCGGAGTAACCTGCTCTAAGGTCAAGGGAGATGCATCTGAGCTGCTTGAACACTTCTATTGGATCGACTGAAATACTCACTGAGGGAGCCTTAACAGGCTCCCTTTTTTGCACCCTGAAACGGGCTTTTTCGCCGCCTTGAATACCTGTATTTTTGTATACAAGAATACGGGTTTTATGCCTATTTTACAGTACTTTTCAGCGTTTTTCGCAAAACACTTGACAAAGATTTTTTTATGGTTTATAATCCCCTTGCAAAGTTGTTTTGAGGGGGCTTTTTTTATGAAAAAACTTAAAGAATGGGTGCTCATGACTCTCGGCAGCATCGTGCTTGCCGCAGGTGTATATTTCTTCAAAATACAAAACGGATTTGCCACGGGAGGTGTGTCGGGTATCGGCACTCTTCTTGCAAGCGTTACGGGAATTTCGGCAGGCGTCCTTATATGGGGACTCAATATTCTGCTGCTTGTTATCGGTTTTGTGTTTCTCGGAAGGTCAACGGGTATCAAGACCGTGTATTGCAGTCTTCTCTATTCCGGTATGACAATCGTTTTCGAGAGGGCGGTGCCCCTCAGCTCACCTTTATCAGACGAGCCTCTTTTGGAGCTTGTGTGGGCAATGCTCTTAACGTCCGTCGGCTCGGCAGTGATATTCAATATGAACGGCTCTGCAGGAGGTACGGATATCGTTGCTTTGATACTTAAAAAATACACCCCGCTTGACGTCGGACGTGCGCTTCTTGTGACAGATTTTATCGTTGCGGCATCAAGCTTTGCGGTGTTCGGAGTGACAACAGGTCTTTTTTCCGTGCTCGGGCTTTTTTCAAAGGCGTTTATCGTGGACGCGGTTATCGAAAACCTCAACACCTGCAAATATTTCGTGGTAATAACTAACGAACGCGAGAAGATATCAAGCTATATCATAAAGGAACTGCACCACGGAGTAACCGTGTCGGATGCCGTCGGTGAATATACGGGAGAAGCCCGCTTTATGATACATACCGTCTGCCGAAGAATAGAGGCAATAAGGCTGCGCGCAAAGATAAGAGAGCTCGACCCCCGTGCTTTTATGATAATCACTACAAGCTCGGAAATTATAGGGCGGGGATTTCGTAATGTTTAAACTCCATTCGGCTTAAATGCTTGACAAAGTGTTTTTAAAGAGTTATAATTTTAAAAACGATAAGGAGAAGTATTATGAGAATAACGCACGATTTCCATATACACACGGAGCTTTCCATTTGTTCGGGCGGCCCGGGAAAGGGAGGCACGCTTCAGGGATATCTTAAAAACGCAAAGGAGCTCGGGCTCAAGACTCTTGGCTTTGCGGACCATTTTTGGGATGCGGGAGTCGGATTTGATTCACTTTATATAAACAGCAAAAACGTCGGCGGAGTTCCTCACTACTATAAGACACAAAACTTTGAGCACATCTCAAAGCTGAAAAAGGAGATAGATGCAACCGATACGGGTGACGTGCGCGTGCTTTTCGGAGCAGAGGGTGAGTACGATCCCGTGAATCACGGTGTTGCCGTAACAGAGGAGGTTGCAGAGCAGCTTGACTTTATCATAGTTCCGAATTCTCATACTCATATGGTGATGGACGTGAAATACTATGAGCCGTTTGAAGCGCACCGTGACTATATGCTGAGGGCGATCGAGGAGATTGCAACCTGTCCCGTGTCACGCTATGTCAAGTCTATCGCACATCCATTTGATGCGGTGCAGACAAGCCTTGCCGACAAGGATATTATTCTTTCCAAAACAGATGACGATATGTTTAAAAGATGCTTTGAGCTTATGGCGGAAAAGAATATAGCCTTTGAGATAAATACAGGCTCTATGAAGGGCGTTTTCCAAAAACTTGAAAATCCTGAAAATTTTGTGAGAATGCTCACTCTCGCCAAGGAGTGCGGATGTAAGTTTTCCTTCGGAAGCGATGCCCATAGCGAGGCAGGACAGATGAAGCACGTGGAGACTGCCGAAATGGTTTCAAAGCTCCTCGGACTTACAGAGGAGGACCTTGCGGATTTTGTGAAATAAACAATCGGTCTTTGCGGCAAGTTTTTTGATGGAAAAGCCGCCTTTGCCAACACTCACAGCCGTCTGGCAGACTTTTGCACTGCAAGTAAATTCCTATGTAATAAAAGAGATTTGGATGATAAGCTTTTTTGAATTTATAGTAAAAAACAGTATTTTTAAAAGGAAAACTCAAATTTTTGAGCTTTCCTTTTTTTACTAAATAAACTCTATTAAATAAGCTCGCCGTTTTACTTTGCATGAGCGGATATAATAGGTTAAGGTTGATGCGGCTTTAGCCACTTTTTAATTCTCAACTTTTCCCGGAGTGCATCCGTACTTCTTTTTGAAGGCGAGACAGAAATAGCTCGTGTCATCAAAGCCGGAAAGTCGAGCCACCTCCTTTGTAAGACAGGCGGGATTCGCCTCAATATATCCCCTTGCCCATTCAAGCCGCAATGAAGTAAGATGCCCGACGACCGTCTTCCCGAAAGTCTTTTTGAATTTGTGGCACAGTCCCGAAACCGATATCCCCGAAAATTGCGCAATGTCCTCAAGAAAAATCTTCTCACTGAAATGCTTTTCCATGAAGGAGAGGGCAAGGTCGAGAGGGGTAGTTTTTTTGCGGGTTCCTTCTTCAAAGAAATCAAGGTAGAAGGAGTATGCAAGAGCTGATAGCTTTTCCTCACTCGCGCCCCCCGTATAGGTGTTTATATAGTCGGCGATTCGGCTCACCCAAACGTTAAGGTTGGGGGTCTCTACGAAAAATATTCCGTTTTCGGTATATCGCTCGGCAACGTTCTTCATGCCCTCTCCCTTAAGAGAAAGAAACGCTGTGACCATATCCTTTCCCGCATGCTTGTAGGCAGTCCCCTCCGCAAGAAAAAACGCAGACCCCTTTTTCAACGTAAATTCTTTATCACAGCAGAAAAGCTGCCCCGATCCCTCTTTTACGAAAAGTATCTGACAAAAGCTCATTTCCTCCGATGAGCGCTCCATATCTTGCTGAGGATAATGCGCACTTGCCGTAAAGAAACGAACGGGCAAATCGGATGGCGAAAGATTTATTGTAATTACACTCATAAAGCACCTGCTTTGCAAGATATTCATATATTTTGCAATATTTTTTTATTTACTAATTTGGAAAAATGCTGTATTATAAGGATAGCACAGAAATTTTGATTTGAAAAGAGGTTTGCAAAATATTATGTTAAGATTTTACGAGGACCTTAATAACATTTCGGAGAACAGACTACCTCAGCGCTCCTACTATATTCCCGAGGGGGCTCTGCGTACCCTTCCCGACGTTTGGGACTTTAAGTATTTTGAAAGGGACGTTGACGAGTGTCTTGACGGCGCGTGGGACAATATTCCCGTACCCTCCTGCTGGCAGAACTACGGCTACGATGACCCGAACTATACAAACGTGCGTTATCCCTACCCCGTAACACCGCCCTACCTGCCCGACGATAACCCGATGGGCGTGTATCGCACAAGCTTTGCTGTGTCGGATATGACCAAAATGTATTATCTCGTGTTTGAGGGCGTTTCCTCAAATGCCGAGGTGTTTATCAACGACAGCCGTGTCGGCTATACTCAGGGCTCTCATCTTCAGGCGGAGTTTTTCATAACTCCGTTTATAAAGGAGGGGAACAATACTCTTGTTGTAAAGGTGCGAAAATGGTGCTCAGGCTCTTATCTTGAGGATCAGGATCAGTTCCGCCACAACGGTATTTTCCGCCCGGTATATATTCTTGCCCGTCCCGAGGCATGCCTCCGCGACTTTGAGATCTCGACCGACAAAAACGTCATGACTGTCACCACCGATATTCCCACTAAGATATCTCTTCTTGACAAGGGCGCGGTCATAGCATCCTGCGATAATACCCGAGAAGCGGTGTTCAAGGTAGACTCTCCCGTATATTGGAACGCGGAAAAGCCCTACCTTTACGAGGTGGTTATCGAGTGCCGTGGAGAGATCATTCGTAAGAAGCGCGGCTTTGTTGATTTTACTATTAATTCCGAATCGGCGTTCTGCGTAAACGGAGTACCCGTTAAGATAAAGGGCGTCAATCACCACGATACGCACCCGACAAACGGCTGGTGCATGACCGAGGCAGAGCTGAAACGTGACCTCCTTCTTATGAAAAAGCTCAATATCAACGCTATTCGCACCTCCCACTATCCCCCAAGCCCCGTATTTCTTGAGCTTTGCGATGAGCTCGGATTTTACGTTATGCTTGAAACAGATATCGAGACTCACGGATTTGTGACACGCCATACCTTCGCAACAGGCTACGATATGCTTGAGAGGGAAGACGAGTGGATAGGCAACCTTCCCGAATGGCGCGAAAGCTTTCTTGAAAGAATGGAGCGCACCCTTGAGCGCGATAAGAACGCTACCTGTATCTACTCTTGGTCCACGGGTAACGAATCGGGCTTTTGTACAGCACATCGCGAGATGATAGAGTATATCAGAGCGCGCGACCCGAAGCGCTTTGTACACTGCGAGGACGTATCCCGTCTTTCGGCGCGAATAGAGCAGGAGAACTACCTTTCGGATAAGTATAACTGGGAGGATTTTTATAAAATACCCCATATTCATTCGAGAATGTACTCTCATCCCGAGGAGCTTCGAAAGTATGCCGAGGACGAAACAAAGACCTTGCCCTTCTACCTTTGCGAGTATGCACACGCTATGGGCAACGGCCCCGGTGAGATAGACGATTATTGGAAATATATCTACAAGTACCCAAAGCTCATGGGCGGCTGTATTTGGGAATGGGCAGATCACACTGTCATCGACGAGGACGGCGTTCAGTGCTACGGTGGTGACTTTGGAGACTTTATCAATGACGACAACTTCTGTGCCGACGGACTTGTTTTCGCAGACAGAAGCTTTAAGGCGGGAAGCTACAACGCAAAGGCTGTATATCAGTATATTGCGGCAGAGCTTGACGGGGACACCGTGACCGTTACAAACCTTTATGATTTTACAAACCTCTCGGAATATACGCTCTCATATGAATGTATAGTTGACGGTGAAGTGATAGAAAAGAACACTCTCACCCTTGACGTTGAGCCTAAAAACAGCACCTCCTTCAAGGTGGACACCGTGTCAAGCTGCCGTCTAGGTGCGTTTGTGAATATCACCCTATTTGACAGTACCGGCTATGATGTAGCGAACATTCAGCTTGATATGAATGCTGAAATTATCCCCGAGGACAGATGCAACACACCCGCTGACCTCACAGAGACCGAAACAGATTTTATCGCAATCGCGGGCGGCACTGTCTATACGGTATCCAAGCACTACGGAAAGCTTGTAAGTATTTTGAAGAACGGACGCGAGCTTCTTGAAAAGCCGCTTGACATCACGGTAATGCGTGCGCCTCTTGACAATGAGCGTTTCATCAAGTCTCAATGGTACAACCTTTCAAAGAATCGCTCCTGTGCGGGCTTTGACACACTTTTGAATAAGTGTCTTTCATGTACTGCCGAGGCTAATACCGTAACCGTTGACGGACTTCTTGCAAGCGTTACAAAGATACCCTTCTTCAAGTATCGACTTGAAATGAGCTTCTTCGCCGACGGCAGCGTTAAATTCAGTTTGACGGGCGATGTTAGCAAGACAAGCGTTTGGCTCCCGAGACTCGGCTTTGAGTTTAAGCTTCCCTATGACACCGATGCCTTTGAGTATTTCGGCAGAGGACCGCTTGAAAACTTCTGTGATATGAAGCTCCATGCACCGAAGGGGATTTATAAGAGCTGTGCCGATAACGAGTACGTAAATTACGTTTATCCTCAGGAGCACGGAAACCATACGGGAATAAAATATCTCGACGTTGAAAACGCACTCCGCTTCTCATCGGACCGTGATTTTGAGATGAACGTTTCACACTATGATTCACGTACCCTGATGGCGGCGGACCATACGGATGAGATCGAAAAGTCCGACTACACAACTGTGCGCATTGACTATAAGTGCTCGGGCACCGCATCAAATTCCTGCGGTCACGAGATCAGCGAAAAGAACAGACTTTGCGAAAAGCATATAGAATTTACTTTCTTTGCAAAATAAATCACAGGAGAGGGACTTTCAGAACGAAGTCCCTCTCCTCATATATAAAAGAGGCTCACGCGAGCCTCTTTTCCCATTTTCCGAGTTTATATAAAATAAAATTGAATATTGCCTCAACACTCCAGCAAATGACCCATGCCGTCCATACACCGTTTATTCCAAATCTCGGTGCAAGCGTGTAGGTGAACATCACTTGAGAAAGCGCGCCGACAAAAGTTCCGAGCACGAGATAGCGCATATTTGCCGTACCGCGCCAGAAGGCGTGAAAAAGATTGTTTACAACGTTTATAACAACAAGCGGCATCCAAAATCTTACGAAATCCACCGCAATTTTCATAGCCTGAGCATCCTGTGTATTCTTGAAAAAGAGAGACGTTATACGAGGTGCAAACAACGAGAACAGGATAAGAAGCGGTACAAGAAATGCAAGCGCCTGTACCATTCCTACCTTGACGGCGCGTTTTAACAGGCCGAATTGTTTTGACCCGATGCACTGAGAAGAAAAGCTTGTGACGGCGCGTGTGGAATTCTGATAAAGACTTGTGGCTATTTCAAAGATGCGCCCGATGACGGTATATGCCGCTGTTGCACTCATTCCCGCTCCGTTTATAAAGGGAGCAACGAGGAATGTGGCACCGTAAAGTATCATTTGCTGACAGCATCCGGGAAGTGCCAGCCTTGTAACAGCCACGCTGTCATTCTTCTTGAATCGGTAGGGCACCCTTGCTGTTCCCATACGGCGGAACAACAGTAATAGCTTTACTAAGAAAAGGATATCGACGGTCATTGCGGATATTACCGAGGAGATCGCGACACCGAGCACCCCCGCATTAAACACCGTCACCGACAGAAGATTTCCGCAAACGTTTAAAACAGCGGACACAGCCGTCATTTTTAACGGGAAGGCGCTGTCGCCTATCGCATTGAATATATGTACTCCGAAATTCGTGAGCACTATGAAAAAAAGCCCCGATATATATACCGTAAAATAGGTGTACCCACCGTTTCTCAAGGAAGAATCCACATTTAGAAAGTCAAATATCTCCTCTTTGAATATGACCGCTGTCGGACATACGATAAGTGCTATACCGAGCGCTATAAAAAACGTGGTGAAAACTGTATTTTTCAGCTTTAAAAAATTCTTTTTGCCAAACGCCATTCCGACAAGCACTCCGCCTCCCGCAGTGAACCCCCAGAAAAGGGAGGAAAGCACCGTAATGAAGGATGCGGCGCATCCTATCTCGCCAAGTCCCGTCTCACCAAGCCACCGTCCCGCAATGGCGGTGTCTATGACGTTATATGACTGAGAAAGAAGCCCCGAAAGTATTACTGGAACGGAAAAAGACAGAAAGGTTTTGTATATATTGCCCTTTGTTAAGTCCTTCATTTTTGTTCTCCTTATTATAATAATATTACCATAAAAAACATTAAAGTCAATACCCGAAAAAAGGCGAAAAAGGAATAAAAAAGCGCCATTTGTCGAAAAGCCTTGTGAAAATTGTACAAAGCACATTGTAATTTTCTACAAAAAGCCGTTTTTAGTAATAAATTCATTGACTTTATAAGCTTTTTCGTATAGAATGAAATTAATAAAATTGGGGTTGTATCCCCGTCTAAAAGAAAATGGAGGAAATTATATGCTAAAGACATTTACATGCCGTGTACTTTTAGTGCTTGCAGTGACGCTTCTTGTCACCATCGCACTCACTCTTACGGCAGTGGCAAGCGTTGAGTATGACTATACCCCTCGACCTGTGCCGCTTTATGATTCTCAAAATCCCGATAACGGAGGTTGGCAATTAAATAATCCAAACAGTGCGAAAGTTTATTTTGCAACCGATGAAAATTCAGCAGGTATCAGAGATGAAGTGCTTAAAAGCGGAGGCACCTTTGACACAGATATCAGTGTTACCTACTTTATTCCCAAAACAAGTCAGGTAAAGATTAAGAATTATGGTGAAATAGAGTTTGATCGCTATATGTCAAATGCCGGATCATTTGTTACAATGTACGGCGCAACATATTCTGTAACACTTGTTATGGATGACGGACAGACAATTGAAAAGGATTACGTATGGTATGACGCCCCTACGAGTACAAATGAAAGCAAAAAGGGCATTAAGGACAATCTCCAGGAAGAGATATCGGCACTCAATGGAGACCCGACTCTTGTGAAGATTATTTACAAGCCTTACTCATCAGATGCAAGCACCTTTAATACGGCATTAACTTCACATCTCACCTACTATTTTCTCACAAAGTACTTTAAGCTCAACGAGACCGCTGCTATTCCTTCAGGTCTCGAAAGCGTAAATGATGATTACGATGGAACTTCCGTCACTGCACATAACGGTAAGATTATCGGCCTTGATTCTGCCAAGACTTATAAGTATGCTCCCATACACTCAGCAGAAGCGGACTTTATAACCGTAACAGGCAATACAGAGATTACAAACGTTCCCGGCGGTGTTTATGAAGTAATCGCAGTTGAAGAAGGAAAGAGCAACAGCGCTCCTGCTATTGTAGTTGTCCCCAAAACTGTAAATGGTTCTTATGACAATTATTGGAAATGGATTACCGCTGCCGATGGCGGAAAGTATGCATATGCCAACGTTCCCGTGTCAGGTATATGGGTAGCAGGTAACGCAACCCCTTATGCAAATACTGTGGCGGACTCAAGCGTTACCCCTAAACTTTACAGATATCTCGCAACAAGCTTCTCGCCTTGCGCACTTTCGGCGACTTATTCCGACGCTAACAACAAGGTACCCGGTGACATATCAGCAGAGGTATATAGGCACACTGCGCCTACATATATTTATGCTTTCACTCCCGATGAGATGTTTGACGTTGATGAAGTTGCATTTGATGCGTGGACTTATATTAATAAATACCCATGGGATAAAAACACTGTTCCTTTGTCAAGTGGAAAAGCAACCTTTGCTATTCAGGTGTTTACAAATGGTGACATGTCGAATCCTGCAACCTATGAGTTTACGTGGGATTCAACCAATGCGCAGAAAAATGTGGTAATCAATGCATCATCAGAGCTTGACGGATACGTTACTGCAATTAAGTATATCCACTTTTATAACGTTCCTCAGGATATTCCGACAGACACCTCTTCGGGCTATCCTCAGTTTGCAGGAATTAAGACATTTGCTCTTACTGCGAATACCTTTGCTCCTGCAGTAGCAGCTGATAGTAACAACCTTTACAAGATTACAGGTCTTAATTTGGAAAATACGTACAGACTATCTACCGATGGCGGAAACACTTACACCGAATACAGTGGTGTTTCAGAGATAGGGGCACTTCCTACAGCTACCTACTACATTATGGAGGTTCCCTCTAGCAACAGAGCTGCGGCTTCCGATTATTTTGAAATAACGATTAATGGCGCGTACGAATTTAAAGGTGCCCCCGTTGTAAACGGCAATGATATCGAAGGACTTGATGAAACAGCACTTTATGAGTATTCATCTGTTCTTGCAACAGGATTTGTTGAGTGGACTGATGTACCTGCAAATTCCAAGACAATTACGGGTCTTTCAAACGGTCTTTACGCGATTCGTGTAAAGGGTGGTAATAATTATCTTGCAAGCATTGAAAAATACCTCTATATTTACGACAGCACTGTTCCGAGAGATGACATCGTAATCGTAAAGCCCGACGGAACAAAGTACGCTCCCGCGTCTTATGCGGACGGCAACAAGCTTAACACCTTTGACCCCGGATATTGGAGCTCTACCAACCGAAATGTTCCAACGTGGAATGGTTCAGCATCTTATGCAAGCGTTTATATGGCTGCATTTACTCTTGCTAAAGATAGTTCTGCAATTGATCAGCTTTTAGGAATGAATGCTATTTACACAATGAAGCCAAGCCAGATCGTTCCTATTGATGAGTTACTATCTATTCAGTGCTCTTTTGCGGGAACCGGTAATATAGGATCGAATTGGCTCGAATATAGCGATCATACAAATGTTCCAACTTCAGATTATCTTGCTAAGATGAGAATATTTGTAGCGGGTAGCGACGTTCCGTATTATGATGTTACTTTTAAATGGTATTCTGTGGTGAATATACAAAATCTTCTTCCCGCAGATGCTAAGGGATACGTTACAGCAATTCAAATTTTCCCTGTGTCTGCTATTCCCACAGGAGCAGTTGTACAGGATGAATACAAAGATAATGGTACGGATAAGTGGCCTGACCGATATGTTTACGGTTTTACTTACATTTACAATTACAGTGTAGTAGCAACCGAGCAGTTTACCGAAACCGTTACAGTAGATTTTGAAAACGGTAAATACGTTGTAGGTGGTCTTAACAGCGCAAGAAATTACGCTTATTCTGCAGATAAAAAGACTTGGACTAATATTCCCGCAAATTCAACCTCATTTACTCTTGACGATACAGGAGTTTATTATATTAAGGTTCTCGGTCAGAATGGAACCTATGACAGCGCTCCGTATGAGGTTGAGGTTAAGAATATCACCCTCACTGATATTGAATTTACTGCCCCCACAAAGCTTGAGTACTTTGAAAAAGAAACACTTGTTCTTACCGGAATGAAGGTAATTGCAAATTATACAAACAAAGATCCTCAGGATGTAACCTCTGAAGTAAATGTTGACACTACAGTTCTTAACACAGTAGGCGACGAGATCGTAGTAAAGGTTTCATACACATTCAGAAACGTTACAAAGGATGCAACCTTCAAGGTAAAGGTAAATAAGATACTTCTTACCGATATCGTAGTAACAACACCTCCCACAAAGGTTGAGGGCTACTTCACAGGTGACACACTCGTTCTTGACGGAATGGTTATCACCGCAAACTATAACAACAACACAAGCAAGACCGTAACCTCCGACGTTTCTGTTGACCCAACGGCACTCAACGTTGCAGGCGACGCTATACCCGTAAAGGTATCATATACCGATACTGGTCTTACAAAGGAAGCAACGTTTAACGTAAAGGTAACACAGCTTAAGGT
>JAZREJ010000043.1:0-12559 GCA_045660745.1 Eubacteriales bacterium
TTCATAGATTTATCCTCCTAATGTGGTTTTTGTTTTTGACTGGCAGGTCTTTTTCATTATACCACATTAGGAGGATTCTTCTTTCATAGGTTAACCTTTTTTGAACCACGCGACTATCGCGTGGTTTTCTTTGTACAATAAAAAAGAGTCTCTCACGAGACTCTTTTTTTACGCCTTTTTAACAGGTTTTTCTGTTTTATCGGAAATAATCTCCATCCAATTTTCAACCTGAGATTCTTCGGGAAAACCAAGCTCACCAAGCTTATACTCTCTCCCTAACATTTTTGACTTGTTCATTCCGAGCGGATGATAAGGCTCAATATTTATCTCCGTTATACCGTCAAATCTGTTCGCAACCTTAGCAATTCCCTCAAGGTGTTCTTTTCTGTCATTGCATCCCGGAATTATCGGGCATCTTAATATGATATTTGCTCCAAGAGAATTTATAAGCTCAAGGTTTTTAAGGATGAGCTCATTTGTAACTCCTGTATATTCTCGGTGCTTGTTGGGATCGGTCTCCTTATAATCAAACAAAAACAGGTCAACAAACGGCACAATCTCTCTGTAGTGCTCACTCGGTGCAAATCCGCAAGTCTCTATTGCTGTGTGGATAGAATTCTCACGAGCCTTCACGAGAAGCTCCTTTGCAAATTCAAACTGATACATAGGCTCACCGCCCGACAAAGTCATACCGCCGTTTGAACTGTCATAAAAGACCTTATCCTTCAAAACCTCACGCATAACCTCGTCTGACGTCTTGATTTCCCCTGCTATCTCAAGCGCACCGGCAGAACACACGCAACAATCACCACAGACGATACACCTGTCTCTTAAAAACACATGCTCACTATTGCAAAAGGAATGTGCGCCATTAGTACACTTAGACTCGCACAAGCGGCAAGAAACACACTTGCTTGCGTTGTACATAAGCTCCCTGTCGGATTTTTGCGATTCGGGGTTATGGCACCATATGCACTTAAGGGGACATCCTTTAAGGAATACAGTCGTTCTAATCCCCGGACCATCATTGACAGAAAACTTCTGTATATTGAATACCGTTCCACTTTTCATAAATTTCTCCTTAGAAAAGCGGTTCTGTCCTTGATATAAAGTGAAGAATGTTGCCCTCCGGATCACGGAAAAACATTGTTCCGACGCCCTTCGATGTAACGGTTGCATCCTTTATGATAGGTGCGCCCGATGCCTTCACCTTTTGAACATCGTTTTCAAAGTCATTCGTAGCTATTGCAAGATGGCGAATGCCGGGATTCTCAAGTTCCACAGGAGTATTTTCAGTTTCGCTCTTGCAGAATTCTATCATACTCCTATCCGAAAAAGCAACGAAATAGGTTCCCTTTCCGTTATCATATACTATCTCTCCATTAAAAAGATTAGCATACCATGCCGAAAGCGCGGTACTGTCCTTAGCAAAAATTGCTACATGTTCTATTCCTGTAATCATTTGTCTTCCTCCTTAAAGGTAACGGTTTTGTTAAAATTCTTTCTCTTTTTTGTTCTTAACTTATCGTCTTGTGACGCATAACCTAATGTTACCACAAGTCGTACATCCGTGTCAAGAGCACAAAGCTTTTTTATTTTATCATTATCAAACCAACCAAGTATACAAGTAGAAAGACCTTGTGCGGTTGCCTCGGCGGTAAGATATGCTGTTGTTATACCTATGTCTATTGAACGGTAGTCATTGTGCTTTATCTTAGCTCCAAGTGCAGCGGTTGTTGAATAGGAGTCTTCTGAGACTACTATCAGAATCGGTGCATCAACAGCAAACTTGTTCATTCCCATTCCCATCGTACACTCCGCTACACTTTTTGCGAGAGCCCCTTGGCAAACAGTAAAATGATACGGTTGAGCATTGCATGCCGACGGTGCAAGAATAGCGCTTTCAAGTACCGCGCGAAGCTTCTCCTCCTCAACCTCTTTTTTTGTGTCATAGCTTCTGCAGGATTGACGATTTAATGCTATTTCACGAAAATTCATTTACTTTTTCTCCATTCGTTTTAAAAGATTTATAAAAACGTATATAGCTACGAACACAACAACGGAAGCGCAAATTATCATATACATGCTTCCAACACTTACGCGTTCACCAAAAAAGTACACATTTAGGTCAAAGGTATCTTTAACACCGTCAATAAACTCACGTGGTATTCCCTCTTTTTCCATTTGTTCAAACGTCGTGCCAAGCGCATGATTTCTCACAAGAGAGGTCGCGTATGTGCCCGGCAAAAACATTATCACCCTCTGCAAAGCGGGAGAAAATTGTGATATTGGCATATATGCGCCGCATATAAATCCGTAGCAAGAGCTTACGATTGAGCCGACTGCCGACATCTGCCCCTGAGAGGAAAGAAAATATACAATGATGCTTGAGAAAGCCGTTCCGAACATGGATAAAAGTGTAACGTCGACAAATATCAATAGAATATCTGAGAGCGCAAGGTATGCGTTCATGATATCACAGTATATAAGGCAAGCTGCAGTTGCCACGTAACAAATAAGAAGAGTTGACACAAGGGACGCTACATAATATGAAAGAGAAAGAGTCGTATTCTTAACGGGCGACACATCAATATCCCGTCTTGCCCCGCTAACCTTATCCTGAACCATAAGAAGATTTGAACAGAATGCTACCGTAATGCAGGATACGGCAAGAATTGATGACATAAGCTGACCTGCAACTACACTGTTCGCCATTCTGTCTGATATCACGATTCCGTCAACTACCGTCGCAAGCAGACTGTCGCGGTAGACATTTCCAAGAAATGTCGCGTAGAGCACGAGTAATATAAGCGGGGTTGCAAGAGACGTAAAAAACATTCCCTTGTCAGAAAAGAAAAGCTTAATATTGCGTCTTGTAAGAGATCTCAAAGCATTCATTTGCTCACCTCCTCTGTCTTGATACCCGTTGCGGCAAGAAACACGTCGTCCATCTTGCCTTTAACAAATTCAAAATCCTCAAAGCCGTGTTCACAAATTATATTCCTTGCCTCAAGTGCTGACTCAACGCTTATCCTATATCCATCCCTAACCTTCACAAATTGTTTTCCTTTAAAAGACAGCTGTTCTTCGCTCACGCCGTACACAGTTAATGTGTCTTTAGCGTATTTATCCTTGAGCGCATTCGGAGTACCCTCTGCAACAATTTCACCTCCGCTTATTATAACAACATAATCAGCCTCAGATGCTTCCTCCATATAATGTGTGGTAAGTAGCACTGTAAGCCCTTCGCTCTTCTGTAATTTTGTAACGACATTCCACAAAAGAGATCTCGTCTGCGGATCAAGACCTGTTGTCGGCTCGTCAAGAATCAAAATTTTCGGTTTGTGCAAAAGCGCTCTGGCAATATCTATTCTCCGTCTCTGTCCTCCCGAGAGCTTTCCTACCTTACGCTTCAATAAATCTTTGAAATCAAGAAGCTCGGCTATTTCTTCAATTCTCGCGTCAAGCTCGCCTCCATGAAGTGAGTAAAGCGCCCCTCGGCTCTTCAGGTTTTCCGCAACACTGAGCGACTTATCAAGAACAGAATTCTGAAACACTACTCCTATGTCGCGCTTAACGGAATCTGTTCCACTGTCGCTATCTGCGCCGTTAATAATTATTTTTCCCGAATCCTTCGCGAGAATGTTACAAATAATATTGATTGTTGTTGATTTACCTGCGCCGTTTACTCCCAGAAAAGCAAAAAGCTCCCCTTCCCTTACCGAGAATGACAGGTCGCGAACGGCGTGAAGCTGTCCGTAATACTTGTTAAGCCCTGTTATTTCAATTATTTTTTTCATTTTCTCAACCTCTCAAGTGCCTTTTCAAGCTTCAGGCAATTCTCAAAAACTCCGTCGCTTGAAGTATCCACTATAATGTCTGCGTACTTCTCATAAAGAGGAGTGCGTTCTGCGTAAATATCCTCAAAGCTCTGACCCTGTCGCATAAAAATTCCTCTGGTAGAGTAGTCTCTTATACGCTCCTTCAAAATTTCGCAAGGAACTCTTATATACACTATCTTCCCGATATCTTTCAAATGTTCCATGGCATCAGCTCCAAACACTGCACTGCCACCTGTGGCGATTACCGTATGCTTTGTATCAAGGGATGCGTTAACCTCGTTCTCTGTTTTTAGAAAATACTCATTTCCGTACTCTCTCATAATTTCAAACAACCGCTTACCCTCTTTTTCTTGAATAAGAAGGTCTGTATCAATAAATTTATATCCAAGTCTTTTCGCAAGAAGTACTCCGACCGTACTTTTGCCGGACCCGGGCATGCCGATAAGTGTTATGTTATCCGTTTTCATTTTTCAGTATCCTCTCCGAAGCATTCTACATCTACGTCAAGCGGGGCATCTATTTCATCGGAAACGTATTTACCGCTTTTTTTACGTTGCTTCACACATTCTGTGAGAATATATTCAATCTGTCCGTTAACAGAGCGAAAGTCATCTTCAGCCCACGCCATTATATCGCGATAAAGCTTCTCGCTGAGTCGAAGAGGTATCTGTTTCTTCTCGCCTGCCATATCAATACAAGCTTCCTGTATTAACTATCGGCTGTGCATCACGGTTTCCGCAAAGCACTACGAGAAGGTTGGAAACCATTGCAGCACGGCGCTCCTCGTCGAGCTTGACCTTATCGTTTTCCTCAAGTCGTTCAAGCGCAAGCTCAACCATTCCAACAGCACCGTCAACTATCATACGACGAGCATCAATTATAGCCGATGCCTGCTGACGCTGAAGCATAACAGCGGCAATTTCGGTAGCGTATGCAAGATATGTGATGCGTGCTTCGACTATTTCAATTCCCGCATTTTCTACCCTATTTTGGATCTCATCTTTGATACGTGCGGCTACAACCTCGCTGGAGCCGCGAAGACTTCCGTCATCCGCCATTCCGTCACCCGTTGTATCAATACCCGGAGCTACGTCGTATGGATATATACGAACAATATTTCTAAGCGCCGTGTCACACTGCAAGGATAAAAACTCCTTGTAGTTATCAACGTTAAATACCGCTTTTGCTGTGTCAACTATTCTCCAGGTAACCGCAATTCCTATTTCAACAGGGTTTCCGAGGCAATCGTTTATCTTCTGTCTGTTATTGTTGAGTGTCATTATTTTAAGCGATATCTTTTTCGGTACAATCTGTATCTGCTGACCGTTTACGGAAGTCTTAACAGTCGTAACGTCTCCGCTCTGATTAAGAGAGGTCTTAGCGGCAGGGTTGATTGCGGTTGAAAAAGGATTCACAAAAAAGAAGCCATCTCCCTTTATAGTTCCCTTATATTTACCGAAAAGAGTTATTACAAGTGCTTCCTGAGGCTTGAGCACACGAAGTCCGCAAAAAGGTATCCATCCCACACAAAGTAAGATTCCCGACACCGCGGAAACTGCCACGTTTTTCATAATTGCGCCGTATATCGTTCCTGCGATTGCTGCAATAAGTAATATGCAAGTAAGCACCAAAACAGGCATACCGAGTTTTTTTGTTGTCAAAATTTTTTCTTTCATAACATCTCTCCTAAATCTTTATGATATCATAATGATATCATAAATTAAAACAACTGTCAATACATTAAACAAAAAAATCTTCAGATGTTTAACCTGAAGATTTTTTATTGCATATTCAAAAAAACTATTGCCAAAAGTCCAATTACAAGCCCTATTTTACGCGATGCCGACAGTTTTTCCTTGTAAACACCTACAGAAAACACAGTTGTAAGCACTATACCGCCTACACCTATTACAGGAAAGAAAACACTTTCAAGCATTGAAGATGATATAAGGTTTAAAACAAAGATATTTAAAGCAGTACTTGCCACGCCCGCAATAACCGGAAGCAAAAAAGCAGTACACGGCATGTCTGATTTTTTTATACCCTTGTTCCTCGTAAAATACATGAATGCGCTTAGGAGTGCTGCAACAAAAGTTGAGCCAAGCATAAGAAGGCTTCCGTGAGAGCCGCCAAAATCTATTTGCTGATACTTCTGCACCACAGAGCAGCCCGCGTTTCCGACTATGACAAGAAGTGAGAATAAACACCACTTAATACTCGTCCTCCCCTCCTTGCTCGGCTTGAAACAAAGCCAAAGGGATAGGAATACAAGAATAAGTCCTGTAACAACGGTATTCGATATAGGGTTATCCCAAAATACAAAGCCCCAAAGAGCAACAATTATAAGCGACAATTGCTTCACAAAAGCCGTAAGCGATGCCGAGCCGTCTCTCATCGCATAATACAGTCCGACAAAAGCGAGCACGTAAAAGACTCCAAAGCAAACAGAATACGGCAATACATGTGGATTGAAGGAAAAATCAAAAGCGAATACCAAAGCCCACATCAAAAACGATGATGTCGTAACTATCAAGCTGTACAGAGAGGAAAAGTCTGCCCCACTTACATTTTTCTTGTTAAAGATATTAGCTGTAATACTCAAAGCACCGGAGCAACAAACAGCCCCAAGTAAAAAAAGATATTCCAAAGAATCACCTCTATCATCGCTTACTTCTTTACTTTTTAAATCATACCCTCTGACAACGCCGTAAGTATAGCCTCTGTGTTATCCTCGGAGTACTCTATTTCCGAAGAATACATTCTAAAGTATTCCGCAATATCAGACGCAACGCATCCGTGCATTTCACAAAGTGCACCTATAATAAATACGCTTGTGAGAGCAAAATCCACTATAACCGATACATCCCATCCGTCAAGCACCCTTATCATATGACGAAAAATAAAATAGACCGTCATTTGCTCAAACATGAGCGCAAATTCCTCTTTATCAAAAATTCTGTTTTGGAATTTATATTCTTTTAAGCGCCCTATTTCGCCCGTCCATTCTTCATCGAGTCTCTCAAGGGATAAATAAAACTTACAAAGAGCATCAAGGGACTTGTTAAGCAAAACGCTGTACTCCGACGCAAGAAGCGAAAATCTTTCGGATATCGTTTTTTCTCTTTCCTGAAGAATAGAAAATATTTTCGCTCGCTTTTCAATAAGCGCAAGCTCTTCATCATCAAAAAGAGTATTGTCAGAGCTAACGGAAAATTTTTCCTCAAAGCCGAGAATTATTCTTGCCGCCTCTTCGCAGGAAGCACCAAGCCCTGTCTCAATACATCCCGAATAGAAATTTCTGAATCTCGGGTGAAGATAACAAATATCACAAAGGGCATCCTCTCCGCACTCGGATATTATATCACATAATCCGCAAGAATTCAAAAAAGGACACCTGTCACCCTCATCCAAAGCAAAATGAGGAGTATCACCTTCAATACTTTTTCGTATTCTTTCACCCAGAGGAGTATCAAGGGCAAGATAAAGCTCTAATGTATCATCATCTATATCTATTTCCCAGCCAATGCAACAGCTGTGAGTACATTTATCTGCAATACACTTAAACCTTCCGTAATAATTCGGGAACAGTTCTTTCAAAATATCACCTCAATTACGAAAAAGAAAAGACAACAAAACGTTGTCCTTTCCTCTTAAATCGACAAGGGTTCGACTCCATTCGGCTTATACAGGTACGTGATATTCACGCTCCGGCTTTTTGCCGAATTTCATATCAAGGAATTTAATATATTTCTGCCAATCCTCGCGCGAAAGATAATGCAAATCATCACGCAAGTGATAGCTCACACAACCATCGGTAAAATGGTCACCGACTTCAGGGAGTCTGTCTGGGCACACAAGTCCGCGTTTGCCGTAAAGCTCCCAAGCCTTAGATGCATGAAGAGTTGTCAAAAACTCAGATTTGGGATCGGCACCGATATCGAGGCGTGCCGAACCGACAAGAAGATAACGCGGAGCGATAAGTGCAAGAAGGAAGCTCTGATCATAGGGCTTATCGTCCTCTGCCTCAGCAAACTTTTTAAAGTTTTCGCAGAAGAAATTCCAGCTGCCCGCTCTGAGGAATGCCTTAATTTTTTCTCCTTCGCCGAACTTTGAGGAAGCGGCACCTCCGTACCCCGAATTATTAGATACAGCTGCCGCAAAACGCTCGTCTTGAGCAGCACACCAAAGAGCAGTTTTTCCAAGCCTCGAATGACCTATGACCGCAACGTGTTCAACATCAAGCTGTTCTGACTTTTCTGCAATAAGATAATCCATTATTCGGCTTGCACCGTATGCCCAAAGACCGACCTTTCCCATCTCATCCCCAGCTCTCTCTGAGGGAATTTTGAAAAAAGCACCGAAGCCGTTTGTAAAATCTCCGCCGCGGTTATCGTTGCAAAGGTCCTGATAATCAACTACAACAACAGCCCAGCCTGCATCCAGTATCTCCTCAAGCGGCGTGAATTTTTCGGGAACCTGTTTAAATGCTATATGTAAAAATACGTTAGGGCGAACTACCTTGTAGGGGGTATGTATCGTGATGGGAAAGGTACATTCTCCGTACTTGGGATGCTCAACCTTTATTTCAACCTTTTCGTAAAGAGCCTTACCAGCCACCCCGTTTACCGCTGATTCAACAACGGTACCGGAAACGCGAGTCGGCTTTTCAAGTGTCTTTCCGTAAGAATAGGTTTCGAGAAGCTCTAACATCTCACGGCGTCTTTTTTCCCAGTTTTCAAGAGTCACGGAAGTGCCGTCGTTCATCTTAAGTATAGGAAGGTAATCTCTTTGTGCAAGTAATTCCCGAAGCATATCGCATCTCCTTTTTTGTCCATTAACCGGAACAATTCTACATCAAATTTGGTAAGCTGTCAAGCGTTTTTACTTTTAAAGTTATGAAATTTTAAAAGCTTATTTCATCTGAATTATGTGCCGAGCCTCCGATAAATGGAAGCTCATCAATTCGCGCGATGTCATATGTGTCTAATTCAAAATCGAATATTTCGGTATTTTGAAGTATTCTTTCAGGTGTTACCGACTTAGGAAGCGGAACGGCATTGTGCTCAAGACACCAACGAAGGCAAACCTGAGCCGATGTTTTTGAGTGCTTTGCGGCTATCTCACACAGTGTTTCGTTTTCAAGTACCTTACCTGCTCCGAGAGGTGCCCATGCTTCAACGAGTATTCCGTTCTTCTCGCAATATGCAAAAGTATCCTTTTGCATAAAGCCGGGGTGGAATTCAATTTGGTTTACCATAGGCTGAATCTCCGTCTCCATAAGAGCCTTGAGGTGGTGCTCGTAGAAGTTAGAAACTCCTATTGCCTTGATTCGTCCATCCTTATAAAGCTCGGTGAGTGCCTTCCAAGACGAGAGGTTTATCTCCTCCCAGTTATCAAATTGCTTCTTAACCGCAGGCCAATGGAGAAGATAGAGATCAAGGTAATCAACGCCAAGATCATTGACTGTTTTTTCGAAGGCACGCATAGCTTTATCATATCCTCGCTCTGTATTCCAAAGCTTACTTGTCAAAAATATTTCACTTCTGTCAACGCCCGAGCGTCTGATGCCCTCACCAACACTTACCTCGTTTTCATAGCGTGCGGCGGTGTCGATATGGCGATAACCGATACGAAGCGCCTCTGCAACCGACTCCACCGCAACGTCTCCGTCAGGTGTGCGCCATGTACCATAACCGAGTATCGGTATTTCATAACCGTTTGAAAGCTTTCTTTTTGTGTTAAAATCCATAATTATTCTCCAATTACCATTTTCTCAAATTTTGCTACAGAATCGTAAAGGTTACAAACGCCCTCGAATACATTGCTCTCATCAAAGGCTTCGAGATAATGAACAGCCTCGAGTGTGTACCAGCCCTTATATCCGATATCACGGAGTGCCTTTGCAACAGGCTCAAAATCAACGTTAAGAGAGAAAGGTATCTGATGGTTATCATGCTTTAAGTCAACGTCATGGATGTGGAGAGACTCAAGCTTATCTCCGAGAGTATATATCATATCGACAGCGCTTGTATTTGTCCCCTTCATTTCAGCGTGACCGATATCAAGACAAGCCACGTAAAAATCATCAGGCAAAGCATCAAGATGCGCCTTGAAGTCAGTATGAGGCGAACAAGCAAGAGGGGTTGCATGATCGTTTTCAACATCCCAGCCCCACATATTTTCGGTGGCTATCTTTACCCCATGCTCCTTCGCAAAGGGCAAAAGCTTTGCATACATTTCTGCATTCTGTTCTGCTGTAGAAAAGCAATCGGGGTGTATAATACAATGCTCACCGCCTGCGATTGCGGTACATTCAATAGCACGCTTAATAAACTTTTCAAAGCGGTCATATGCAGCAATATAACAAGGAAACGGAGCGTGAGACTGGTTACATACGATTCCGCTGTCATCGGCAATACGACGAAGCTTTTTTGCAAAATCAAGATAATTATCCTGTGCAAGAGGGTGGTCGGTAAAATAGTAGTTCAAGGTTTCTCTGCCGCTACATTTCATCATGCCCGTCATGGAAAAATCCCATGCCTCAAAGCCTGCCTTTGCAACAAGCTCAACCGCTTTTTCTTCTCCTACAATTCTTGCAATCGAGTTAATTTCTGTTGATGTTCTCATATCATTATCCTTTAAGAAACATTTGTTCTATTTTATTTATCGTGTCACACATAGTCTTAAGACCTGCGACATAAGTGTCCTGTGTAAGCATTCTTGTAAAGCCGTTTGCCTCAAGGGTAAACCACCCCTTATAGTCAATTGATTTAAGCGCCTTGACTATCGCATCAAAATCAACTCTTTTGGTAAAGGGAAGGTCGTGTGTATCAAAGCTTTTGTCACAATCGTGAATGTGAAGTGACTGAAGCTTATCACCGAGAGCAAGTATCATTCCCACCGCATCCGTACCGTCGTGCATTATCTCCGCGTGACCGATATCAAGACATGCAACGTAATATTCATCGTCAATAAGCTTAAGATGGCGGTTAAAATCCTCTGCCGTACCGCAAGCACCGAATGCGGACTCGTTGGTTTCTCTGTTCCACGAATACATATTTTCTGTTGCAATCTTCACTCCGCAAGCCTTTGCAAAGGGCAACAGCTCGGCGTGCATCTCGGCATTTCTTTCTGCCGTCTCATACACGTCGGGATGAATTATACATATTTCTCCTCCTGCCTCCGCAGTACACTCAATCGCACGGAGAAGCCATTCACGAGTAACGAAAAACTCCGAAACGAAGCAAGGGAACGGAGCGTGTGACTGATTACATACAATTCCGTTATCCTCACCGATACGGCGAAGTCTTCTTGCAAAATCAAGATAATTTTTCTGCGCAAGCGGATGCTCGGTCGGGGCATAAAGTTTCTTTCCCCAATCGCATTTCCACATGTCTATCATAGAAAAATCCCATCCGTCAAAGCCTGCCGTTGCTATCTGCTCTATCGCACGTTCCTCTCCTACAAGCTTTGAAATAACTGATATTTCGGTAGATGTTTTCATTGCCTCACCCGCTAATTCTTATTTGACTTAATTATATCAAAACAAATTTACAAATTCAACACTTTTTCAAAAAAATGCCAACCGTTTTTTCACGGTTGGCATTTGTTTTAGAAATTATACTCTATCTTTTCGGGCACGCCTGTTTCTGCGGACTTGATAATAGCCTCACAAACAGCAATTGTAGATGCGCCCTCTTCACCCTTGATGGTGACTTCCTTATCGTTAAGAACGATGTCGCAGAATTCAAACACCTCGGTGCGGATGTTATGGTTATTGATGGTTACGGGAATCTTCATTTCGATATTCTTCATGGAGGATCCGTAAAGGCTTGTCTTGCCCTCGAAGTTCTCGAAGAATACACTAAGAGTATTCGACGTATTGTCACAGATAATGGTACCCTTTGTACCGTAGATGCAGGTACGCATGGTATAGTTACGCTTACAGCCCGTAGAAACGAAGACCTTACCCATTACGTTATTCGGGAACTTGAGGACTGCAATTGCACTGTCGTCACAGGGCCAGTCAACGAGCACCTTCTTGTTTGTATAGCCATATGCCTCTTCGGGATTTCCCGCAATCCAACGAAGGAGGTCAACCGCATGACATCCGCCGCCCGATACGGGATGACGCTTGTCAACGGGATCGTTTCTCCAATGAAAGGGCATTGAGGAATAGTCGTGCGCATACTCGGATTCAACGAAGAAAAGCTCTCCGATGTCGCCTGAATCAACGATGTGCTTTGCGAGAACGAAAGCAGGTGTAAGACGGCATACCTGACCTATCATGATCTTCTTGCCTGTCTTCTTACCGCAGTCAATCATTGCACGGCAATCGTCTGTATGAAGTGCAAAAGGCTTTTCGCAAAGCACGTGCTTGCCCGCTTCAAGAGATGCCACAACCATTTCACGGTGAATCTGGTCGGGAGTTGCGATGATAACGGCATCAACGTCATCTCTTGCGATAACCTCCTTCCAATCAGCCGTCTTTAAAAGGCAGTTTACGTCCTTAGTATTTCTTTCAAGAACGGCATCATCAGTGTCACAAGCAATAACACCTGCAACATTGGGACATTCAGCAGCTGCTTTGAGGTGAGAAACACCGATTCCGCCAACTCCTATAACGCCTATAACGAGTTTATTGTCAAACATTCTTAGATTCCTTTCTGCATTTCGTCGATGCTTTCAAGAATAGCATCTGCCATGTAGTCAAGCTG
>JAZREJ010000044.1:0-1951 GCA_045660745.1 Eubacteriales bacterium
GTTTCATCCTTGATACCCTCCTTTGATTTTAGTGCGGTTGGCGAACCTTCACTAATTCTATCATAGGAGGTTTCTTTTTTCTACTCAACGCTAAAAGCTTTTTGGAACCACGGGCATAGCCCGTGGTATTCGTTAACACAAAAAATATGCACCTCCAAAAGTGTCTAACTTTTGGGGTGCATATCACTTTTGGCTCCGTTTTTTACATATATTTATTTACTTCAGCTTCAAGACGGGTGAGATCCTCGCCCCAGTAATCTTCTCTTGCGAGAATATCGTGTACGGATGCCGTCTTCATGAACTTGACGATTTCCTCGTCGTCGTTTGTCATGTCCGTGCGATAGAATTGAATGAGCTTTGCAAACGCAAACATGAGAGTTTCGGGCATCTTGTTAAAGCGCTTGATGTATTCAAGGATGGAAGGAAGAACGCGCACCTTGAATTTGCTTACCGAGTTGAGAGCGATAGATGAAAGGTAGTGCTTGATGTAGGGGTTTGCAAAACGAACAAGTACGTTGTCGGCATACTCTACAAGCTCCTCACGGGGAAGGTCGAGTGTGGGGATTATTTCATCGAATACGCAACGTCTTATATGAGCGTTCATTTTTACATCGTCGATACAGGACTTAACTGTGTCAAATCCTTCAAGAAGTGCATAAGGAACAAGAGACGTGTGAGCGCCGTTGAGAATGCGCACCTTGCGGGTGCGGTACATTGCGAGGTTGTCGGTGAGAATGACGTTGAGACCGCACTTATCGAAGGGAATCTCGTTGAAAAGACCGTTGTAACCTTCAATTACCCAAAGGTGGAAGTATTCAGATGTGTTTATCATATTGTCCTCATATCCGAGGTCTATCTTTTCTTCCTTGGGATAACCTGTGTTTATTCTGTCAACGAGAGTGTTGCAGAAGATATTTTCATTTTCGATCCAAGCCTTGAAATCGTCACCGAGCGCCCAGAGGTCAGCATACTGAAGAACACACTTTTTGAGATTTTCGCCATTCTTGTCGATGAGCTCGCAGGGGATGAATACGAATCCGGGAAGCTTTAAGTCAAATCTCTTTTTGAGAAGCTGGGTGAGCTTACCGGGAAATGAGTTTGCGGGGCAATCGGTTATCTTATCATTGGCATCAAAGGTGATTCCCGCCTCTGTGGTGTTAGATATAATGAAACGGAAGTTGGGATTCTCTGCAAGCGCTATATAAGCGTTGAAATCATCATAGGGCTTGACACAGCGAGAGATGACGTTTATCTTCTTTGTCTCAACTCCCTCAACCCCGCGGCAGATGTGAGTGTATTCGCAGCCCTGAGCGGTGAGCATATCGCACATACCGTTCTTAATAGGCTGAACTACGACCACCTGTCCGTCAAAGTCGCAGGCCTCGTTAACTTTCTGAAGCATCCAATCGGCAAAACCTCTGAGAAAACCGCCCTCGCCAAACTGTATAATCTTTTCCATAATGTACCTCCAAAGGTAAAGTAGTAGTTATATTATAAATCAAGTAAATCAAGATTTCCTTGTGATTTTTGATATGTTTTAAGTGTTTTATTAAAAATATTGCTCTGTTGTGTGAATTTGTTGTGATTTTGACGAACGGGCAAGTTACAGCGTACCATATTTTGTGTTATATAATAAATGAAGATACAAGATACATAAAGCGGGTAAAAAAATAAAAAAAGTACTTGACAAAGCCGCAAAATAGTGATAATATATGAGCACTCACAAGGGCTTAAAACAAATTTTGAAAAAAATTCAAAAAGTTTTAAAAAAGGTATTGACAAACCGAGAACTTTGTGATAAGATATCAAGGCTGTCAACGAGGACAGTGAAATGGACATTGAAAATTAAACAACGAGACAAATGTACAAAGTGTGTGAGGTAAAACTCGTGCAAGTAAAAGGTCTCGAAAATTCCTAAAAGAAATACAAACCAGAAACAAGTAAACGAGCA
>JAZREJ010000045.1:0-1776 GCA_045660745.1 Eubacteriales bacterium
CCGTTTTCTTTTGCGTATTTTTCAAGTATAGATTTTTGGTTTGTTATTGAGTTGCTCTCTCCTTGCAGTTCATCGTCACGCGACAGTCTGCAATAGAGGGCTGTTATCTTATCCGACTTAATATTCATTGTTCTCCTTTCCTCGGTCGGATGCGATATGAATTGTAGGTTCACCTATATTATACCACATCCGAGAAAACATTTCAACACTTTACAACGCTAAAGTCTGCGTAACTTTGTTAATTTATTTTGTCCGACACCCTGCGAACACGGTCAATGACGTTTTCCTTGGAGTTTTCGGCAAAGCGGGTATTGACGTGAATGACCGTACTGCCGAAATCCAAATCGAAATCGAGCTTTCGAGGGAACAATCCCTTGCGGAAATACTCAATGCGTTCTTCCTTTGTCATTGCTTCGAGCTTGTGAAGTCGATTGCGGCTCTCGCTCAGAATTTCTTGGAGCATATCGTATTCCTCATCTGTTTCAGGGGTGATGATGTGAATTGTCTTGTAATCCTTGTTCTTCATTGCAATATCCTCCTTTATCTATCTTCAAAATCATCGTCGCGCTTTCGGCTACCCTTGATCTGCGCCATTATCTCGGGCGGTATCTTGTCCACAAGCTTTTTATAACGCTCTACTTGTCGTTCAAGAAGATATACGTCGGTCTTGTATTCCTAATCGCGCGGCTTGCTCGTTTGTTTTCAAGTGTCAGATCGAAAACCTTGGAACTCTCTCTATCGACCTTTGCGGAAAGGACTTTCACCTCTTGTTCAAGTCCTTCAATGTGCTTGGTGGTTTCCTTAACCTTTGATGAGAAATATTCTCCCTCCTTCGCCCATTCGCGCAAGACCGTCAACGCTTCTTCGGACTTGCCCTTGGCGTTGAACATACCGATATTGGAGAGTATGGCTTCGACCTCGGAATACATCTTGTCAAGATGCTCGGCTTTCTTGTAGAGCCATACGGGAATGTGCTTGCGGTGAGTGATCTTGGCAGACTCCCCGCGCTCAATTACCTCGTACTTTTCGTGCATATGCTCATAGAAGCCGTCCTGCCAAAATTCCGATAGTCGTGCTTGATTACCGATGATCTCCTTTGCGGTCAATCGGTTGTCCTCGGATAGTGGCACGAAGCAAAGGTGCATATGAGGTGTTTTCTAGTCGAGGTGGATAACGGCGGATACGATGTTTTGCTCTCCCACTCGTTCCGCCATAAAATCGTAGGCGCGTTTCATATAGGTGAGCATTTCATCGTGGCTCATCGGTTGGAGCAGATCGGGCGAGCCGGTGATGAGCGTTTCCACAAGAAGTACGCTATTCTTCTTGATAACCGTCTTGCATTCGCTCTCGGCTATGCGCTCCTTTACAATTCTCCGATAGCTTTTCTGTGCGGGTGGTTTCAGATGGATATTGTCCTTGCTCCTTTCAAGGTCAATATCGGGATTGGATTTGTAGGCTTCTTTCTCTCGTTCGTTGTGTTTCTGCGCACTGAGTATCGTGCCGCCCTTGTGTTTCTTAAATCTTAAAATTGCGTGTACTGCTATAAGCGTTTCCTCCTGTTAGTCATAATTTTGATAGATGCGTGTGGAGAAGCGAGGGGGACGCGGGTACACCGTATAAACGCGGCGGCGCTGTCACACCTTGTGCTTTCGTCGAAGCCCTGCCGCCATACAGCGGGGCGGCAGACCTTCACCGAAGCGGAGCAAATTTGCCTCCGCAAATTTGCTCTGCGTTTATACGGTGTAACACACTATACCTTGCGATGCAAGGAGTGTG
>JAZREJ010000046.1:0-4994 GCA_045660745.1 Eubacteriales bacterium
CTCGAAGCCTTCCTTGACAGCCTTGAACTTTTCGCCCTCGGGAAGGAGGTCGGCAATCTTTTCGGGGTTGTTGATAACTTCCTTGAACTGGTCAAAGAGGCTTACGTCCTCGGGAGCTACCGTGTATGCGTGAACGTCAACCCGGATACCCGTATAGCTGTAAAGGTCAAAGATAGCGCCAAGCTTTACTCCGAGAGGTGCGGGAATGAAGCCGAGTACTTTCTTCCAAACAACGTCGCCTGTTATGGAAAGTCCTATTGCCATTTCCTGAACAAATGTAGCAGAAAGGTCAATGGACACCTTGCCGTCGTCCTCAACCTCTACCTCAAACTGTGCATCGATTCCGACAGCAAGCTGAACAGAGCCCTTGTCCTCAAAGTGAAGCTGGTCGCCTGAGGTAATGATCTCAACGGTCAGATTAACGTCGTCGGAAAGCTCGAAGGTTGCGCCGAGGTTGAGCATCTCAATCATATCATCAGAGAGCGGGTTGCCGTTCTCGTCACTGAGAAGCACCTGAACACCATCCATATTGCGGAAGCCGTTTGTCTTTGTTGCAAGGTCGGCAAGTATGAATGCCGCATCCTCTGCGAAGCCACTGTTTTCTACCTGTAAGAGGAGAAGGTTTTCTATCTCTTCCTCTTCCTCTTCGGAAATGAGGTCCTCGCCTTCGATAACGGGCTTGGTGTAAAGGTCAACTGCATTTTCGATTGCCTTTGCTGAAGAGAGCTCGTATGTAAGCGTGCCGTCAGCCTCGTTATAGCCTGTAATCTTACCGAAGTAAACGTCGTCCTCGGAGTCAACGTCGTCGGCTGAAGCATAAATTGAAATGAAGTCGCCGACACTTATTTTTGTTTTTGCATAAGCAAGGTCGGGTGTGATATCGGGGTCACTTGCCATCATCATTGAATATGTCTCTTCGTCAAGCTTGTAGCCGTCGGTATCGTCTTCAAGCGTGAGAGTGCCTGTTACCGCTGTGGGATCACCGATGATGGGGAAGTTATCGGGAACGTCGTAAAGCTTTTCGGTATCCGATTCCTCAAGGTCTGCAAGTACAACTGTATCACCGTCAACCGATGCTACCTTGAACCATGTTTCAGGGTCATCCATATATGATACAGAGCTGTAATCTCTATCTTCGGGATTTGTGGTATGATAGAAGCAGATAAGGTCTCCTACCTTCGCATCGGGAACGATAACTGTGCTTCCTGCCTGAAGGGCTGCGGGGTTATCGTTCTGAACGTAGCGGGTAAGGTCACTCATTTCGAGATTCTGTACTTCTTCCTTTTCTATTGAGAAGGATGCTGTACGAACGGTATCAGGAAGAGCCTCGCCGTTGCTTCCTACAAAGCTCATACCGTCAGGGATTGTAAGCTCATAAGATGAACCGGGATTGAAGCCGTCCTTGGCGGAAATAGTATAACCGTCATCGGTAGGAGTGATTACAAGCTCGATATTATCCGAGCCGTCCTTGGGGACAAGCTTTATTGCGGGTATATCGCCCTCTCCCTTAACGCTAAAGAGTATATCCTCTTCAACGTCCATCTGTGCAAAGGATGTGATGTTAAGCTCGGCTGTACCAAGGTCTGTATACTTTGCATAGACATTGGTGTTCGCTGTTATGGGAGCTGTTGCATCAAAGGGTGTGGTGAATGCGGAATCTGCATACCAGCCTTCAAAAACTCCGTCCGCCTTTGAAACCTTTTCGCTCTTGGGAAGTGTATCAAGCACTTCGTCCTTAGCAACCTTTATAGTATCTATTAAACGATCTCCGTCATAGAATTTTACACTATACTTTTGTTCACCTGATACAATGAGAGGTAAAAGGTTCTGTTTGTCTTTCTCCTTCTCCTTGGCAGGATAAGGAAGACCTGTTTTGGGATCTATTCTCACTCTGTCAGAGGATGAGCCCATCTCCTTGTACCAGGTATCAACGGACTCGTCGATTCGCATAGCAAGAGTAGCTGCTTGAGCGCGGGTAGCCTTTTCATCAAAGCCAAAGGAAACACCGTCTCCCTCAAGTAATCCTTGCTTCCATAATTTAAGTACTGCATTTCTTGCATATGGAGCAACGCTGTCAATATCAGAAGGAGTAGTAGTTATGTTCTTTCCGGTTTCATAATCTACTCCCATTTTATCAAAATAACGAACAAAGAAGGTCGCCATCTGCTGACGGTCGATAAGAGCATCAGGAGAAAACTTACCGTCACCTGTACCTTCTGTGATTCCATACTTTGAAGCCCAAGCAACATAAGGTGCATAATACTTATCACCCGTTACATCCTTGAAGGGTTGCATACCATTATATATAACAGTATCAACACCTGCCATTCGTCCAAGAACTGTAACAAACATTCCTCTTGTCATTGTACCGCTCGGGTCAAAGGTCGTGTCTGTGGTTCCTCTGAAGAAACCGTTAATGCGTGCATACTGAACAGCGTCGTAGAACCAATCGCTTTCCTTTACGTCGGTAAAGGGATTGGCAAGCTGAACGGTTGCTTTTGTCTCTGCGGGTGCGGCAAATACCGACATAGGCAGAACGGAAAGCACCATGCTGATTACCAGTACAATACTTAATAATCTTTTTTTCATTTTGGTAGTCCTTTCTATTGCTCCGTTTTTGTTTCCATACCACAAAATGCAGGTATTAAAAATTTTTATTTTCCACATATTGCATATTGAGGAATTTTATGATAAAATAATCATACACCGTACCTTAGGGTACGATGCAATAGTTTTTCAAAAGTTTTTTTATATTTTATCAATATTTTTTCAAGGAGAATGTTTTATGGCTCACAAGAATCTGTTTTCCATAGGAGAGGTCGCAAAGGCTGTAGGAATCACAAGAAAAACCATATTGAATTATGAAACACAGGGGCTTATAAATCCCGATCAAAAAGATGGAACAACAGGCAACAGATATTATACCATTGATACCTTTACTCAGATTCGTACAATCCGTGTTTTTCAAAACTTAGGACTGTCGCTTAATGAGATTCGTGAATATTTTCAAGGCGAATCCGATTTGCAACCGATGATAATGCGACTTGAAAAAATGCGTGATGAGCTTAGTCTCACCATAGAGAAATTAAAAGAACGAACACATAAAACCAATGATACTATCAAAGCAATTACTATTGAGCCACAGACAATCTACCTCCGTACATATAATTCCGTTACGATTGCGGATAAAACGAATCTACTTCGAGATACTGCTCTTGAAGCTATGCGTGAATATGGAACAGACACAACGAGGCGTATGTATTTTACCGAATATTCTGCAAAGGCACCAACAGAGATTTTTTACTGCGTTGCCGTACCTCCTAAAAGCGAAGGCGAATACATAAAACATGTACCTGAGCTTAAAGCAATTTCATTCTTCCATCATGGAGCTTATGAAGAGATTCCCGAAGCACGAAATAGGCTTCTGACATACGCAAAAGAAAATAACATAAAGCTTTCTGGTACATTCCGTAACCTCTATCTTGAAGGTCCACCACAGCACAAGGATAAGTCTAAATTTATTACACAGATAATTGCGATAATTGAATAAATATAGAATGAGCCTCTAAGGATTTACTTTCTTTGGAGGCTTCATTGTTTATCTGAATATTTTTGCATAACAAAATGCAATACCTGCCCAAATCTATAATTAATACACTTAAAATTATAATCACATAAACAAGCATTGCATTTCACTTTACAATTGAGGAAGCAAATACTTATGGTTCTGTTACGCAATTATTCAATTTTGTTACGCATCAAGTCTTGGGTTAAAAAATCGTACCATTAGAATTACACAGATTCTGAATGATACGACAGAAATATAGTTATGCTATATGTTAAAAATTCGTTGTCTGGGTGTGGCGCAGTTTGGTAGCGCGCTACCTTGGGGTGGTTGGGACAAACGAAAATAGGGAGTATTGAAACGAAACTTGTTTCGTGCAAAAGGCGACCTTTTTTCGGAAGGGATGCGCAAGTTCAAGTCTTGTCACATAGTTCAAATAAATAAAAAACTATTTTTATGTGAGATTTGTATTGATTTGTCGTTCAAGTTATGATATAGTTTTTTAATCCTACTTTTATATGGAGTGATTCGATGAAGCATTCAACGAAAATCAATAGCGATAATAAATACAGACCGACGAAGAAGGACACGCTGATCATTATCGGAAATGGGTTTGATAGATGGCAGGGACTTGATACAAGCTATAATGCTTTTAGAAAATACTATTTACTGCACCGTGACGAAATACTGAAAAAACTGCGTATAGAGAAAATTGAAATAGGGCGCAATAACGGAATTATAGAAGAGTTCAGCGACGTAGAATTAATTTACGGAGACCCATTTCACCCCGATGAGCTTGACGAAATATTCTGGGGAAGCTTTGAAGCATCCTTAAGTGAGGTTGATGACGAAAGGTTAAATTTGTTTTTCGGTAAAGAAAAAAGAGACCTCAAAGAAATGAAACGCAGTATAAAAAACGCAAAGAAAATCCTTGCAACCGCCTTTTGCGACTGGGTCACTTCCTTTGAAATCGACGAGCAGGAGCCAAAATATAAGTTTGGCGACAATTGTATCATAATTAATTTTAATTATACCGATACTCTTGTTAAGCGATTTGATATCCTTAAAAAAAACGAGTATCATATTCACGGTCAGGCAAGCGACAAGTCCTCTATCGTATTCGGTCATTCGTCTCATCCCGAATATCCTATGACTCAATTATATAAATTCGGCGGAAGATTTCGTGGAGCTTTCTTTGTAGACAGTCTTCTATACGAAACAGACAAGCACGTTCAAGATAATATCCAACATTTAGCCATGTTCTTAGCTCTTCACACCGTCTTTTGCAAGGACATAAAGGACGTTTACGTTTTGGGGCATTCAATGAGTCCTGTCGATATTGAATATTTTCAATTCTTTGTAAACTCCACTTCTGTAAATCCTCATGATGAAAATTTTGCAAACGCCCACATCAGCGACGACCCAATGG
>JAZREJ010000047.1:0-10534 GCA_045660745.1 Eubacteriales bacterium
AAATATTGAATTTATATAGTAAAATAATAAATAGAGTTTTATAATGAGATAGGTATCGTCTTTTTTCGGAGAATGCGATGGAAATAATTATCACTGCCGACATGGCGGGAAAAACAGTTAAAGAAGTAATTAAGCGCAACAAGATATCCACTCGCCTTCTCGCAAGGCTAAAATCACTTGATGACGGCATATGCGTAAACGGAGAAAAGAAGACGGTAAGACACGTTCTGTCGGAAAACGATATTCTGACACTCAAAATAGAAGACTGTCAAAAAAGTGCCAATATAACAGAATCGCCCATTCCGATAGACGTCATCTGGGAGGACGAATGGTACATGGCGGTAGCAAAACCCGCACACCTCCCGACACACCCCGCAAGGCATCATCAAGGGGATACGCTCGCATCAAGAGTAGCGTATCTCATGAGAGACAAAAACTTTGTATTCCGCGCTCTGACTCGCCTCGACCTGGACACGAGCGGAGTGGTTATCATTGCAAAAAATCAGCTTTCCGCAAATGAATTTTCAAAAATGCTCATACGGCGCGAGGTGGAAAAAGAATACCTTGCGGTATGCTCGGGAAACATAAGCATCGCAGAAGGACGTATCACCTACCCTATTTTCCGTCCCGACCCAAAAAGCATTATGAGAGAAACAGGAATTTCCGGAGAAGAGGCTATAACAAAGTTCAAGGTTTTAAAAGCATCGGGTTCTCTGTCTTTTGTTTCAGTCTTTCCAATCACAGGTCGCACCCATCAGATACGGGTACATATGAAGGCTATCGGTCATCCCGTACTCGGTGATACTCTATATTCAACAGCTTCATCGCTCATCGACAGACAAGCCCTTCACGCACACAGAATAAGCTTTATTCATCCGTTCACAAAGAAAAAAGTATCCGTTGAGTGCCCCTTGTTTTGTGACATGGAAACGCTTATCAAAAATCATTTCGGAGATTAAGAATGCTTTCAAATTTTTTCAAAAACAAATGGAACATCTTTTTTCTTTCACTGCTTTTCATCTCTGTTATCCTTGAAATAACGTTTCGTTTATCTTCCGATTTTTCGGAATTTTTCTGTATTTTCATTTCACAGATGTTCAGAAAAATTTATACACCGCTTTCTTATATTCCTTTCGCGGTTTCGGAAAGTCTTGTAATAATCGCTGTTCTCACAATCATTTCAACAGTTATACTCATCGCTGTAAAGTTCGTTTCATTTTTAATAAAAAAACCTTTCGATGCCCATTTAAAGCTTATATTTAAGTGTATTTTCCGAACAGTCGTTGTTGTCCTGTTTTTGTTTTCCACAACCTTTTCCTCGTCATACCACCGAAAGCCGTTGCCTATACTCATGGACCTTGACATTGTCGAGGTGAACCGAGATAACCTTGAATATGCAACAAGATTTGCAGCGGACAGATTATCCGAAATTTCGGAATATATTCCATATGTACAAGGACACATGACAAATTCGGGCATGGATTTTAAAATACTGTCTCATGAAGTTGAGAAGGCGACAAACATAGCAAGCCGTCGTTACAATTTTCTGCACGAAAGCGGTGTGAGAGCAAAGCCTCTTGCGCTAAGCGTCCCTATGACCTACACTCATATCTCGGGAATATATACGTTTTTTACAGGTGAGCCGTGTGTCAATACAAACTACTCTCACTATTCGCTTCCTTTTACAACCGCACATGAATACGCCCATCAACGCGGTATAGGATATGAAAACGAAGCTGATTTCATGGCATTTTTGATATTACTTGAGTCAGACCTGATTTATCTGCACTATTCGGCATGGATGAATGTTTATACCGTTTTATCCAATGAGCTTTACGAGGTTGACCGAGAAGCCTCCCTTGAGATAACTTCTACCCTCCCAAACGTCGTGATAAACGATTACCGAGTCTCGGCACAGTCCTTCTCAAAGTATACCGACTCAAAGGTCGGAGAGATAGCGCGTGATATCAATGACACCTATCTGAAAGTAAACGGAGTTGAAGAAGGCGTTCACTCGTACAGTCAAAGTGTAATACTGCTCGTATCTTTTTTATCAAATTATTAAACTATAAAATTAAAAATTGAAAGGAGCCCTGGATGAAAAAAACAGTTCGTTTAATATTGCTTTTTGTGATTTTCGTAATCACCGCTTGTTTTGTTATAACAGGCTCCGCTGACAATACCGAATATGCACTGTACAAAAACGATACAAAATTCAGTTTTGACGAGTATCCTGCGATAAACCTCGACGGAGAAATACACGTTCCATCCAGTCTTTTTATAGGCTTTAAGAACGTGCTTTATGAGTATAACCCAAAATATGAAAGCTTCTACTTTTTAAACAAAGATACCGGCAATTATTTCGCCTTCTCGTTTAATACAGAAAATATAATCGTCGACGGCGATTTTACTCAAAAAAGCTTTCCTATCATCAATTCAACAATCTACGTCCCAATTGATTACTGTGCGGGAATTCTTTCCTTGAAGGTTGAATACAAAAAAACGGATGACGTTACACATATCAGACTTTCCGATGGCACAGAATCACTCGATTTTGATGAGCTTTTAGAGCTTTTTGCTCCACCTCCCGTTACCCCCGACGATCCGATAACACCGCCGGACCACCCCACACCACCCGATACGCCCATAGACACAAAGAAAAAGAACGTTTATCTCTTGGTAGAACTTTCAGATACTCAGATGGTCAAAAAAACCATTGATATAATCCGCGCATTCGGAGAAAGAGCCACATTGTTTTTCACCAATGAGGCACTTATGAGCAACCCCTTTGAGGTATACAACGCCATAACAGGCGGTAACAGCATCGGTATTTGTGCACCGCAGGATTCTGTTGACCCCGTATCGTATATCAAAAACGCAAACATGACACTTGAACACATCGCAAACTTTTCCTCAAGATTTTATCTTGCAAACGATAGAGCCCAAAGCATCGGCGACGGATATATTGCATGTATACCGACGATAGATGTTGATGACTACTCCGACTTGTCTTCCACTCATATTACAACACGTATATATAATGATGCCATTGCTCATTCCGACTCAACGGTGAAAATCAAAGCCACTGAGAAAAACTTTAATACTCTGATGGCAATATTAGGATTATTCGCAAATGATGAGCTTGTAGAACTCAAGGTCTTAAACACAAGCTACCCCGAATCAAATTAATTTTTAGGAGATACTGCCTTGGAAAACAAAAAGAAAAACATACTCATAGTTGAAGATGAAAAAAACATTGCCGACATACTGAAATTCAATATAATGGCTGCCGGCTACAATGCGCTTGCTGTTCATGACGGAAAAAGTGGACTTGATGAGGCACTTTCAGGAAAATATGACCTCATACTTCTTGACCTTATGCTTCCCGTAATGAACGGATTCGAGGTGTGCAAAACCGTACGCGAAAGTCTTGACGTTCCTATAATCATTCTTACGGCAAGAGATGAGGAGCGAGACAAGATAAACGGTCTTGATCTCGGTGCGGACGACTATATGACAAAGCCTTTCAGTATCAACGAGCTGATGTCAAGAATAAAGGCAAATATACGCCGTTATTCAAACGAGCTTGTCTCAAACAAGATAGTTGAAACGAAAATCACTGTGGGAAGCATAACAATCGACTGTGAAAGTTATCTTGTTAAAAAGGGTGAAACGGCTCTTGAGCTTTCAAAGAAGGAATATGAACTTCTTGCGTTTCTGGCAAAAAATTCCGGAAAGGTGTACAGCAGAGACGAATTGATAAGCGCGGTATGGGGATATGACCCCACTTACGGTGATCAGAGAACCGTTGATGTTACAATAGCCAGACTCAGAAAGAAAGTGGATGATCCGGATTCCGGTACAAGCCTTATTCAGACAAAGCACGGAATGGGATACTTTATTTCTAAAGATTAATTTTTAAGGAGAGGTCGGTTTTGTTTAAAAAGCTGCAGTTTAAGATCGTCCTTATACTCGTATCATTCATTATATCGGTAATGACAGTAGTAGGTACGATACTCATAGCAAATATTTTTACTTATCACAAGAATGAATTTTTGGATCAGCAAAACGAGGTTTTTTCCTCGAGCTTCACAAATGAGCTATCTGAGCTTCTCGCATCCGACGATTATCCCGAGCAGCTCAGGAGTGTCTTGTGGGCACATTCGGCGCGTCTTGGTATCGACTCTTACAGAAACTATTACGTGCTCGACTCAAAAGGAAACTATCTTTCAGGTTCAAAAGATGAGGATTCGGCAATAATTATGAAGACCGAAAACCTCCTGTCGGCTATATCGGGCGAATCAGCGTACGAACAGCGTTACGGAAGCCGAGTCATGGACTACGCACAGGTTATAAAAGCAAGCGACTCGGACGATTTCGTAATAATATACGTTGTTGATACTAAGGAAGAGATGAAGGAATTCTCTTGGATGGTATTCTCCATACTCATACAGTCCCTTCTTATAGGTCTTGCAATAGCACTTATTCTTTCCTTCTTTCTTTCCAAGGCTATCACTTCTCCCATCCAAAAAATTACAAAGAAGGCCACCCGTGTTGCGGAAGGCAACTTTGACGAAAAACTGACTGTATATTCAAATGACGAAATCGGAACCCTCACGTCAACCTTTAACAGAATGGCAGATGACCTTGAAAGCACTATGCGTGAGATATCGGGAGAACGTCAAAAGCTTGAAACCATATTTCATTACTTGAACGATGCTGTAATTGCATTCAGCAGTGACGGAAACCTTCTGCACATAAATCCGACCGCAAAATCTCTTTTCGAGACAAAAGATGACTCCCTCACTCTCGGTTTTCTTATAAGTGAGCTCAATCTCGACAGCCTAAGTGATGACTTATCCATAGGCGAAAACGACGCTTTGCTTATAAATAACGTGGTATACAAAACAAGAGTCTTTGATATAAGCTTCGGACGATTCCGTTTTGACCTTGCCGAAGGTGCATTTGGCGGCTACATCACGGTGCTTCACGATATAACAGAGCATTTTGAACTTGAAAAATCCCGCCGTGAATTTATCGCAAACGTTTCTCATGAGCTTGGCACTCCCCTTACAAGTATAAAAGGTGCTGCCGAAACAATAGCAACCAACCCCGATATGCCACTCGATATCAAGGATCACTTCCTCAATATGGTTATCGGAGAAAGCGACAGAATGTCGAGAATCGTAAAAGACCTACTTGTGCTTTCGCGACTTGATAACAACAGAATGATGTGGAAGAGCTCAAGCTTCTCTGTTCCTGACCTTCTCACCCACTGCGTTGACGTAGTTAAAGGAGAGGCTGAAAAAGCTTCTCACACGTTAAAACTTATACCGTTTGAAAAAGAACCGCCACAACTTGAAGCCGACAGAGAAAAGGTCGAGCAAATAATTCTGAACCTTATCCAGAATTCCATCAAATACACTCCCGACAACGGCAAGATAACCGTTTCCTGCGATTACGCCGAAAAAGAGGAAGTTGAAGGAATCGGAACAAACGATTGGTTCATATTTAATATTACCGACAACGGTACGGGTATTCCCGAAGAAGACCTACCGCATATTTTCGAGCGCTTTTACAGAGTTGAAAAAGCTCGAAATTCCGATAAAGGCGGAACAGGTCTTGGACTTGCCATTGCAAAAGAGATAGCAATAGAGCACGGAGGCGACATACAGATAAAGTCAACTCTCGGAGTAGGCACGTCCGTCACACTTTTCTTGCCCAAACAGGCAAAGTATATAACAAAAGAATAAAAACAATTTTAGCCCTTTTCTATTACTGCCAAGTTGCGTAATGCACATCTGAAAAGCCAAGCAAAAGAAGCTCGGCACAAGTATTTCCATATGCTACAAGAAAGGAGAATAAGCATGAAAAGATTATTAGAAAAAATCAAAACCGCAGTTATTGCTATACTTGTCTTTTTAATGCTCATTCTCTGGACTCAAAACATGAAGCTGCGCTTTGCCGAAAACACTGTTAGTGCTACTTCGCTCCAGCATCTTGATTCCAATTTTTGGATATTTACAGATTCCACCAATGCACACACTGAGACAATTGCCGATTCCTCATATATCTCCCCTGTGAGCATAACTTTGGTAGCAGACTCTAAGGCGTATTCTTCAACAGCGAACTGTGCTCTTACAACACGTCTTTGGGACAATACACTGCCTCTGGTTAAAGAAGTGTTATCATCATCCTATGTATCCGCACTGTCAAGTAATGAAAAGTGGGAAAACGAATTAAAAAAAGAGAATTTTATACTGGTAGAATTTCCCGAATCCATTCCATATATGACGCTTTGCGCTTTTGAAAACAAAACGTCCTCTTTCCCTTCGGGAGATATTTTTTCAGTAAAAGAATTGCTGCTTTATCCAAGCAAAAACAGTACGGTAACTGCACTGTGCAATGACGGAAACGGTCAGGTGTACTCGCTTGAATACAGTGAAAATTCATCTTCCCCCTTCATTTACGATTTTAACAGCAATAACCTTACTGCATATACTGTTAACAAGGATCTTGTTCCGTCAACTCTTGCGGTAAATTACGAAGAATCGAGCCTTTCTCCGCATCACGCCATACTGAACGCTCCGCCAAGTTTAAAGCAAATAACTGTTAAAAACTCAATTTCCGCACTGTTTGATGCGGTTTATTCGTCGCAAAACGTCACAAATTTTGCTCTTATTTCCGATCCGACTATTATTTCGCTTCTGGAAAACTTTAATATCAATCCGTCAACGGTAGGTGTTTACACCGATGCTTACGGACGGCTGATATTCATAAACGCCAATACGCGTCTTGCGCTTGACAGAAAAGGAAACGTAGAATACAGCGTAAGCCGTGATGCTGAGGCTCAAATTCTCACGTCATCGCTTCTTGAAAGTGAAAGAACTCTTTTTTCTTCATTTGAACAAGTAGCCGCAGTCACAGAATTCCTGAATCTGTTCAGAGGAATTTTTATAGGGGCGGACACCGAACTTCTCCTTGAATCTGTTTCGCACTCGCAAGGAAAGACGGAGTACGTATTCGGGTATTATTACAATCTTTGCAAGGTCACAAACGGCTCACGTCCACCGGAAGTAAAGCTTGTATTTGACTCAAAAGGACTTACAGAGGCATCTATAACACCGCTTATCATAACAGAGGTGAAAGAAGCAGAGCAGAATGAAAACACCGAGCTTCTCAACGGCATTTCCGAAAATATCATTTTGTCACTTATCGAAAATAAGTCGCAATTCTTGCACTCTGTTATGCCAATATATGAGTATGCGGATTATAACACGCCTACCGCGCCCGTTTGGGTAACGGTCACACGGGAGGTGAAAGAATGAATTCGTCAAAGCTTAAATGGCTTCTCATAATTATATTTCTTGCGGCAAACATATTCTTTCTGCACCAATATGTAACCTATTCCACGGATATAAACAATTACACTGACCGAGAAATAGTGCTTGCCTCTGAGATTCTTGCCGAAAGCGGTTCACCTATTTCACGGAGCATTATTCCAAAGAATAAAACGACGGAAAACGTACTGAAGCTCGAATTCAGCGAGCAGTTCCACGACGTGTTTGCCGAGCGTGTGCTCTTTTCCGATTTTGCAAGTTACGTGCTCCCCGAAGGAATCGCCTACTCAAACGATAATGAAACCCTGCTTTTCACAGGAGAACACTCTTTTATTTATTCAGCGTCAAAAAACGTTGATCCTCAAAAAACAATAGAACGACTTGTTCTCGGTGCATCCGATACGTCAAGCAATACAAAGCTTGTAAAAAAGCTTTCGGATAAATTGGGAATATCAAAAAACGTCTCGCTGTCACTTATATCGTCTTATGAAAAAGACGGTTATGCTTATATAATCGCAAAAGAAAGCATAAACGGTTTCACAATAGACTCGGCAACAGTTACCGCCCTCTTTTTTAACGATAGTATAATTCACATAGACGGCACTGTGTTTATTCCGAACAAGGTGTCTGAGTTTTCCTCAGATGCTCTTGATGTTATAAATCTACTCTTCAGTATCGAGACGCAAAACTCCGAGATAGTAGATATTGAGGAGCTTTATTATCCTGTCACCACTGACAACGGAGCGGTATACCTCACGCCATCATTCAAAATAACCTACGCTAACGGAAGTGTGCATCTTTGGGATTCAACAAGCTGCATACAAAGATATTAATTTTTTTATTTTTCCTATTCCTTTTTTCGTTTTTTTGTGTTACAATGTAAATATAATGTCAAAACATGTGTTTTGAAGCTTTCGAAAGGACCAACCATTATAATGGATAAACTTATAATTAACGGCGGAAAGCCTTTAATTGGCGAAATTGCAATTTCGGGCATGAAGAATTCCGCAGTTGCAATTCTTCTCGCCAACATAATGATAGAAGACGAGTGCACGATAGAGAATTTGCCCGATATCAGTGACGTTAACCGCTCGCTTGAAATACTTGAAGCAATGGGTGCGAGCATTACACGCCTTGGTGACGGATGCGTTAAAATAAATTCAGCAAATATCACTCCTTGCTCATCTCCCGACGATCTTGTAAGAAAGATGCGAGCTTCCTACTACGTGCTTGGCGCTGAGCTTGCTCGTTTTGGCAGAACAAACGTTGCTTGCCCCGGAGGATGCGATTTCGGAGTACGTCCTATCGACCAGCATATAAAGGGTTTTGAAGCGCTTGGCGCTACAGTATCCGTAAACGACAGACATATAATCGCACTTACCGACAATGGATTGCGCGGAGGATCAGTCTTTATGGACGTTGTATCCGTAGGTGCAACAATAAACGTAATGCTGGCGGCAGTGAAGGCAAAGGGCGTTACTGTAATCGAAAATGCCGCTCGTGAGCCTCACATAGTTGACACTGCGAACTTCCTCAACGCATGTGGCGCGAAGATCAGCGGTGCAGGTACTGACGTTATTAAGATTACAGGTGTCAACTCACTACACGGTGTTACATACAGAATAATCCCCGATATGATAGAAGCGGGAACATTCATGGTCCTTGCTGCTGCAACAAGAGGAAAACTCAAGGTATCTAACATCATTCCCAAGCATCTTGAATCCATATCTGCAAAGCTCGAAGAAATGGGAGCAACAGTTGAGGAAGATGATGAATCTGTAACAGTAAGTCTTACGGGAGACCTCTCCCCCGCAAACGTAAAGACTCAGCCTTATCCCGGATTTCCCACAGATATGAATCCTCAGATGTGCGTTCTCATGTGCCTTGCAAACGGTAAAAGCCGTATGATGGAGGGCGTATGGGACAACCGTTTCCGCTACGTTGAGGAGCTTAAACGAATGGGAGCCGACATCAGTGTTTCCGACAGCAAGATAGCAAACGTCAACGGATCCTTCGACGGCTTGAGTGGTGCAAGCGTTCGTGCTATTGACCTCAGAGCAGGAGCTGCAATGGTCGTAGCAGGTCTCGCCGCAAAGGGAAAGACCGAGATAGACGATATATTCCATATCCAAAGAGGATATGAGGACATTGTAGGCAAGCTTCAGCGAGTAGGTGCTGATATCAAAATCGTTTCCACTCCCGATGCATGATATAGTTGAAAATTATCTTGATTGGGGTTGCGTGTTGTAAGTCAACACAGTTTTTGCGTTTCTAAAAGTGAAAAAATATTTGGTGAGCTTCTGTGCGTGACGAAATCCCGCGCAGAAGCTCTCTTTTTGCCTTGAAATGACTTGACGAAGGAGCAGTTCTTCACTGCATAATATTGACATAAGAATAATTTTATGATAAAATAGCTGTCGGTATTTCCATCTGTTATTTTGGTCATACCGAAGTGAGTTCGTAACCATCCTCACTTAAAACAAAACTAAGGAGAAAAAACAACCATGAAAAAAAGTTCAGCAGCATACGTCTCTCAAGGTGCGCTCATTGCCGCACTTTACATCATTTTAACCGAAATATCGGCAATCTTCGGACTGTCCGGAGGGGTTATACAGTTAAGACTTTCCGAGGCTCTCTGTGTACTCCCGATATATTTTCCTGCCGCTATTCCCGGTCTTTTTATTGGATGTATTATATCCAACCTCTTGACAGGGTGTGTCATTTGGGATATCATTTTCGGAAGTCTTGCCACTCTCATCGGTGCTCTTTTTACCAGAATTTTAAGAAAACGAAAATACCTTGCCACCATTCCTCCGGTAATTGCAAATACACTTATAATCCCGCCTGTTTTAAAATTTGTTTACTGCTTTAATGATGCCATATGGTTCATCTACGTCACGGTGTTTATAGGAGAGATCCTCTCCTGTACCTTACTTGGGTCAGCCATTATCGCATTTATCAGCAAAAGGAAAAAGGCATAAAAAAGTCGCCTTCCGCTCACAAATTTCAAGGAAAACTTTTGTGTTATACGCAAATTGCGTTGAAATTTCCTATAATAAATATCCACCCGCATAGCGGGTGGTATTTCATTTTCGGGCATAGCCCTAAACGCTACTGGCTACGCACAAGTGCGTTTTAGATTGGCCTGCCAGCCACGCAACTGTTACTTACTACCCATAAATGGGTCCTGCGGG
>JAZREJ010000048.1:0-1761 GCA_045660745.1 Eubacteriales bacterium
TGCCGATGATTAAATCACCAATTGCTTCTTCAATCTCACCTTTTATTTTTTCAAAAGCTGATTGCCATGCCACATCGTATGGCAATACAACAACCTTTCTTGTTCTCATATAATTCACCTACAAATTCTAGATTTTCGGTGAGTTTATTATATCACATATCACGCATTTTTGCAACAGTAAAAGGAGCTCTCCCGAGCTCCTTTCGTCATTTATTCATCACCTCTACAAACCACCGTATCGCCTTTTCATGCCACTCCGACTTCGGCTGCATAGCAACCCCCTTATACTTCTTTGCGGTACAAACGTTTCCGTTTGGTGCCTTGCACTATGCTCGCATTTTGCGAGCCACCGCGGAGCAATCTGCGCTCACTCACTCACAAGCGTTTCTTGCAGCCTCGTTTCGCTTGATTATCTACTCGCGAGGAATTTTATTAGCGAATATTTTGACACGAGGTACTTGCGTTCTTGGAGTGTGGCAAACAGTCTTCCTTTAGCTATATGCCATCTTATTGTCCTCTCCGAGTAGCCTATAATTTTCGCTACTCGGTAGACGGATAATGCGTCGGGGTATATCGCTAGTCGCTTTTCAAGCATTCGCTCAAACTTGTTTCTGTCCTTTTTGCTGAGGTATGAATATACACTTATTCCGTCTCCCGAGGCTTCGTTTGCCTCGGGAGCGTCTTTGTTACGGGATGAGAATTGCCCTCGGATAAACTCCTTCTTGCTTTCGGTTATACTCCCTTTCATATACTCCCTCAAATCCTCTTCGCTCACGTAGTAACGGAGGTGCGTTGGAGTATCTACAATTCTACACGGTATAACACCGTTTTGTAGCATCCAAGCTGCTTTGCGTTTGCTTATCTTTAATTTCACCCGAAGTTGTTCAAGTGAGAGTTCACCGTTTTTCTTCATTCTTCCGTACCCCTTGCTCTAATTGCTTCGCAATAAATGGGGCGTAGCAAAGCCACGCCCCATAACTTATGTGTAATATTTGATTTCTAATGTAGAAGAATAACCACTTTCGGTAGAGTGTATAAAGCATTCCCCCTCGCTTCATGCAGTGTCGCATAGCATTGCATACCATAGGATAAGATCTCTTGAGATTCAAACTTTTCCAAAACTGCAATTGGATAATTCTTTGTGAAGTTAACGAATGAAGCTTTGCCACCAAACTGCTTTTGATTTTTCAACCATACCTTTTTGAAAAGCTCACGCGCTTTCATATAAACAATCACGTCTTTATCTTTTCCGGTTGCAGAATCAAACGGAAGCGGTGCAGTTGTGTAATCGTTTTTCTTAAAGTAATCTTGCGTTTCTTTTACGCTCGGAGCACCGTCTTTATCAATTAAAGTTCTGTCGAGTTTCATCGTTTCACCTCCTGACGATAACATTATATCACAAAAGGTGTACGATTTAAAGGACAGATTGAAATATTATAAGAAAAATACAACTCTTATTTAGAACTATCAAATCTTACGGCTTCGGATATGCATTTATCACACAGGCGCAAAGTTCTATTTGTTTTTAGAGATGTTCCGCAAAGTGCGCAGGTAGATTTATCATGCCTAACGATAACATCACCTTTTTCGAATGTTATTATAAGCGGCGAACCTTCTTCGATATTCATCTCATCACGATACGACTTTGGAATAACGATTCGTCCGTTTTTACCAAGTGTTGCTTTTTTCATCATTCAACACCCAAAATGTTAATCTTTTCTTTCTTCAGTAGGAACGTATATGCTACGAGTGATACGATGC
>JAZREJ010000049.1:0-63412 GCA_045660745.1 Eubacteriales bacterium
AAAGATTACAATCAGCAATTCCTACAAATGCGCACTTACTCACCACCAACCGCGATTGTGCGTTATAGAACAAATTACACCCGAGAGTAACCGTTTGGTTGCTCTCGGCGGTGTTATATTTTATTAAAGATTTAATTATACAAGAACGCTTGCCAATCTGATTTCAGTTCTTCATAACCTTTTCCAAATGTTTTCTCAATATCCTGCGAGTGATAAGCATCGAGTACTTTTTCAATACCGTATATGTCTACAAGATAAAGAACAAGAGAACGGCTATAAAAGGAATTTTAGCTTTCATTGGATTCGCCTCTCGTTTGAGGAATATATTCCTCATACCTGTTTTGCAGAGCAGAAATTTTATCTTTGAATTGTTCAAGCTCTTTAGCACTTATTATATTTGACACACGTTAAATTAATCAATTTTAACCGATTTAACTTTACATAAGCTTTTAAGCGTCTGATAGGTAACATCCTTCGGAGCTCTTATACTTACCCATACGTTTTCATAAGCAAATGTAACCTCACGGTTTTTGCTATCATACAAATAACCGTCATCGTTGGGAGTAATTCCCAAAGAAATCCTGCTCACAGTATAATCGGTAGAAGTTAAGAGGTATTTGGCGTATTCAATGCGGGATGCAATTACGTCTGCAATCGGACTTATTCCGAAGTGCGCTTTGATACTCTCCGAAATTTTGAAAAACAATATCTCTAAATAATTTGATATTACAGTGCTCTTACCACCCATCAACAATGGGCGCATATGAAATAACTAAAAATTAAAGATTTGTATCTAAGAGGGCAGAGTTGAGACTTTGCCTTCTTTTGTTATATGCAATATCAATTTTTTCAGCGAAATCTCAACAAAAAAATTATTGCACAGAAAATAAAGTTATAGGCTTAGCCAAAAATAGTTGACGAAAAAATTCTGATGTGCTATAATACTGTGAATAGTTATGTTATCAAAAGGAGCAGGAAATATATGAAACTTGGTATAGTAGGACTTCCGAATGTCGGAAAGTCTACGCTTTTTAATGCAATTACAGGTGCGGGGGCAGAAGCCGCAAACTATCCTTTCTGCACGATAGAGCCTAACGTTGGTGTGGTAACGGTTCCTGACAGCCGTCTTGATGAGCTTGCAAAAATGTATAATCCCGAAAAGATTACCCATGCGGTAATTGAGTTTGTTGATATTGCAGGACTTGTTAAGGGTGCAAGTCAGGGTGAAGGACTTGGAAATAAGTTCCTTTCACACATCCGCGAGGTTGATGCTATCGTTCACGTTGTACGTTGCTTTGTAAACGATGACGTTATTCACGTTAACTCAAAGATAGATCCTCTTGCGGATATCGAAACCATCAATACCGAGCTCATTTTGTCGGATATTGAAATTCTTGACAGACGTATCGACCGTACTGCAAAGGCAATGAAGGGTGACCGTACGCTTCAGGTAGAGCTTGACTTCCTCAACAGACTTCACGAGCATCTTGACCGCGGACTTTCCGCACGAAGCTTTGAGAGGACAGAGGACGAGGCGCGCTTCCTTTCGGAAATGCCTCTCCTTTCCGAAAAGCCCGTCATTTATGCCGCAAACATTGCTGAAAAGGATATTGCCGATATCGACTGCCTTGAGGAAAAAAATGAGCACTATAAGGCGGTTGCTGATTTTGCAAAGACCGAAAATTCGGGTGTTCTTCCTATTTGTGCAAATATCGAAGCAGAAATTGCAGAGCTTGAAGATGACGAAAAACAGATGTTCCTTGAGGACCTTGGCCTTGCATCCTCAGGCCTTGATAAACTCATCAAGGAAAGCTATGCTCTTCTCGGACTTATCAGCTTCTTAACGGCAGGAGAACCGGAGGTCAGAGCATGGACCATTAAGAAGGGAACTCTTGCACCTCAGGCGGCAGGTAAGATTCACTCGGATATTGAGCGTGGATTTATCAGAGCAGAAATTGTTTCTTACGATGACCTTATTGCTTGCGGCTCAATTGCCGCTGCTAAGGACAAGGGACTTGTCAGAAGCGAAGGTAAAGAATATGTAATGAAGGACGGAGACGTAACTCTCTTTAGGTTTAACGTATAATGGGAATACTACAAGAGAAAAAAGCATTTATTATGGATATGGACGGCACGGTATATCTCGGTGACAATATCATCAAGGGTGCCCCTGAATTTGTGGAAAGGGCAAGAGAAAACGGTGCGAAGGTGTATTTCTTCACGAACAATGCCTCCAAGAATCCTGATCTCTATGTAGAAAAGCTCACAAGGCTTGGCTTCAAGGAATGTCGTGAGGATATCATCACATCTGGGGATGTCACTATCGACTTTCTCAAAAAGCACAGAGCCGGTAAGAGCATCTACCTCGTAGGCACTCCCGCACTCCACGAAAGCTTTGAAAAGGCGGGTATTGTTCCGGTTAAGGAAGGTGAGCCTGCTGATATCGTTGTATCAAGCTTTGATACAACTCTCACCTATGCGAAGCTTGAGCACGCTTGCAATCTTATTAGAAACGGAGCGGAATTTCTTTCTACTCACGAGGATGTAAACTGTCCTACAGCCGACGGCTTTATCCCTGACAGCGGTGCAATTTGCGCACTTATGACACTTTCAACAGGCAAGGAGCCGAGATATTTCGGTAAGCCTCATCTCGAGACTGTTGAGTATATCGAAAACTATACGGGAATTTCAAGAGAGTATTGCGCAATCGTTGGTGACAGACTTTACACCGATATCGCAACAGGTAAGAACCACGGAATGACAGCAGTGTTTGTCCTTTCTGGTGAAGGCACAATGGAGGATGTAGAGCGTCTTCCCGATAATATGAAGCCTGACGTGATATTCAATTCGGTAGACGACATAAGATAAAGATCAGACCTTGAAAACTGATGCAATACTCGTTTTGCGGACGATATATCTTGTACATTTCTAAAAAAAATATCCGAACGGATTTGTCCGTTCGGATATTTTTATATCTCAAGGTTTATAATATCTCCGGCACCCATTATAATGAGCAGGTCATTATCGCAAAGCTTTTCTCTGAAATACTCTGCAATGGCGGAAAAGTCTCCGATATATTTTCCGTTAGGTGTTGCATTTGCAAGGTCGAACGACGTGATGCCGAAGCGATTCTTTTCACGTGCGGCATATATATCGGCAAATACCACCTCATCGCATCCCTCGAATGCTGAGACGAAGCTGTTGAACAGGTCGTGAGTTCGTGTGAACGTGTGAGGCTGATAGGCAACGAATATCCTGTTGTAGCCCGCATTCTTGACGGCATTAAGAGTTGCGCGTATTTCGTCCGGATGGTGCGCGTAATCGTCACGTATCTCGGCGCCGTTTAAGTGTTTTCTGAATTCGAAGCGTCTTGCCACTCCTGTGTAAGATGAAAGTGCAGCTTCAACAGATTCTGCACTTATGCCGGAAAGGTAGGCAACGCTTATTGCGGCAAGCGCGTTCGATACCTGAAATTCTCCAAGCACCGAAAGGGATACGTGGCAGAAATCATTCCCTTCAGCTACGACGTCAAATGAGGCACATCCTTTTTTGAAAATAATGTTTTTGGCGTAAATGGCAGCACTTGTATTTGAGACTGAATAATAAAATACAGGACTTCTTGATTTTTTTGAGCAGCAAAATGCATTTTCGCTGTCAAGGTTAACTACCGAAATGCCGTCGTTATCGGATGCGATATTCATAAAGGAGGTGAAGCTATCCTTCATTTGATTAAGGTCCTTGAAGTAATCCGTGTGGTCAAGCTCAACGTTTAAAACTACGGATACGGTAGGGGAGAACGCAAGGAATGAATCGCGGTACTCACAGGCTTCAAAAATATAGTCTCTCGTACCTCCCGCACGGAATCCGCCTTCAAGACCTCGCAGTCCTGCGCCTATCATTACGGTGGGGTCGCGCTTGTCCTCCATGAATATTGAGGATATCATACCGCTGACAGTGGATTTTCCGTGTGTGCCGGAAACACCTATTCTGTTTTTAAAGCTTTTCATCATCTCACCGAGAAATTCAGCTCTGACAATACACTTGATGCCCGCTTTCCGAAGACCTGTAAGGAGCGAGGAGTCCTCTTTTATTGCCGATGTATATACTGCACAGGCAACGTTTGATGTGTCAATATTTTCCTCTGAATAAACAACGGGAATTCCGTGCCTTTCAACTATTTCTGTGAAGGCTCCGTGAGTGGAATCATATCCATGAACATTATAACCTTGTTTTTGAAGCATTAGAGCAATAGATGACATACTTACGCCGCCAATACCCAAAACAAGAAAATTTTTGTTATTATTTGATAAAAATTCACTATTTGTTAACATTTTGCACCTTACTGTGTAAAAAATTTTGAATATAATTCTCAGAGTACAACAACAAAAGGAGAAGGATATGCAGATCACAGATATCAAAATCAGAAAAGCATTTAACGATGGTCCGATGAAGGCTGTTGTATCTGTTACCTTTGACAATCAATTTGCTGTTCACGACATCAAGGTAATTTATGCAAACGAGAAGTTCTTTATAGTAATGCCCAGCAGAAAGAATGCCGACGGTACCTACAGAGATATCGCCCATCCCATTAATGCTGAATTTCGCGCCACCGTCGAAAAAGAAGTACTTGCTTCATACTTCGAGCAGGCAGAAAGCCTTACAGAGTCGGCTCAAGAAACAGTAGAGGAATAAGCCTCATTTGAAAATCCATCACACAGTGTGTGATGGATCTTTCTTTTTGACCAAAAAACTTCGAGTAGATTGTTATATGTACTACTTTATATGTATGTGATGCCTGAAGCTTTTGTGCTTGAGAAAGCTTGCGTCATATACACCCTTGATACACACTTCTTAGTATTACTGTGCGTTTTGCATTGCTTTGAAGCAAGGGCGGAACTTCGTTTACAGTATAATAATAATCCGAAAAAAATGAATTGTCAACCCTATTCGTGCAATATCCGATGATAAAGTTCCTTTAAAATGTAGTTTATAAGAGAGAGGACGGATGATCAAATCAACCGTCCTCTCTTATCTTGTGTGTCTTAAAGCGTGAAATCTTCATTAAAGGCTCACTCGTTTACGGTGAGTTCTTCTTTTACTTTTTCAATGATAGGGCTACCGTCGGTGAATCTGATAATCTTTCTCGGACACTTTTCCGCACACGCACCGCAGCTTGTACAAAGCTCGTAGTTTATCTTGGCAAGTCCCTTTTCAACTTTTATTGCATCATGCTCGCATGCCTTTTCACATAGCTTACAGCCGATACATCCGGCATCACAGGATTTGCGTGTAATAGCACCTGATTCGGTACATGTGCAAGCAACGGCGTATACGGCATCGTAAGGAATAAGACGAATGAGCTTCTTTGGGCAGGAATCAATACAAACTCCGCAAGCACGGCAAAGGTCTCTGTTTACAACCGCACATCCGTCAACTATTTTTATTGCATCAAACTTACAGTGAGAGGCGCAAGTACCAAGTCCCATGCATCCGTTCGGGCAGAGCTTACCTCCACCGGCAAGCTTATCTGCCGCAACACAATCGTGTACGCCCTCGTATATGTACTTTTTGCGGGCAACTCCGTTTTTGCCGGAACACATGATGTGTGCGACCATTCGTGTCTTCTTTTCTGCGGTAACGCCCATTATAGCGGAAATTTCTTCAATTCCTTTTTCATCAATAGCGGTACAGCTTGATGGAGGAAGCTCACCGTTTGCTATTGCCTCGGCAAGCGCGGCACATCCCGCTTTGCCGCATCCTCCGCAGTTTGCACCGGGGAGGCATTCTGTAATTTGTTCGATTCTCGGGTCTTCCTTTACCGACAGATATTTTGCCGCGAATGAAAGTGCAACACCAAGTGCGCCGCCAATAAGGAAGAACCATAAAACCGCTATTAAAATATCACTCATATATATTCCTCCTTACAGGGATATTCCCGAAAAGCCCGAGAAAGCCATAGCAATAATGCCTGCGGAAATAAGAAGGATCGGAATTCCGCGGAATGGCTTTGGAGCCTCTGCAAAGCGTAATCTTGCACGCACTCCTGCAAAAATGAGTATTGCGACCGTGAATCCGATCGCGGCACTCAGACCGAACGTTACGGACTCAATAAAGGAGTAGCCCTTCTGAACGTTGATAAGAACTGCACCAAGCACCGCACAGTTTGTGGTGATGAGCGGCAGGTACACACCAAGTGCCTTGTAAAGCACAGGAATGAACCGCTTGAGAAACATTTCTATTATTTGTACAAGGCTTGCAATTATCAAAATGAATGCGATGGTCTGAAGATATGCCAAATCGTTTGGGGTAAGAACAAAGTCATATACAAGCTTTGTAAGTGCCGAGGAAATAGTCATTACGAACATTACGGCAAATCCCATTCCCGCCGCAGTTGACGGTTTTTCTGAAACTCCGAGGAATGGGCAGATGCCGAGAAAACGTGAGAAAATGAAGTTTTCTGTAATAATTGCCGCAAAGGCGATAAGTAAAAGTGTTTTAAATTCCATTACTTCTCCTCCTTTTTATGCTTCTTTTCAATTACCGAGAGTATTTTATTGACTCCCGCAACAACGAAAGCAAGTGTAAAGAAAGCACCCGCAGACATACCGAATATAAGCGCCGTATAGTTTTCGGACAGAACCCTGTAACCGAGAAGAGTTCCGCTTCCGATAAGCTCACGGATGGCTGCAACGCAGGTGAGCGCTAATGTGAATCCAAGACCCATGAAAAGTCCGTCAAGCACCGAAATTACAGGAGAGTTCTTTGACGCAAAGCTTTCTGCACGGGAAAGTATTATACAGTTAACAACAATAAGAGGAATGAATACACCAAGAGACTCGTTGACAGACGGAAGAAATGCTTTTATCAAGAGCTCTATCGCAGTAACGAATCCGGATATCACAACGATATAGGAAGCGATTCTCACTTCCTTGCAGATAAACTTACGTAAAAGCGATATGAAAAGGTTTGAGAAAACAAGCACTATGGTCGTGGAAAGGCCCATGGAAACACCGTTTATTACCGAGGTGGTAACGGCGAGAGTGGCACATGTGCCGAGCAGCTGTACGAGTATCGGATTTTTGTACAGAAGACCGTCAGCTATGACCTTTTTTATTTTTTGGTCCTTCATTATTCCACCTCCATAATAGCTTTAATGCTTTCACAAGCATCCGTAATGCCGTGCTTGACTGCCTTTGAGGAAATTGTAGCACCTGTTATGGTGTCAACACTACGAGCACTTTCTGCATCAAGCCCTGTGTACTTATCAAGGTTTGTGTCGGAGGTAGCCTTCGTTCCAATGCCCGCAGTCTCTGATGATGACAGACACACAACATCAATTACCTGCCCGTTTTCGTCAACTCCAACAATCATGGATATTACATCCTTAAAACCTTGAGGAGTGACTTCAACGAAATATCCAAGTGTCTTTCCTTCTGCACTCTTGACCTTGCCGATTCCTGTGACACAGTCCTTTGCCGGCTTAATGTCAACGTCCTCGTAGGTGTCGATGAGGGGATATATTTTTTCAATTGCCGACATTTTTTTCTGATAAGCGTTTTCCTCTATCTTGTCGGCTGTTATGTGATTTACGATTGCCAAGAGAAGGGCTACGCCAACCGTTATTATGAGAAGGGAAAGAGCGGGCTTCAAAAATTTAAGCTTTTGCACGTGACTTACCTCCTCCGAATTTCGTGGGCTTAAACGCACGGTCAAGATACCATACGAAAAGATTCATTATGAGTATTGCAAAGGATACGCCCTCGGGATATCCTCCGAAAAATCTTATGAATACGGTGATCGCTCCACAGCCAATACCGAAAATTATTCTTCCGCCGCGAGTTGCGGGGGATGTAACGTAGTCTGTTGCCATAAAGAAGGCTCCGAGCAAAAGTCCTCCGCTGAATATTTCGTATAGCATAAAATCCTTTGCCGATACTGCGTCGGGGGCAAAGAAGAAGGTGAGAAGGGCAACTGTTGCTATAAAGGTCATCGGAATATGCCATGTGATAACACGGCGGCATATGAGGTAAAGACCTCCGAGAATGAGCAGAAGTGAGGCTATCTCACCGATACATCCTGACATCTTACCAAGTATTATGTCGAAAAGCTTTGTGTCTTCGGGGATGATACCGTTTTTTAGACTTGTGAGTACTGTAGCGCTTGACTCAGCGTCGAGCGTGCTTTGAAGAACAGGAGCAGAGAAAGAGAATGAATTGACTCTTTCAAGAGTTGCGGGATAGGTGGTCATGTAGGACGGCCAGGAGGCAAATAAGAACACTCTTGCCGCGAGAACGGGATTTACAATGTTCTTACCGATTCCGCCGAAAAGGGCTTTTACAACGATCATCGCAAACGCCGCTCCGATTATGACAAGCCATGCGGGCACTGCAACGGGGAGGTTGAATGCAAGAAGTATTCCGCTTACAACAGCTGACAGGTCACCAACCGTACAAGGCTTTTTCATAAGCTTATTGTATATTGCTTCAAACAGCACACACGATATTACGGACACCAGTGTTAAAAAGAGCGCTCTGAGTCCAAATATGTACACTCCGTAAGCGAGTGCCGGAATAAGAGCGATAATAACGTCGCTCATTAGTATTCTTGTGGTATCCTCGTGCCTTATATGGGGAGAGGATGATACTTTAAATAAAGACATGTGGCATCTCCTTTTACATCATGGATTTTTTGACTTTGCCTTTTGCGGCGCGGATGTACTGTACTATCGGAACGTTTCCCGGACACTGGAATGTACAGCAACCGCACTCAACGCACGACATAACGTCGAATTCCTTGAGGGACTCCACGTCATCTATCTTGGCAAAAGAAGCAAGATAGCAGGGCATGAGATGCATGGGACAAGTCGAAATACACTTACCGCAGTGAATACACGCCTCGGGCTGAGGCTTTCTTTTGTCCTTTGGCAAAAAGATGAGAGAGGACGTACCCTTTGCAACAGCGGTATCCTCATCCCAAACAGCCTGTCCCATCATGGGACCTCCGCTGATTATCTTTCCTATCTCACCGACAGTTCCTCCGCAGAACGCTTCAATATCCTTGATGCTGGTACCGAGAGAAACTCTGAGATTCTTCGGGGTTGCAACATTGCCTGTTACCGTAATTATTCTCTCAATGAGAGGCATTCCGGTTGTGATTGCACGGTAAATGGCCGCAGTAGTTTCGGTATTTATTACTATGCGTCCGACGTCTGCCGGAAGCTTTCCTGCGGGGATCTGTATTCTGTCGATGGCATAAATGATCTGTCTCTCATCCCCCTGAGGGTATTTTGTCTTCATGGTGCACACTCTTATTTCAGGGAACTGTGCTGCCATCTTTTTCATATGTAGGATAGCATCCTTTTTGTTGTCTTCAATAGCAATGTCACAAGCATTGAGGCCAAGAGCATGCATGACTATCTTTGCGCCGCCTATTATTTCTTCCGCCTTTTCCAGCATAAGACGGTGGTTTGCGGTGATGTAAGGCTCACACTCGCAACAGTTAATTATAAGCTTATCCACTCTTCCTACAGCACCGGCTATTTTAAAGTGAGTGGGGAAGGTCGCTCCTCCCATACCGGAGATACCGGCATTTTTTATACACTCAACGATCTCCTCACAGGTGACCTCGGAAAGAGGCCTGTCGTTAAACGGAGGAATTATATCAGGAGAGAGCTCTCCTGTGTGGTCATTTTCTATTATGACGTACTGGGTCTTTTGTCCCATGGGGTTAACTCTGTCCTCAACTCCTGTGACAATTCCCGATACGCTTGAATGAACAGGGCAAGAAAGACCGGCATCGCTCTTACCGATGCATTGACCCTTATATACTCTGTCACCTTTTTTTACTGTTGGAACCGATGGAACTCCGATGTGCTGTGACATTGCTATTGCCACGCGGTCGGGTTCGGGCATCTGTTCGATGGGGCAGTTTGCTGTGATCTTATTCTCTTTGGGATGCAGTCCGCCTTTAAAAGTAAAAGCCAAATTGTTCACACTCCTTTGAATATAATTATATCATTTTTACCCCCTTTTTTCAACAGGAGAAAATTAAAATGTATGTAAAATATGACGTAAAACAGAGCTTCATTGTTAAAGGATTGTCAAAGGCGGTTAAATAATTCACAGAGTCAAAAAGAGGGCGGAAATATGTAAAAAATATATAAAGGAATGATTTTTCAAAAAAATTAAAAAAAGTATTGTTTTTTATACATTTGTGTTGTATAATTATGAACGTGAAATTTTAATAATCAATTGAAAGGAATAAAGATATGAAAAAGATCATTTCACTTTTACTTATTTTGACTCTCGCTATAACAGGTATTCTCATGGTATCCTGCGGTGAGGACAAGAAGGACGACGACACAAAGCAAGAGGCTAACAACAGCGAAACTCCCGAAAATACGGATAAGCCCACCGAAGATGAGAAGCCTGCTGATTCAGGCAAGATCGTAATGGCAACCAACGCTTACTTCCAGCCCTACGAGTACTACGATGGAGACAAGATTGTAGGTATCGATGCTGAGATAGCAGACGCTATTGCAAAGAAGCTTGGCAAGGAGCTTGTTATAAGCGATATGGAATTTGATTCCATCATCACAGCAGTCAAGGGCGGTTCCGTTGATTTCGGTATGGCAGGTATGACCGTTACCGATGAAAGACTTAAGGAGATCAACTTTACCGTTAGCTATGCGTCAGGCGTACAGTCCATCATCGTTAAGGAAGACTCTTCTATTGCAACTGTTGACGATCTTTATGGCGACGGCGTTACCTACAAGGTAGGCGTACAGCTCGGTACAACAGGCGACATCTACTCCTCCGACGATTTCGGTTCTGACAGAGTTACCCAGTACAACAACGCTAACAACGCTGTTCTCGCTCTCATCGGCGGTGACGTTGATTGCGTTATCATCGACAACGAGCCTGCTAAGGCACTTGTTACAGCTAACGAAGGACTTAAGATTCTTGAAACCTCTTACGCAGACGAGGATTACGCTATCTGTGTTGCTAAGGAAAACACCGAGCTTCTCGACAAGATCAACGCAGCTATCGTTGAGCTCACCTCCGACGGCACCATTGATGCAATTGTTGCTAAGTACATCAAGTAATTAACTCACAGAATTAAACTTATGCGGAGAAAAATAGGACGGTTTCGGCTTTCCTATTTTTTCTTTGCGGAAGGCATATAATGAAAAACAGAAAAAAAATCTGGCTTATAGCCATTCTTTCGCTTATCGCCGTTATTGCCATCGGTATCACGGTATCAATAGTTATCAGCGACAGAAATAACGTTGTAAAGACAAAACTGACAGTCGAAGAGGCTCAAGAGATGCTTGACAGTCAGCTCGATGCACTCCCCGAGGTAACATCATACTGTATAAAGTACCTTCGTGAGAATTCGAGTGTTTCGGTCAAAAGCGTTGAGTACGGCAAGGAAAAAAATATAATTCTTGACTGCGAGTACAAGACTCTTAATATTTATTCGGTAATAGAGGATAACGTTGATTCTTTCCTCAACATAGAGATGGAAAAGCCGAACGGCAAGAAGAAAAACGCAACCGAGGTACAGCTTGAAATAAACGAAAAGTTCCTTGATGCGCTCTCAAGAGCCGATGAGATTACGGGAAGTATAAAAATAGAGATTTTTGAGCTTTCAAACGGAAGCCTCAGCTTCTATCTTGACGATTATACAGTCAATGCTGTTTTCGGCGGCGTTATTGAGGCGGTAAAGCTTGTAAAGAATACTAATACAATTACAGTTGACGGCAAAGAGGTGGATATTTCAAGATCCACTACTCTCAGAACAGGACTTAATCAGTGCTTTGAGCTCAGAAATTACGACTCGTCAAGACCTGATACCTCTCACGCTGTTGTAAAGGCGTATAACGTATTCAAAAACGACTTTTACCGTAACTTCATTCAGGATAACAGATGGCTCTATCTTGTAAAGGGACTCGGAACCACTCTGTCCATTACAGCACTTGCTCTTGTTCTCGGTCTTGCTATCGGTTTTGTTGTCGCTATCATTAGAACGACCTATGCAAAAACGGGTAAGCTTGAGATACTTGATGCTGTATCCCGCTTTTACGTTGCCGTAATGAGAGGCACTCCTGTAATGATTCAGCTTCTCATTATATACTTTGTTCTGCTCCTTCCGTTGAACGTGGATAAATTCACTGCGGCAGTGCTCTGCTTCGGTATCAACTCGGGTGCGTACGTTTCCGAGATAGTAAGAGGCGGTATCATGTCGGTGGATCACGGTCAGCTCGAGGCAGGACGAAGCCTTGGCTTCAACTACGTTGCAACAATGTGGTATATTGTTATCCCTCAGGCAATTAAGGCGGTGCTTCCCGCACTTGCAAACGAGTTTATCGCGCTTTTGAAGGAAACGTCGGTCGCGTTCTACATAGGTGTTGCCGACCTTACTCTCGGCGGTCTTAAGATTCGTTCCATAACCTACTCAAACTTTATGCCGCTTATTGCAATAGGACTTATATATCTTGTGCTTGTCCTTGCACTTTCAAAGCTTGTATCCTTGCTCGAAAGGAGGATGAACAAGAGTGATAGAGGTTAAAAATCTTGTAAAGGATTTCGGTAAGAATAACGAGATCCACGTTCTTCGCGGTATCACCACCGAGATAAAGCGCGGTGAAAAGATAGTTATAGTCGGACCTTCGGGCGGAGGAAAAAGTACCTTCCTCAGATGCCTCAATCTTCTTGAGGCTCCAACGTCGGGCGAGATATGGTTTGAGGGCAGACAGATAAATGCACCCGGAGAGAACATCAATAAAATACGACAGAAGATGGGAATGGTGTTCCAGCACTTCAATCTTTTTCCTCATCTTACCATAATGAAGAACATCACCATCGCTCCCACAAAGCTCGGTCTTTGCTCAAAGGCAGAGGCTGAAGAGCGAGCACACGCACTACTCACACGCATCGGTCTTGCCGATAAGGCGTACGCATATCCATCCCAGCTTTCGGGAGGTCAGAAGCAGAGAATCGCAATAGTCCGCGCGCTTGCCATGAATCCCGAGGTAATACTCTTTGACGAGCCAACGTCCGCTCTTGACCCCGAAATGGTCGGAGAGGTTCTTGAGCTAATGAAGGAGCTTGCCGCAGACGGAATGACCATGGCAGTTGTTACCCACGAGATGGGGTTTGCAAAGGAAGTCGGATCCAGAGTCTTCTTTATCGACGGCGGACTTATTGCAGAGGAGGCAACTCCCGAGGAATTCTTTGGTGCACCCAAGAATCCGAGACTTCAGGAATTTTTGTCAAAAGTTTTATAAAAATGAAAAAAAGAAAGACTTCGGTCTTTCTTTTTTTGTATTTGTGTGTTATACTGATTTAAAAGTCAGAGGAGGGGTGTGCGATGTTCTTTTTCGGAAAACGCGAAGATTCAAAAAAATTCAAACGTGCGCAGGCTGAAAAATTCACAAATCTCATTATAGAATCGGTTACCGAACGAATCGACAACGAAGAAATACTCGTCGGGAAAGCGGGCAGTACGTCCACGAGGCTTGACAGATTTATAATATGCTCCGAGGGGCGTGTCGTTTTTGAGGGGGATATTTATGAAATATCCATTTCAGAGCTGATGAGTCGAAACGGGATTATAGTCCAAGGCTGGGACTATGAGACGGGGCGCGAGCGCGTTGTCGTTGCACACTTTTTATACTACAGAAAGCTTTCAAGTGAGGGTTAAAAATGTATAAACAGATAAGTGAAAAAATGCTTGAGTTTATCGACCGATCTCCCACTGCTCGTTTTGCGGTGGAAAACATCAAAACGATTCTCGAATCTGAGGGCTTTGAAGAGCTTTTTGAGAATGGTACGTGGGATATTGAAGAGGGTGGACGTTACTTTGTGACCCGTGCGGGTTCATCGGTCGTAGCCTTCAGAATTCCCAAAAGAGAAGTATGCTCATTTCATGCGGTCTTGTCTCATACGGACAGCCCGTGCTTTAAATTAAAGCCGAATTTTGATATTGATACAAAAAATTTTATAAAGCTTGCGGTTGACAAATACGGGGGCCCCGTGCTTGACAGCTTTTTCGATATACCGCTGTCTCTTGCGGGAAGTGTCGTACTGTCAAACGACGAAGGAGTATCGGAAAGACTTATAAGGCTTGAACGCATTTGTATGATTCCCCGCGTTGCGCCTCACCTTTCAAAGGAGCAAGGAACAAACGTGGCTTTGGATATGCTCCCGATTTATTCCGAAGGAGGAAAATCGGGATTAAAGACCAAAATTGCCGAAAAGCTCGGCGTTGATACAGATGACATTCTTTCTCACGATCTTTACCTGTTCCCCTCGGCTAAGGGATTTATATGGGGAGAGGAAGATGAGTTCGTATCGGGCGCTCGTATTGATGACCTGCAATCGGTGTATACCTCTCTTGCAGGCTTTATGAACAGCTGTGAATCCTCAAGCATTCCTGTTTTTGCCGCGCTTGATAATGAGGAGATAGGCAACGGCGGTGTTGAGGGTGCTGATTCCACATTCCTTCCCGATGTGATAAAGAGAATCGGTATAGCACTCGGTAAGAGTGATGAGGAATACCTCGCTATGCTTTCGGAAAGCTTTTTTATAAGCGCGGACGTTGCTCATGCACGCCATCCGAATCATCCGGAGCTTTACGATCCTCAAAATTCTCCCGTTTTGAACGGAGGCGTGGCGATAAAGTATAATGCGCAAAAGCGTTATACCACAACGGCTGTATCATCTGCACTGTTTTCCAAGATAGCCCAAATGGCTCAGGTGCCTTGTCAGACCTATACGAACCGTTCCGACCTTGCGGGAGGAAGCACCCTCGGACACAGCTTGCAGAGTCATTTGTCGGTATTGACACTTGACGTTGGTGCTCCTATACTGTCTATGCATTCCGCTTGCGAAACAGCGGGAGCAAAGGATACCGAATATCTGATGCGCGTTTTTGAAATGTTCTATTCCACATCCATTACAAAAGAAAAAGACGGATACGTTATAAAATGAAATTGAGGCAGACTACACGCGTCTGCCTCAATTTTATTTTGGGAAATTATCGGTTCTGTATTCCGTCCCGTCCGAGTATATCCACAGTGCCGAGACGTCAGGAAAGCGTTCCAGTATGCCAAGCCCCGTTTCAAGTCTTGAAACAAACAAAGCTGTAGAGAGTGCATCGGCAAGAGCAGAGTTATCGGCGATTACCGTAACGGATGCAAAATGAGACGCGGGATAAAGAGTGTTCGGGGATATAATATGGTGATAGAGCGTGCCGTCTATCTCGCGTCCTCTCTCATAAACTCCGCTTGTTACTACCGACTTGTCACTGACTTTGACTGTAGTATAGGTTCCGCCGTTTGGGTTTCTTATGCCGACAACCCATTTTTCGCCATCTTTTTTTTCACCGATTGCGATAACGTGCCCTCCCATGTTGACTATGAGATTATCAAAGCCTTCGCGGGAAAGCGCTTCCTTGATTTTTTCTCCAACCCATCCCTTTGCAACCGCTCCGGGATCAATTCTTACAGCTGTATCGGAAAGCACTACTCTGTAAGGCTCGGCAAGAAGCTTTATTGAATCGCAATCCGTGTGAGCACTTGCATTTAAAAGCTCGTCGTTTGTTGGTATGGGGGTCTCGGAGGCAATTGTTTTTTTCCATAATGAGGTTACGGTTCCGAAAGCCATTTTACAAGCACCTTCGGTCTGAGCCTCTGTTTTTTTGAAAAACGCGAGAAAATCGAAAAGCTCAACGCTGATATCTATTTCTTTACCGTTTGATTCATTTATGTCTTTTAAGTTTATTTTTTCGGAGTCCTCATAAATATTGAGTAGCTCATTGTAAAATTTCAAGCTGTCCTTGACTGTTTTTACCGCCCTGTAGAAATCCTCCTCTGAGTCAAAATATCCGCTCACCTCAACAACCGTGTCAAAATATCCCCAAATTTCTTCGGAATATTTCCTTTGTCTGTTGCAGGACGACGTGGAAAATAAAAACAGAATCAGTAAAAAGAATAACAAGAATCTTTTCATTTTTCACCTCCGAGGCGTTTGAGATAGGGGAGAGTGACATGAAGAAGAAGAGCATTGAGTATTCCGAAAACAACGCCTGATACGGTTAGTATCGGGGAAAGTGAGAATACGGCTGAGCTCTGCCACATGACGGAAACTGCTAAGAGCTGTGCAACGTTATGCAGGACAGCACCTGTAACGCTCAGAGCCAAAAGGGATATTCTGTCTTTAAAAAGCTTATAAAGAATAAACATTGACAAGACCGATAAAATGCCTCCCGAAAGGCTCAGAACAGCAGCGCTGAAGCCTCTTGTAATGAATGAAAGGAGCGCCTTTGCAAATGCGAGAGAAAGAGCGGTCTTAAAATTCATGAGAAACAGTGCAAACATTATAACAACGTTGGAAAGCCCAAGCTTTACTCCGGGGTAAAGAGGGAACAGAACGTAGGTGCTTTCCAAAAAATTAAGTATCACACACAGCGCAAAAAGAAGGGATATACGGGCAAGAGTGATCGTTTTCATTATTCATCTCCTCCCGTTACCTTAAGGAATACCTTGTTCGGGAGGCAAGCCGCCCACTCCCCGTCTTTGGAAAGCGCTCCCGTATTGACGCATACCTTATCAGGACAGTCGGAGGACTCAAAAAAGACGCTTTTTCCGTCGCATACAATGACCGCTCCGCAATCAAGCACAGTCTTCTTTTTTGTGTAAATACTTTCCCTTACAGTTTTTTCGGAATCTGCGCTTATTTCGTAAAACATCCCTTCACCTTCGGGAGAAAATATGTAAAAAAAGATAAGTGCACAAAGAAAGAGACATAGAATTACAATAATATCTTTCTTCAAAAAAAGCTTCATTTATTTCCTCCGTTACAGTTTTTGATATATTCCGCCGAGGGCTTTAAAGTCGTCAAAGAAGGTGGGATATTTTCTGATTATCCCCCTTTCGGAATCAAGGATTGTGTCTTTTGCCGAAAAGACAGATGCAAGACAGGCGGTAATGATAAACCGTTCGTCTTGCCACGCACGTATTTTTTTCGTGGGCGTGACACCTTCTGAATTTATGCGGAAGGTATGGCTTCGTTCCATCTTGTAACCTATTCCGAAATCACCGAGCATTTGTATCATTCTTGAGTGATCTCCTGATATCAGTCGGTAATTCTCAAATTTGCATTCACCGACGATGCGCATTGCAAGAAGCACGCATGGAAAAAGATAATCCCCGAGCACAGACGCATCCGCAGAAAAAGGCACAAGCTTTGGCGTGTGGCGGTAATTGCCGTTTATTTTTTCTGTATTAACATAAGGCTTTAATACGTTCGGCATGTCGCAATTGCAGTCGATAAATCGTGATGCCATTACAAAGTATGAAAGATATAAAGGATCAACGTCAGCAAAAAAAGTGTCGTACTCTCGGTTTTTGAAAAAGCCAATAGCGTTTTTTACACTTTCCGAGCCTTCGCCGAAGCCGCAAAGAGCCACGCCGTCGGAAATATCGGGGTCATTGATTTTTGATAAAGGAGCTTTTGAAAAAATGCCGCTTACTGTCAATGGGATATTCTCTGATTCTATTTCACATCCACCGTCCGTAAGTGCTGCAATAAATTCATTGCGTTTTTTCGAAAGAACACCGTGGTCTATTTTAACCAAAGAAACGTATTTCTTTATAAACGGAAGAAGCATAAAGAGGGCTTTGTCGCTTTCGCAAAAGTTAAGATAAAGATTTTTGGGATAAGAGGAGGTCGGAAAAACACGCAAGCTCTCTTTTGAAACACTCACCGAGGCACCCATTTTTTCAAGAGCGTTTATCGCGCACATTACTTCGTCCGAAAGTCCCTTGTATCTGATTTCTGTGATAGTGTCCGACACTGATGCCGGTGCAAGGGATGAAATGATGCTTTTGTCATGTGAGGCAGGCACAAGAGTGCCCGAAAGAGCACCGGGTATTATCTTTATCATTTCTGCCTCCTTAATTTGAAAAAATCAGCATATACATTATACTACACCAAAAGTGTCTTTGTCAATTGAAATTACATTTGACAAAATACTCTGTTTTGTGTATAATAGCTTGGTGTTAAGGAGGATTTTATATGTATAATAATATTATCGCCTTTCTTATTGGTGTTGTTGAGGGAATTACCGAATGGCTTCCCGTAAGCTCAACGGGACACATGATACTGTTTGAAGAATTCTGGCAGCTTGACATGAGCGAAGAATTCAAAGAAATGTTCTTTGTGGTTATTCAGCTTGGGGCAATTCTCTCGGTAGTTGTCTTGTATTTTAAAAAGCTGTTCCCTTTTTCATTAAAAAAGGACGAGCCCTTCGTAAGCCGTGATATAATGACGCTGTGGGGAAAGATAATCGTTTCTTGCGTGCCTGCTGCTGTTGTCGGAATCTTGTTCGACGAGTTTTTTGAAAAGACCTTTTACAATCCCGTGTCTGTGTCAATAGCTCTCATCCTTTTCGGCATATTCTTTATTGCCATTGAAAACTATAATAAGAAGAGAAAGCCCTCCAAGACCTCTCTTGCAATGATTACCTTTACCGATGCCGCGATTATTGGCGCCTTTCAGGTGCTTGCCGCTGTATTTCCGGGGGTATCTCGCTCGGGTGCTACCATTATCGGTGCAATACTTATTGGCGTTTCAAGAACCATTGCCGCTGAGTATACCTTCTTTCTTGCGATTCCCGTTATGGCGGGAGCGAGTCTTTTAAAGATTCTGAAATTCGGTTTTGATTTTTCGCTTGAGGAAATACTTGTTCTTATCATTGGAAGCGTTACCGCTTTTGCAGTGTCTCTTGTATCCATAAGATTTCTGACGGGCTACGTTAAAAAGCACGATTTCAAGCTCTTCGGCTGGTACCGTATAATTTTGGGACTTGCCGTTCTTGTTATACTTGAATTTATAATATAAGGAGAAAATATGAATTACTATCCTATTACCATAGCCGGAGTTGAGAGAAAACTTCCCATCTGTCCCGTGACCGAGGATTTATACATTGGCGCATTCGTTATCTTCGGAGACACTGAGCTTACCACCGCTGCTGCAGGAGCGCTTCTTGAAAAGGCTCCTGAGTATGACTATATGATAACCGCAGAAGCAAAGGGAATTCCGCTCATTCACGAGATGGCTCGTCTTGCAGGGGATAAAAAATATATGCTTGCCCGTAAAGCCCCGAAGCTTTATATGACAGGGGTTTTCGAGGTGGAGGTCAATTCCATCACCACCGCGAAAAAGCAGACTCTTTATCTTGATACGGCGGATGCCGACCTGATGCGCGGCAAGAGAATACTTATCGTTGACGACGTTATTTCAACAGGCGAGTCGCTTCGCGCACTCGAAACACTTGTTGAGAAAGCGGGAGGTATCATCTGCGGGCGCTGTGCTATACTTGCAGAGGGGGACGCTATAGACCGAAATGATATTATTTATCTTGAACCGTTGCCGCTATTTAATTCCGACGGAAGTGTGAAAGAACAATAATTGTCATCTTTTCGACAGAATTTGTCAAAAACTATTGACTTTTTCTTAAGTGTTTGTTAATATAATCTTGTCAGAAGCTTTCAATAAAAGGAAGCGTGATGATAGAGGTGCGACTGACATGAGTACCTGTTCTCAATGCAAAGGAGCAGAGGACGGAGAAAGGGGAAGCCGCCGAAATCCGAAAAACATCCTTGGGCTTTTCGGGTTGGTTTGCCGTATAACATACCGCAGACTGTCACATTTTTTTGTGGAGTGCTATCATTTTCGGAACAGGATTTTATGTGCCGTGAGTGTTAGCCACCACGGCACTTTTTATTAAATTTTTTAAGGAGAAAAGATTATGACTAAAAACAAGAAATTGTTTCTCGCAATTGCTGCAGTCGTAATAATCGCACTTCTCGTTGTGGCATACGTTACCGAAGGACATCTCGGTACCGTTGACTGTCCTGACTGTGAAGCCGGTACAGCAGAGTGTGAAACTTGCGGCGGCGCATCGGCAGTGCGTGGTAACTGGTGGGCACTTATTCCTCCCTTTATTGCAATTGCACTCGCACTTATTACCAAAGAGGTTTACAGCTCCCTCTTCATCGGTATCCTCGTAGGAGGTATCCTTTCGTCGAACTTCTCGTTTACCGGTGCCGTTAACTCTATTGTAAACGACGGCCTTATCGGTGCTGTTTCAGGTACTGCGGGCATATTCGTATTCCTGGTAGAGCTCGGTATAATCGTTGCTCTTGTTAACCGTTCGGGTGGCTCTCGCGCCTTCGGTAACTGGGCGGCAAAGCACGTAAAGACTCGCGTAGGTGCACAGCTTGCGACCTTCGCGCTTGGCGTTCTTATCTTTATTGACGACTACTTTAACTGTCTCACAGTCGGTTCCGTAATGCGTCCTCTTACCGATAAGACAAAGGTTTCCCGCACTAAGCTTGCCTATGTTATTGACGCAACCGCAGCTCCTATCTGTATGATTGCTCCCATTTCCTCTTGGGCGGCAGCTGTTTCCAGCTACGCTCCGGAAGGAGAAGGACTTTCCCTCTTTATCAATGCAATTCCCTACAACTTCTACTCGCTTCTCACTATCGTTTTCGTTATTGCGATTGTCGTGATGAAGGCCGACTTCGGACCTATGAAGAAGGCTGAGCTTAAGGCTCTCAGCGAAGAGCTTAATGAAAAGGCAGAAGAAAACGCAAGCTCAAAGGGCAGTGTTTGGGATCTTATCTTCCCGATACTCGTTCTTATCGTTTCCAGTGTTCTCGGACTTCTCTATGTGGGCGGATTCTTCGGCGTTGATATCTGGGGCGGAACAGACTACAAGGGCGACATTGCAGGTGCATTCGGTAACACCGATGCAACAGTAGGTCTTCCCTGGGCAGGTCTCATCTCTCTTATCGTTATCATTGTTTATATGCTCCTTCGCCGTGTTGTTAATCTTAAGTCTGCTATGGACTGCGTTCCCCAGGGCTTTATCGCAATGGTTCCCGCGATCCTCATTCTTACCTTCGCGACCTCTCTTAAGAACATCACAAACGGACTCGGAACCGATTACTTCGTAGGTGATGCGCTCGGGTCTGCAAGTGCTCTTCAGAGCTTCCTCCCTGCGGTTATATTCCTCGTTGCTTGTGTACTGGCATTTGCAACAGGTACCTCATGGGGAACCTTCGGAATTCTTATTCCTATCGTTCTTGCAATCTTCCCCGTTGGAAGCACTCTCGGTACTATCGGTATGTCCGCTTGTCTTGCAGGTGCTGTATGCGGTGACCACTGCTCTCCCATTTCGGATACCACTATCATGTCCAGCGCAGGTGCCGGATGCGACCACGTTGAGCACGTTAACACTCAGCTTCCTTATGCGATTACCGTTGCGGCTATCTCGTTTGTATGCTATATCCTCGCAGGCTTTATCCAGAACGCTTGGATCATGCTCCCCCTCGGTATCGTTCTCACCGTTGGAACACTCTTTGTTATCAAGAATATTACATCCAAAAAAGCATAAGGTTAAAAAAATATTCCCGCAGGAATTTCCTGCGGGATTTTTTTGTGCAAAAACATTGATTTTTTTGAAAAAAAGAGTATAATAATAAAGATACAATGGTATAACTGTCGCAATATGTAAAAAAGGAGTTGAGAAAATGGTAAAAACGGTATCCACCATTGCTTTGTTCGGGCTTGACGGCTTTGAAGTAACGGTGGAATGTAACTCTGAAAAGGGGCTTCCGGACATTGCTGTTATCGGTCTTCCGGATGCATCTGTCAAGGAGTCAATAGATCGAATAAGGTCTGCTGCAGAGAATAACGATCTTCCTTTTGTCAGAAACCGTACTACCTTCAATCTCGCTCCCGCTGATAAAAAGAAGACGGGTGCCTATTTTGATCTGCCCATACTTATTTCACTTTTAAAGCATTCAGTACTTGAGAATGCCGAGACTGACGATGCTTGCTTTATTGGTGAATTATCACTTAAAGGTGATCTTCGTCCGATAGATGGCGCTCTTGCTATGTGCATTGCCGCAAAAAGAGCAGGTAGAAGACGAATATTTTTGCCGTTTGAAAATGCGTCTGAGGCATCCTTCGTTGAAGGAATAGAGGTTTACGGAATGAGAAACCTTAAGGAGATCCTTCAACACTTTAACGGTGAAAGCATGAAGCTGGCGCACCCGAGGACATATCCTTCTCAGGAGAGCTTTCTTCCCGAGGTGGATTTTTCACAGATAAAAGGTCAGGAGCTTGCAAAAAGAGCTCTTGAGATAGCCGCTACAGGCTCTCATAATATTCTTCTTATAGGTCCTCCGGGGTCCGGAAAGAGCATGCTTTCAAAGGCTCTTGCGGGAATACTGCCCGATATGACCTATGAAGAGATGATAGAGACCACCAACATCCATTCGGTGAGCGGACTTCTTCCCGAGGGACAGAATTACATAAGCCGCCGACCTGTCAGGGCGCCTCACCATACAGTGTCTCATATCGGCATGGTTGGAGGCGGTATCACACCGAAGCCGGGTGAAGTATCTCTTGCGCATAACGGAGTTTTGTTCCTTGACGAATTTCCCGAGTTTGACAAAAAGACGCTTGAGGTGTTAAGACAGCCTATAGAAGACTCAAGGGTTACGGTAACAAGGGCGGGGTATAAGCTTACCTACCCGAGCAGATTTATGCTTGTTGCCGCTATGAATCCGTGTCCGTGCGGATTTTTCGGTTCTGAGCAGAAGCTTTGCTCATGTACCCAGCCACAGGTCAGGCGCTATATTTCAAAGGTTTCAGGGCCGCTTCTTGACCGAATTGACATACAGGTAGAGGTCCCCGCGGTGCGCTACGAGGACATGACCGATACAACACCCTGCGAGGATTCGGCAAGCGTTAAAAAAAGAATAAATGCCGCAAGGGCATTCCGCGAAGAGCGACTCAGAAGGCTGGGTATTTCCGAGAATTCACAGGAGTATAATACTGTCGAAGCGTGCGCGCTTACGGGTGAAGCGGAAGAGGTTTTGAAATTTTCTTTTAATGCGCTCTCACTCTCCGCAAGAGGATATACGAGACTTCTCAGAGTTTCAAGAACTATCGCCGACCTTGAAGGAAGCGATAGGGTAGAAGAGGAGCATCTCTTTGAGGCTGTAAGGCTCAGGGGTGTTGAGAAAAAATATTTTGAATGATACTTTAAAAAAATAAAGGGTTTTTACACTTTTTTTCGTATATTATAATTGAAGGGGGGATAGAATTGGCTTTACCGCAGGCTTTTTTACAGGAGCTTAAAAACAGGTGCAGTATAGAGGATATAATCTCTCAGCACGTTCAGCTCAAGCGAGCGGGCTCAAACCTTGTCGGTTGCTGTCCGTTTCACAGTGAACGTACCCCTTCGTTTACTGTTTTCTTAAATCGCGAGAATTTTTATTGCTTCGGATGCGGGGCGGGGGGCGACGTCATCACGTTCATCATGAAAATGCAGAATGTGGACTATATAACCGCCGTTGAGTATCTTGCCGAGCGAGCGGGACTCAGAATGCCGGAGGACAATCAGTTCCCGAAAGAAAAAAGGATTGACCGTGAGCGCTATTATGAAATGAATAAGCAGGCGGCTCGGTTCTTCCATACGGCTTTGATGGCACCCGAAAATGCAGATGCGCTGAAATATATTACAGACAGAGGTCTTGCCCACTCCACCCTCAGACGCTTTGGAATAGGGTATGCTGACACGTCTTGGGATAGCCTTACGGGATATCTTATGTCTAAGGGCTACACAAAAGAAGAGCTGCGCGACGGATTCCTTTCGGGAGTCTCACAGAAAACGGGAAAGCTTTTTGATATGTTCCGAGGGCGGATAATCTTCCCGATATTCGACCTGTCGGGTAACGTTATCGCTTTCGGCGGAAGAATTATCGGAGACGGTATGCCTAAATACCTAAATTCATCCGATACGCCCGTTTTTAAAAAGAGCCGAAATCTGTATGCCCTTGAGCATGCAAAAAACAATACCGATTCTTCAATAATCCTGTGTGAGGGATATATGGACGTTGTAGCGCTGCAGCAAGCCGGCTTTACAAACGCTGTAGCAACTCTCGGTACTGCGATCACTCCCGATCAGGCGCGAATTATGTCGCGTTATGCGCAGACGGTCTACATCTCGTACGATTCCGATGAGGCGGGGCAGCGAGCCGCGAAGAAGGCGATAGATCTTCTGTCACAGGTTGGAGTTTCCGTTAAAGTGATAAGAGTTGAAAATGCAAAGGATCCCGACGAGTTTATAAAAAAATTCGGAAAGGGGGCATTTGAAAAGCTTTTACATAAATCCGGCGGACACATTGATTATACACTTGGAAACATAGAGGCGAAATATTCAATGGCTATTCCGGAGGAAAAGCTGCGTTACGTGCAGGAATGCTGCGATATGCTTTCGCAGGTCTACAGCACAGTTGAAAGAGAAATATACGTTCAGAAGATATCCGAAAAGACTGCTCTTTCGCCCGATATAATAAGAAACGAAATAGAGAAAAAGCAAAAGCAGAAAAAAAGACACCTTGAAAAGGAGCGGATAAAGACAGACATACAGACGGGTGTCGGTTACGGAGACAGAATAATGGCTGACTCCTCAAAGCATCTGTCAAGCGCAAAAAAAGAAGAAAACCTTATCGGCATTCTTCTGATGCGCCACGAATATTTTAGTGATAAGCAAATGTCCGACATTTTAAGTGAAAAACTTTTTATGTGTGATTTCACACGAAGAGTTTTTGAAAAGCTTTATGAGTACCGAAATGAGCCATCCTTTGAATTGTCACTTCTCGGCGAGTGGTTTTCTCCCGATGAAATGGGAAGGATAATGAGATTTGTTCTTGATCGCGAAAAGCTGTCAAACAATTCTCTTGATGTGGCTCTTGAGCTTGCACGCACACTTCAAAAGCTTTCAACGTCGTCGGACACCGACGAAGAAGGAGAAGATTCATTTTTAAAAAGTCTTGAAAGAATAAAAGAGTCCAAAAAAAATTAAATGTTTAAAACCGAAAGGAACGAGGTCATGGAAAAGGATAAGAAAAAAACTGTTTCCGCGGGGGAAAAAGACAACGCTCATGAATTGGTCGAAAAACTGAAAAAGAAAGGGACTGTAACAAGCGACGAATTGCTTGATGCCATTGATTCTCTGGGGCTCACGGATGATGAGACAGAGAAGCTTTATAATAAACTTGATGCGGCGGGAATCGAAATAACGATAACGTCGGATCTCATTGACGATATGCCAGACCCCGACGAGCTGGAGGAGGAGATCATAACATACGAGACAGCAGAGGAAATGGAAAGCTTTCTTGCTGCCGATGGGCTCCCCATCGAGGATCACGTCAAGATGTATCTTAAGGATATCGGACGCGTGAAGCTTTTATCGGGAGACGAGGAGATAGAGATAGCCAAGAAAATCTCGGATGGTGATACCATAGCACGCAATCTTCTCGTTGAAGCCAATCTCAGGCTCGTTGTAAGCATCGCCAAACGCTATATAGGACGCGGTATGGGCTTTCTTGACCTTATTCAAGAGGGGAATGCGGGTCTTATAAAGGCTGTTGAAAAATTCGATTATACCAAGGGATATAAATTTTCAACTTATGCAACCTGGTGGATAAGACAGGCTATAACCCGTGCGCTTGCCGACCAGTCAAGAACCATAAGAATCCCCGTACATATGGTTGAGACAATGCATAAGATACAAAGATACGCAAGACAGATACTTCAGGAAAAGGGACACGATGCATCCGCGGAGGAGATAGCACAGCTTTCGGGAATGCCTACGGATAAGGTGCGTGAAATATTGCAGATGGCACAGGAGCCCATCTCGATCGATAGCCCTGTCGGTGAAGATGATGAGAGCAGCATCGGCGAATTTATCGCAGATGAATCATCTCCCGAACCTGATGAGATAGTGGGCGAGACAATGCTCCACGAACAGATATGCGAGGTGCTCAAAACACTCACCCCGCGAGAAGAAAACGTTATAAAAATGCGCTTTGGACTTGAGGACGGAATACCGAGAACTCTTGAAGAGGTGGGACGTGAATTTAACATCACGCGTGAGAGAATAAGACAGATAGAAGCAAAAGCTCTCAGAAAGCTACGCCATCCGACACGCATTTCAAAATTTAAAGGATTCAGATAAAGACAAGAGACACCAGAAAGGATTTTAATCGGCAATACTATGACAACCAGCAGCAACAACCATGAAGAAACCAAACAGGAAGACATTTTTTCAAGACCCGAGATTGCAGAGCTTTTAAAGAAAGCAAAGCAAAAAAACAATCTGTCAGCGGAAGAAATATCCGAAATGCTTTTGAATCTTGATACCGACCTTGAGCCGGATCAGATTGAAAAGCTTTATGACAAGCTTGAGTCCATAGGCATCGGACTTGCGGGAGCGTTTAACGAAAGTGATGATATCAGCGAAATAGAAGCCGAGGTAGAAAGCTTCGGAAGTGCTGAGGAAATGGAAAATGCACTTGCAGTAGAGGGTCTTGCTATAGAGGACCACGTCAGAATGTACCTTAAGGAAATAGGAAAGGTTCCCCTCCTTACCCCTGAAAGAGAAGCAGAGCTTGCAGTTCTTATTCAAAACGGCGATGAGCGTGCAAAACAACAGCTTGTAGAAGCGAATCTCAGACTTGTTGTAAGTATCGCAAAGCGTTATATGGGCAGAGGACTTTTTTTCCTTGACCTTATCCAAGAAGGCAATCTCGGTCTTATGAAGGCGGCGGATAAATTCGATTTTGAGAAAGGATACAAATTTTCAACTTATGCAACCTGGTGGATAAGACAGGCGGTTACCCGTGCTATAGCCGACCAGGCAAGAACGATAAGAATTCCCGTTCATATGGTGGAAACCATACACAAGGTGCAGAGAGTATCACGTCAGATACTTCAGGAAAAGGGACATGATGCATCGGCAGAGGAGATTGCGGAAGCAATAAACATGCCGGTCGATAAAGTCCGTGAAATTTTGAAGGCGGCACAGGAGCCTGTTTCACTCGAAACTCCGATAGGAGAGGAGGAGGACAGCCATCTCGGTGACTTTATTCCCGACGATGAGGCGCCGGCACCTGCGGATGCCGCAAGCTATACCCTTCTCAGAGAACAGCTTGCCGAGGTTCTTCATACACTTACTCCCCGTGAGGAGAGTGTTTTGAAGCTGCGTTTCGGACTTGATGACGGTCATATGAGAACTCTTGAAGAGGTTGGTCGAGAGTTCAACATTACAAGAGAAAGGATCAGACAGATAGAAGCTAAGGCGCTCCGCAAATTGAGACATCCCAGTCGTTCAAAGAAGCTTCGTGATTATCTGGATTAACAGTATGGCAACAGTAGTGGTTCTTTGCGCTATGGACTGCGAGCTTGAAAAGTTCGTGTCTGATTTCAGCGCAGAGAGAATAGATGGCAAAGATAAATATTTCCGTACCGAGATAGCGGGAAACACTGTCATATGTGCAGTCTGCGGAATAGGTAAGGTGAATTCTGCAATGACGGCGCAAAAGCTTATCGACGGGTATTCTCCTGATATCGTCATAAATTGCGGTGTTGCGGGAGGACTTGACAAGAGACTTTCAGTGCTTGATACGGTAATTGCAGAGAGTGCTCAGTATCACGATTTTCATCCACTCTCACTTCTTGAACAGGACGAGAAGCTTGGCACTTCTCTTTTTGAGTGCGACACCGAGCTTGTGTCACTCGCACTTGAGGTTTGCGAGGAGCTTTGCGAGAAAAAAATCATCGCAAATTACGTTAAAGGCAAGGTGGTTTCGGGCGACTGTTTCGTAGAGAGCGACGAGGTCAGCCGACGTCTTCGCGAAGAGCTCAATGGCAGCTGTGTCGAAATGGAGGGCGCCTCGATTGCACAGGTATGTATTGCAAACGGGGTGAGATTTCTGATCATTCGTTCGGTCTCGGACTTTGCAGATAACTCGGCAGAAATGAGCTACGATACCTTCGTCGGACACGCATCAAAACAGTCGGTAGAGGTGCTTGGTGCACTTATTTCAAAAATTTAGCTTAAAAATTGTGACATTTGATGAAACTCTTTCCATTAAATTGGATAAATTCTCACTTGACATTATTGAACTCTTAGTGTAAAATATATATGTTTATGATATGATACAGTAATATTGCTGTATATCCCTGTTTTTAAGGAGGAAAAACAATGAGCAAAAGATTAGTCGGTTTACTGCTTCTTCTTGCCATGCTTGTAACCATGGTGCTCACATCCTGCTCATCGGATGATGATTACGAAGAAGACGAGTCTACGATCAAGCCAATTACACTTACCTTCTACGGTCTTATGGAAGAGGGTACCACCCTTGAGGCTGTTGAGGCTGTTGAGGCTGAGATCAACAAGTACACACAGAAAAATTACAAAACTACCATTGACCTCGTTTTCTGTTATGAGGACAAGGGTTACACCTACGTTAAAACTGACGCTAACGGCAACCCCGTTTACGGCCACGCATACCTTGAACAGAAGGATGCAAACGGTAACGTTATAGTTAACGAGAACGGTATGCCTCAGTATGTACAGCAGGTTGACGAAAATGGCGATCCTTTATTCGACGATTACGGCGACCCTGTATATGAATACGAGTACGTTGAAAAGGTTGACGAAAACGGCAACACTGTTCTTGATAAGAACGGTGATCCCGTTATGGAGATCGCAGTGAAGCCTGTTATCGTTGAAGTTCGTCCCTATGACGAGCAGATGGATTGGTCTTTTGAGCGCATTGAGATCCAGAAGCTCAAGGCAGAGGCTGCTGAGGATGCTGCAAGTAAGCAGGCAAAGATCGCAAGAGAATATGCTAAGCTTATGACCACAGAAGAGCAGAAGGAAAAGAAGAGAGCTCAGAGAAACTATGAGAAGTGGGCTGCAAAGAATCCTGTAGAAGAAAAGGTTCTTGAGAGCAGCGACGACGTTGTTGTTGACATTTTCTTGATGCGTGGCTTTGATAACTATCAGGTAGCGGCTGAAAACGATCGTCTTGCAGATCTTGCATCCTATGCAAACGGTACATATAAGCTCATTTATAAGTATACAAGCTCGATTGTTCTCCAGTCTGCAAGAATGAACGGAATGCTTTTCGGCGTTCCTACCAACAAGCTTCTTGAGACAAGCGAAAACGAAGCTTATTACTACGCTATAAAGACAGATCTTCTTGACAAGTACAATATCAAGATAGAAGATGGTACAGTTCCCGGTCTCGATTCTGTATTCGGTGAATTCTTTGCTAAGGTCAAGGAGAATGAAAACTGCGAAGTAATGCTCGCTCCGCCTCCCGCGATTCAGAACTTCGATTTCTATCTTGATGATATGGACAACTATCCCATTTTCGGAACACGTTCCAACGAGTCCACTACTACAAACTCTTCATCAATAGAGTTCACTTATAAGGTTCTTGACCCCAACGATTTGACCGCAGGTGTTGCAAACTCTCATTATAAGAAGATGGCGGCATACCGTACAGCCGGTTATTTTGCTCCCGACGGTTCTACTGTTGAGGATACCGATTTTGCTGTTGGTTTCTTCAGAGGAACTCTTGACGGAGTTAAGGAACAGCTTGGTGATAAGGCAGACGATTACTCATATTACATTTATAAGTGCTCAAGAATCACAAACGATATCGTATTTGAAAACTTGCTTTCCGTTTCTGCAGAATGTAAGTATCCCGACCGTGCATTCCAGGTTATCGCAGGTCTTCACACTGTTGAAGAGCTCCGTAATCTCTTAACATTCGGTATTAAGGATGTAAACTATACCGTTAACGAAGACGGCGAGACTGTAAAGATGCTCAACAACGAGTACAACATTGACTTTGAACGTTACGGTAACTCTCTCATCGGTTATACTCCCGAAGAGCTCGGTTTTGACTATCAGCTTAACGCTGCTAAGAAGAACTCTGAGGTTAAGGTAAGTGCATATCTTGGTTACGTTCCCGGTCTTGAACCTGCTGACGAGGACGCGCTTGCAAAGGTAAGTGAAGTCGCACGTGAGTATCAGGCAACCCTTATGGGCGGTTATGCGGAAGACGTTGATGCTTACTATAATGAAGCTATGATTGCAATGGGTAAGGAATCCAACGTTCTTGGCGTATATCCCGATGTAAAAGAAGACCCCGAGGACTTCGAGCCCTCCTACGCACTTGTAAGAGAAGCACTTTCCAGCGACTACGGAAGCTATGCTAGTGGCGGAAGACCTCTTGACAGACAGTCACCTAATAATGAATTCCTTTCTAAGGAAGAGACTGACAGACGCAATGCCATAGAGAGAGAAAAGGAATCTATTATCATAAAGGCTAAGGAAGTTCTCCCCGAGGGTGAGACTATTATTCAGTCTGATAAGAACGTAATCATCGAAAACGTTGTTGTTGAGACAGAGGTTGACGGTGAAATCGTTAAAACTGAGTCCAAGGCAGTAGTTGACGTAGTTGAGGTAATTTACGACGTAGCATTCAGAAAGTTTGTTGTTGCTGATACAAAGAAGGATATTTCCCTCACCGCAAAGAATACAGCTTACGTTGTACGTGATACAAACGATATCGAGTACGTTGTAGGTGACCTTGTAGGATTCCTATACATTTCAGGTAACAACAAGGGTAATCCCTACATCACACGCGACCTTAAGGATCTTGACGAGGATGCTTGCAGATATCTCGTTGAGCTCCGTCAGGGTGATATAATCAATTCTAACGCAGAGATTGTAAAAAATATTCTCGACGATGCTCTTGCAGCAGGCGAAATATTCGATGGCGAGATATCTATCAACCTCGAAGATATCGGAATTATACCACCTGTTGTTGAAGAAGAAGCAGCTTAAGTGAATAAAAATATCGGGTACCGAGTGCTCGGTGCCCGATATTATTGTAAAATTTTCAAAAAAAGTCAAAAAAGACTTGACAACACATGTTGAAATACTGTATAATAACATGCGACGAAATTTCACGGTGGTAAAAACCGCTTAAAAGTATAGAAGGAGGTGTAGATATGCTCAGAACATACCAGCCTAAGAAAAGACAGAGAAAGATGGAGCACGGATTCCGCAAGAGAATGGCTACCGCTAACGGTAGAAAGGTCTTGAAGCGCCGTCGTGCAAAAGGAAGAGCTCGTCTTACCTATTAATGGGTAAAAGAGCTTCGGCATTGCTTAGCAATTGATAAACCGCCGTATGGATGACCTGTGCCATATATTAAAATATGCGGGGTGTATCCGTCGGGGGTTTTTCCTTTTTTGCTATGAAAAAGATTTTTACAATCAAAAAAAATTCGGTCTTTACCCGTATTTACACAAAGGGTAAGAGTAGTGTCCAACCGTCTGTCGTTATTTATGTGCGCAAAAATCCCGCGCTTGAAAATTCTGAGATAGGCATAACCACGGGTAAAAAGCTGGGCGGAGCCGTTCAGCGTAACCGTGTACGTCGAATTATAAGAGAAGCGTGGAGACTTCTTGTTCGTGAGGATGAAGGGTTGGCAAAAAAGCCCTTTTACGTTGTCGTCGTCGCAAGAAGTCGCTCTTTTAAAAAGAATATGAAAATGCAGACGGTGAAAAAAGATATGTACCGAGGTCTTGTGTCTCTCGGTCTTATTGCCGAACGGGAGGAGCAATGAAGTATATTTTTATTGCCATTATTCGTTTTTACAGGCGTTTTATATCGCCTCTTTTCCCTCCGCGTTGCCGATTCACTCCAACCTGCTCGCAGTACGCTCTTGAAGCGTTCACCAAATACGGATTTTTTAAGGGGTTCTATTTATCTGCATGGCGTATTCTCAGATGTAACCCCTTTTGCAAGGGCGGTTACGATCCCGTTCCTTAAAAGTTTTACCGATATTACAGGAGAATATAATAATGGAATTTATTTATAAGGCCTTTGGCTGGATAATGGAAAAGTGTTATGCTCTCGTTGAGGCTATGGGAGGATTTGGCGGATATGCGCTCGCACTTCTTCTCTTTACCGTTGTTTGTCAGATCATTCTTTTCCCGTTTGGTATCAAGCAACAGAAGAACTCGCTCAAGCAGGCAAGTCTTCGTCCCAAAGAGAACGTAATACGCCGTCGTTATAATGGCAGAACCGACCGTGCATCTCAGATGAAGATGAACGAGGAGATACAGACCCTTTATCAGGAGGAGCACTTTAGCCCCTTTGCAGGATGTCTCCCTCTTTTGATTCAGCTTCCTCTCATTTTTGCTCTCTTTGCTGTTATCCGTGAGCCTCTTACCTATATCACCGGTATTGATACAAACAGCGTGCAGAGAATAACAAACTTCATCTTGAACAGCGGTATCGCTCTTCCGCAGAACTTTTCGCAGATAGACCTCGTGAGAGAGCTTAATGCAAACCCTGAGATTTTGAACAGCATAAAGGATATGGGCTTTATTGCAAAAGACGCTATCATCCCCAACTTTATGATAGGTTCCTTTGACCTCTCTCTCGCACCTAACGCATTCAGCGGAATTTTCCATCTTCATATGCTTGTTCCCGTATTCACCTTCCTTTCCAGTTATTTCGGACAAAAGCTTACCCGCAAGTATACCTATCAGGCACCGAGTGCGGAATCAGGCTCAAGCATGAAGCTTATGAACGTTATGATGCCCCTTCTTTCTGCATACTTTGCATACATTTGGTTTGCGGCAATGGGCGTATATTGGATATTCAGAAGCGTTCTTTCCTTCGTACAGCAGATACTCCTCAGCAAGATGTATCCTATCCCCAAGCTTACCGAGGAAGAAATGAAGGCTGAAGAAAAGGCGTATCAAGCAAAGCTTCGCGGTAAGAACGTGAATAAAGCGGCACCCGTTGACGTGCCCGGCAGAAAGTCTCTCATTTTTGATGATGAGGATGACACACCTACCACAAAGAACGCACACAGCGTCGTTGATGACGATTCGGAGGAATGATTTGAACGTCATTGAACGATGATAAATAAATTAGGAGGAATCACCCCTTGGCTAATACTATTACTTTTAGCGCAAAGTCTGTTGAAGAAGCAGTAGCGCTTGCCGCAAATGAGCTTGGCATAAACGTCGAGGACGTTAAGTACGAGGTCGTTTGTGAAGCAAAAAAGGGACTTTTCGGTCTCGGTGCACAGGATGCACAGATAAGCGTTGTACAGGAAGAAACGCCTGATGAGCTCGCTCTTGAATTTGTCAGAAAAATTCTTGTAGACCTTGAACTTCCCACCGATACTCTCAAAATGGAAGAGGTTGATGATAAGGAAGTAAGAATCACCGTTACGGGGGATGATATGGGACTCATCATCGGTCACCACGGTGAGATACTTGAGTCCATTCAGTATCTTACAAATCTTGCCGCCAACAAAGGCAAGGACGGATACCGTCGCTATACTGTAGATATTGAGAATTACCGCTCAAGACGTGAAGATACGCTCCGTCATCTCGCGCAGAAGACAGCCGCACGCGCAAAGAGACAGGGAAGAAATATCACGCTTGAACCCATGAGTGCAAATGAACGCCGTATCATTCATTCCGAAGTGCAGGACATTGAAGGCGTAACCACTTTTTCCATTGGCTCGGGTGACCAGAGAAAGGTCGTTGTATCTCCCGAAAATAAGAAGCCGAAGCCTCAGAAGAACGCAGAACAGAAACAGAAGAGCGCACCTAAATCAAAGCTTCCCTCCGACATCCCCATGACATATGCGGGTGGCGGAGTATCAAAACAGCCTGTTGTTAAGGCTAAGAGCATTGAAGAGCTCGGACTTGCTGATCCCGACGAGGGCGAAATATATTAAAGTACAAGGGTGTACATTCAAGGCGGTTCGCCCTGAATGACACCCTTTGTTTTTTGGAGAAAAAATGTTAAATGATGTTATAGCGGCATTGTCCACCCCTATCGGGAAAGGAGGCGTCGCGCTTGTCAGAGTTTCGGGACGCGGGTGCCACGAGCTTATTTCCCGCATTTTTTTCCCGAAATCAAAAAAAAGCTTTACAGATTACCCTCCTCGCTTTGCGGTTTTCGGAGATATCCGTGATGGGCGCTCGGTTATTGATACAGCTCTTGTAACTCGCTTTTCTTCTCCCGCATCCTTTACAGGGGAGGACATGGTCGAGATATCCTGCCACGGTGGATATATCGTTTCCTCAATGGTACTTGAAACGGTGCTGTCTCTTGGTATTCGTATGGCCGAGGCGGGAGAATTTACAAGACGCGCCTTTATAAATAATAAAATGACTCTTTCCGAGGCTGAGGCGATCGGTGACGTGCTCAGTGCCGTCAGTCGTGAGGGAGTCCGACTTTCAACCTCTCAGGCATCGGGTGTGCTTGGTGATAGGATGAAAAGCATCACCGATTCTCTAACCTCTCTTATTTCCTCGCTTTACGCTTATATTGACTATCCCGACGAGGATCTTGAGGACATGGGAGATGATGAGCTTCTTTTAAAAATAGAAGAGGTGACATCGGATGCGGAAAGCCTTCTTGCTACCTATAAAGCGGGTAATGCCATAACTCACGGTATACCCACTGTTATCGTCGGAAAGCCCAACGTTGGAAAATCCTCTCTTTTTAATACACTTCTCGGCGATGAACGCGCTATTGTTACAGATATCCCCGGTACAACACGCGACGTGCTTGAATATAATGCCGACGTTAAAGGTGTATCATTAAGACTTATTGATACCGCAGGTCTTCGCGAGAAGACAACGGACGCCATTGAGGAAATGGGAATGGATATCGCAAGGGCAAAGCTTGAGTCGGAAGATACTTCTCTTGTGCTTGCTCTCTTTGATCTGTCGAGAAGCTTTGATTCAGATGATGAAAAGCTTGTAAATATGCTTAAAACCCTGAACGGCAAGACGGTGATACCTGTATTTACAAAGTGCGATCTTCAAGGAAAGCTTGACGTGAGCCGTGTAGAAGATGTACTCGGAGAAGGAATCGTGATATCTTCATTTGTCGGAGACGGGGTTGCGTCTCTCGAGGACAGGATATTTGAAAGCTTTATAGGAGAAGAATTTCCGTCCCCCGAATCTGCGATGCTTACAAGCATCAGACAGAAATCGGTCATGGAAAACGGACTTTTTGCACTCAGGCGTGCAAAAAGCGAGCTTGAAAGCGGCTTTAAGGATATGACGGGAATGATACTCGAAGAAGCGCTCGGAATACTTCTTGAGGTTGATGCAAGAAGTGCGGGCGAAAAGATAGTAGATGAGATTTTTTCAAAATTTTGTGTTGGAAAGTGATTATGGAAGAAAATATAGTTTATGACGCCGGTAGGGTACAGGTAGCCGTTGTAGGCGCGGGACACGCAGGTATTGAAGCCTCTCTCGCCGCCGCCCGTATGGGATGCACAACAGCCCTTTTTACCCTCAGCCTTGATACAGTCGGAAATATGCCATGCAATCCGTCAATCGGAGGTACGGGCAAGGGACATCTTGTTTTTGAAATAGATGCACTTGGCGGAGAGATGGGAAGAGCTGCGGATAAGGTATGTATGCAAAGCCGTATGCTCAACCTTGGAAAAGGTCCCGCAGTGCATTCACTCCGACAGCAGGCGGATCGCCGTGCATATCAGACTCTCATGAAAAAGACTCTTGAGAGCACCGAGAAGCTTCGCCTTATACAGGCGGAAATATGTGAAATAGAAAAAGAGGAAAACGGGCTGAGCCTTACTACAAGGTACGGCGCGAAATGGTATGCGGACGCAGTTATAGTGTCAACGGGTACTTATCTTGACTCGCGAATCATCGTTGGAGACGTGAGCTTTTCTGCAGGCCCGGATAATACCTCTTCGGCAACCTTTTTGTCAAAATCTCTTGAAAAGCTTGGAGTAAAGCTTCTTCGTTTCAAGACCGGAACTCCCGCAAGAATACATGCCGACTCTATTGATTATGAGAAGACTGAGATACAGGAGGGGGATAAGCCACCCGTATGCTTCTCATATTATACTGATAAATCAGAGTTTGAAAATCGTGAGCAGCTTCCTTGCTACACAGTTTATACCAATCTTAAAACTCATGAGATAATAAAGAATAATCTTCACCGCTCCCCCCTCTATTCGGGTAATATAAGAGGTATCGGTCCTCGGTACTGCCCGAGTATAGAAGATAAGGTGGTGCGCTTTTCGGATAAAGAGAGGCATCAGCTTTTTCTGGAGCCTATGGGACGCGAGACTGATGAGGTGTACGTACAGGGACTCAGCTCATCGCTTCCCGAGGACGTTCAGCTTGATATTCTTCACTCGATAAAGGGACTTGAAAATGCCCGTGTTATGCGTACTGCATACGCAATAGAATACGACCTCGCCGATCCGACTCAGCTTTATCCTACGCTTGAATTTAAAGAGATACCCGGACTTTACGGTGCGGGACAGTTCAACGGAACCTCAGGATATGAGGAGGCGGCAGCACAGGGGCTTATCGCAGGCATCAATGCCGCGCTTAAGATAAAAGGCGAAGAGGAGCTTATCCTCACCCGCGATACCTCTTACATAGGCACGCTTATAGATGACCTTGTAACAAAGGGCACAAATGAGCCATACAGAATAATGACCTCTCGCTGTGAGTATCGTCTTGTGCTTCGACAGGATAATGCCGACCGCAGACTCATCGAGTACGGAAGACGTGTGGGACTTATTGATGACGAGCGCTATGAAGCAAAGCAAAAGCTTTTTCTTGAAATAGACAGAGAGGTGGAGCGTTGCGAGAATACTTTCCTTCCACCGAGTGAAAAGCTTCTTTCTCTTCTCAGCGAAAAAGGTTCAACTCCTGTTTCAACAGGAATTCGCCTTGCAGATCTTATACGCCGTCCCGAGCTTGGGTACGATGACCTCAAGGAGGTTGACCCGACTCGTCCCGAGACCTCAGATGAAGTGTACGCAAGAGCGCAGATAGAGATAAAATACGCAGGCTACATAAAGAAACAGCAGATGGAGATAGAGGCATTCAAGAGGCTTGAAAACAAAAAACTCCCCGCTGATTTCGATTACAGAGAGATAAAAGGAATACGCATTGAAGCCTGTCAGAAGCTTAATGCTATACATCCCTTGAATATCGGACAGGCGTCCCGAATTTCGGGAATAAGTCCTGCCGACGTTTCGGTGCTTCTTATTTACTTCAATATGAAATAACGGTGAAAAATGGATAAAGTATCAAGAATACTGTCAGCTCTTGCAGAGCAAAGGGTAACGGATGAGAAGGTGCTCGAAAAATTTGAGTGGCTTGCGCATCACATTGCCGAGGAAAATAAAAAAGTAAATATTACATCAATTACAGATGAGGTTGGAATCGCCACCAAGCATTTTGCGGATTCCTTTTCCATTCTCAGACTTGACGCGATGAAAAAAGAAAAAATTCGCATGGCAGATATCGGATGCGGTGGAGGTTTTCCGGGGCTCCCCGTGAAAATAATGCGTCCCGATATAGATATTACCATGCTCGACAGTACCGAAAAAAAGATAAGGTACGTTGAGGGAACGGCAAAGCTTCTGGGACTTGAAAGAATAACCTGTATCGCAGGCAGGGCAGAGGATGTTTCGTCAAAGGGAAAGCCGCTTCGCGAAGTCTTTGACGTCGTTACATCCCGCGCAGTGGCGCGCCTTTCGGTGCTGTCCGAAATATGCTTGCCATTTGTAAAGCTTGGCGGATACTTCGTTTCTATGAAGGCGGCGGCAGCCGACGAGGAGCTTTCCGAGGCAAGAGGGGGATTTGCAAAGCTTGGAGGAAAACTTGAGGGGTGCGTTGAGATACCGTTTACCTTTGACGGTATTGATATGTCCGACTTTACGGACGATGAGAAAAAACAGATAGATGAGTTTTCCGCTTCAAAAAGAGTACTTGTGGTAGTCAAAAAAATAAAGCCCACACCTGCAGAGTATCCAAGACAGTGGGCTAAGATTGTGAAAAAGCCTTTATAAAGGAGAATTGCAATGGTTTATGACGTTGCTGTTGTCGGTGCGGGACCTGCAGGCTCGACCTTCGCAAGGATAGTTGCACAAAACGGATTCAGTGTTGTTATAATAAACGGACAGACAGAGTCTCGCCCAAAACTTTGCGGAGGTCTTCTGGCACCTGACGCTCAAAAGCTTTTTGCTCATTTTGATTTTACACTTCCGAACGATGTGCTCGCCGATCCACAGATATTTTCCGTCAAAACGGTAGACCTTGTGACAGAACGCATACGGTATTATCCTCGGTATTATCTCAATATGGATAGATATCGTTTTGATTCGTTTTTGATGTCTCTTCTACCTGATAGTGTCGATGTTATTAACGGCAGATGTGAAAGTATTGAGAAGAATGAGCTTTTTTGCCTTTCGGTATCGACGGACAGCGGAAAGACTACCGTGTGCGCAAAACGTATTGTTGGCGCTGACGGAGCATCGTCCATTGTCAGAAGAAGCTTTTTCAAAGGGAAGCTTACCCGATACGTTGCCATTCAGGAGACATATTCCGCAGAAACCGAGCGTGCACCCTTTTATTCCTGCATCTTTGACAGAAATACAAGCGAGGCGTGCTCATGGATGATGTTTAAAAACGACAGAATGATATACGGAGGGGCCTTTAAGTCGGAGGGGTGCCGAGAAGCTTTTGATAAACAGAAAAAGAGAGCAGAAAAGGTGCTTCGTATGGACTTCGGAACCCCGCTTTCAAGAGAAGCGTGCCTTGTTGTACGCCCTAAAAGGTGGAAGGATTTCAAAATAGGTAAAAACGGAGTGTGGCTTATTGGAGAGGCGGCAGGGTTTATTTCCGCCTCATCCTTTGAAGGAATCAGCTCGGCAATAATATCGGGCTCAATGCTTGCCGAAGCCTTTTTGAAGGGAAAGAACGATAAGGCTGTAAGCCGTATTTATTCCCGTCTTGTACGCCCTCTGAAAAGAAAACTGTGGTTTAAGATTGTTAAACGGTGGTTTATGTATACCCATCCTATCAGGAATGCTATTATGCTTACGGGGATAACGTCAATTAAAATAAAAAAGTAGACGAGCTTGTATTTAATGAGAGCTGAGGAAGCTTTTTGAACCATTCATATTTGTTTTTACATAAAATCAAAGCTCTGCTTTTAACGGAACTTGACAAAGTGCTCCCAATATAGTATGATTTTTTATGATAAACATTAAGTTGTAATACTATCAGTTACCAAATCGGAGAAAACGAAAATGAATATCAATCGAATAATATCTTGTATTTTAATAGTCCTTCTTCTTTTGTTGACGGTCTTGGTTTCTTGCACGAAGGATAATGCGACCGGCAACGTTGAAGCAACAACCGACGAGACTCCCGAGACACCTGAAACTCCCGAGACTCCCGACACACCGGAGACTCCCGACACACCGGAGACTCCCGAGACACCGGAGACTCCCGACACACCGGAGACTCCCGAGACACCCGAGACTCCCGAAACTCCCGAGACACCCGAGACACCCGAGACTCCCGAGACTCCCGAGAGCCCCGACGAGAACGAAGAGCCTAAAGTGGTCTTCTATGCTCCGGGTGCCGTTACCGTGGGAGATATCAAGTACCGTCCGTCTCCCTTTGAGTCAGATGCATATCAGTACAACTCCGTCGTTGATATGGATAACAATATGTTTCTTGATGCTTTGACGTATTGCGGATATAATTTACAAAAGCAAATAGATGATAAAATGGCGTGGAAATACATTCTTTGCGCAGAAAAGCCCCCACTTGGTTGGCTTAGTAAGATAGGCTATGATTACGACGGTAGCTCAACGGGATATGAGGTGACTGAGGAAGGTCTTCCCGACATTGCTTATTTTGAAAAGAATGATCTTGTGTGTGCATCCTACGTTGCTTACGTTTATTATAACTATTTGCCAAATGTTGAAAACATTGATGTTTCTATGCTTGCAATGCCGGAAAAATCCTGTCTTGCCAATGATATATACCTTGCTTGTCAGAAATGGGTTGAAAAAGGTTATTCAAGGTATATCTCTTTTGAGGCAGTCGGCGGAAGAGGTACTTTTATTAAGTTTACTCCATCAGAGGATATCCCGATAGGCTCTATAATCGTTTTTTGTAACGATAAGACAGCTTCCTCCAGATCTCAGTGGGGTAGTCATGTTTGCATCTATGCGGGATACAAGGACGGATATCACTGGGTAACGCATGTCGGAAACGATAACGGTCCCGAGTTTTGTGCCATAGAGCGCATGGGCTTCGGTGCAGATCCTCAGTGGCCGATAGCCGTTATTACCACTCCCGAGCCTGTTATGAGCGCAATGACAGCGGGCGAAAATTAACTTGTATTTTGAAATTTGAAAGTACATTGCAACAAGTATTGTGCAAGGGTAGCGATACCCTTGCATTTTTGCGCTTATCACTTGATTTTTTTGTTATATTATTGTATAATAACAAAAGAAACTAAAAAAGGATCGTAATATGGTAGCGATAGGATGCAGTAAGATATCTTTGTCGTTTGGTGAAAAGTGTATTCTTGATAACGTTTCCTTTTCTCTTGAAGAAGGAGATAAGCTTGGCGTTGTCGGAGTAAACGGAGCAGGAAAAACGACTTTAATAAAAATATTAACAAAGGCGGTATCTCCGGATTCGGGTGAGGTGTTTTTATCTCAGAGAGCCACAGTCGGTTATCTTGACCAGTACGCAAGCCTTGAGTCTGACAACACTGTTTTTGATGAGATGATGACAAATTTTTCTCATCTTACCGAAATGGAGGAGCGTATTGCCGAAATTGAGGTGGACCTTCGTGCGGGACTTGGAGACGTTAATACACTGACCGAGCGTTTTACGAGGATTTGTGACGAATACAGACTTCTCGGGGGTTATGAGTACCGTTCACGAATATCAGGTATGCTTAAAAAAATGGGATTTGGAGAGAGCATGTTCGACCTTCCCGTAAGCCACCTTTCGGGAGGACAGAAGACCACTCTCTCGCTTGTTGGAATATTACTCCGTGAGCCGTCTGTACTGATACTCGACGAGCCGACAAACCATCTTGATATAGAATCCCTCAGATGGCTTGAAGGATATCTTGCGGGGCTAAACTCCACTCTTATCGTTATTTCGCATGACAGATATTTCCTTGATAAGGTTACAACACACACACTTGATATAGAAAACACTCACGCCACTTTATATAAGGGGAATTATACGGTCTTTGCCGAAAAGAAGGAAAAGGACCGTGAAATATACCGCAGACACTGGGAGAATCAGCAAAAAGAAATCGCCCGTCAGGAGGCGTTTATTGAACAGCAAAGACGCTGGAACAGAGAAAAGAATATCATCGCAGCAGAAAGCCGTCTGAAGGCACTTGAACGCATGGAGAAGCTTGATGCCCCCGAAAACGCGCCTGTCGGTATTAATTTCTCCTTCGGTGAGGCTATACGTTCCGGCAATGACGTGGTTCGCGTCGAGGGGCTTTCGAAGGCGTTCGGAGACAAAAGGCTTTTTGATGACTTATCCTTTGAGGTTGGACGCCTTGACCGTTTTTTTATACTCGGAAGAAACGGATGCGGGAAATCCACTCTTTTAAAAATACTTGCCGAAAAGCTTTATGCAGACAGCGGTGAGTACGTTTTCGGCTCGAACGTTAAGCTTGGATACTACGATCAGGAGTATCAGGGGCTTGATCCCGAAAACACGGTGCTTGATGAGCTGTGGGACGAATACGGCGAAAAGAGTATGACAGAGATACGAAGTGTGCTTGCACTTTTCAGATTTTTGAATGATGATGTTTTCAAAAAGGTTTCGGTGCTCAGCGGAGGAGAAAAGGCAAGACTTACTCTTGCCAAGCTTATGCTTTCAAAGGTGAATCTTCTCCTTCTTGACGAGCCTACCAACCATCTTGATATAGCAAGCCGCGAGACCCTTGAGGATGCAATATCGAAATTCGGAGGAACAGTTATCGCAGTGTCGCATGACCGTTACTTCATTTCAAAGCTTGCTACACGTATACTTCACATTGAGAAGAATTCCTCACGTGTGTATAACGGTAATTACGAATACTATCTTGAGCATCTTGATGCTTCTTTAGAGAACGCGGGGGGAGCTGCTCAGGAAAATACGTCAAGGAATTCCTACAGACTTGAAAAGGAGCAGAAGGCGCGTGAGCGCAAACGCGAACGTGACCTTGCGAAGACTGAAGCTGAGATAGAAAAGACAGAGGCTGAGATATCAGCGCTTGACGAAAAAATGCAAAACGAGCTTGCAACCGATTATACGGCTCTTATGGAGGCGGATGCAAAAAAGCGTGAGCTTGAAGCCTATCTTGACACACTTTACGAAAAACTTGCAGAACTTGAGTGAAAACTCATGTGATAAATTATAGGAGGGGACACCTGTGAGCAGTAATGACGTTTGGCAGACAAGACGTCCTATGCACGACTTGTAGACACTTTACTTATTTCAAAAAACAAAAGATAAAAAATATATTTTGAAAGGAATTAATTAAAATGGCTAAGATCAGAATCCCCAAAAGTGAATTTGAACAGAGAATCGTTGAGATCAAGAAACTCATGGAGCGCGACAACCTTGACGCAATACTTGTTTACGGTGATGAGTACCGCAAGGAAAACCTCCGTTACGTATCAAACTATTGGCCTATCTTCGAGCGCGGTGCAATGCTTGTTTCGAAGAACGGCACCCCTATCACTCTTTGTGCACCTGAAGGACAGAAGGTTGCTGAGGAGATGAGTGTCTGGTCGGATGTAAGACTTCTTCCTGACTTCCTTTGCGTTACCGTTCCCGATGAAATAGACTATCCTCTTGCAAACTATACAAGCTTCAGAGCACTTGCCGCACAGATTCGTGAAGAGGGTAAGCTTGACAGACTTGGCGTTGTCGGTATCGACGCTATGTCCGCATCTCTTCTTAACATCATCACTCAGACCTTTGCATGTGAGATAGTTGATGCAAATGATATCCTTTTCGAGATTCGTCGCGAAAAGAGTGAAAATGAGATTGCTTGTCTTACAGAGGCGGCAAGAATTGCTGACTGTGGCTTTAAGGCTCTTATGGAAGCAGACCTTATCGGTCTTACCGAGGTTGCCGCTGCCGGAATTGCAGAAGGTGCCGCAAGACGCGAGGGCGCTGAGGCCGTTATCTTTACAGTATTCGGCTCAGGTGACAGAAGCGCTACTATCGTAGGACGTCCCAGTGACAAGATCATCGAGGATGGAGACATGATCATGTGCGCACTCGCTATTCAGTACGAGGGCTACGTTGCAACTTGCGAAGCGCCCTTTGCAGTAGGAAACTACTCCAAGGAGACCGAGCGTGTTATCGACGTTCTTATCCGTGCTAAAGAGGCGGGACTTCCTTACCTCAAGGCAGGCGTTCCTATGAATAAATTTGTAAAAGCAGTACGCGACTTCTTCCGCACAGAAGGTCTTTCCGAATATGACGTATATCCTCCTCTTCACGGTATCGGATGCGCAGAGGCTGAGAGTCCCTATCCCAACGAGACTACTGAAGCTGTGTTCAAGGCAGGCATGACCTGTAACACCGATATCAGCCTTTTCGGACTTGCAGGAGGCTCCAACAGAATCGAGGAAGGCTTTGTTGTAACCGAGGACGGTGCAAAATCACTTTCTCCCTACGTTCATGAGTACTGCGAAAAGTGGCTCGCAGGTAAGAGATAATGAAAAGCATAAATACTGTTACGGGGGCTGTCAGCATTGACAGCCTCACCACCGTTTTACCTCACGAGCATCTTCTTATTGATCTCGGTAATCAGTACAGCGGTAAAAAGGTGTACGGAATAGACGGAGAAAACGACAAGATAAGTCTTGAAAATCTCGGAATGCTTCGCCGTGACTGTTATATACTTCGTGACAACCTCCTTCTTGACGCCCCTGACGTTGCCGCAGATGAAGTTATGTACTTCAAGCGTGCGGGCGGAAGTGCGATGGTCGAGGTAACTCCTTGCGGAGTTGGGCGCGACGTTAGTGTGCTTCGTGATATCAGCCTTAAAACAGGAGTTAATATTATCGTCGGCACAGCACTTTACACTCACGATGCCATCCCTGAGCACCTTGAAAAAATGAGTGTCGAGGAGCTTGCGGACTTTTTCGTATCCGAGCTTACCGTTGGTATAGACGGGACTGATATCAAGGCGGGTGTTATAGGTGAGATAGGCACTTCCACTGAAATTTACCCGGTTGAAGAAAGAGCACTCCGTGCAGCGGCAATTGCCAGCCTTAAAACGGGGGCTCCCATACTCATCCATACTTACCCCTGGGGAAAGATGGGACTTGATGCACTTGATATCATCGCAGAGTACAATGTCCCGCTTAACAGAGTGTGTATATGCCACGTTGACGTAAAGTTTGACGAGGATTATATAAAAGCAATAATAAACAGAGGCGCATGGGTCGAGTTTGACGACTTCGGCAAGGAATTTTATATCGTGACAAAGCCCGGTGAATTTGCGGGCGGTGCGTTTGCTTCCGACGTTGAAAGAGTCAGAATGCTGGACAAGCTTTGTCGCGAGGGCTATTCGGACAGAATCCTTGCTTCAAATGACATTTGTCTTAAAATGCTGCTTCACCGCTATGGCGGATACGGATATGACCACATGCTTTCAAACATTCGCCCCATGATGGAATGCGAGGGCATGAGTGTTGAGTTTATTGAGAAGATAATTGTAACAAACCCCAAGGAATTTTTGAAAGGCTGAGACGTGGCTAAGATAAGACTTGACAAATTTACTGCGGCAGCTTTAATACTTACCCGCAAAGAGGCGCACGGGATTATACGTTCAGGCAGAATAGCCGTCAACGGAAATGTGATACGTGATATAGCTGCAAAGATAGATTCCGAAAAGGATGAAGCAATCTTTGACGGTCAGCGTCTTGATTACAGGGAGTTCAGGTATTATATCATGAATAAGCCCGCAGGCTTTATCACCTCGACAGAGGAGATGCATGACAGAACCGTTATGGAGCTTCTCCCCGAAAAGCTTTTAAAGCTTGAGCTTTTTCCAGTAGGACGTCTTGATAAGGACACCGAGGGGCTTCTGCTTCTTACGAACAACGGAGCTCTCGCCCACAGAATGCTCTCTCCGAAGCATCATGTTGATAAGACCTATTATCTTGAAAGTGATCTTCCGCTTGACGAATCAGATGCAGAGGCTTTTTTAAAGGGAGTTAATATCGGAGAGAAGAATCTCACACTCCCGTCAAAGCTTGAAATAGACAGTGATAATCCTCGTCGCGCACATATAACCGTTTGTGAGGGGAAATTTCATCAAATAAAGCGTATGCTTAATGCTGTAGGCAAAAACGTCACATATCTGGAGAGGGTTGCCTTTGCAAGTCTTACTTTGCCGAAGGACCTTGAAAGGGGAGAGGTAAGGGAGCTTACCGCCTGTGAGATCTGTGAGCTTGAAAAAATACGATAAAGAGACATAAAGCAAGGATACGGCGCATACACTCTAACAAAGATTAATTTGGGAGAGTGAAATGAATGTTTGTTTATTCGGTGAAGGCATCAAGTCTTAAGTATATTGCGGTGATGCTTGTATGTGCGGTTGCAATTGCCGCCTGTGTATTTATGTTCCCCGACAGCAAAGCAGTGGAATATACAGGGGCGTCAGGTAAGCCGAGCTTTAAAAACGTCAAAACCAACGATGACAGAGTGAAATTTCTTGAAGGCTTCGGATGGGAGATAGAGCCTGAGGCTCTTGATATATGCGAGGTGGTCATTCCGTCGGAGTTTGACGACGTGTACACAAGGTACAACGATATACAGAAAAGCGAAGGACTTGACCTGAAAAAATATTCCGGCAAAAGCGTTAAGAAATACAGCTACAGAGTCAAAAATTACGAATCCGATACAAGCGTTATCGCATCATTGCTTATTTACAAAAACAGAGTTATCGGCGGAGATATTTCGTCCTCTGACATAAACGGCTTTTCGCACGGATTTACAAAGCCGATAAGTGAATAATTTTTGTGAAAAAGGGTATACTTTTTTTGCACAACTGTCAGAATCGAAATGAAAAGACCTGACTATCCGATACTCTTCGGTGTTTTTTTAGGAATCATATGCGCTATGATTATGCTGTACACCGTAAAAGTTTTATCCGCATTACCTTAAATTCCCAAAGGATTTTTTACCTTTGGGAATTTTTTGTCTTATAGGAATTTACTTGACTTTTGAGCGATTTTGCATATTTTAGAAAGCACCTCTTGACAGGAGCAGATGATATTTATTTATCACTTTTTTATTGACCGCAGGCGTGCTTTGTGGTAATATTAAAACGATAAACAGAAAAGGCGGTAAATACTTTTGAAAAATGTGATGATATATACAGACGGCGCTTGCAGCGGAAATCCGGGTCCCGGAGGCTGGGGTGCGATACTCGTTTATAACGGACGCGAAAAAGAGATGTCGGGAGGAGAGGCAGAGACTACCAATAACAGGATGGAATTGACTGCCGCTCTGTCAGCACTTGAAGCATTGAAAGAGCCGTGTGAGGTTGTGCTTACAAGTGACTCGAAATACCTTGTAGATGCGATCGAAAAGGGGTGGCTTGATTCCTGGCGAAAAAAAGGCTGGAAAAAAGCCGACGGGAAGCCGACACTTAATCGTGACCTTTGGGAGCGTATTTGCACACAGCTTGAAAAACATAAGGTGACCCTTGTGTGGATAAAAGGGCATGCGGGTTATGAGTATAACGAGAGATGCGACAGACTGGCGGTAGAGGAAAGCCATAAATTCGGAGTGTGAAATGGGAAGAGATAGAATACTTGTAGGAATGTCGGGAGGCATAGACAGTACGTTTGCGGTGAAAAGACTGATGGAAAGAGGCTTCAATCCCGAGGGGGCGGTGCTTGTAATGCACGACTCGTCTCCCGTAAGAGAAGCTGAGCGTGCGGCTGAGAGTCTTGGAATAGTTTTACATAAGGTGGATTGCCGTGAGGCTTTCGTAAGTGCTGTTGAAATGTCACTTGTTTCCGAATATGCAAAAGGAAGGACTCCAAATCCATGCGTAGTTTGTAACAGTGAGATAAAATTCAAGTTTTTAGCCGAGAAAGCAAGAACTCTTGGGATATCTAAGATATCTACAGGACATTATGTCAGAATAGTATACAACGAGGATACGGAACGATACGAAATGTTTTCGGCTGAGGACACAAAGAAAGACCAAAGCTATTTTTTGTGGCGCGTTGAACAGTCGGAGCTTGGAATGTTTGAAAATGTGCTCGACCTTGAGAGTAAAGACAGCGTAAAAAAAGAGCTTATAGAGTCAGGAATCCTGCACGAATCAAGCGAAAGTCAGGAAATATGCTTTATTCCCGACGGAGAGCGGGTCAGCTTTATAAAGGAAAGAATGACAGAGAGCCAACGAGCAGCTGCATTTTGTGAAGGAAACTTCGTGAATCTTGCGGGAGAACCCGTAGGACGGCATCGCGGACTTGCTTTTTACACCCCCGGCCAGAGAAAAGGGCTGGGAATAGCTCTCGGGCGCCCAGCATATGTTTTGAAGCTTATTCCGAAACGGAATGAGGTGGTGCTTGGCTTTGAAGAAGACAACGTGTGCACTTCTTTTTCGGCAAGCGGAGTGCGCTTTGTGTCTGTAAATCCGTTTGAAGGTGAAATTGAGTGCTTTGTTCGTGTCAGACATCGCGGAACACTTCGCCCCGCAGTTGTGACCGTTAAGGGTGAAAAATGCGAAATATCCCTTGAAATGAGGGAAAAAACGGTATCTTCGGGGCAATCGGCGGTATTTTATGACGGAAAAGGCAGAGTTTTGTTCGGAGCGTATATAGATTGATGAAAAAACAAAAATTTTGTCATTATGAAAAATATCGAAGTTAGTTTTTGTGAAAATTGCACAAAAAAATTAATAGAAAACAAGATGCACAAAATTGCCGAAACAATAGGAAAAACACGCAATTTTGGGTTAAATTATAAAGTTTGATTCATTTTTATACGTTTTTAAAACTTTATAACACAAATCTGAAGTATATATCAAAAAAAGCCTTAAATACAGTGGTTTTTGCAACTTTTATCAAAAAAAATAATGCGTGTGATATATTATTATATTACAATTTGTGCACTTTTTTTTAATATGTATTTAATATCAAAGTCAAAACTCTAAAGAAGGCACAAAATGGCAAAATCTTCTTGTTAAATCAACTATAATAAGGTATCAAAATATAGTCATACTTGACAAAACAGGGCGTTTGTGATATTATTACTTAGTAAAATTATTCATAATGGGTTTTGCTGGCGGTATACTGTGAACGCGACGGATGTGTCAAAACTGACAAATTCTTGAAAAACACCTTAATTACTTAGTGTTTCGCACGTTTATAGCCGTTTTGCACGACCTGTTTGATAGACAAAACCTCAGGAGGGAAATGTTAATGAGAAAGTCGCTTTTATCAAGATCTCTTGCACTTTTATTGGCGATTGTTATGCTTGCATCTACAGCCGCAGTGTCGGTTTCCGCCGCAAGTAAAGCAAGTGCTGAAGAGCTTGAAGAGATCAAGGCTTTGCTGAATGCTACAGTTTACGAAGAGTATTTGGCAGAGAACACACAGGCAGACAACGGCAAAGACACAGTTGTCATAACTTCTGCCGATTATTTACCTGAACAGTCCACTGCAAAAGTGGAGGAGTATACCGCAGCTGAAATCGGAACGATTCTCCGCGAAGAGTATACCGACATACAGGACATCACTGATGAAATGCTTGCAAATACGCCTAACGTTGCTGTAAAGACAGAGCAGCACAATGAGTTCAATAAGGCGTATGTTGAAAAGATGGTTTCCGATGCCGTTGCGGGTATGGACGGTTATGACACCGCGCTTTATTTGCCCGACGCAGGACAGGCGACGTTCAAGTTTAATATAGAGACTCCCGGTTTTTATAACGTGGAGTTTGATTATATGTCCACCGAGCCTACATCCAACAATATCGAAAAGGGTCTTCAGATAGACGGTGCTTATCCGTACAAGGAAGCACGTTCGATAGCGTTCCTCGGTAACTGGGTGGATGAGTACGATACAAGATACAACGATCCCGAGTATACAGGTCCCTTCAAGGGCGATAAGAGAAGCGAATTCTCCATGGGATATAAATCCAAGCTCTTGAATAAATACGGATTCCTCAAAGATATCAACGGAAACGAGGTTAAGCCCGTTAAAGCCGCTCGTCCCACTTGGGAAACAAGAATGGCGTATGACGCTACCGGTTACTACAACGAGCCTCTCCGCTTCTATCTCGAACCCGGTGAGCACACTCTTTCCGTAAACGGTGTATCCGGAAGCATGGTAGTACGTGCTATCCGCGTGGTTCGCCCCGAAACACTTCCTACTTATGCTGAAGTACTCGCTGAGTATGAGGCAAAGGGTTATACATCAGCTCCCAAGGGATCTGTAATAAAGATTCAGGCTGAGTACCCTGCAGCAACATCCGATTCTTCCATTTACGCTATAAACGACCGTACCTCGGCTATCAACGAGCCTCAGGATGCATCCACTGTTTACCTTAACGCTATCGGTGGTTCTAAGTGGGCTTCCTACGGTCAGTGGGTTGAATGGGAATTTGAAGTTGAAGAAGCAGGTCTTTATGAGATCGCTACCCGTTTCAAGCAGGATACGATGGCAGGTATGTATGTCACTCGTAAGATCCTTATTGACGGAGAGGTTCCTTTTAAGGAAGCAGAGCAGGTTTCCTTCAACTACGGCGACAACTGGCAGTCTAAGGCTCTCAGTGTTACCACCAAGAACGAGAACGGTAAGAAAGTAACTACTCCCTTCAAGTTCTATCTTGAGCCCGGTGTGCACACCATTCGTATGGAAGTCATACTCGGTGATATGGCAGAGGTTCTTCGTGAGGTAAGTGACGTTATGTCTCGTATCAATAACTATTACCTCAAGATAATTATGATCACCGGTACCTCTCCTGATGAATACCGTGATTACGGCTTTACTTCCATAATGCCGGACGTTATGAACGGTCTTGTTGATGCATCTAAAACACTTTACGCTATTTCCGACCACCTCGAAGAGGCAACAGGTCAGAAGGGTGAGGACTCTGTTCTTCTCGAAAAGGTTGCTCTCATCCTTAAGCGTATGGGTTCTGATGACGACAAGGTTGCAACCAACCTCGCAAACCTCAAGGACAACATAGGTCAGCTCGGTAGCTGGATTTCTTCCACCCGTTCACAGCCTCTTTGTCTTGACTATATCCAGATTATGCCCGCGGACAGCGCAAAGCTTCCCCAGGCAGAAGCAGGCTTCTTTGAGAGCCTTTGGCATGAGCTTAAGTCCTTCTTCATGAGCTTCGTAAGCGACTACAACAACCTCGGTACTCTTGACAAGACCATCCAGTCCGACAAGACCGTTGAGGTTTGGATGACAGCAGGTCGTGACCAGGCACAGATCATCCGTTCTATGCTTACTAAGTTTACTGCAGAGACTAACATTCCCGTAAACCTTAAACTCGTTGCCGGTGGCTCCCTCCTTCCTGCAACGCTTTCCGGAACAGGTCCTGACGTTTCTATTCAGAACGCATCGAGCACTGCAATAAACTATGCTATCCGTAATGCAGTTCTTCCCGTTGACGAGCTTGAAGGCTTTGACGAAGTAATAAAGCGTTTCTCCGAAACTGCTATCGTTCCTCTCAGCCTCCATGGTAAGACATACGGTATCCCCGAGACACAGACCTTCCAGATGCTCTTCGTTCGTATGGACGTATTTGCAGAGCTTGGAATGGAGATTCCCGAGACTTGGGAAGACCTTTACAACCTCCTTCCTATACTTCAGAGTAACAACCTTGAAGCAGGATTCCCGTCAAAGGGCGGCGGACTCACACTTCTCATGTATCAGAGAGATGAGCCCATGTACAAGGCACCGGTAACAGAGGAAACAATGATTGCCGCAGGACTTAACCCTGAGGATGCACACAAGACTGAGGGTATGCAGATCAACCTCGACTCCAACACCACCCTCGACTGCTTCAAGCAGATGTGCGAGCTCTTTACTATGTACGGCTTCCCGTTGACCTATGACTTTGCAAACCGTTTCAGAACGGGTGAAATGCCCATTGCGGTTGCAGATTATTCCGCATATAACCAGCTTACTATTTTTGCTCCTGAAATCAGCGGTCTTTGGAAGATTATGACACTTCCCGGAACCGCAGTATACGAAAAGAACGAGTACGGCGATTACGTACTTGATAAGAACGGCAACAGAAAGGTTGCAGTTGACGAAAACGGCGACCGCCTTATCAACTATAATTCTGTAGCAGGTGTTACAGGTGTTATGATGATGAAGGGTGCACGTGACCACAACAGAATCAACGAATCATGGGAATTCATGAAGTGGTGGACCGATTCTCCTGCACAGAGCGAATACGGTAACGAGCTCGTTGCCCTCCTCGGTGCTTCCGGTCAGTACGCAACAGCTAACCTTGAATCTCTCAGAAACCAGCCTTGGAGCTCAGACGTTATGGCAGAGCTTGAAGACCAGTTCCAGAACCTTGCCGTTACTCCCGAAATGCCCGGTGGTTATATCATCACTCGTTATATCGACTTTGCATTCCTTGCTGCATACAACGAAAATGCTAACCCTGTAGATGAACTTCTCGGCTATATCGATGCTATTAACAGCGAGCTTTCAAGAAAGAGAGAAGAGTTTAATCTTCCTGTTCTTGAAGACTTCGAAGATGTAGATATCGAAAGATAATCCGCAGCAAAATATAAAAAAAGGAGAGAAAATTTATGGCACTTTTTAAGTCTGCGGAAACTGATAAGAAGGTTGACATCCATAAGATGAGTAAAGCGGCTTATACTTGGAGAGAGATGAAAAAGTACAAGACAGGTTATTTCCTTCTTGCTCCCTTCTACATTCTCTTTACGATATTCGTAATCCTTCCCGTTTTACTTTCAATATTCTTCAGCTTTACGTTATTTGACATGCTCCAGGCACCCAAGTGGGTGTTCATGGATAACTACGTTAGATTGTTCCTTGATGACGATATATTCCTTCTTGCGATAAAGAACACCCTCATTTTTGCGGGTATCACAGGTCCTGTTTCTTACATGCTGTCACTTCTTTTCGCATGGTTCATCAACGAGCTTTCACCCAGAATACGTAAGTTTGTAACACTTATATTCTACGCGCCCAGTATTTCAGGTAACGTTTACATTATCTGGACCATCCTCTTCTCAGGTGACCAGTACGGTCTTGTAAACGGTTTCCTTATTGACATGGGCATGATAAATACCCCGATTCAGTTCTTCCAGAACCCTGAATACATAATGCCTCTTGTAATTGTAGTTGCTCTCTGGACCTCACTCGGTACCTCCTTCCTGTCCCTTATTGCGGGCTTCCAGGTTGTTGACCGTACCTTGTACGAGGCAGCCGCTATCGACGGTGTAAAGAACCGTTGGCAGGAGCTTTGGAGCGTAACACTCCCGACCATGCGTCCTCAGCTTATGTTCGCAGCGGTCATGTCCATCACCGGTGCATTCGGCTTCGGTGGAATCATCACAGCACTTGTAGGCTTCCCCAGCCCTGATTACTGTGCTCACACTATCATGCACCACTTGCATGACTACGGTGACACACGTTTCGAAATGGGATATGCTTCGGCGATTGCTACCATCCTCTTCTTCATGCAGATTGGTGCAAACGCTGTAATCAGAAAACTCTTGTCGAAGGTAGGTAAGTGATATGGCGAAACTAAGAATCAAAAAGTCAACACATGCGCTCAACCGTTCCTTGGCAGGAGACATGAGCGTTACCGGTATACTTGTCATATTCGGTATATTTATGGCATTCCCCATGGTTTACACCGTAGTTCAGTCGCTCAAGCCCCTGAACGAGCTTTGGATGTTCCCGCCTCGTTTCTACGTTGTTAACCCCACGTTTAAGAACTTCTCAGATTTGTTCTACCTCATGTCAACGTCATGGGTACCCTTCTCAAGATACATATTCAATACGATATTTATCTCAATCTGCGGTACTTTCGGAAACGTTATGCTTGCATCCTTTGCGGCATATGCAATCGCAAAGATCAAGTTCCCGGGACGTAAATTCTTGTTCTCAATCATCGTTTACTCCCTCATGTTCAACTCCACCGTTACTTCCATTACAAACTTCTTGTCAATGTCTATGTTCGGTTGGGTAGATACATATCTTGCAATCGTTGTTCCTGCAGTTGCAGGTCCTATGGGTCTTTACCTTATGAAGCAGTTTATGGATACCTCCGTTCCCGACTCTGTACTTGAGTCTGCTCGTCTTGACGGTGCATCAGAGTGGAAGATCCTTTGGAAACTCGTAATGCCCATGGTTAAGCCCGCTTGGATGACACTTATCATCTTCTCATTCCAGGGACTCTGGAATCAGGGTGCATCGGTTTACATCTTCAGCGAAGAACTTAAGACCTTCCCCTATGCGATAAGCCAGATTATGACAGGCGGTATCGCGAGAGCGGGTGCTTCTGCGGCTTCCGCGGTTATAACGATGATAGTACCTATCGTAGTATTCATCTTATCACAGAGCCAGGTTATCCAGACGATGTCTTCGTCGGGTATGAAAGACTAAAAGGGGAGGATATATATAATGAAATTTACAAAAATATCAATAGTTTCACTTATTCTTGCACTCCTCTTCTCCTTCGGAGCACTTGCGGCAGTTCCGTATACCACCTATACATATGATATAGACGGAAATATGGCACTTTCTCCCGATGCGTATGTTCCCGACAGACTTATCGACTCGGAAGACCTTCTTCTCGCAACACCCCTCAGCAGTGCAAAAGACCTCTTTGTAGATAGCCGCGGATGGCTTTACATCGCGGATACAAAGAACAGCAGAATTCTAATTTGTGACGAAGATTACAATGTAATCAGATCTCTCGGTCAGTTCTATAACCAGAACGGAATCATGGACTCTCTTGCAGAGCCTCAGGGCGTATTCGTAAACGAGATTGAAGTATACGTTGCGGATACTGAAAACAGCCGAATCGTTGTTTTTGACCGATTCACAGGTGATTTTGACCGTACAATTGAACAGCCCAGCGCTGACGTTATTCCCGAGGGAAGCACTTACAAGCCGGCTGCTGTTGCTGTTGATACCGCAGGAAGAATTTACGTTGTATCTTCTACAACCACCTACGGTGTTATCTCAATGGATTCCGACGGAACCTTCCTCGGATTCCTTGGAGCACAGAAGACCACTCCCTCTGCATTTGATATTTTCTGGCGTAACTTCCAGACTAAAGCACAGAGAGCACAGAGACTTCAGAACGTGCCTACCGAGTATAACAACATCACAATAGACGAAGCAGGCTTCATTTACGTTACAACATCTACTATCGATGCAGGCTCACAGCAGAGCGCAATCGATTCCAAGAGCAAGGCTGCTGACTACGCTCCTGTTAAGAAGCTTAACCCCAAGGGACACGACGTTATGAACCGTAACGGTTTCTATCCTCCCTCAGGTGAAGTTAAGGTAGAGCAGGAAGGAATGGGCGACGGTGATATCACAGGCCCCTCCAAGATTATTGACGTAGCACTCGGCCCGAACGGAATGTGGTCCATCATCGACGAAAAGAGAAGTAAAGTATTTACCTACGATGAAGACGGTAATCTTCTTTACATCTTCGGCGACAAGGGTTCACAGCTCGGTAACATCGACAACATTCAGTCGGTAGTTTACAAGGGCACTGACATGCTCATCCTTGATAAATCCAAGGATACAATTACTATCTATAAGCGCACAGAGTACGGCGATACCCTCGCAGCTGCTCTTGAAAACACTCAGCAGAGACTTTATGACCGCGCAGTTATCTACTGGCAGGAAATCCTCCAGAAGAACTCAAACTTCGACATGGCGTATATCGGAATCGGCGATAGCCTTTACCGTCAGGGCGACTATGAAGAAGCAATGGAAATGTATCAGATGGCATATGCTGTTGAAGATTACTCAAACTCCTTCAAGCAGATTCGTAAGGACTGGATGGAGAAGTGGATCTGGATAGTACCGCTGGTAGTAATTGCATTCTTTATGCTTGTCTCAAGATTCTTCAAGTATGCTAACAAGGTTAACGCAGCAGGTCAGGTAACAAAGGAAAAGAGAAGCTTTAAGGAAACCCTCCTTTATGCTTTCCATATCATATTCCATCCGTTCGACGGCTTCTGGGATATGAAGCATGAAAAACGAGGCAGCATGAAAGCGGCTGTTACTATCGTTATCATCACTATTCTTTCCTTTATTTATCAATCAGCAGGTACCGCTTACATCTTCAACCCTGATTCTAAGGGTATCAGCTACATGGGAGAAACACTCGGTGTACTTCTTCCTTACTTCCTTTGGGGTATTGCAAACTGGTGTCTTACCACCCTCTTTGACGGTGAAGGTAAGATGAAGGATATTTTCATGGCAACCGGATACGCTATGCTTCCTATCCCCATGATGGTTATTCCTACCACCATTTGCTCTAACTTCCTTCTTCTTGAAGAAGGTGCTATCCTCACCATGATCAACACTATCGGTTTTGTATGGGCAGGATTCCTCATCTTCTTCGCAATGAGCGTTATTCACGACTACCCTGTTGGAAAGAACGTTGTTATGTGTATTTCCACCATCGTAGGCATGGCGTTCATCATGTTCCTCGGAGTACTCTTCTCGGGTCTTCTCGGAAAGATCGTTTCATTTGTTTATAATGTTTATGTCGAATTGTCATACAGACTGTAGAATAGGAGGAAAACATAATGAAAATCACAAGATTAATTGTAATTGTACTTGCAATAGTTATGTGTGTAAGTGCACTCACATCTATGTTTGCTCTTCCTGTTCTTGCTGATGAGGCTGATAACACAGAGAAAACAGAAACCACTGAAACCACAGAAACCACCGAAGAAGAGAAAAAAGAAGATACCTCTTCGACTACAACCACTACCACTACCACTACTAAAAAGCCCACCTTGTCTGAGGATTATACAACCAAGCAGTATGCTACTTTAGATGCTAAGCTTGAAACCATGGAGCTTGTTTATTCCGCTCACGGTTACGATCTTTTCTATCACAAGGAGACCGGTGAAGTTATAATCGAAAAGACAAGTATGCGTGAGGTTGACGAGGAAGGCAATATCCTAAAGCGAGGCCAGTATCTTTCCACCAACCCTTACGACGTTTACTTGCCCGATAACAAGGCAACAGAAAAAGAAAAGCTTCTCAGCCAGATTGTCATCACATATCTTGACAACGGCGAAGAAAAGCAGATCAACTCCTACAACCAGGCAGCTCTTCTCAATCAGATCAAGATGCAGAAGATTCGTGGCGGTATCCGTGTAGAGTATACTATCGGTAAATCGTCCGCTAAGAGAACCGTTCCCTTCATGATTCCTAAGGAAAGACTTGAGACAATGATTCTTGAGCCGATGAAGGAGCAGGATAAGGATGCTTATGATAAACTCAAGAGCTACTACGTTCTCCGTGACCCCGCAGATCCTACACTCACCGAGAGCGAAAGACAGACACTGTACCAGACACTCCCCGCAACACGTACGGTAGGTGCTATATACGTGCTCGAGTCCACTGTTGCTGAGGTTGAGCGTGAGCTTAACATGTTCGAGAGATGGATTCTCGGCTATACCAAGTACACATACGATGATGTACTTAAGGACCATGAAAAATGTAACTATACCGGTCTTACAAAGACTCCCGCCGTATTCCGTATGGCGCTTGAGTACTATGTAACAGAGGAAGGTCTTGAGGTAAGACTTCCTGCGAGCGGTATCCGTTATGACTCCGTTCTTTACAAGCTTAAGAACATCCACATTCTTCCTTTCTTCGGTGCATACAACAAGGCGCAGAAGGGATATGCACTCATTCCCGACGGATCCGGTACACTCGTAAGATTTGAAGACACCAAGCCTTCTACATCCACTACCATCACCTCTAACCTTTACGGTGGTGACTATTCCTTCTACACTCAGAATATAGTTGCTAACATGCAGCCTTGGGTACTTCCTGTATTCGGTATGGTTGAGCTTACCGAATCTCAGGTTGAGGTATATAACGAGGTTGAGATGGATGACGGAAACGGTGGAACGGTTACTGTTCTTGAAAAGGGATATGAGACCGTATCCGAGCCTAAAGGATTCTTCGCTATCGTAACAGAAGGCGATTCCATGATGCAGCTTTCAACCGCTTCCGGAGGACTTCTTAATAAGTACTTCACAGCATTCCCCATTGCAACTCCCAGACCCAGCGATACATATCCCCTTGACGGTATTTCCGTTTCGGGTAACATCGCAACCTGGACTGTTGAAACTCAGAAGAAATACACAGGAAGCTACAGAATTAAGTATTTCATGCTCTGGGGCGAGGAAGAATCCACCTATGTAAATATGGCTAAGGTATACCGCGAGTACCTCGAAAAGAACGAAACTCTTTCAGCGGTAGAGGATGACGGAGAAGGCGTTGAGCTCTTCCTTGAAACCTTCGGTGCTATCGATACAACCGAGCGTATGTTCGGTGTGCCCGTTGATGTAAAGAAGGCACTTACCTCCTTTAACGATGCAAAGACCATGATTAATGATCTTGCAGGCTATGGTATTACAAACCTTTCCATCAAGTACAGAGGTTGGGCAAATGGAGGTCTTGATGCAACAGCTCCCACAAAGATAGATGTTGTTGATGAGCTTGGCGGCAAGAGCGGACTCGTAAACCTCATTAAGTATGCAAACGAAAAGGGCGTAGAAATATTCCCCGATCTTGATTACACCTACATTTCAAACTACTCATTCACTGATAAGTTTGACGCAAAGGACGATACTGTAAAGACCGTCGACAATCGTTCGGCAGTTCACAGAACATACGATCCTGTGTTACAGTATTACGTAAAGGACGGCTCACTCATTATTTCTCCCAACAAGATCCTCGGATTCTGGAGAAACATCGAGAAGACCTACTCAGGTCTTGGAACAACAGGCGTTTCCTTTGCAACACTCGGCTCTGAGCTTAACTCCGACCATAACGAGGACGATTCACTCAACCGTGAAAACTCTAAGACAAGAATCTCTGAGTTCCTTTCAGAGGTTAAGAGCAAGGGCTATGATATCCTTGTTGATCAGGGTAACTCATACACACTTGCATACGCTAACAACATTCTCAACGTACCGCTTGACTCCAGTAACCGTTACGTTGCAAGTGAGTCAGTTCCCTTCATCGGTATGGTACTCCACGGATACAAGACCTTTGCAGGTGAAGCTATCAACCTTGCAGGTGATTACACCTACAACGTTCTCAAGACTGTAGAAAACGGCGCAACTCCTTACTTTATCCTCTCGTATAAGAATCAGAACTCTCTTAAGACCAGCAAGGATTACAGTAAGTATTATTCAATTCGTTACAACATTTGGTTGCCCGACCTTGTAGAGACCTATCAGACACTCGACCTTATCCTTGATCCTGTTAAGGATGCTAAGATAGACAATCACACATTCGTTAACGAGCGTCGTGTGATAGTTACCTACGAAAACGGCATTTCCTATGAAATTGATTACAGTACAAACGTACTTATCGCTATGAACAATGGTGAGGCACAGTACACAATAGACTTCGAACAGAATACAGTAACCGAAGGCGATGCAACCTATTCAATCGCTGAATATCTTGCAAAGAACGGCTACACAGTTTATTCTGACAAAGCAGAAAACTAAGAAAGGGAGGGGAAAATAAATGGCAACTAACGTTATCACTGAGGCAAAAGCTCCTGCAGTAAAGCCTCCCAAGAAGAGAAAACCCGCCTCTCTTGACAGAAAGAAAGCTCGTGCAGGCTGGTTCTTCGTCCTTCCTTTCGTGCTTATATTCGTAATAGTTTATATTCCTATCATAGTAGACTCTATCACATTCTCGTTCAATGAACTTGAGATTCTTCAGCGAGGCGGTTACGAGCTTATCTACGTAGGAATGGATAACTACTCGGATGCGATCCTTGAAGACGCAGGCTTCGTTCCCGCACTTGTCAGCGGTATGCGACAGCTGATACTTGATATCCCGGCAATCGTAATATTCTCACTGTTTATGGCTATTCTTCTTAACGAGAAAATGGTGGGAAGAACGTTGTTCCGTGCTATCTTCTTCATACCCGTTATTCTTTCTTCGGGTATCATCGACTCGCTCGACCAGTCCAACGCCATGATGAACTATATGTCTGACTCAAGTGCAGCAGGCTTAGAGGAGGAAGGCGCAGCGTCAGCGACCGATATTATTTCGGCAATAGATATTCAAAAGCTCTTCTCAAACATGAAAATCGGTGAAGGTCTTCTTGATTACGTTGTCGGTATCGTAAACGATATTTATAACGTCGTTAACCGTTCCGGTGTACAGATGCTTATATTCCTTTCGGGTCTCCAGTCTATCAACCCCGCGATCTATGAATCCTGTAAGATAGACGGTGCATCCGCATGGGAAACCTTCTGGAAGATAACCTTCCCGATGATAAGCCCGATGATAATGGTTAATACGATCTACACAGTTATTGACTCGTTTACTTCTAAGAGTAACTCGGTTATGGCGTATATCAGAGGTGTATACGACTCAGCCGCAAACGGACAGGTTCTTTCATCTGCAATGAGCTGGATGTACTTCCTCATCGTTATCTTGCTTATCCTTATCGTAGCAGGTATTCTTTCGATGTACATCTTCTATCAGAGAAGAGATTAAGGAAAGGAGGATATTAAAATGGATTCACCTAAGGTTCTAAAAAACAGCAAAAGAAAAATCAAAGTTGAATTTGAACGTACGAGCTTTATCACGAGAATGAAAGCAAAGTATCTGTCGGGCGCATTCTTCGGCAGACTTATCTGGAAACTTTTCAGACTTGTTCTTCTCATTGGTATATCATACATTATCCTCTTCCCGTTCTTTACTAAGATCGCCGGTTCCTTCATGAGCCGCGAGGACCTTGTTGACGTAACAGTTCGTCTTATTCCGAGATATCCCACTCTTGACACATATAAGTACATTATTCGCGAGAATGATTACTTCTCTGCATTTACAAACACATTCTTCCTTTCTGCAATGTGTGCGTTTGTTCAGACCTTTGTGTGTGCAGTAGTCGGTTACGGACTTGCAAAGTTCAAGTTCCGCGGAAATAAGCTCATATTCGCAGCCGTTGTATTCACAATGATAGTACCTCATGAAACTATCAAGCTTTCAATGTACATGAACTTTAAGTTCTTTGACATCTTCGGACTCTACGGAATGCTTAATGAAGCATTACACTTCTCACCGGATGGAAGCATTGACCTTATTAATACTTACTGGCCAATGTTTATCCTCTCAATTGGTGGTATAGCATTTAAGAACGGTCTTTACATATTCATGATGAGACAGTTCTTCAAGGGCGTTCCCGATGAGCTTGAAGAAGCAGCTTACATTGACGGTCAGGGTACTTTCGGTACATTCTTCAAGATTATTCTTCCCATATCCATCCCCATGATGATAACGATATTCATCTTCGCATTCTCATGGCAGTGGACAGACAACTTCTATACAGACCTCTTCTTTACAAGATCAGGTGCATTGATGATGCCTCGTATCATTACCGTTCCGCCGAGCTTGTCGGATGACTCCTTTGCGGCACAGGGACTTTACGAATCTTGTATCAAGAATACCTGTGGTCTTCTTATCATTCTCCCTCTTATACTCTTCTACTCATACCTCCAGAGATATCTTATCCAGGGTATCGAGCGTTCGGGTATCGTCGGCTAATGAAAAAAACAAAAAGGATTTGCGATTATTCGCAAATCCTTTTTTTGTTTTATTGACGTATCCCAATCAGTATTTAGAATACACCGGAAGAAAATTAAGTGCGTTCTATCCTTTTGATATAGCTTTTCTTTTATACAAACCTAACTTTTTGAGAGAAAAATGACGTAAATTTGCTGGAAATAGCAAGTTTAATTATGATATAAATTAGTATGAAATAGGTGTATATTATAAGAAAACATATTTGATTTGTCTTTCAAAATAACTGTTTCATATATTTATATCTACCGGTTAGTGCATTATAAAACTTTGAGATGATTATTTGTGCATATATTACAAAAAAAGCGGTTGCTCTTTGTTAACCGACTTGTAATACGCACATTTTTAATTGTTTTAGGCAAATACAATTATTAAAGTATATGATATAATTTTTTTGATTTAGGAGGATTTTATGAAACGCACATTATCTTTTTTGTTAATTATCTTTATGTTGCTTTCGACAGCAGCATTACTCATTTCCTGCAACAGTGGAAACGGAGATGGCAAAGAAAAAGAGTATGAGGGCAAAGAATACGAGGAGGATTCAATTTTTTACGAGAGAAGCCTTGTGTCTGATGACCTTGTTACCGAAGATTTCGGTGGCCGTGAGTTCAGAATAGTAACTCATGATCCGAGTGAATTTTACATTGACGAAGAACAACGCAACCAGGGTAATCTTATGCTTGATGCAAAATATGCCCGTAATAAGGCGGTTGAGGACCGCTTCAACGTAAAGATAGAACTTGCCTATTCCGGTACTTACACAGAGGTTTCCGACTACGTTTCAAAGACAGTCCTGTCGGGAAATGACGAGTTTGAGCTTATCATGGGTATGTCTGTTGATACGGGTAAGCATGTGCGTAAAGGTATATTTCTTAATTGGTACGACATTGAAAACGTTGACTTTTCAAAGCCTTGGTGGGCGTCTTCCAGTGCGGAAGAGTTGACAGTTAACGGAGTGGCTCTTCTTGCAGTATCGGATTTTAATTTTTCTGCAATAGAAAGAACATACGCGTATATTTTTAATAAAAACCTTGCAGCGTCTTATGAGCTTGGTAATCTCTATGAGTTAGCCTTAGAAGGAAAGTGGACCTTTGATAAGCTCCTTGAAATTGTAAAAGGAGTTTACACCGATGACGGAAACGATAACCGCGATGAGAATGATTTTTACGGAATGGCGCATTCCAGCGGTTCCCCTGTAAATACCTACCTTTGGTCCTTTGATAATCCTATATGTGTAAAGGACGGGGAGGGTGTACCTCAGCTGGCGATTAAGACCGAAAAGATCAATAATATCGTAAACGATCTTTATGATCTTATCTATAACACCGGCGGTGTATATTATAACCCCGAACAAGGATCTGAGGTATCTTCTCAAATGTTCCTCGCTCGTAAAGCAATCTTCGTTCCCCTTGAGCTTCTTTACTGTAAATCTGAGAAATTCCGTAATTTCGAGGATGATTTCGGGCTTCTTCCTTATCCCAAATATGATGAAAATCAGGAAGAATATCATACTATGGCAGATGGATACCATACCGTACTCGCTGTTCCCAAAACAGTCAAGGATACCGCATTTGTCGGAAAGATAGTTGAAGCTCTTTCTGCAGAAAGCTGGAAGACTGTTACTCCCACGTTCTATGAAATCGCTCTTAAGACAAGATATCTTCGAGACGCAGAGTCTAAAGAGGTCCTTGATCTTATAGTCAACGGACGTACCTTTGATTTCGGCTACATATACGATGGATGGCAAGGTTATTCATTTACGCTTCAAAAGATGATGAAAAACAGAGACAATAATTTTGAGTCGGAGTATAACAAAACCTATAAAGCTGTACGTAATAATTACAAGTCGACTGTTAAAGCGTTTGAAAAATATAAATAAAGATATAAAAACTGATTTTTAATACATAAAAGGAGGAACTAACATGGCAAAAAACAAATTTCGCCTTATACTCAGCGCAGTAATGCTTTTTATTTTGGTATTTGCGCTTAGTGTTGTGGCATCGGCAGACACGCTTACACTTGATGGGACGACGATCTCGGGCTTTAACACCGGCTCGTCCTACGAGTATGCACGTGTAAATGCACTTGCACCTGTATGGACACCTGTCCCTGCGGGTTCTACCTCCATCACTGTTGATTCGGGTGTATGGATGGTAAGAGAAGGACAAAACGAGCCTCAGTATTTCAATGTAAAGGGTAGCCATTACGGTACTATTACTTGGGGTACTTGGAGTAAAGACAGTTCGGATTTCCTCATTGGCTTCTGGACAACACCCGTTAGTGCTGCAATGACAATTTCAGCTCCAAGCTATGATTGCTATGGCGTTAGAGCTTATTTAATGAACCTTGCTTATTGGACTGCAAAATACGAAGATCGCATGAACTATGCGTATCATTATGCATTTAAAAATGATGAGGTTATAGCCACCTCCGATTTTGCACTTGACAGAATGCAGATTGGATACGGAAGCGGTTCTGCTGCGGGTAGCCGCAAGGTTACCGCACTTCTCCGAGTATACGTTGCAGGTGCTGATCAAGAATATTATGAATTCACTTCTGACTACAACGGCTTAGGTGATGTGGAATTTGATACATACAGTACGCTCAAGGATGTTGACGGATACGTAACAGGCTTCAAGCTTTGGCCTATATACGAAATGGAGTATCCTGAGGATTGTTCAGGTACTAATAATTACCCCTTGCTTGCACTTCCCATTTATCAGG
>JAZREJ010000050.1:0-52191 GCA_045660745.1 Eubacteriales bacterium
GAAAAGTTGGAAGAATACATACATTACTACAACAATGAGAGAATTTCTCTCAAATTAAAAGGAATGAGCCCAGTGCAATACCGAGCTCATTTACAAGCAATTTAATATTTGATTTTTGTCTAAACTTTTGGGTTCACTTCAAAAGGCTCCGTTTTCTTTATGCAAGGACTGCTTTTTTGATTCTTTCGATTTCTGCGTCGAGTGTTTTTTCGTCGGCGTCGGGGTCAACGTTTGCATAGACTATCTTATCAAGCAGATCGAGAGTTTTTAGGCACATATCGGGCTTATAATCGGGGATGATGTCGCGGTTTGCCTCCATCTTGAAGGGGTCCTTCAAGGGATTGAACGCGCCCCTCTTCTCCATGATGGGGTCCCAGTGGCGGTAAATGTGTCTGCCGGTGTTTATAGGACGGAGGAGACGAAGCTCGCTTCCGACTCGTTCGGAGCGCTCTGCGGTTTCAAATCTCAAGGGGATGACCATCCCGCAGTCGCCCTTGATATCGTTTGAGGGGGCAATCTCTACAAACTTCGAAAGCTTATCCATCATATACGCCTTATTGCGTCTGAGGTCGGCAAGAAGCGGGTCGAGTCGGTCAAGCTGAATATTCATGATTGCGGCACAAAGCTCGTTTGCTCTGTACTCACTTCCGCAGAAGGTCTTTGTGTTGAACTCCTGCATCTGGTTTCCGAAAAACGCTACCGCACTGCTGTCGTGATAGATCAAAGCAGGCTCGTATATTTCACGCTTGTTTGTTACGAGCGCACCGCCCTCGCCCGACGAAATAATCTTGAAGAAGTTGAAGCTGAAGGCGCCCGCATCGCCGAAGGTGCCGAGTCTTTTACCATTGTAGCTTCCGCCGTCAGCCTGACAGGCGTCCTCAAGAATCTTTATGCCGTGCTTGTCGGCAATTTTGCAAATGGCGTCCATATTACACGGGAAGCCCTGAATATGTACGGGCATTACCGCCTTTGTGGCGTGGGTTATTTTCCTCTCGAAATCCTCGGGGGAAAGGGTAAGGGTTTCATCGATATCGGCAATAACGGGAATGGCGCCCGCATTGACTACCGCCATGGCGGTTGAAATATAGGTGTAGGCGGGTACTATAACCTGATCTCCCGGGCCTATTCCCATAGAAATAAGCGCGGTTTCAAGCGCCGCCTGACCGTTTGTCATGAAAATCGAATATTCCGTTCCGAATACGCGTCTGAGCTTTTCCTCGACCTTGAAGGTCTCCTGCATTCCCGAATTGATTTTGAACATGCTTCGGGTTTCTATAACCTTGGTTATTTCTTCAATTTCTTCTCTGCCTATTCTGTACATTTTATTTCTCCTCGTATAAATTTCTCAAAACCCTGAGGGTTTCGTTTACAAGCGCGGTATCAGCCGAATGTGAAATCGGCTGTATATATTTGTATAGGAAGGAATCAATCTCATAGCCTCCGCGACAGATATCCGTCTGTGCGGGAAAATAGCTTTCGGCACCGTTGCTGCAGGCAAGGCTCAAAGTGTAGGGGAAGGGTGAGTGCTTGGCGATTCGAAGTCCTATCTCCGAGAAAAGCTCGTACGGGAAGGAAACAACGGCAACCTCTCCTATAACGATAAAATTATGTGGGACAAGCATCAGGCTTTTTTCCTCGTAGCCCGTATCGTAGGATTCAAGAACCCTTTCAAAATAATCTCTCATGCGTCCGAGGATGTTTATGGTGTTGCCCTCAAACTCTGCAAGCTTCTCCTTGACGAATTCAAGGTCATATCTCTTATCGAGGGGAAGCGCCATCTCGTCCTGCGCTGCGGCAAATCGCGACGGCTTACTGTAAGATTTTATGGTGTTATAAATTCCGACCGCGTCAAGCGCCGCCTTGTTTCCTATTTCAAGAACGTAGGAATAGTCTCCCCCCGACGTAAATGCGTTGGAAAGTCTCGGACCAACGTCCCCCTCGGGTCCGTTTACAAAGGCGGTTACGGCTTTGGTCTTTTTCTCAAGCACGTCGCACATGACGCCCGACCAGTCCCTTGAAATATCGGTGGTCATTCCCGCACAGGTTCCGTGCATACCGTAATGAATAATGTTTGCAACGGGCTTGTGCTCCATATCTCGAAAGGCAATAACGGTCATCTGCGGATTGTAACAGCCCCACGGATTCTGTCCGAAATATACCGAGCCGTTCTCCAACACCTCGCGTCGGTTTACACCGACGTCGCTATTTCCGACGCCTATTCCCATTTCCACCTCAATGGGAGATGACATTGCCTCCTCAACCGCCTTGCGGATGCCGGGCAGGTATATTTTGTCACAAAAATCTCTGTCTATATCTCCCCATCCGTACTCGCCCACGGTGTTGGGGCCCGAATGGGTGTGAGATGCGGAAAATAAAATATTCTCAAAGGGAACGCCCGTCTCCTGAGAAAGCGCGTGTCTTATACCGTTGTGAAGTTCTGTGTTCAATCCTCCCACGGCAACGCTTATCCAAAGCGCATGTGTTTCCTCGTTTTTAAAGTAAAAAGCAATCGCTGTAAGATCATCCCTTACAACGGTTGAATGAATGTTGGGACGGTAGCCGTAAAGGCAGGTCCCGATTTCGGGTGTGATTATCTGCTTTGAAACTCCCAAAAGCATACTCATAAAGGCCTCCTCGGACGAAGAACGGGGATTCTGTCAGCGTTTTTCAAGATAACGCTCCGCGAAAAATATTCCGCAAGAGACATATTTGTCTCCGTCTTAATTTTATTATACGCAACAGCGCTTAATTTTCAAGGGCTAAAACTGATTTAAAATTCGCAAAAATTTACTCGTGCAAGGTTGCGTAAGTCTTGAATATGTGCTATAATCCCTTTGAGGTGAATATTATGCTTTACCAAAAATTGCTTATGAAGGCGGATTCCTACACGCTTGGCTACAGCAAGCGTGGTACAAAATTTCAAAGACACCGACATCCCGAATTCGAATTCAACTACTGTCTGTCGGGGGATGGCTACAAGACGGTGATAGACGGCACCGAGTATGAGATGTCCGAGGGGATGCTGCTCGCGGTCGGAGGCATGGAGGGACACGAATACGAGTATACGTCATCTCTCCCCTCAAGCGCCGTGACAGTAACTCTTGTTGTAGGCTCGGTTTTCCTCGGGGAATATTACGAGCCCTTTTCAAAGGCGATTTTCAAAAGCCCGGTTTTCAATTTAAAGGAGGAGCGTTATGCCGAGCTTAAGAGCATTTTCGACGAGCTTGCGGAATGCGCTTCGTCCGAAAAGACAAGCTACTCAAAGCTTCTTGAAAGAGGGAAGGTATACGTTGCCTGCGCCCTCATTTTAAAGCACCTTATCGAGCCGTCTTCGGAGGTGGGAGACTCCTCGGCGCTTATCAGCATTTCAAATATCGAAAAGGCGGTAGAGTACATAAACACCCACAGTACAGCCCCCGTAACGGTAGCGGAAGTCGCGGCATCCTGCGGATACAGTGAAAGCAACTTCTGCAAGCATTTCAAAAAAATAACGGGTACATCTTTTCATTCCGCTCTTAACCGAAAAAGAGTCCAAAACGCTTGCGCGATTCTCAAAACCTCCTCTCTGCCTTTGGAAGAGGTTGCAGCCGAGACAGGCTTTGCGGATGCGAAAAGCCTTTGTCGAGTGTTCAAGAAGGTGACGGGCATCACCCCGACAAAATACAGAAAGTCGGAAGAGAGCACTTGAGCAGTATTATCCAAGAATATATCAAGATAGTCATTGCGCGAGGCACCTCACTTTTAAGTCGAAGAAAGTCGATTTTCGGATCCTTTATTGATTTATTGAAATAACTATTGTATAATTTATCAAAACGGAGGTGTTGCTATGCTTTTTAAAACAATCGACGAGCTTGAGTCAAAATATCTTGATTTGCTTGAAGATATATGCAATATTGAAAGCCCTACGAATTTCAAAGAGGGAGTTGACAAGGTTGGAAAATATCTTGCCGATTTCGCAAATAAAAAAGGGTGGAAAACAGAAGTCCTGCATATTGAAAACGCAGGAGATCCGATTTCCATCACCATGAATTCCGAAGCTACACTTGAACCCGTGGTTTTTTCGGGACATATTGACACAGTTCATCCGCTCGGGCTTTTTAAAGCTCCGATGGTAACAAGGGATGAAAAAAACATGTACGGCCCCGGAACTCTTGACTGTAAGGGTGGTGTTGCGGCATCGCTTTTGGCTATGGATGCCCTTGAAAAATGTGGCTTCAAGGCTCGTCCCGTAAAGCTTATAATTCAGACCGATGAGGAAACGGGAAGCCGTACAAGCGGCAAAAAGACGATTGACTATATGATAGAGCAATCACAGGGCGCCGTAGCCTTTTTCAACACGGAGGGCATTGCAGACGACGAAAATAAAATCACTCTTGCCAGAAAAGGAATTGCACGATTTGAATTCAGGGTTCACGGGAAGGCAGCGCATTCCGCAACCTGTCACAACAAAGGTGCAAGTGCTATTCTGGAAGCCTCTCACAAGATAATCGAGCTTGAAAAATTCAAGGAAAAAGAAGGCATCACCTGTAACTGCGGCGTTATTTTCGGAGGCACTGTTGCAAACTCTGTTGCCGAAGAATGTACATTCACGGCAGACTTCCGTTATAAGACCCCCGAAGACCTTGAAAGATTGCAAAAAGCCGTACAAACAATCGCCGGAACGGTTTACACGCACAACACGTCTTGCGAGGCGGTGCAGATAAGCGACAGACCTTGTATGCCACTTTCACAAAAGAATCTTGACCTTCTTGATAAAATAAATAAAATATATGAAAAAACAGGACTGCCGATTTACAACTACAGAGAGGCGCTTGGGGGCTCGGATGCGGCATACATAACGCTTGCCGACATCCCGTGTATTGACAGTATAGGCTTGAGTGGTAACGGCGGCCACTCCATTGATGAATTTATACTCATCTCCTCCCTTGCTGAGTGCGCAAAGAGACTTGCTTCGGTGGCAATGTATATACAATAATAATTAAAGGGGCTGAAATTCAGCCCCTTTCGTTTTAAAACGTTATTGCCTGTATATCCTCGTGTTCATTAAACGCTTCCATAATTCCCGAAACGTCAATCTCGCGGTCGCCTTTTACGGTAAGTGTCACGGTAAAATATCCGTCGTCCCCAAGAGACACCTTGGTTTCGGATACATCAATCTGTTTTTCCAAAAGAAGCGTCTTGAATTTTTCAAGCGCATTGGGTGTATTCTTAAGGCGCACCACCATTTCAACCGTCACGTCGTTTGCAAGCACCTTGTCAAAGCCGATGAGGAAGGTGTGGAATACTATCTGAATAAGGACGATAAGAAGAGTTGCGATAATACCCGTTATGTAAAGTCCGCTTCCGACAGCCATACCGACAGCCGCCGTAGACCAGATGCCCGCTGCGGTAGTAAGTCCCTTGATGTTCATTCCTTTAACAAATATCATACCCGCACCGAGAAAGCTTATGCCCGGGATGATGTTGGAGGCAACACGGCCCGCATCAAAGTCAAGTGAGTCGGCAAAGCCGTATTTGGATACGACCATAACGAGTGCGGCACCCAGTGCCACGATAAGGTGTGTGCGGAATCCTGCGTCCTTCTGTCTTAGGGTGCGTTCAATACCGATAACACCGCCGCAAAGACAGGCTATAAATATTCTGAGTAAGTATATCCATTCGGGAGAAGACGAAATCTCTTCCCAACAATCTGCAAAAAACTTTTCCATAAATGCTCCTTAAGTATAATGTGCTATATTTTATCATGGAATTGTAAAAAAATCAATAGCTTTACATAAAATATTAAAAGTTTTTAAAATGTACTATATTTAAGCCATAAAACGGGATTTTTTACCTTAGAAACAAAAAAGAGCTTTACAAGTTCTTTACAAACATCGTACTTGACAAAATTTTTTTGTATGGTACAATAAATAAAAAAACGAGGTATAATTATGGCTCCGATATACATGAAATTTCCCGAAGGACGCTCAAAAGCACTCACTTTCAGCTACGACGACGGCGTTATTCAGGACAAGCGTCTTGTTGAGCTTTTTAATAAGTATTCTTTAAAGGCAACCTTCAATCTTTGCTCTAACATATTCTATGACAGACGTGCGGGAGATGTTACTGATTGGTGGAAGCCCATGACACTCGAGGAAGCGAAAGCTCTCTTTGTTGATTCGGGTCACGAGGTTGCCCTCCACTCTCATAACCATCCGTATCCCCATCATATGACACGCGAAGCCATGACCTGGGAAACCGTCAAAAATCGCGAAGTGCTTGAACGGGAATTCGGATGTATCGTCAAGGGCATGGCATACCCGCAAGGCACATACTCGGACGAGGTGCTTGAGGCGCTCAAGGCATCGGGAGTTGCATATTCGCGCACAATAAATAATACTCATAATTTCTCTTTCCCGCCCGAAAATTGGCTCACTCTCAATCCCACCTGTCATCACAATGACAAAGAAATTTTCGAGCTTGCCGAAAAGTTTATGTCGCTTGACTACGGTGTTGCCGAAATGTTTTATATTTGGGGACATTCCTATGAGTTTGATCAAAACGGTAACTGGGAGCACATGGAAAAGCTTTGCGAAAAGCTTTCGGGCAAAGATAATATATGGTACGCCACAAACATTGAGATATACAACTACAAAAAAGCGTTTGACAGTTTGGAGATGACACTTGAAGGAGATATTATTCATAACCCTACGTCAACCGACGTGTGGATAAGACGCAATTCCAACCTATTTGAATCGAAAGTATACCATATCCCCGCAGGAGAAACAGTAAAATTCTAAATAAAAACCGACAAACGGCATACATAGAATAGTTTTATACAAAAAGGACGAGAGAAATCTCGTCCTTTTTGCTCATCTGTTTGCATGTTGTAATGTTTTTTGCAGTTATTTATGTTTTTTCAATAAAAAACCGCTTCACGAAAAATGCCTCGGGATGATTTTTATACAAAAAAATCATAGCTCTCCATTTTTATTTTGACATATCAAAAGAGAATCCGTTATAAGAAAAAGCACGATACGCATCAAGCAAAAGTTGTTTTTTCTCGCTGTCGGTGGCTATGCTGAAATCGCTTCCGAGAACGTATTTCCAGACAAGTCCCATATCCTCGTGCTCATTGTAAAAGCTTTCGGAGGCTTTCGTGTATTCATCTTCTGTTGCTGTTTTATTTTCAACGGTGTATTCCTTCAACGGGGGAAGCGAGGGGTCTTGATTAGGATACCAATACTCACTGAAAAAGGGTTCTTCAAACACCTTTCCTTCTTTTATATACACCTTTTCGTAGCTAAGAATCCCTTCGTTGGCTCCTACATGAACGTAATCTGCAAAGAGATAGTTAAGAGAGGCGTCCGACTTGTTTTTAAAAAGCTTCGAGTCGCCTGCCATATAATAATAGTCAACACCAGCACCGCCTATCTCCACGGACTCTTGGGGAATTTCGGTAACACGCCGTGTTTGGAGATTGATCGTGTAGAAGGTGTTATAGCTGTATCTTCCGCTTCCGTCACATACGCTTGTGATAAGCTCCAAAACGCCGTCAAAATCAAGATCTATGAGACAGTATCCGTGTCCGTTTAGCGGTTGGCTTTCGCCGTTGTACATCCATGCGTCACTCTCGGACAAGTAAATATTCGCCGCTTCTTCGGCGGTGAGGGATTCAATGGTCTGTGTACTGTCAGTGGGAGTATTTTCCGAAGCTGCAGAGCTGCTGTTTTCATCCGCACAGCCGATAGCACAAAGAATCAATACAACACATAAAAAAGCAAAAACGTAAAGCTTCTTCACAATAAACCTCCTTATTAAAATAAATCACGTGTTTTTAAAATATTATACCATTAAAATAATTAAAAATAAATAGCTTCACAAAAATTTAACACTCGATATCCAACCGCAGATTGACTTTCAAACAACTAATTGATAATTGAAAAAACTTTGTGCTTGTGCTATGATATATTCACACCGGTGATAACAGTTTTTTGGAGGTTTATATGAATATTAAACTCGGAGAAAAAATAAAAGTGCTAAGAAAGCGCGACTCAAGACGTCAAGAGGACCTTGCGGCAGCTCTCGGCGTTACAAATCAGGCTGTTTCTCGTTGGGAGTCGGATGGATGTTATCCCGATATGGAGCTTATTCCCTCTATCGCAAACTACTTCGGGATATCCATTGATGAGCTTTTCGGATATGAGAGTGACAGGCAGAAGAAGATAGACAAGACAATAGAATGTGTTGACAAATATGACATCAGTCACCGTGATGACGGTGACTGGGTGGAGGAATGTCTCTTGATGCTCAGAGAATCTCTTGCCGAATTCCCGAATAATGAACGCCTTTTAATAACACTTGCAGAAACACTCTGGGAGGCGGGATGGAGAAGGAATCACGGCAATATGTTTTATGACACAGACGGATTTATCAAATATGATTTTGACCATCATAAAAAGAATGAATTCTGGCTTGAATGTGTCAAGATTTGCGAAAATCTTATAGAAAACACAAAGGACAACGGTATATTTACCCGTGCAGTAAAAATTATCGTTCCCCTTTACCGCAATTTCGGAGAGTATGAAAAAGCCATATCATATGCTATACGTATGCCAAGCCTTTGTGAGTCACAAGAGTTTTTGCTCACCGAGGCAACCGACGGAAAAGAGCAGGCTGAGTACGTGGGAAAATTTCTTCTTGAGTCTGTACGACAGCTTTCGGAGCAAATTATTTTCGGACTTGTTGCAAACATAAAAAGTTTTGAAACAGATATGCCGATTGAAAAGGTTAAAGGTGCAATTTCGCTGTTCTCTCTTATTTGCGACGACGGAAACTTCGGAGTGCATCATGATTTTGTGAGTAAGCTTTATCTGTATCTGTCAAGACTGCAGTGGGAGAAAGGGTACACAGATGATGCGTTTTCTTCTCTTGACCTCGCGCTTGAACACGCAAAAGCATTTGAAGCTTTGTTTGACGAAAAGGAACATCGTCTGAGCGCCCGTCTTGTTTCATTTGTGAAATATGATGCGGGCGAGAAGAGAAACACCGTGCGCAATCTGTCCGTTGATTGGCCTTTCTATTGCTATCCCGATTTTTCAAAGGTCGAAGCGGAAATAAAAAAAGACCCCAGATGGGATTTGTGGGTTGAAAAAACTCAAAGCTAAAAAAAGACGGCAGAAAAACTGCCGTCAATTTTTTAGTAATTTCCGTTTCCGTCAAAGGAAAGGTAACAGGTATCGTCTCGGATAACGAGCACGATATCCGGCTCGAACTCCTTGATATAATCGTACACGCTCTTTTCGTTGTGCCTGAGGTCGACCGAGAGCATTGAGTCAAAGCCTGTATAGAGCATGGATTCAAGAGGATTTGTGAAGGAGTCTCCAATTATCATAATATCGGGGAGCTCGGGGCGGTTTGTTTTGACAAGCGTTTCTGCATTGTCGCCACCCATGTAAAGATAGTAACCGATCTCGGTGGTGGTCTTCGCAGGCTTGAAATCTATCCAATTATACTTGACCCCGCTCTGATATCTTTCAAACTCAACAGGAACCTTCGGCTCAAGACGGGATATCGTGCTTGTCAAATAGTAGGCACTTTTAACGGATCTCGCACGCGAACCCATGAAGGGGTTTTCAAGCGTTATTCGTGTGAAGTCCTCGACATTAAGCATTCCTTGAGCCAGTCCGAGTCCTTCAAGCTTCTTTTTTATTTCCTGATAGGTGCGTATTGCTCCGTCGAGAGTGTAGTGATGGTCATATGGTGAGTAGTAGGAGCGGTAATTCTCGGTCTTGAAGATGGGCATCATGTCAATGTACATAATGCCTCTTTCGTCAAGCTCGCGAAAAAATTCTTCTTCTATCATGTCAAGATATTCACCGTCGTCCTCATACCCTTCAGGATAATCCTCGCGGAGCATGGAATGTTGCTCGGGAATACCAACATACATAAGCTTTCCGCCAACCTCTTCACAGGCTTTTTGCAACGTTGAAAGGCGCTCGCCCATTCTGTCACTTGCCCATGCAAGCTCGGCACGGGTTATGTTTTTAGGGTTGTTCCAGGGGATTATTGAATTAGGGGTTATCAGCATTCCGCCGGCTGATTTCTTTTCGGGCTCGCCGCCGATCAGGTCATAAACAACTCCTTGGCTGTGGCGCAGAAGCTTCATGCCGTATATTCTTAAAGGTGTTTCAGTGTTAGACTTTTTGAGCTTAACGATGTAGGTACCCTTTTCAGGTGCCTCAAAATCACAGGTGATAAACTCCTTCGGGGTATCAATGGAGCCTGTTCCGAATTTTCTTGCAGATTCATAGATAACAACGTCACCCTCATCTGTTCTGTGAGTCACGGAAACGGTGGCTTCGGTACCCTTGTCTGCACTTGCGGTGATAACAAGCCTGTAGGTGCCCGCCTTCTCTGTCTCAAAGTTGTATCTGACAGTCGCACTGCCTGCGGCACGAATGGTTATGGAGTCCTCGGCTTTTGTATAATGACCCGATATACCGACTGCCGTCATATCTTTGATTGGCGCTTCATATACCGCGCCCTCATCTACGTCAATAGGCTCGAATTCCGGCTTGGGAGGTACTGCCTCAAGTGTTATCGGCTCGCCCTCGACGTACCAGGTGGAGACGGGGGTGACGGATATTTTCCATTTTTCACAGTACGGAAGTCCGTAGAAGGAATGTTTCACCGTGTCAAGCTTTTTCAAAATAAAGAAATCGCTTATTATCTTGTTGCTCTGTAACAGCTCGCCTGTTACACCGTTAAATATCTCTATCTTATAGTAGCCGACGTAGTTGTTGTCGTCCTCCTTCGCGGGAGTAGCGTTGGGGAAGGTAAAATCAACCGACGTGTCGCTTATCTCGGTCACGCTTATCTCACATCCTGCATCAAAGCTCGGAGCCATTGAAAGCTGCTCGCGTGCATTGGTGTATTGGTAAACGTCAAGAGATGGCTCCTCTTTTTTGCTTTCCGCAATCATTGCGGGAATATCGAATACCCAGTCGCCGCCTTCAAGGAATGCGGGATTTTTTTCGTCAACGTAGAAGCGCTTTAATGTAACAACATTTGTCTTATCGTTGACAGAGAGCATAATTCCCTGAGACGAATACTCACGGTGATCAACGTTTGCGTATGACATATTCTGTCCTACAGACGTAGAAACAACACTTGTATAAAGGAAAGTTGCACCGCCCGGTACCTGATAGATGGAATGGGGGTCTGATAGTGTGTAATGGGTGTGTGCGCTGATGACTACAAATCTCGGCTCGTTCTTTATAAATTCCTCAAATTCAGTGGATTGCTTGTCGGAGTTGAGCGAACCGTTGAGAGTACCGTCAACCGTCTGATGGAAAAAAATGAAGACAGGCTTCGACTTGCTTTCCGCAAGTGCGGCGTTTGCGCGATCCATTATGTACTGCTCCTGCTCAAGGGTAAGCGCGTTTGAGTAGTCCGCGGAGCTTACTGTTATGAAATGGAATCCTCCGATAACCGTATCCTCCTCAAGAGGCTCTCCTGTTTTTTCGGTGAACAACGCCTGTGCCGCCTCAACCTTCTCGGGCGCTTTTGACAAAGTCGCGTTTAGAGGATACTCGTGGTTTCCCATGGTGTACATGAGCTTGCCTGCGTCCTTTATCTCGTTGAACTTTTCACTGCTTGTCAGAAAATCGTAGTTTGGTGTTGCGGTTTCCGAGGTGTAGAGAATATCTCCGACGAGAACAACACCGTCGAGCTCTTCAAGTCCGCCCGCGTGATTGATAATATTCTCAAGAGCTGTATTGAATTTCCCCGCTCCGTTGTGTACGTCGGCAATAATCCCCACAGTGTAGTCGGTACCGGGGCCCTGGTCCTTATCGCTTCCGTTTCCGGAACAGGAGACGAGAAGAAGGAGCGACACAATCAGAACGAAAAACAGATTTTTCTTCATTTTGTTACCTCTTTCGTTAAAGTTTCACCACATTATAGCACACCGCATGTTAGATGTCAAGAAAACGGAATGTGGGAAAAACACATCAAATGGAGGTTTTTTTACATTGAAAAGGGGGAGATCATGTGTTAGAATATATACAGATATGAAAAGGAGATATATTATGGAAAAACTTGCTTATTTTTTTATTGATGATACTATTTGGGTAATTCGCGACGTTGCTCGTGAGAAGCCTGCATCTCTCTTTGATAATGCATTCATGGGAATGCTCAAAAAAGCTCATGACGAATGGGGAATGACAGCCCAGCTCAACCTTTTTTACAGAACAGACTTCTTCTACGGCAATGACGAGTTTACACTTAAGGATATGCCCGATACCTACAAGGCAGAATTTGAAGCAAATTCCGACTGGCTCAAGCTTGCCTTCCACGCAAAGCAGGAATTTCCCGACTATCCCTACGTTAACGCAACCTACGAGGATGTCAAGGAAAACTATATCGCCGTTGTTGACGAAATAATCCGTTTTGCGGGCGAAAAGTCGGTTTCCACCGCCCTTTGTCCTCACTGGCTCCCCGTAAGCCGTGCGGGATGTCATGCGCTTGCAGACTGCGGTGTAACCTTTATGTCTCCCACCTACGGCAAGAGAACTGAGTACACAGGAGACCCCAACTGCCTCCCCTACGGTCACTCGGGAAGACTTTTGCAAAACAGACAGCCCGAGACGATGCTCTTTACAAGAAGCAACAAGGACCCGAGAATGCATGCGGCTATAAGCGCATACAATCATCTTGACGAGGAGCCTTATAAATCGGTCATCGGAAAGAACACGTCTATTCTTGATGAAGAAACAGGCCTCCGCTTCAGACAGCTTGGAGGAGGCCCCTGTCTTAATTCCAATACTCAGGAGGAGATTCTTGCAAAGCTAACTGCTCTCAATGAGAAGGGACAGGAATATATCGGTGTATGTGTACATGAGCAGTACTTCTATTCCGACTATTTTGCGTATATTCCCGATTATGCCGAGAGAGTTTATCTCCTCGCACGCACACTTACAAACTTCGGCTATCGTTGGATAACTGCCGATGAACTTAAGTAAAAAAATTCCTGCGGGACACCCCGCAGGATTTTTTTCGTAAAAATTATGTAAAATAATAAAAAGGTATTGAATTCCTACTAAACCTATGGTATAATTGGGAATAGAAAGGATGAGGACCATGAAAATATCGACAAGAGGCAGATATGCCCTTAAAATAATGATGGACCTTGCAACCTCTCCCGAAGGAGAGTACGTGTCTTTAAAGGCTATCTCCGACCGCGAACAGGTTTCGATGAAATACCTTGAGCAGATAATAGCGCTCCTGTCGCGTGCAGGAATGCTTGAAAGTTCAAGAGGCAAGAGCGGTGGCTACAGGCTTGCCAAGCCTTCAAGTGAATACACTGCGGGAGATATTTTAAGAGTTGCCGAGGGAAGCCTTGCCCCTATCAAGTGCGTTGAGTCAAAGTGTCAGAACAGCGGTAACTGTTCCACCTTCGCCTTTTGGGAGGGACTTAACAAGGCTATAAACGACTATATAGATTCCACTACCCTTGAAGACCTCGCTCTTCGCGAGAGGGCAGTAGGAGAAGAGAAAGCGAGATGTGAAAAATGAGAATATACGCGGATAATGCCGCAACGACGAAAATAAGCGAAAAAGCACTCTGTGCAATGGTTGAATGCGCACGGAATTTTATAGGAAATCCTTCCTCACTCCATACATCGGGACAGCTTGCCGCAGAGGAGCTTCAGCGTCACCGCGCAAAAATGGCAGAGCTTCTCGGTGCTTCCGAGGCGCGAGAGATATACTTCACCTCGGGCGGAAGCGAGGCGGATAACCAGGCAATCTTTTCAACTGCCTACAGATTTAAAGCCAAGGGCAAAAACCATATTATTTCAACTGCCTTTGAGCACCATGCAGTACTTCACGTATTGAATCGCCTTGAAAAGGAAGGCTTTGAAATAACACTTGTTCCCGTTAACGAAAACGGAATCGTTAAGGTCTCGGATATCGAGGCAGCTATAACCGACAGGACCTGTCTTGTAAGCGTTATGATGGCAAACAATGAGATAGGCACAGTTCAGCCTGTTGCCGAAATCGGTAAGCTTTGCCGTGACAAGGGCGTGCTCTTCCATACCGATGCCGTACAGGCGGTGGGACACCTCAAAATAAACGTTGAAGAAATGAACATAGACCTTCTCTCACTTTCCGCACATAAGTTCAACGGCCCCCGCGGAGTTGGCGCGCTTTATGCAAGGCGTGGCGTAATACTCAAAAATCTTATAGAGGGCGGAGCACAGGAAAGAGGAAAAAGAGCGGGCACCGAAAACCTCCCCGCAATTGCAGGAATGACCGCTGCGCTTGAAGAAGCAATAGAAAACCTTGATGCGCACGCTGAAAAACTTATCGCACTTCGCACAAGACTTATAGACGGAATCCTCACGATCCCGCACACGGTGCTCAACGGGGACGCCGAAAACAGGCTTCCCGGAAATACCAACTTCTGCTTTGAGGGAATCGAGGGCGAGAGTCTTCTTCTCTGGCTTGATGATAAGGGAGTTGAGGCAAGCTCAGGCTCGGCATGTACCTCGGGCTCGCTTGATCCGAGCCACGTGCTTCTAGCAATCGGACGTCCCAAGGACGTAGCGCACGGCTCACTCAGACTTACACTCGCACCCGAAAACACCGAGGAAGATGTTGACTATATTGTGACTTCCGTCAAGGAAGTTGTTGAATATCTTCGTTCAATGTCCCCCGTTTGGGAGGAGCTTGAAAACGGAGAGCGTGAATTTATACTTTGAGGAGAAAATTATGTTATACAGCGAAAAAGTAATGGACCATTTTAAAAATCCCCGCAACGTCGGAAAGATGGAGGATGCGGACGGAGTAGGAGAAGTCGGCAATGTTAAGTGCGGCGATATCATGAAAATGTATATCAAGGTGCGTGACGGAATTATTGTTGACGTTAAGTTCAACACCTTCGGTTGCGGCTCGGCGATAGCAACAAGCTCCATGGCAACTGAAATGATAAAGGGTAAGAGCATTGAAGAAGCGCTTGAGCTTTCCAATAAGGCAGTAGTTGAAGCGCTCGACGGACTGCCCCCCGCAAAGATACACTGCTCAGTGCTTGCCGAGGAAGCGGTAAAAGCAGCAGTCAAGGACTACTACGACCGCAACGGCATTGAATACGATAAGGAACAATTCTGCTCAGGCGACTGTGAGCATTGTTGCGGCCACGGAGAATAAAATTTTGCACCCTTTGATAAAATTCTATAAGATTTGAAGCCTTACAATTCCTACGCAAAAAATGACCCACGCGAATATGCGTGGGTCATACTTTTATCTTACTCGTTAAGGGGAGCATCCTCTGCGATCTGACCGTCGCCGTATACCTCTGATTCCTTCTTTTCGCCTGCTGGCAACACCTCATATTCACCCGAATCAATGGCATGTACTGCGGTCTTTACGGGCTTATCGTCGTGTACGGTCTTCTTGGAAGCACCTTTTTCGTCTCCGGCGAGAGCCTTATCCTCCTCATTGTACTCATTGATTATCTCGCGGGCAACCTTTGCGGTAGCGATGCAGATCTGATAACGGTTGAGGCCGTTTGCGGTAAGCTTTTCAATTGAAGGTTCGTTCATCATGGCTGTATATTTCCTTTCATTTATAAAATCTTTCTTTAAGCTCGGCATAGCCGTTGCAATATATATCAAGCCCTCTCGGGTCATTTCCTTCGACAAGCTTTACAATAGCGTCGGTAACGTCCTCCGAACGGTTATCGTAATTTATGAGAATATGTTGATAGAGTCTTGAATATTCAAGCTCCTCCTTTGCTCTCTCAAGGCGCTCGACGATATCCTCCTCGGTATTCGTCCCTCTTCCGCGAAGTCGCGCTTCAAGAGTTTTGTAGTCAGGAGGCGAGATAAATACGGAAATGAGATCCTTTTTATCAAAGGTATTCATTACCTGCTCAGCACCGTCAACCTCTATTTCAAGGATGACAACCTTTCCCTCCTCAATAAGTCTGTCGACCGGAGCCTTTGGTGTTCCGTAATAATTTTTATTAAACACCGCGTGTTCAAGAAGCTCGCCGTTTTCTATCATTTCTTCAAAGCGCTCTTTGGTTACGAAAAGATAGTCGCGGCCGTCTACCTCTCCCGCACGGGGTGTGCGTGTGGTTGCCGATACCGAAAATCTGAACGGCTCGACCTCTCCCCCTTTAAACCCTGACAGAACGGTTGATTTACCGCTTCCCGCAGAGCCGGAGACAATAAGCACCTTTCCTCTTTTATTCATCGTCATCCTCCGTTATTTCACCGTCGCCCGCAAGAGCTGCACGAAGCTTCTGCGGAACTATTCTTGAAAGTATCACGTGGTCGGAGTCGGTAAGTATAACCGATTTCGTCTTTTTACCGCCCGAAACGTCAATCACCCTTCCCTCGTCCTTGGCATCCTGTACAAGTCGCTTGACGGGAGAGGTATCGGGAGATACTATACATACTATACGGTCGCAGGAAACCATGTTCCCCGCACCCAGCATCAGCATTTTCATACCTTTTCCTCACTCTATGTTCTGTATCTGCTCACGAATCTTTTCAAGCTCGCTCTTCGCCTCAACTACAAGGCGGGTTATCTCAAGCTCGGAGCACTTTGATCCGGTAGTATTTATCTCACGGTTTATCTCCTGAACGAGAAAATCAAGCTTTTTGCCGATGGCACCACGGCTCTTCATAATACTTCTGAACTCTGTGAAATGGCTTGCGAGCCTTGTAAGCTCCTCGTCAACCGCAACCTTATCGGCAAAAATTGCCACCTCGGTCATAAGTCTTGACTCATCTATGTCCTCACGTCCGAGAAGCTCCACAATACGTGCACGGAGGCGCTTTTCGTAATTCTCGACAGATATGGGTGAAAGCTTTTCTACCTCCGCTCTTATCTCTTCAAGGCGGGAAAGCTTTTCTTCAAGGTCAATTGCAAGTCTCTCGCCCTCACGCTCGCGCATTGCGTCATAATCGGCAAGTGCCTCACGCATTACCGTAACAACACGGTCGGTTACTGTCTCCTCGTCCTCTTCCTCGGCACGAAGCTCTAACACCTCGGGGAAACGGATGGCACTTGACACTCCCACGTCGTTTTTGAGTCCGAATTCGCTTACCGCCTCTTCAACGGCACGAAGATAACCCTTTAAAAGCTCGCGGTTGAGAATTACCTCACCCGCATCCCCCTCGGGCTTGCGTACAGAAAGATAAACGTCTATCTTTCCTCTTGTTATATGGGTTCCGACTTCCTTCTTTATCATATCCTCGAGAAACGCATACGCTCTCGGAAGACGCACGGAAACGTCGAGATAGCGGTTGTTGACGCTCTTTAACTCAAACGTCAGTTCAACGTTATCTATAGTCACAACGGCTCTGCCGTAGCCTGTCATACTTTTCATTGTATTTCCTTTATGATCCTTTCATATTCTTCAAGGCCTGTAAGCATATTAAGTGCCGACAAAAGAGCCTTTGAGCTCATGTTGCGCGGAAGCTTCAGATACTCGGCAAGCTTCTCGCGTCGGGCTTTCGAATCGTCCTTACCCGAAAAGCCGTCTTCGTAAAACCTTGCTCTTGTTATCTCGTTCTTGGGAAGATATCCGTCATCCTCAAAGCGCTTGAACAGCTCTCGGAGCACCTCGGTGTCCATTCCTTCCACTCCGAGAAGTCCTTCCTTGGACGGAGCGCTCTTTCTTTTTTCCTTGCCCGCGGTCGGGGGGATGTAAACGTGCTCAACTCCCCTGCCCTTGGTGATATTGTTTATATGCGCGCGAAGCATTCCGCCTGCCGAATCGCTGTCGGTCACAACGATAAGTCCGCACCTTTCGGCAAGAGACGTGATAAGCCTTCTCTTTTCAACGTTATTGAATATCCCGAAGCCTTCAAGAGTGAGGATTTCGGCATCCAGCACCGAATCAAGCTTTATCTTATCATATCTGCCTTCGCAGACTACCACCCGCGAGAGCTTTATTTTATTCATTTGCATTCCTCTGATACAAGCGTTGCCACAAGAATACTCAGTGCGAGATTCTTATTAGTGCTCTCGCCCTTTATAGCCTTATCACACTCAACGCAAGCCTTGATGCTCTTTTCAAGTCCTTTCATGGTCCTTGAAGAAAGACATTTGTTGTATTTTTCAAGCTGCCAGTCCCAAACAAGCCCCACGCTTGACGGCTCGGGTCTTTTGCCCTTTTCGCGGGCACTGAGAACGGCGGCAAGGGTCACTACCGTCTTGATTATTACCGAAAGCACCTCTACCGGCTCAAAATTCTGTGCAATGATATTTTCAAGTATATCGCTTGCCTTTGCACCGTCGCGGAAAGCAACGGCATCCGACAGGTCGTAGATTTCATTTTCCGCCGACGGCTTTACCATAAGGCTCACCCAATCGGAAGGAATTTCATATACGCCCTCCATCTTTGCACGGCATACAAGCTTATCCGACTCACTTTTAAGACGAGTCATGGAATAGTCGCACAGGTCTATCATACGTCCGATATTCACATCGGAAATATGAAGTGACTCTGAGGTAAATATCCTATCAGTCCAGGATAGAAGCTTTTCTCTTTTCTGACGGGGAAACTCCACCGTTAAAAGATGCTCTGAAAGCTCCTTTACTATCTTTCTTTCCCTAACCTTTTTGGTAGAGAGGTCAAGCTCGTCAAAATAGAAGCTGAATACAACAACCGTATCATCCGCACGCCGTTCAAGCGTTTCTACAAGAAATTTTTCCTCATCCTTTTTAAGAGAGAGGATATCAAGACCCGTAATTTCAATAAGCTTGTACGGACTCATTACGGGAGGAGTGTCAATGCTGTCGGAAATATCCGAAAGCACAGCACCCTTTTCAAACTCCACGCTCACCAGATTGAATTCCGCCATACCGGTGTCTCTTATCTTCTTTTTGAGCGCTTCGCGGTAATAATTTTTAAGATATTCCTCCTCGCCCCAAAACAGATATCCTCCGACAAAGTCGGTCTCTATCTTGTCCTTGAGGACCTTTATGGGGTCGACGGCAGGTTTTTTGTCGTAATATGCCATTTATGCCATCATTCCCGACATGGGCTTTCCGCCGAGAATATGGAAATGCAGATGGTGTACCGTCTGACAAGCATCGGGACCGCAGTTTGACACGAGTCTGTATCCGTTTTCAAGTCCCTCTGCCTTTGCAATTTCGGGAATCTTTTCAAAAATCGCACGAACTATATCGGAGTTTTCCGCCGTCACTCCGTCAAGAGACGGGATGTGTTTTTTGGGGATAACAAGAACGTGCACGGGTGCCTGAGGATTAATATCGCGAAATGCGTACATCAAGTCATCCTCATATACCTTGGTCGAGGGAATATCTCCTGCGATTATTTTACAAAAAATGCAATCCATAATTATTCTCCTTTATTTTCCGTAACGTGCAAAGAATGCCGACTTTGCTTCGGGAAGCTTTTCGGGAATCTTTCCGCCTGAGGTTGCACTGTCGGGACGTCCGCCACCGCCGCCTCCTACGATGGGGGAAATCTCCTTAAGAGTATTGCCTGCATGAGCGCCCTTTGCAACTGCCTCTTTTCCGCAGAATGCCGCAAAGAGTATCTTGCCGTCAACAACGCTGTAAACAACGCCCGCTATACTCGGATACTTGTCGCGAAGTCTGTCGCCCTCAGATCGAAGTGTCTGTGCATCCGCTCCGGATATCTCACCGAATAGAAGCTTAATGTCGCCCGCATCAACTATAGAGCCTTCAAGAGCTTCTACTGCCCTTGCCGCTTCTTTTGCCTGAAGCTCGCGGAGCTTGGCGCCCGCTTCCTTAACCTCGCGGTTTAAGTTGTTGATTCTTTCAACGAGTGCCGCACCGTTCTGCGCCTTCGACGCAACAACAGCATCGGCGATTATGTTTTCTTTTTCCGAAAGGAGCTCGAGAACTCCCATTCCGGTGGTACCCTCGATACGTCGGATACCTGCCGCAACACTCGACTCGGAAATAAGCTTGAAGAGTCCTATCTGTGCGGTATTCTTAACGTGAGTACCTCCGCAAAGCTCAACAGAAGCCTCTCCCATTCTGACCATACGCACCACCTTACCGTACTTTTCGCCAAAGAGAGCGGTAGCGCCCATAGCCTTTGCACTTTCTGGGTCGGTCTCAATTGTTTCAACGTCATAAGACGCCATTACAAATTCATTTACAAGTGCTTCAACACGCGCGAGCTCTTCGGCGGTAACAGGCGCAAAGTGTCTGAAGTCGAATCTTACACGCTTGTCGTCTACCATGGAGCCTGCCTGCTCAACGTGGTCTCCCAGAACACGGCGGAGAGCCGCCTGTAAAAGGTGTGCCGACGAGTGATTGCCCGCAATGGCGCGACGGCGCTTCATGTCGGGACAAGCCTTTACCGTATCCCCTACCTTAATTTCTGCATCAAGCTCACACTCATGAAGGAATATGCCTTCCTTCTTGCTTGTGGTAATAACGTTTATTTCTCTGCCGTTTACGGTAATTACGCCCTCGTCACCAACCTGACCTCCGCTCTCTCCGTAGAATGCGGTCTTATCAAGAACGAGCGTTACATCTCCCTCGGAAGCAACGTCTACCTTTTCTCCGTTTACAACTATTGCAAGAACCTTTGCCTCGCACTCGGACTCGGTGTAACCGACAAATTCGGTCACAGGAGTTCCGTCGAGAATATTGGAGGAGGTGCTGTCCCATCCGCCTCCCGCTTTTCTGCCCTCGCGCGCTCTCTTCTTCTGCTCAAGCATAAGGGAAGTGAATGCATCCTCGTCAACCAAAAGTCCCGATTCTGCAGCAACCTCTTTTGTAATGTCGAGCGGGAATCCAAAGGTATCGTAAAGCTTGAAGGCGTCCTCTCCCGAAAGGGTCTTTAGGCCTTCTGCCTTTGCCTTTTCGGTCATTTCGGAAAGCTTTTCAAGTCCTGCGTCAATGGTAGCGGCAAAACGTTCCTCTTCAAGTGAGAGTATCTTCTTAACGTAATCAGCCTTTTCAAAAAGCTCAGGATATGCGTTCTTGTTGCAATCTATCACAACGTCGCAAAGTCCCGCAAGGAACGCGCCTTCAATACCGATAAGTCTTGCGTGACGGCAAGCGCGTCTGATAAGACGGCGAAGTACGTAGCCTCTGCCCTCGTTTGAAGGCATAACACCATCAGTAATCATAAAGGAGGAGGAACGAATGTGGTCGGTGATTATACGGATAGAAACGTCATTTTCGTACTTATCACCATATCTCTTGCCGGAAAGTGAGCAAACAGTGTCAAGTATTTTGCGAACGGTGTCTACCTCAAAGAGGTTATCTACCCCCTGCATAACACAAGCAAGACGCTCAAGTCCCATACCCGTCTCTATATTCTTCTGTGCAAGCTCGGTGTAATTACCCTTGCCATCGTTATCAAACTGTGAGAATACGTTGTTCCATATCTCCATGTATCTGTCACAGTCACAACCGGGACGGCAATCGGGTGAGCCGCAGCCATACTTTTCGCCACGGTCAAAATATATCTCGGAGCAAGGTCCGCAAGGTCCGCTTCCGTGCTCCCAGAAGTTGTCTGCCTTGCCCATTTTTACAACTCTTTCAGCAGGTACTCCAACCTCGTTTATCCAGATGTTATAAGCCTCGTCATCCTGCTCATATACACTGGGCCAAAGAAGGTCTGCTGGGATTTCAAGAGTTACTGTCAAAAACTCCCACGCCCAGAAGATTGCCTCACGCTTGAAGTAATCACCAAAAGAGAAGTTGCCGAGCATCTCAAAATAAGTACCGTGACGAGCAGTCTTACCGACGTTATCAAGGTCGGGTGTTCTGATACACTTCTGGCAAGTGGTAACCCTGTTTCGGGGAGGTTCCTTTGTTCCCTTAAAATAAGGCTTCAAGGGCGCCATACCCGAGTTTATAAGGAGGAGCGAATTATCGTTTTGAGGAACCAGCGAAAAGCTCGGAAGACGAAGGTGTCCCTTTTCCTCAAAGAAAGATAAATATTTTTCGCGAAGTTCGTTAAGTCCTGTCCACTTCATATTATTTTCTCCGTTTTTTAACACAAATTTTTTCATTTTATATTATATACACTTTCCTCTTCCCCGTCAAGAAAATGAGCCTTTTTTAAAAGAAATTTTAACGTTTTCTTTACACTTGCTGCCAAAGTGGGGAAAAACACAAAAAACGTCTGAGTTTTCAGGCGTTTTTCTGTTATATATCGGATTTAAGATATTCGATTGCATAAGCGGTATAAGCCACCACACCGTTTTTGAGAATCGTATCATCAACGTCAAATTCGGGGCTGTGATGAGGAGCGATGATTCCCTCCTCTTCGTTTCTCGTTCCGAGGAAAGCGAATACACCTTGCCATCTTTCAAGATAATTTGAAAAACTCTCAGATGCCATCCATGGTTCAAAGGTAATAACGTTTTCTTCGCCAAGCTCGCCGGCCACCGCTTTCCTTGCCATTACGGCAAGTGTAGGGGTGTTGACGACAGATGGATTAATAAGATTTATTCTGCGCTCTGCACGGCATCCGTAAGATTCGGCAAAGCTGTCAATCGCATTTTCGAATTCAGTAGTGATAGTCTTTTCTACCTTCTCACGGCTGAAATACCTTATCATTCCATTAAATGCAAGCTCGTTTGGTATAACGTTTGCCGAAGCGCCTGCATGAAGATATCCAAGAGAAAAGGTGCAGGTCTCAAAAGGAGTAATCTTAGTCATTCTGATCGACTGAAGTCTTTGATAGAGCGCGACAAAACAGTCCATCGGATTATTCGCTTCGTCGGGACGAGAGCCATGCCCTCCCTTGCCGTAAAGTTTTACGGCAACTCCGATATTCCCTGCCATCATATCACGGTCGTTGATAACTATCTTACCCGAAGGCACCGCCACCTGCAGATGCATTCCGAAAACCGAGTCTATTTTTACGGCATTTTCATCTATATATTTGAATATGTTTTCAAGATTCGGGGCATTCTCCTCCCCTCTCTCAAAACAAAGATACACCGTTCCGCAAATCTCTTCCCGTCTTTCGGACAAAACTCTCCCAGCTCCGAGAAGCATCGCCGTGTGAGCATCATGTCCGCAAGCGTGCATAACTCCGGAGACCTTTGAAACAACGGATTTTTTCTTTTTCGCGTTAGTGTCAGACTCGCAAATTTCAAGAGCATCGACATCAGCCCTTAGGAGTACTGAGCGGCCGTTGTCATTTGTGCCTACAATTTTCGCCAGAACACCGCCTTCGGGAATAACCACGTGTTCGATACCGATTTTTTCAAGCTCCACTGAAATTCTTTCAACGGTTTTATACTCTTCTCCCGAAAGCTCGGGGTTTTCGTGAAAATGCCGTCTTAATGATATTATATAGTCTTCCTGCTTTTTCACCGATTCAATTATTGTCATATTTATACCTTCACCAAAGACTTATTCCGAATTCCATAATAACAGTTGTGTAAAAGTCAGACAGCGGAAAACCGACAACGTTGAAAAAGTCGCCTTCAATCTTATCGACAAATACCGCTGCACGGCTCTGGGCGCCGTATGCACCTGCTTTGTCTTTAGGTTCGCCCGTTTTGATATAGGCATAAATCTCCTCGTCCGAAAGCTCTTTAAAAGTTACTTTTGTACAGACCGAACGGGTAATTCTTTTTCCTTTGTAAAAGACAGAATATCCCGTATACACCTCATGACTCTTGCCCGAATAAGCACGAAGCATTCTGTAGGCATCCTCATTGTCCTTCGGTTTTCCGAGTATTTTACCGTCATGTGAAACTACTGTATCTGCCGATACTGTAAGGCTGTCGGGAAAATCAAGAGCCACTGCCTCGCCCTTAAGCTCGGCAAGTGCCATTACGGTTTCCGCAGGACTCAAGCCCTCCTCCACCTTTTCTTCAACGTCCGAAACACGGACAACAGGGTCAAGTCCGAACATTTTAAGTATCTCAAGCCGCCTCGGTGACTTTGAGGCAAGCACTATCTCAGGCTTCATATATTTCTCACTTTCTCGTAAATTTGATATTCAAGGGCTTACCCTCTTTAACCGTTCGTATCACCGAAAGCACGTCAGGCTCATCTGTAATATATATCACGCGGAATGATAAAAGCTGCTCGATGTCCGCTCGATAGGTCGGTCTTGAATTATATATTACTGCCCTGTGGTATGGCTCCGGCATAACAGGGAATGTCTCCCCCGTTCTGTCAACAAGCGAACCCTTCTTGCGACAAACACGGGTGTCACATCCGATACAATTGTCGCGCACTCCCATAATGCAATTCTCCACAAGCATCAGAGGTGCTCTGCCCCATGCAGTGTCTCCGAGAGGCATCATACTGCAAAGTATCATCTTTGCCTTATCTGTAACCTCTCCCGAAAGTGCAGCCGCTTCAAATCCAAATTCCTCAAGAACCCTTGCCGTATAGGAATTTACAAGATTGAGTCCCGCGCCGCCAAACAAACGGAAGCCTTTCTTCTTTGCCATAAGTCCCACTCCGAGATTTTCGGCAAATGCGCATTTATATCCAAGAGCAAAAAGCCTGTCAAGACGCTTTTCAAACTCCTCCCTGTCCTTTTCAAATACGGCTCTCGGGAGAACGATTCCGAACTCATCCGAGGGACAGGCAAAATCACTGTAAAAGGGCAAAAATACTCGCTCCGCTTTCCCGACAAGAGACAGAGCCTCTTTTTCAAAAACCTGTCTTCCTTGTGAAAAAACCACCCACAAGCCAAGATTCTCAAGGTTTTTGATATTGGGACGGTTCAAATTCCTTTTGGGGATTTGTAAAGTGCTTCCGACAAGAGCCGTCTGCAGCCTTTCACAGGCGTTTCTTCTCAATTCATTGAGAACAGACCTCTTGAAAAATGCAGGTGAGTCGAGTAATATTTCCACTCCTTTACAGGAAAACGGTGTATCGCCGAGCTTTAAAAGCGACTCCGATATAACATTCTTACCTGTTCCCTCTCCCTCGGCATCAAGAGCCTCACAGGATGAGTGCACACTTACCCCACGCGTCTCAAGAGTGAGCACTGCTTCGCCTCCGCGCTTTTCAAACCGTGCGGAAACAGGTATTTTTTCAATAGAATATTTAGTAGATTTTTCTGCGTTTCTAGTCTTCTCCTTATCCTCTTCAGAGCGTGTGCCGAACATGGCGCTTCCCTTTTTAAGGGTATAATATCCGTCAGTAAAACCGCCTCTTGAGAATATATTTTCAAGGGTCTTTATCTCTTCGGGAGTTGCATCACGTCTTTCATCTATAAGCTTTCTCCACACCGATACAACGCCGTAAACGTACTCGGCGCTCTTCATTCTTCCCTCTATTTTGAAAGAATCTATTCCCATACCGCAAAGCTCTTTGACGTGCGTGCAAAGGGAGAGGTCGGACAGACTGAGAGGATATGACTCTCGTCCGTCTTTCGTTTTATAAGGAAGTCGGCAAGGCTGAGCGCACGCTCCCCTGTTACCGCTTCTGCCCCCCATATATGCACTCATAAGACATGTGCCGCTGTGTGACATACAAAGCGCGCCGTGAACGAATGCTTCTATCTCAACAGGAGTCTCTTTCATGATGGCTTCAAGGTCTCCTTTGGACAGCTCACGGGCAACAACGGCACGAGTGACTCCAAGCTCTGCAAGTGCTTTTATCTGCTCAAGATTATGAGTGGCGCACTGAGTACTTGCGTGAAGCTCGACCTCGGGAAGCGTTTCAAAAAGAGAGCGCATGAGTCCGAGATCCTGTACAATAAACGCGTCCACTCCCTCCGAAGCGCAAAAATACGCCTCAGAAATAACCTCATCAAGTTCTCGATCAAAGGTCAAAGTATTCAGAGTTATATATATTTTCTTTCCGTGAAGACGGCAAAGGCTTACCGCTTCCTTTAACTCATCCCTTCCGAAATTTGACGCATTGACTCTTGCGTTGAATTTTGAAAGACCGAGATATACAGCATCCGCGCCCGCACTGACCGCGGCATAAAGCGCCTCGGGAGAACCTGCGGGAGCAAGAAGCTCAGGTTTTTTTATATCGCTCATAATTCACCTTTTGCAGTTTTAATACTGGTAGTATAATATAAATGCGATAAATTGAAAAGTACTTTTTTGAACTTTTACCAATTTTTTTATTATTTTCGGTTTTTATTCCTTATTTTTACGTTTATTCCAAAATCTGTTCATTCCGTTTTTTAAAAAAAGGAGTACAATTAAGTAAAGTAAAAAAGAAAGGCTTGAACATGGAACTTATTAAAATTACCGATGAAAAGGCAAAGCTCGTGCTGTCTCAGACCGAAGCTGAAAAATTCATATCGCAAAATGACAGAAAGGAAAGCATCTTTTCTTTGACAAAGCTTTTATCAAGGCTTGAAAAGGGACCTGTATCGGATATTTTTTCCGGATGTGTAAGGGTGAAAATAAAATTCCCGTCGGACGGAGGATGCGAAATAACCGTAAAAAAAGACCCCGTTTTTACCCAATACAGGATACGGACCTTTATTTTCGATAAAATCGGTATTGAGAAGGCAAGGCTCGCGCTCAGAGGAAGCGACTTCCGAAAATACTCTTCTCTTTACCTTCACGAAAAAAGCGGAAACTACATATGGGAGATACTGTCACCGAACACCTCACCGATTTCCTCAAGGCTTGCGGATTTCGGACGGGAATGTACACTGTCGTCAAGGCGTGATTTTCTCTCATCTCTCTGTCGACGTGTCGATTTTTAAATTTTTCCTGTGATATTTTCCTTCTTGTCGCAAAAACTATAGATGCGTACCAAACGGTGCGCATCATATTCTTTTTTTAGGATAGTTCCATGAAAAAACTTCTTTTAAATTTAGTTCTTATTATGGCTTTTGTAAGCACTGCGGCAAACGCAGGGATATCGACTGCACGTCTTTCCTGGTACACCCGCCCCACCTCCGACGGGTCTCGCCCTCCCTGTCCTGCCGAAGCGCCCTTTCTTGAAGAAAACGGAGCTTTTTATCTCGGAAAAGACGAAAAAAAGGTATATCTCACCTTCGACCTCGGATATGAAAACGATAATGTTTTTAAAATTCTCGACGCTCTGAAAAAGCATAATGCGCCCGCGGCGTTTTTCATTCTGTCACATGAGATCGACAGTGGAAAGGCTCTTGATCGAATAGAGGCCGAAGGACATCTTGTTTGCAATCACACCGCCCACCATCCCGATATGTCTAAAATGCCGGACAAGGAATCCTTCCGCCTTGAGCTTGCCTGCCTTGAAGAAAAATACAAGGAAAAAACAGGCCGCGAAATGGCAAAATATTACCGTCCTCCGCAAGGCATTTTCTCTGAACAGAACCTTAAATGGGCAAATGAGCTTGGCTATAAGACGGTGTTTTGGAGTCTGACTTGGGCTGATTGGGATAACTCCAAGCAGTTACCTCCCGAAAAAGCAATGGACAAGCTTTTCTCACGTCTCCACAACGGAGCCGTAATCCTGTTGCATCCCATATCGGATACCAACGCGAAGATGATGGATGAATTCCTTACACGTCTTGAAAACGAGGGCTATTCCTTCGGAACACTTGATGAGCTTTAAAAATGAAAAGACTCTTTCTTATCGTATTCATGATATCGGTGCTTGCTCTCACCGTGAGTGCCGAGGAGGAAAAATATATCGCCCTCACCTTTGACGACGGTCCTCATACGAAATATACTCTTGAGATACTTGACATCCTCAAGGAAAACGACGCCGTTGCAACGTTTTTTATCATCGGAGAAAATGCGATGGAGCATCCTGCGCTTGTAAAGACTATAAAAAATGCGGGTTGTGAGATAGGAAACCACACTTGGAGCCACGCATATCTTGACAAGCTTTCGGAGGATAAAATCCGCGAAGAGCTTTCGAAAACCGACTCTTATCTCCATGAATTGACAGGCGAGCGCCCAAGGCTCTTCCGTCCGCCGGGAGGCAGAACTAACGCCGCTGTTTTAAAGGTTGCCGAGGAATTCGGTTATGTTAGCGTTCTTTGGTCAAAGGATACCCGAGACTGGTCCTGTCCTAGCGTGGAGGACGTGATATCCTCAGCACTGAAAAACTCCGCAAACGGGGATATAATACTTTTCCACGATTACAACGCGGGAAAAAGTCCCACTCCGTCAGCCCTTCGAAAGATACTGCCCAAGCTTATTGCAAGCGGATATAAAACGGTCACTGTATCCGAGCTTCTTTCTAAAACGGGCAAATAAAGGCGCCTTTTTCAGCACTTTATTTCAAAGAAAAGCACCGCTATAAAAGCCGTCCCCGTAAGCAAAGCTCTTACGGGGACATTTCCTTTATTCCTTTGTCAATTCAAGATTTCGTCTGAGCACTGCCTCGCCTCTCCAGGCGAATGCACGGCTTTTGAATTCTCCGCTTGAAATAAGTGAGTCAAGCGTTTCGGTGTCAAGGCGCTCAACTCTTCCTTCTCTGAAAAATTCTATCGGCGTCTCTTCAAGCCTGTTCATGGGACAGACCTCCTGACACACATCGCATCCCCATGCGCTCCTTGTTTTTCGGATTATATCCTCCTCGGCGGGATCTATCCTTTTCTTTTGATTGATACAGGAAACACATATGCTTCTGTCATTTATTCCACCCGTAGGACAGGCTTTTATACAAGCGTTGCACTCAAGACACTTTCGGGGTGCGTCCTTCGGCTCCGTGCCAACGAAAAAGTCCTCGTCTATCCCCTTTTCAAAGAAAATTTCTCCTATGAAAACATACGAGCCGTAGCGCTTATTTATTATAAGTCCGTTTTTTCCTATAACACCAAGTCCCGCCAAAAGCGCCGCGCCCACCTCATCGATCGGAGACGTATCCGCAAAGCAGGCAAGCTTTACGGCAAGAGACTTTTCGGCACGTAAGCGAAGCTGCTTTATAAATTCGTGATAGTCACGGCTTTTTGCATATTCCGAAATATTTGTTTTCTCACCCTTAACGTAATAAGGCATGAGAAAAACAACAGCACAGGACGGCTCAAAGCCCATCCTTTCAAGCCGTCTTTCATCCGTCACTCTGAGACGGGAAAAGTCGACTTTTGCAAACTCAAATATATTTTCGCTCTTTAAAAAATCCGCGATTCTCACTATACTCACCTCTTTTTCAATAAATAGATTGTATCACAATTTTCTTTTCTTGACAAGCGGTTAGATATTATTTATAATGTAGTTGATAATAATATACTGCTCTGTCAAAATATAGTTTTATTTAAACCAGGCTCACCGCAAGCCGTTTGATCTGCACTCACATTTATTAAAAAATTTTTAGGATAATTAAATGAAAGAATACAAATGCTATAAAACACTTGGTGCGATAAAAAGCCGAAAGGCACGTGCGCTTGAGGTTGCACGGATACTCAAAGAGCTTTACCCCGATGCTGTGTGCTCGCTTGATCATAACGGCGACCCGTTCCGACTTCTCGTTATGTCACGACTGTCAGCGCAGTGCACCGACAAGCGGGTAAACGAGGTATCTGAAAAACTTTTTGAAAAACTCCCCTCCCCCGAGGCTTTTGCCTCAGCCGACATAGAAGAAATAGAAGAGCTCATCAAATCCTGCGGTCTCTACCGCATGAAGGCAAAAAACCTTCGTGATATGTCGCGTGAGCTTCTTGAACGCCACGGCGGAGATGTTCCACGAACCAAAGAAGAGCTAATGGCGCTTTCGGGAATCGGCGTCAAAATTGCGAATCTTATGATGGGCGACCTTTTCGGGGATCCGCACATTGTTCCCGATACGCACTGCATAAGAATATCCCACAGAACCCGCCTTACCTCAAAGCCTGATGCGGCGGTATGCTTAAGAGAACTTGAAAAGCTTATACCCAAGGAAGAACAGTCGGATTTCTGTCACAGAATAGTGCTGTTCGGCAGAGATATATGCTCGGCACAGTCCCCCAAGTGCGAGGCGTGTCCCCTTGCCCGACAAATTAAGACCGAAGGATGAAATTATGAAAAAACTCCTTATATTTGATGCAAACAGTATACTTAACCGAGCATTCTACGGAGTGCGTCCGCTCACAACAAAAGCGGGACTGCACACAAATGCCATATTCGGATACCTCAACATAATAACAAAGCACATTGACGCGATATCGCCGGACTATATCGGTGCGGCTTTCGACCTGAAAGCGCCAACCTTCCGTCACAAGATGTACGCAGAATACAAGGCGGGCAGACACGCAATGCCCGAGGAGCTTGTCGAGCAGATACCCTATATAAAGGATGTTACCGACGCTCTCGGAATAAAGCGTCTAAGCCTTGAGGGGTATGAAGCGGACGATATTCTCGGAACGCTCTCCAAGAATTTCTCGAATGAAGGACACACCTACATCGTCACGGGTGACCGCGACAGCCTTCAACTGGTTTCGGAAAACACCACCGTCATTCTTGCAACCACAGGAAAAGACGAAGAATATACTCCCGAAGCAGTATTTGAAAAATACCGGACTTCCCCCGAGCATCTTATAGATATAAAAGCGCTCATGGGTGACAGCTCGGATAATATACCGGGCGTTGCCGGTATCGGAGAAAAGGGTGCTGTAAAGCTAATATGTGAAAATACGGATATTGACACTCTTTACGAAAGGCTTGACAAAAAAGAAATCAAGCTCACACCGAGCCTTGAAAAGAAGCTTATTGACGGACGTGAAAGCGCCTTCTTTTCAAGAACGCTTGCTACGATATGCCGAGAAGTTCCGCTTGCGGAAAGCATGGAAGACCTCTTGCGTGCGCCGATTGACAAAAGCAGCCTGTCAAATCTTTTTGCGACACTTGAATTTACCCGTCACGCCGAAAAGTTCGGGCTTGCTTCAGAACCTGCCGTAATAACCGACACAGAGCAGATATCATTTGATACGTTAGGCGAATCGGTAACAAGTGCCAGAGAGGTTACAGCGGACACTTTTGTCGCGTGTGAAAGCCCCGCATTCATTGATTTTGACCCCGTGTCAAAGCTCTTCTACAGAGAAGAAAACGGAGAAGCTTTATTCACCACGTCAACCAAAGCGCTCATTGAAAAGCTTGCCGAGAAAAAGATTGTAATATGGGATTCAAAGTCCTTTTGGAAGGAAGCGATATCAAAAAATGCAGAGCTTCCTGAGGAAGCAGTTATCTTTGATGTAAAGATAGGGGCGTACGTTGAGAATCCCGACACCAAGGGAGACTTTCCTCATGTTCTCATGAGGGCTCTCTCAACGTCAATGGCATCCGTACTTGCCGAAAGCGCCGAACACAGAGTTCCTTTTATCAAGCCTCTTTATAATGAGCTTCGCTGTGCCATTGACAATATCGGAGCGAATGAACTCTACTACGGAATTGAGCTTCCGCTCACTCGCGTGTTGGCGCGAATGGAGTCTGTCGGATTCTCTCTTGATTCCGAAAGTCTTATAAAATACGGGGAAGAGCTTCTGAAAAAAGCCGAGCACTGCGAAGAGGAAATATACCTTATTGCAGGGGAGAAATTCAATATTAATTCTCCCAAACAGCTCGGAGTGATTCTCTTTGAAAAAATGGGACTTCCCGTTCTCAAAAAGAAAAAAACGGGATATTCCACTGATGCCGAAACACTTGAAAAGTTAAAATACCGCTCACCGATAATCGGGTATATTCTCGAATACAGAAAGATAGCAAAGCTTTACGGAACCTACGTTGAAGGACTTTTGAAAGTGGCGGGAGAAGACGGAAGAATAAGGACCGACTTTAAGCAGACCGGCACCGTTACGGGAAGACTCTCATCGGCAGAGCCTAATCTTCAGAACATTCCCGTTAGAACAGAAGAGGGAAGCCTACTTCGAAAATTCTTCGTCCCCGAAAAGGGAAAGGTGCTCATTGATGCCGATTATTCCCAGATCGAACTCAGAATTCTTTCCCATATGGCAGCCGACCCCACTATGATATCCGCTTTCAATTCAGGAGAAGATATACACACTGTCACAGCATCAAAAGTATTCAGAACCCCTGTCACAAGTGTCACACCTGAACTGCGCACTAAGGCTAAAGCGGTAAACTTCGGAATCGTATACGGAATAGGGGAGTTTTCCCTTTCCGAAGACCTTCATATAAGCCTTAGAGAAGCAAAGGAGTATATTGACGGATACTTTGAAAACTACAGTAAGGTAAAAAAATATCTTGATAAAACCGTTGAGGACGCAATAGCTTGCGGGTATGTTGAAACACTCTTCCGACGCCGACGCTATATTCCTGAGCTTAGTGCAACGAATAAAAATATGCAAAACTTCGGAAAACGCGTTGCCATGAATACTCCGATTCAAGGTACCGCTGCCGACATCATAAAAAAAGCAATGATTGCGGTTGACAGAAGGCTTGAAAAAGAAGGGCTTGAAACCCGACTTATTCTTCAGGTACACGACGAGCTTATTCTCGAAGCGCCGGAAAGCGAAAAAGAGTGTGCAGCTAAAATACTGAAGGAAGAAATGGAAAACGCTGTATCCTTGTCGGTTGTACTCCAAACGGACGTCGGAATTGGCAAAAATTGGCTGGATGCGAAGAAATAGGTGAAAATATGACAGATAAGGTTTATACAATAGAAGAGATTAAACAAAAGCTTTGTCCGATATTTGTATCTCACAACGTAAAAAAAGCACTCGTTTTCGGCTCATACGGTAAAGGCTGTGCAGTAGGGGAAAGTGACGTAGATATCTACGTTGATTCTAATCTGCACGGGCTCTCGTTCATTGAGCTTGTGGAGGATATAAGAGAAGTGCTTGACAAGGACGTTGATGTGATTGATGCTCGACACATTGATAAAGGTACAAAAATAGAGGAAGAAATTCACAAATACGGGGAAGTTTTGTATGAGAAATAGAGCAAACGTTTCTAAAATGCGCTATTTTGCAGGTAAAATCCTTAATTATACCAAGGACCATACCTACGATTCTTTTCGGCGGAACTCCATTCTTGTTGAAGCTTGTATATTCAATCTCAGCCAGATAGGGGAGTTTGCACACAAAGTATCAAGGTCCTATCAAAACGAAAATTCCGATATACCGTGGAGATCTCTTTACGGTTTGAGAAATCAGATAGTTCACGAATATGAGGGCGTAAACCTAATGGTCGTATGGGATATTATATCCGAAGACCTTCCCAACCTGTATAAAAGGCTTGAAAAATTAGCAAATGTTGGTAAATGATATAATTTTAGGCTGTAGCAATATAATTTGTTGCAGCTTTTTATTTTGTTCTTTTAGTGAATATCAAGACAGCAATCAAGCGTTTGCAAGTAAAAACTGTCCTTGCTTGGGTCAAAAGGTCATTTACCTACGATTTCATAAAGCCTATAATATTGTTTCACGTGAAACAATGTGCGTATTATTATTACAAATACGGGAATACTTATCAAGAGGTGATAAGTATGTGCAACCAAAATGAGCATATAGTAAAAGCGGGAAGAATAGAAGTATTGATGATAACCGGTCAAATAGAAGGCCACACGTCAGCGCCGTCAGAAATAAAGGTAACAAAATACGAAGAGATACTACCAATAATAGTAGCAATAGAAGAAAATCCGGAAATTCAAGGACTGTTATTATTGTTAAATACAGTTGGGGGAGACGTTGAAGCGGGACTTGCTATAGCAGAAGCAATAGCGGGTATGAAAAAACCTACGGTTTCATTAGTATTGGGAGGCGGGCACAGTATAGGAATACCGCTTGCTGTATCATCAAAGGAGTCATTTATAGTCCCATCAGCGTCCATGATAATACACCCCGTTAGAATGAACGGAGTGGTTTTAGGCGTAGAACAAGCGTTTAATTATCTTGCGAAAATGCAAGAAAGAATAAACTCATTCATCGTAGAGCATTCATCAACATCCTTAGAAAAGCTGAATTCACTGCTTTTAAACACAGACGAGATGTCCTGTGATATAGGAAGTATTTTGTATGGCAGGGAAGCGGTAGAATCCGGTATCATAGATAAAGTGGGCAGTATCAGTGATGCTCTCAATGCTCTGCATAGACAAATTGAACGTTTCACGTGAAACATTTAATATTTTCTGGATGAAAAGTAAAAAATGTTCGTATACGTGCGTATTATGACAATATTCATTCAAAAAGCACTATAAAATATTTACACGGAGGGAATGAATATGAAATACGCACTTATAAGTACATCAAGAATAATAACACCTAAAAATCACGACAAGACAAGATGCGGTAACGGAGAAATAGTCAGACTCGCTAAAAGCATACAAAAACTCGGACTTTTAGAGCCTATAACTGTAAAACCGCTTATAGGAGGAGATGGATATGAAATAATATCGGGAAACAAACGGTTTTGTGCACTTTCCATGCTCGGAGAAAAGAAAATCCCTTGTATACTGACAGAATCAACGCAAAATAACTCCTTGATATATATAACGCTTCAAAAATATTCAAAGCATAATCCGTTTGTGCTTGCCGACAAATTAAAGAGAATGCTGACATCAGGAGACAAAAGCGCCGAAGAAACAGCAGATGCTCTCGGCATGGAAATAACCGAGTTTATAGAATATCTGCTTCCAAGCAGAATGACTCAGATTGAAAGGCAAATAGCCATTGAAAATAGACTTTCAGAAGAAAATATACGAAAAATTGCAACAGAACCCGAGTTAAAGAAAAGACTTGATGCGTTGTCAGTATACATATCGGGTAAAACACCTTCAGGTCTCTCTATGGCAAAAAAAGCAAAAGCAAGGCGAAACGTCCCGCGAGGTGAACTGAAGCTGTTTGAAAACACAGTAAAACGTGCTATATCGCTTCTTGAAGGCTTAGGTTATTCGGCAAAAAACGAGACATCAGAGTTTGGGAATAATATAGAGTATAAAATTAAGCTTTCAAAATCAGTTGCAAATTAACCGCCAACGGCAATGTTTCACGTGAAACATTGCCTTTCTGTTTTGCAGTAATTCTCTTGTCATAATCAAAGGCTTGCATTATCCAACGAACTAAAATTTACACCTTAATTTTGTGAAATTGCATTGACAATCAGACTATATATTGGTATAATAATTAATATATTATATATAATGTAGTAAATTTCATGTTTAAATAGTAAATATCAAAAAGTAGCCTTATGTAGCAATCATTTGCATACGCTTACAATTTCAAGGCAGACTTTTGTATTACAAGTAATTCTGATGCAATTTTGCTTATGTAATAAACAAAGCCATCAGAATATCATATAAATCAGTAAAACCCTTAAAGGACGGTTAAAATGGGAAAAATAATAGCTTTTGCCAACCAGAAGGGCGGAGTAGGAAAAACAACGTCCGCAGTTAATATAGCGGCAGATATAGGGCATCTCGGATTTTCAACACTTTTGATAGATTGCGACCCACAAGGCAACGCTTCAAGTGCCGTAGGCGGAGACGTTGACAAGACGAATACATTTGATATCCTTGTAAACGGTGAGGATCCAAGAAAATCAATTCAAAAGACAAAGTTCAAGAATCTTTCGGTTATTCCTTCCGATATGAATCTTGCGGCGGCAGATATTGAGCTTTCAGGTAAGGAAAAACGAGAATCGGTTTTGAGAGAGGCTCTTGATACTGTCAGGGCGGATTATGATTACATAATTTTAGACTGTCCGCCATCTTTAAGCCTTATAACCATAAATGCGCTTTCGGCTTCAGACAGCGTTGTCGTACCCATGCAGTGCGAATATTTTGCACTTGAAGGTCTTTCACAGCTTATATTTACTCTCAAACAGGTAAAACGGCTGTACAATCCGTCGCTCGAATTACTTGGTATAATACTCACCATGTTTGACGGAAGACTTAATCTTTCATTACAAGTCATGGAGGAGATACGTCGTCACTTCCCGGATAAGATATTTGCTCACGCCATTCCGCGTGCCGTAAGACTTTCCGAGGCTCCGAGTCACGCAAAGCCCATTCTCTATTACGACAAGTATTCAAAGGGTTCGCTCTGCTACCTTGAAGTTGCAAAGGAACTTCTGAAACGATGCGGAAATAATATATAAACACAAAATATAGTATATAAAATTAATATAATATCAATATATAGGTGTTAAATGAAGAAAAACAGTTTAGGACGAGGGCTTGATACGCTGTTCTCGGGCGACGCTTTTGACAACGCTTCAAACGACAGTGTAACAGAGGTCGATATTTCAAGCGTATATCCTGATGAAAATCAGCACAGAAAGATATTCAACACCGAAACGCTTGAAGAGCTTGCAGAGTCCATCAAGCTTCACGGTATAATACAGCCGATAACCGTCAGAAAGACCAATGAAGGATATAAGATAATCGCAGGTGAGAGGCGTTACCGCGCCGCAAAGCTTGCATGTCTTGATAAAGTTCCGATAATAGTTCGTGACGTTGACGAAAGGGAAGCAGCAGAGCTTGCACTTATTGAAAACCTCCAAAGAGAGGATCTCAATCCCGTTGACGAAGCACGCGGATATGAAACGCTTATCAATACCTTCGGTATAACACAGGAAGAAGCGGCAGACAGAGTGGGAAAATCCCGTCCCGCTGTTGCAAACTCACTCAGACTTCTGCGTCTTCCCGAAAAATGCCTTGAGGCGCTTACGGAAAAGTTCATAACCTCAGGACATGCACGCGCAATCCTTTCGCTCAAAACAGAAGCAGACATGAATCTTCTCCTGAATGAGATAAAAGAAAAAAATCTCAGTGTAAGAGATGCGGAAAAGCTTTCAAAGAAGATCCTTGACGGAACCTTCGAGCCTCAAAAAAAGCCTTTCTCAATAGAAAGTGAATATCTTTCAAGTGTTGAAAAGCGCGCATCTGAGTATCTTTCAAGAAAAGTAAAGATAAAGGTACGCACCGACGGTAAAAAAGGCGGAAAGCTCTCCCTTTCTTTCTCAAGTTCAGAGGATCTTGAAGAACTTCTTGAGCTTTTGTGCGGTGAGAATTTCGTTGATAATCTCGACAGATAAAAAGTGATAACATTAATCACTTCACCCCCATTGCACACCGTCTTGGAGGAATGGGTACATTTTTTGTAATATGCAAAATTGCACTTAACGCGCGATTTCATATGTAATAAAAAATCACCTTCTGCTGACCGATTGTAAATAGAGGCTTTTGTGTTAAAAATAAAAGTTCCCACAAATTTCCATGTAAATAAAAAATAAACTAAATATAAAAAAGAGGATTTACCATGCTTGACATCAAACAAATTAAAGAAAACCCCGATTTTTACAAAGAAAGACTTGCAACCCGCGGAAAGGACTTTTCCGAGGAGATTGATAAGCTTCTTTCTCTCGATACCGAAAGACGCGCTCTTATCGCTGATACCGAAGCACAGAAGGCAGAGCAGAACAAGATTTCAAAGACCATTCCACAGCTTAAGAAGGAGGGTAAGGATACCGCTCCCATTTTTGCTGAGATGAAGGCGCTTTCCGATAAAGTTAAGGCTGAAACCGATAAGATATCCGCTATTGACACAGAGATTGAAAATATCCTTCTCGGAATCCCCAACACTCCCAGTGCAACCGTCCCCGTAGGCGCTGACGACAGCGAAAACGTTGAGGTGCGCCGCTGGGGCAACCCCACAGAATTTGCGTGGGAACCTCTTGCACACTGGGATATCGGTAAGAATCTCGGTATTCTCGACCCTGATACCGCCGCAAAGGTAACAGGCACACGTTTCCATTTCTATAAGGGTGCCGGAGCGCGCCTTGAACGTGCTGTAATCAACTACTATCTTGACACACATACCTCCCGTGGATATACCGAGGTATTTCCTCCCTTTATGGTAAACCGCGACTCCATGAGAGGCACAGGTCAACTTCCCAAATTTGAAGAGGATGCATTCAGAGTAGCAAACAACGATTACTTCCTCGTTCCCACAGCTGAGGTACCGGTAACCAATATGTTCCGCGGTGATATTCTTGACGGTGCAACACTTCCCATTAAGTACTGTGCATACTCCGCTTGCTTCAGAGCAGAAGCGGGAAGTGCGGGACGTGACCAGAGAGGTCTTATCCGCCAGCATCAGTTCAACAAGGTTGAGCTTGTTAAATTCGCTCATCCCGATAACTCCTACGAGGAGCTTGAAAGCCTTACAAATGATGCGACTCACGCTCTTGAGGGGCTCGGACTTCCTTACAGAGTAGTTGCTCTTTCTACAGGTGATATGGGCTTCTCCTCCGCTAAGACATATGACGTTGAAGTTTGGATGCCCTCTTACAACCGTTACGTTGAAATCTCATCCTGCTCGAACTTTGAGGACTATCAGGCTCGCCGTGCTTCAATCAAATTTAAGGACTCCGCAGGCGACAAGGCTCGTTTCGTGCATACCCTCAACGGCTCCGGACTTGCAATAGGAAGAACCGTTGCTGCAATCCTTGAAAACTATCAGAATGACGACGGAACGGTAACTGTTCCCGAAGCACTCAGACCTTACATGGGCGGTATTGAAAAAATCACTAAATAATAGCTTTTTCCCGCTGTCTTCTTCGGCAGACGGCGGGAAATCTTAAACTTTAAGGAAATAAAATGGGAATAAATTCTTCTGACATCACTTATTTTGTAACGTTTTTCATAATAGGAATACTTATAGCACTTGCAGTTCATGTTTTTTCACGTCATTTTTGGGGTAAGTTTTTAAAAGCCCTCTTTGATAATGGTGCTTGCAATGAAGAGAGTGCAGTCAAGCTTTCTGATATAGGATACGAAAAGAATTTTTTAATTAAATATGCTCTTTCCCATAAAACAACGGTATCATTTATTGTCGGGAAGGTCTTATCGGAAAATAAAGATAATACGAAATACTATATTCCCGAGGAAAAGAGCCGTAAAGCAGAAGCTCTCTACCGTGCGGACGGACTTTCTCTGCGTTCGTTTGTCGCACTCATAGTAGTGCTTGTAGCAGTACTTTTACTGTGTAAATACGTTGTTCCATATATTTTCGACTGAAAGAGAAAAAAATGAAAAAGAGAAAACTTAATCCAATAATAATCGTACTTCTCTGTGCTTTCTGTGCAGTTATAATAATGTTTCTTGTGCTTTATCTTATGGGATACAGATATATAAATGATGAAGGACTCGGTATAAAATTTATAGGCATGACCGAAAGCGGAGTGCCTAAGGATGGAAAACTGTATTATTCAAACGGCGCCAAGGGTACACTTGACAGTAAAACGTCCTCGCTTATTCTTAACAACGGCGAACAGTACACAGGAGAGCTTAAAGGCTTTCTCCCACACGGTGAAGGTGTTTTTAAAACCGCTGACGGCAACGTATACGACGGAACGTTTTTAAACGGAGAATGTACGGGAAAGGCTCACGTTACCTACAATACAAACGACGTTTATGACGGTGATATGGTAAAAGGTAAGCGTGAAGGCAGAGGAACTTATACCTCTGAATCCGGCTCTGTGTACACAGGTGGATTTACAAATAACAATAAAAATGGAAAAGGCTATTCGGTTTCTGCCGACGGTTCGGTTTATATTGGAGAATATAAAAATTCAATAAAAGACGGATTCGGTGCTTTCCTTTTTGAAAACGGTGATATTTACGTCGGAGAATTTGTAAACGATAAGAGAACAGGCAAGGGAATATATGTTTGGGCAAAGAGTGAGGAATATTCTTCCGAATTTGACGAAATGTTCAACATAGAATTTACCGAAGAGTTTGAAGAAAAGTTTTTTAAATATTTTGAAAACGAATTTTTTCTTCACTTTGCAGCATCCGACAGTATAGCAGAAGAATATGATCTTCCTTTCTGGCAGAGTCTTGAAAAGATCCTTTCACGCTCACAGGTGGAATGTTATATAGGAGAGTTCAACGAAAACATTATAGAGGGACAGGGAAAATATACCTGGCTTTCGGGAATAGTTGTCGACGGTGAATTTGAAAACGGTGATATAAAGAAAAATACTGAAGAATAACAGTAAAACAAAAAAGGATTGCTATGGAAAAAAAGAAAATAGGATTAAGTATATTTGATGCTCAAAGAATTTTCGGATGGGAGAGAGCCCTTGAAATATGTAAAGAAAGCGGATTTGATGCCGTAGATTTTAATCTTGAAGCATATTTTCTCGGAGACTCTGTTTACGGTGCTTCAGACGATGAATTTGAGAACTATTTTACAAATGTAAAAAAGAAAGCTGATTCTCTCGAGCTTGAAATTTCCCAAACTCATGGCAGATGCTGGGGATATGATCCAAAAGATGAAAGCCTTAAGGAAAAACACCGTGACATTTGTGAAAAGGATATACATGCAACAAAGATACTCGGCGCTCCGTCCTGTGTTATCCATTCAATAAATACTACCCGTTGGGGAAAACAGCCTCCAGAAGTAATGCGTTCCGTCAACAAAGAAATGTTTGACGCTATAATTCCTTTTGCCGAAAAATACGAGATTAATATAGCACTTGAGACCTTTGGTGGAGCAAGGTATCTCGGTGAAAGAACAAGCGAATTTTTTGCATATCCCGATGAAATGATGAGACAGTTTGATAGTCTTGACACAAAATATAAAACTATTTGTCTTGATTCGGGACACACACATGAGGCGGGCACGTTTTGGGTTCCACCGGTTGAAGATATGATACGTGCACTTGGTAAGAATATAACTCTTACACATCTTCATGATAATACCGGTCTTCGTGATGACCACCTACTTCCCACAATGGGCAACATTAAATGGGAGAAGGTTTTTGATGCATTTGATGAAGTCGGATTTAACGGAGTTTATAATTTTGAGCTTCGCACGGCATTCTTTGGAGGAATGCATGAGGAAGGAATCAACTTCTTCGGAAAATATTTAAGACGTTTTGTAGACGGACACGGAAAAGTATAATAAAATGCCCCTTGTTTATCAAGGGGCATTATTCAAGAAAAACATATGATAAAAATAACAGTACTCTATTCAGGCTCAGAGGGAAACGCAACTCTTGTAAGCGACGGAATGACAAGACTTCTTATTGATGCGGGTGGATGTGAGAAGCATCTGAAAGAAGCTCTTGGAAAAATAAACTTACATATGAGTGATCTATCCGCAATATTTGTCACACACGTGCATACAGACCATACAAAAGCACTTTACACTATTTTAAAGCATCAAACCATTCCTGTTTTTACAAGCATCAATACAGCCAGAGGTATGTGCTCGGTAAAAAACGTTGCAACGGATACCCTAAGACTTGTAGCAAAAAACATAAATACAATAAACACCGGATCAACGTACGAAATAGGCTCATTTCTTATAACTCCTTTTTCTGTACCGCATGACGTTGAAGCACACGGAATAAAGATACAAAGCGGTGATAAGTTTATAACTTATGCTACCGACACGGGAAAAATAACAAAGGAAATGCTTCGATATTTTGAAGGAGCAAGCCTATCTGTAATTGAGTCAAATCACGATAAAGATATGCTGATATCAGGTCCTTATCCGGAATTTTTAAAGCACAGAATACTATCAGACGAGGGACATCTCTCAAATGAAGTCGCAGCAAAATTTGCGCATTGGCTTGCTGAAAACGGAACCGAAAAAATAATTCTTGCACATCTCTCAAAAGAAAATAATACTCCGACTCTTGCCAAAAGTGTCACACGTAAAAAGCTTGATGACGGCGGTTTTAAATCTGTAACGCTTAACGTTGCAGGTCCGACAACAGCAGTTGAGGAAACTATATTATGAAGATACAAATTATACATCCGGGAGACTTTAAAGAGTCTTGGTTAACTTCCGCTTTTAACGAATATACAAAGAGAATAAGTGCTTTTTCGGAAATTTACGATATTACGGTAAAGGAAAGATCGGTGACAGAAATGTCATATGTAGAAAAGGCGCTTCAAGAAGAAGGACAGGATATTTTATCAAAACTTGATCCTCGCGCTTATATTGTTGCTTTATGTATCGAAGGTAAAAATATTTCATCGGAAGAATTTTCAAGTGTCTTTGAAAAATGCGCACTAAACGGACATTCAAGCATTGCTTTTATTATAGGCAGCTCACACGGATTATCTGATGAGGTTAAAAAAAGAGCTGATATGAAGCTTTCATTTTCAAAAATGACTTTTCCCCATCAGCTTATGCGTGTCATCCTTTCCGAACAAATATACCGTGCACTGTCTATTCTACATGGAGGAAAATATCACAAATAGGAGCTTTTATGGAAGAAAAAAGATTTCGCAAAAATGACGAGGGATTTATATGTGCTGTATGCAAAACAGAGGTTAAGCCTTTAAAATATTCCTCAAGAGACCATTGTCCGAAATGTCTTTCAAGTATACATATTGATATTAAGCCCGGAGACAGAGCAAATCCCTGTCGAGGAATACTCAAGCCCGTACAGGTATTACCGGACCCAAAAAAAGATTTTATAATAGTTTATAAATGTGAAAAATGCGGAGAAACAGTAAGATGCCGTGCCGCAATGCAAGGGGACTCTCCCGATAATATGGCACTTCTTATAAAGCTTACCCGCGCAGATATATGAAATGAAGAAAAGTTTTGAACCGATAATTTTCTTATCCTTCGGAAACGAAAAAGAGATAAGTAAAAGTCTTAAAATAAAAGCTCTTGAAAATGTACTTGACGGGCAATTTGAGCTTTATACAGAGCAAAACGGAAAGCCTCGTGTTAAATATAAAAAAAGCATCGGTATAAGCATCACGCATGACAGCGAAACGGTTGCAGTGATAGTTTGTCCCTTTGAACCTGTCGGCATTGATATGGAAGAAATAAAAGAAGATTATCCCAAACGTGTAACCGACAGATTCTTCACAGATAATGAAAAAAAAGCGGTAAAGACCTCTGAAGATTTTTACAGAATATGGTGTAAAAAAGAAAGCTTTGTCAAAATGACAGGCGAAGGTATTGCCGCAATTTCCGATTTTGATTCATTAAAAACAGATGTTGTTTTTACAGATCTCAGTGAAAAAATTTCTCTTGCAGCAGAAAAAAAATTCGCATTTTTCATATGCTCAAAAGAGCCTTTAAATCCCGAAATAATTGTTATTTAACAGCAACCTTTGTGTTGCTGTTTTTTGATGTAAAAACGCACAAAAAAAGCCTTTATTTTTCTAATTGTTTGTACCCTCAAAATGTTGAAAACCCTTGAAAAAACTTTGCTTTTATGATATAATACAAGTAATATTATATAATAGGAAAAAAATATCAAAAAGGACACGAAAATTATGGATCCAAGAGAAGAAATATTGTTATGTGTTCAAAATTTAATAAGTGAAAGCGGTAATTTTACTCAGGCAACCTACAACCTTTGGTTCAGAGATCTTAAGATTGAAAGCCTATCAAAAACTCAAGCAGTGCTGCTTGTAAATTCCGCTTATAAAGCAGAAATAATAACCGACAGATATCTTTCAGTCCTTGAACATTATTTTGAAGAAGCACTCGGCTTTCACATTGACGTCTGCATTGATATAATGCAAGACGACGGATACGGCAAGGAAACGATAAAGCTTATAAATACCGAGCTTTCAGATCATTCAACTCCCGAAAAGAGTGATGATGAAGCAGAAAAAGGACCTGTATATCTTAAATACAATCCCGAATATACATTTGAAAACTTTATTGTAGGAAATACAAATAAGCTCGCACAGGCTGCCTGCCGTGCAATTGCAGAAAATCCGAATCATGATTACAACCCTCTTTTTGTTTACGGCGCTTCGGGACTCGGTAAAACACATCTTCTTTATGCTATAACAAATCACATCTTGTTAAACAGACCAGATGCAAATATTGTATATGCAAGGGGAGAAGAATTTACAACAGAGCTTATAAATTCACTGTCAAAAAAGGTTCCGATGCAATACTTCCGTGACCGTTACCGTAAAGCGGATGTTTTACTGATAGATGATATTCAGTTTATTGCAGGTAAACCGTCAACACAGGAAGAATTCTTTCATACCTTTAACACTCTTTATGATGAGAAAAAGCAAATAATTCTCGCATCCGACCTCCCTCCAAAGGATATTAAAAACCTTGAAGACCGACTGATAAGCCGTTTTTCACAGGGACTTATAGTTGACGTACAGCCACCGGATCTTGAACTTAGAATAGCAATACTTAAATCAAAAGCAGAACAAATGGGAATCAATGTTGACGATACGGTAATAACGTTTATAGCGGATAACGTAAAAAATAATATTCGTCAGCTTGAAGGCGCCATAAAGCGTCTTAAAGCAATGTCATATCTAAACAATATGAAAATAACAATGCCTGTAGCAAAAGAAGCACTAAAAGATTTTCTCTCGGAAAATACTTCTGTAGGAATAACGATAGACCAGATATTTGAAACGGTTGCAAATCATTATAACGTTTCTGTTGAGGATATGAGAGGCAAAAAACGCCTTAAAGAAATTACTACCGCAAGACACGTCACAATCTATATTCTCCGTACAATTACAGAGCTTTCTCTTAATGATATTGGAAAATATTTTGATATGCACCATACCTCGGTAATGTCTGCTGTTAACAATATAACAGAAAACATTAAAAGTGATCCTAAGCTTGACTATGAGGTATCGGCTGTTATAAGAGAGATACGTGAAGGTCACTAAGCTGTGGAAAAACATGTTGATTTTCATGTGAATGAACTGTGGATAAAAATAAGACTTTCAAAAGGCAATAAAAAACTGTTTGAAAACGTCATGAATTTAATCTTTTTGTTCTCACAAAATTTCAACACGTAATTTTCCTTTAAAGCGCTGAAAATAAGCATTTTTTACACTTATCCACAAAATCCACACATACTACTACTATTACTATATATTTATTATATTAATATCCGAATTTAAAATCAAAGCGGAATACATAAAAAAATAAAATTGTGAGTCAGGAGAAATACTATGAAGATTAAAGCAGAAAAGAAAACATTACTTTCGGCTATTCTTCCTGCAATGTGCGCGCTTTCAAATAACGTTCCTATCCCTGTTCTTGAAAGCTTGAAATTTACTGCAGAAAATTCTACTCTTTTTGTTACAGGTTATGACCTTTCAAAGGGAGTTAAAACAGAGACTGCGGTATTTGTTGAGGAAGAAGGATCAATACTTTTAAATCCTCAAAAAATAAGCTCTATTATTCGTTCAATGCCGGATGAAGTTATTGATATTTCAAGTGATAATAAAGGAATCGTTACGGTTTCCTGTAAAAAGATAAAATTTGAAATACTCGGTATATCCTCCGACGGATATCCGGGACTCCCCGAGCTTTCCGGTGATAAATCGTTTGAGATAGAAAAAGGTATTTTAAAGAGAGCCTGCCAGCAGGTACTTTTCTCTGTTGCTCTTGATGATAAAAAGCCTGTTTTGACGGGTGTACTTTTTGAAATAAGCGCAAATAAGATGACTCTTGTCAGCTGTGACGGCTTCAGACTTTCAATTTGTAAGGAAAACGTTGACGTAGACGATATGCTTCGTTTTATAGTACCCGGAAAGACTCTTTCCGACCTTATAAAGCTTCTTGATGACAGTGAAGAAAAAATCAGGATTGAGCTTACGTCAAAGCATCTTATTGTTCATTTCGGAGATATTTACTTCTTCTCAAGACTTATTGAGGGTGAATACATTGATTATATGAAGAGTATTCCTCAAAATCAGTCAATTGAAGTAAAGCTTAATCTTTCAAATTTCATTTCTTGTCTTGAAAGAGCCTCTCTTGTCATTGATGAAAAAGCTAAGAGTCCTATAAAGCTCAATATGGTACCATTCGGTGTTCTTATATCATGTCTTACCGCTAATGGAAAGATAGAGGATGAGGTACAGGCAGAGGTTGTGGGAGAGCTTGAAATAGGCTTTAATAACAGATATCTTATAGAAGCTCTTAAAGCAGCATCTCTTTCGGATGATGATGAGGTAATGCTCAGAATGACAAGCCCGCTTATGGGAATGACCATACAGCCTGTAGATCACGACGGATATTTCTATCTTGTATTACCCGTAAGACTTAACGGATGAAACTATTAAGGCTTAAAATTCAAAATTTCCGTAATATTGAGTGTGAAGAGCTTGAATTTTCCGACAGTACTACATTGATATTCGGAAATAACGCCGAGGGCAAAACAAACGTTGTTGAAGCAATATATATGTTTGCCCACTCAAAAAGCTTTAGACGTGCAAGAGAGCGAGATCTTATAAGATTTGGAGAAGAAGAAGCTCGTCTCACCGCAGTTTTTAAGGAAAAAAAACGTGAGTCAAAGTTTGAAATAGTAATTTCAAGAAAAAACGGCAAGAGCTTTTATTACAACGGAATAAAGCTTGAAAAAATGAAAGAATTTTTCGGACATTTTTTGGCAGTTCTTTTTGTTCCCGAATACCTTAAAATAATTAAAAACGGACCCGGTGAGAGAAGAAGCTTTATTGATTCTGCAATATGTCAAATAAAGCCCGGATATATTTCCTCACTTTTTACCTATCATAGGCTTTGTGAAGAAAAAAATGCGGTATTAAAAAATTATAAAGGCACTGAAAGTGAAAAAATATTATTAGAAGTATATAACGAAAGACTTTCAAAGGGTGCTGCTGTAATAAGCTGTGAAAGACGTGAATATTTAAGACTTCTCGGTGAGCGAGCAAAATTTCATTTTGAAAAAATGTCCGGTGGCGATAATATAGAATTTGAATTTATGCCGTCGGGACTTAGTCAGAAGGATGAAGATTTTGAGAACTTTTACAAAAATCTTTTTGAAAAAAATCTTGAAGCAGACCTTCGTTTTTCAAGAATGTCGAGCGGTGCACAGCTTGATGACATTGAAATAAGAATAAACGAAAATGAAGCGCGCGTATTTGCATCACAAGGACAGCAGAGAAGCGCTGTTGTGGCTCTTAAGCTTGCAGAGGGTGAGATAATAGGAGAGATCACAAAGAGAAATCCCGTTTATCTGTTTGACGATATTTTATCCGAGCTTGATGAAAAAAGAAGAGAGTATATATTAAACGCTCTGAGCGATAAGCAGGTTATAATAACTTCATGTCAGAAGGATGAAGATATTGATGTCTATACGTATCTTGCAAAGGGCGGAAAATATAAAAAGAATTAAATGGCTACATTTTTACACACAGGGCAAAAGCATTCTGTCAGAAGCCGAGATATAATCGGTATTTTTGATATGGATAATACCACAGTCTCGGGAATAACGCGAGAATTTTTAAATACAGCCCAAAAACAAGGTAAAGTTATAAACGATACCGACGATATACCACGCGCGTATATTTTATACGGCAAAAAAAAAGAAAGGAAGTCTGTTGTTGTAATATCACAGTTTTCAACGGGAACTCTTTATGACAGACTGAAAAGGAAAATTTAGGTGGAAAACGAGAATCTTGAACTTGAAAAAGTTACCGAACATTACGACGAGAACCAAATACAGGTGCTTGAAGGACTTGAAGCGGTAAGAAAAAGACCCGGTATGTACATCGGCTCTACCTCACAACGCGGACTTCATCATTTGATATATGAAATAGTGGATAACTCCATAGATGAAGCACTTGCGGGACACTGTAACAAAATAACTGTAGTTCTTGAGCATGACGGCAGTGTTTCAATTGAGGATAACGGACGAGGTATACCTGTCGGAATCAATGCTAAAATGGGCATTCCTACCGTCGAAATGGTATTTACAGTGCTTCATGCGGGAGGTAAATTCGGTGGCGGCGGATATCAGATATCCGGTGGTCTTCACGGTGTCGGTGCATCAGTTGTAAACGCACTTTCCGAGTGGGTCGAAATAGAAGATTGCTATGACGGATTTATGTATACCGAGCGCTTTGAAAGAGGCGCTGTGGTGCGTCCGCTTGAAAATAAGGGAGCAACCGAAAAATCGGGTGTTAAAGTAAGATTTAAGCCTGACGGTGCGATCTTTGAGACTGTAGAGTTTGATTATGATACAGTATGTAACAGACTCCGTGAGCAGGCATTTCTTAATGCAGGACTCAGAATAGACTTAATTGACAACCGTGACAGCTCTAATATCGTTGCGGGAGAGGCGGCTAAGGCAGAAGCAGAGAATATTCTTAAGACAGCACAAGGCGACGAGGAAGAATACAACGAGTTTGCAGAGGATGAAAACTATATTCGTCAGGATAAGCAAAAGGAACAGAGCTTCTGCTTTGAGGGCGGTATTTCAAGCTTCGTTGAATATCTTAACTCTAAGAAGCATTCAGAGCTTCTTGGTGATGTTATTCATTTCTCCGCAAAGAAGGATATAACAACAGCAGAGGTTGCGCTTCAGTACAACGATGGTTATCAGAGCCATATGATGACCTTTGCAAATAATATCAACACTATTGAAGGCGGTACCCATGAGACAGGTTTTAAAGCGGGTATCACTAAGGTATTCAACGATTACGCTCATAAATTCGGATTTTTAAAGGATAATGACAAGGACTTTACAGGAGATGACGTAAGAGAAGGTCTGTGTGCCGTAATCAGCGTAAAGCTTCCTGAGGCTCAGTTTGAAGGACAGACAAAGTCAAAGCTTGGAAACTCGGATATCAGACCTCTTGTATACCAGATGGTGGTTGAAAAGCTTGGTGAGTATTTTGAAGAGAATCCGAACGTTGCAAAATTGCTTATAGAGAAATCTCTTTCGGCATCCCGTGCACGTGAGGCTGCAAAAAAAGCACGTGAAATGACCCGCCGTAAGACGGTTCTTGAGCGCGGAAGCCTTCCGGATAAGCTTGCTGAGTGTCAGGACAGAACGGTTGCAAACACAGAGCTCTTTCTTGTAGAGGGAGATTCTGCGGGTGGTACCGCAAAGGACGGCCGTGACAGTAAGTATCAGGCAATACTTCCGCTTCGAGGAAAGATACTTAACGTTGAAAAGGCAAGACTTGAAAAGATATATGCAAACGTGTCGGTAATACCGATAATTCAGGCACTCGGAACGGGTATCGGAAGCGAATTTGATATAACAAAGCTGCGCTACGGTAAGGTAATTATCATGGCGGATGCCGACGTTGACGGTTCTCATATCAAGACACTTCTTTTAACCTTCTTCTATCGCCATATGAAGCCTCTTATTGAGCAAGGACACATCTTCTGTGCACGTCCCCCGCTTTACAGAGTATACAAGGGCAAGGAACAGAGATATGCTTTCTCTGATGAGGAGAAGGACCGCGAGCTTGCGGCTCTCGGAGCTAATGCTCAGGCAGAGAGATATAAGGGTCTTGGTGAAATGGATAAGGAACAGCTTTGGGAAACAACAATGGATCCCGAGCGTCGCTCCATCATTCAGGTCAATATAGAGGATGCATATGCGGCTGACGAGACCTTCTCGCTTCTTATGGGTGATAAGGTTGAGCCGAGACGCGAATTTATTGAACAGAACGCAAAGTATGTCACAAATCTTGACGTATAAAATAATAGATTTATGACTTTTAAACAGAGTTATCCACAGGTTGTGGAAAACTTTGTTGAAAACTTGGTGAAATAGAAAAATATACAAAAAACAAAACTGCCTTTAACATAAAGACTGATTTTGCCTGAAATAACAGTACTTTTTAAAAACAGATATAAAGTTTTAAAAAAGAGAAAAATTTTTCAAAAATCTTTTCCTCACAAATTCTTCACAAAAAAGTGTTAAATTTATGCTGTGGAAAACATGTGGAAAAGATGTCAGAAAGGTAAATTAAATGGATATCAACACAGAAGGACAAAATATACTTCATGTAGAAATCAATAAAGAGGTAAAGAGATCCTATATTGAATATGCGATGTCTGTTATCGTGTCTCGTGCTCTTCCCGATGTGCGTGACGGTCTCAAGCCTGTACACAGAAGAATACTTTATTCAATGCATGAGGATAACCTCACTCACGATAAGCCCTTCCGTAAGTCGGCTACTACCGTCGGTAACGTGCTTGGTCATTACCATCCGCACGGCGACGCGGCAGTATACGATTCAATGGTACGTCTTGCACAGCCCTTCTCTCTCCGTTATCCCCTTGTTGACGGCCACGGTAACTTCGGTAACGTTGACGGAGACGGCGCGGCAGCTTACCGTTATACTGAGGCGAGAATGTCGAAAATTGCCTCCGAAATGATGACGGATATTGAAAAGGACGTAGTTGATTTTTCTCCTAACTTTGACAATAAGCTCAAGGAGCCTGACGTTCTTCCTTCAGCATTCCCGAATCTTCTTGTAAACGGAAGTGTGGGTATTGCTGTCGGTATGGCAACAAACATTCCTCCTCACAACCTGTGTGAGGTAATTGACGGTGCTATTTACCTTATGGAAAATCCCGGTTGCGAGATACTTGACCTTGTACAGTTTATAAAGGGTCCCGATTTTCCGACCTATGCTACAATTTACGGTACCTCAGGCATCAAGCAGGCATATCTTACGGGTAAGGGTCACGTTATGGTACGTGCAAAATACCATATTGAGGAAAGAAACGGCAGAAAGAGTATTGTATATACAGAGATTCCTTATCAGGTAAATAAGTCAAATCTTGTAAAAACGATTGCCGACCTTGTAAACGATAAGAGAATCGAGGGTATTTCCGATATCCGTGACGAATCGGGCAGAAACGGAATGAGAATCGTTGTTGACCTCAAGCGTGATGCTAACGAAATGATTCTTGTTAATCTTCTGTACAAATATACTCAGCTTCAGGATACCTGTGCTATGAATATGCTCGCACTTGTAAACGGCGAGCCTAAGACTCTTAACCTCAAGCAGATGCTTCACTATTACTTGAAGCACCGTGAGGAGGTAGTTACACGCAGAGTTACCTTTGATTTGAAGAAGGCACGTGCAAAGGAGCATATCTGGCAGGGCTACAAAATAGCACTTGACAATATTGATGAAGTAATCAAAATCATCCGTGCATCCAAGACGGTTGCTGAAGCAAAGACCTCTCTTATCGCACGCTTTGACTTTTCCGACGTACAGGCTCAGGCCATCGTCGAGCTTCCTCTCGGTAAGCTTTCTTCCATGGAGGTTGATAACATTCTTGCAGAGCTCGAAAGACTTATGAAGCTCATTGCCGAGCTTGAAGGAATACTTGCTGACGAGACTAAGATATTTGCAATTATTAAGGATGAAATGCTTGAGATAAAGCGCCGCTTCGGTGACGAGAGAAGAACTGTTATCGAAGAGGCAGAGGATGATATCATACTTGAAGACCTCATTGAGCGCCACAAGTGTCTTATCACCACAACTCATGACGGTTATATCAAGCGTATTCCCGTTGATACATATGAGGCTCAAAACAGAGGTGGTAAAGGTATCAACGCGATGAAGACCAAGGAAGAGGATTCCGTAAAGGATATGTTTGTGTCTCACAGCCACAATTATCTCTTTATGTTCACATCGTTAGGTCGCTTGTATATCAAAAAGTGTTATCAGATACCCGAGGGCTCAAGAACCAGCAAGGGTACTCATATAAACAATATCCTTCCCTTACAGGAAGACGAAAAGATTACAGCATTTATTTCGGTTTCAAAGATCAATACCGACGAGGTACTTGTAATGACCACCGAAAAGGGTATGATAAAGCGTTGCCCACTGTCGGCATTCCGTCATATTCGTGCAAAGGGTGTTATTGCTATCAAGCTTCGTGAGGACGATAAATTGCTCTTTGTCAATAAGACAGACGGAGATAGTGAGATATTTATTGCCGCCTCCAACGGACAGGCTCTTAAATTCTCCGAAAAGCGCGTAAGAGTAATGGGCAGAACGTCGAGCGGTGTTCGTGCTATCCGTCTTGCTGAGGGTGAAAAGGTGGTAGGATGTCTTTCCATCAAGCCCGATGGCGAAAACGGAGCTTACAGAAAGGCGCTCTTGACACTTACCGAAAATGGATTCGGTAAGAGATGCGACTTCTCACTCTTTGCAGAAAAGGGTAGAGGCGGTAAGGGTATGAGATGTCATAAGCTTACTGAAAAGACAGGCGTGCTTGCAGGAATTGCAGCGGTTGAAGAAACAGATGACGTAATGCTAATGACAGACGGCGGTATGCTTATAAGAACAGTCGTCGCACAGATATCCATGAGTGGAAGAAGTGCGTCGGGTGTTATAGTTATGAGACTTTCCGACGGATCTAAGATAATCGGCTTTGAGAGAATCAAGCGTGAAGAGGAAGCCGAAAACGAGGCACTTCCCGAAAATGATGGGGAAGAGCTTGACATAATCGGATACGATGTTCCCGAGGACGAGGAAGCAGACGACATTGAGGAAGAGGACGATTCAGATATCGACGAATCCGAAGATGAAGAAGCTGAAGATTCAGAGGAATAATGATTTAATTATAAGAGGAGAGGGACTTTTTGAAAAAAGTCCCTC
>JAZREJ010000051.1:0-21278 GCA_045660745.1 Eubacteriales bacterium
CACCTTTTGGTCTTCCCATTGCTTTCAACTCCTTTTCTTTATTTTAACATAAAAATTGATGGTAGACACTGTTTTTTAGTGTCTACCATCATTTTATCATTTCACTCGGATGAGTCTTGCTTTTTTTATTTTGGCTGAGTAGCTTTCGTAACAATGGAGTTTCCCTGAAGAGTCAATAATATTTTTGAGTTTTCCGAATTCAAGGCAAGGCGTGAAACCGGCGCTTCGACCTCCTTTTTCACAGCATTTTTAATACCTCTTGCCCCTGAATCGCGAGACGTCATGTCAACTATCTTACCCACGACCTCCATTTCCCATGCAAGCTCTATTCCGTTGTTCAAGCATCTCTTTTTAAAGTCTTCCAAGCATATTTCGGCAATTTTCTCAAGATGACATCTTTCGAGAGCCGAAAAAACTATTATCTCGTCAAGGCGTGAAACAAGCTCGGGTGAGAGCTTCTTTTTTAATGTCTGCTCAATATCCTTCGCAAAGTCGTCGTGAGTCGCTTCATTAAATCCAACTCTTTTTGTTTCCTTACCAACGCCCGTATTTGAAGTTAATATTACAACGGTGTTTTTAAAGTCTATAAGACGCCCTTGAGAGTCTGTGAGTGTGCCGTTGTCAAGAATCTGTAAAAGAAGATTTATGACGTCGGGATGCGCTTTTTCAATCTCGTCAAAGAGAACCACAGAATATGGATGGCGGCGTAGCACTTCAAGCTTCGAATTCCCCTCGTCAAAGCCTACGTATCCCGGAGGTGAGCCGATAAGCTTTGACACTGAATGACCTTCTGAAAACTCCGTCATATCAAGTCTTATAAAACCATTTTTTCCAAAAACCTCTTCCGCAAAGACTTTTGCAAGCTCCGTTTTGCCCACTCCCGTTTCTCCCACAAAGACATATGCCCCGCGCGGTCTTGTTCTGTCAGCAAGATCAAGTCTTGAGCGCAGATAAGCGTCCGCCAGAGTTTCTACCGCCTTATCCTGACCTACTATATACCCTTTGAGTTTATCGACAAGTGCATACACTCGCTCTCGCTCTGTTCCTTGCAGTCTTCCAAGAGGTATACCGAGGCTTTCGCTGAGGGATGCCGCAACATCCTTCTCTGTAACCACTCCTCCCCCCTCTATCCTTTTTCGCGAGGCAGTCTCGTCCATAAGATCAATTGCCTTATCCGGAAAAAATCTTGTAGGAACAAATCTTGAGGAAAGCTCAACTGCTGTTTTCAATGCCTCATCACAAATTACCACCGAGTGATACTCCTCGTAGCTTTTTCTGATTCCTTTAAGAATTTCAAGCGTTTCCTCCTTTGACGGCTCGGATACCACTATCGGCTGAAAGCGACGTTCAAGAGCTGAATCCTTTTCGATATATTTTTTGTACTCACGAAGAGTGGTAGCACCTATTATTTTAACCTCGTCGCGGGCAAGATGAGGCTTTAAAATATTTGCTGCATCCACTGCGCCCTCCGCTGAACCGGCACCCACAATATTGTGTACTTCATCTATAAAGAGTATAACGTTTCCCGCCTTGATAACTTCATCCGTAATCACTCTTATGCGCTCCTCAAAATCCCCTCTGTATTTCGCGCCGGCAACAACTGTCGAAACGTCAAGAGACACTATCCTGTAGCAACGAAGCGCCTCGGGGACTGCACCGTCGGCTATTCTTTTGGCTATTCCTTCTGCAATTGCGGTCTTACCTACTCCGGGCTCTCCGATAAGACAGGGGTTATTCTTACCCTTTCTCATCAGTGTTCGTATTACTCTGTCGCATTCCTTTTCACGCCCTACAACTATTGAATATTTTCCGTTAAGAGCCATTTCAACAAGGTCATGTCCGTATTTGTTAAGCTGCGGAGTAAGTTTTTTTGACTCTGCTAAACTTTCTTGTCTTGCATCCTTTGCCTCTGCGGATCTCGGAGTGAGCTTTTTCTCGTTTTCTATACTTGACAAAAAAAGATTCAACACCTTCACTCGCTTTACGCCTGTCATTTCGATTATTTTCACGGCAACCGACTCAGCTGCTGACAGAAGCGATATGGCAAGATGACGGGTGTCAAGTGCACCTCCTGAATATTTCTTTGCCCACACTCCGCTTTTTTCAATTATTCCTTGAAGAGTCGGCGTCATATCCCGTGATGTAAGTGACGTACGTTCCCCTCTTCCGAAAAGCGCTACGGTTCTTTGTAAAATATCGGTATAATTTATCTTCAGGTACTCAAATATTACCGATGTCTCATCAGTATCCCCTTTATCCGACAATAACGCAAGCAGCAAATGCTCGCTTCCGATGTAAGTGTGTCCCAGCTCACACGCAACAAGTCGTGCGAACTCTATTGCACTCGAAGCCGACGGTGACAGTTTGTTGCTCATATAAAAACCTCCCTTTTAAAAAATTTTCGCCTTGAATGAAACAAAATATACACATACACTTGTCAAAAACAGATTTTAGTATTATACTAATGTATATATTACTTTTACAGGAGAAAAACATTGAGAGCAAGGAAAAGAAAGAACACGCCCGAACGAATACTGGCGTGCAGTGACATTTATATCGGCAATCCCAAAGAAAATAAAGAAGCGTTTCTTGAATACTTCAAAGGGAACGTGCCCGTACACCTCGAAATAGGATGCGGCAAAGGCGACTTCGTTGTAGGAATGGCGAAGAAGCATCCCGAAATCAAATTTCTCGCAATTGAGAAGGTACCTGACGTTGCGGTAATCGCAATGGAAAAGGTGTACCGAGAAGAGCTTCAAAACGTACGTTTTGTATGCATGGACGCTTTTGATCTTCCCGAAGTGACCTCCCCTTATAAATTCGATCGAATATACTTAAACTTCAGCGACCCGTGGCCCAAAAAGAGGCACGCAAGAAGAAGACTCACAAGCGAGATTTATCTTGACATATACAAGAAGATACTTTCCAAAAACGGAGAGATACATTTCAAGACCGACAATGCAGATCTTTTTGCTTATTCGCTTGAAAGCTTTGCTGAAAACGGATATATAACAAAAAACACGACTGACGACCTTCACAACAGCATTTGGGCAAAGGACAACGTCATAACCGAATATGAAGCGAATTTTTCCGCAAAAGGCTTTTCAATACATAGGACTGAAGCATATTTGAAACAGGAGTGATTTCACATCAGAAGCTTTGATATACAAAAAAATGACGCGGGACAAAGGCTTGATAAATTTCTTTTGAAGCTCATGCCGAACATCCCCGAGTCGCTGCTGCACCGATATCTTCGCGAAAAGAGGATAAAGGTAAACGGCAAAAAGGTACCTCTTAACACTAAGGTTGAGCTTGGTGATAAGATTGAACTTTACATAAAAGATGAATTCTTTGAAAAGGAACAAAAGGATACGTACAAGAGGCTCATTGCAAACCTCAATATCGTGTACGAGGACGAAAATATACTCCTTGTCGATAAGGTTCCGGGACTTATAGTACACTCAGACGAAAAGAATGAAAACGACACTCTTATAAACAGAGTACTTTCATATCTTTATAAAAAAGGCGAATGGAACCCCGAAAACGAAAACTCCTTCGTACCCGCACTTTGCAACAGAATAGACCGCAATACAGGCGGTATTGTAATTTGTGCGAAGAACGCCGAAGCACTCAGAACAATAAATGAGCTGATAAAGATGCGTGAGATTGACAAAAGATATCTTGCGCTCATTCACGGAATCCCGCAAAAGAAGAGCGGCAAGATATCAAATTGGCTTCTCAAGGACTCCTCCACAAACAAGGTTAGGGTATACCACACACCTGTGAAGGGAGCACTTGAGGCGCACAGTATTTACAAAGTCTTAAAAGCCTCAAAGGAACGTGATATCTCGCTTGTCGAGGTAGAGCTTTTAACAGGGCGAACACATCAGATACGCGCTCAGTTTGCCGATATGGGTCATCCGCTTGTAGGTGACGGAAAATACGGAATCAACCGCGATGACAAGCGTTTCGGTTATAAATTTCAAGCGCTTTATTCATATAAATTAACCTTCTTGCCAAGTGACCCGTCTTCCCCTCTCGCCTATCTTAAGGGGCGCGAATTTGAAGTAAATGAAGTTTTCTTCAAGGATGAAATTTAAATTACCGCCGAAAAAACTCGGCGGTATATTTTAATTCCGATGTAACCGATTCAAAATTCTTGACACTATATTAATGAAAGGAGGCGACATTATGCAAAACGAGGTACTTATAAAAGAGTTCACCGACAGTTATATAAAAAAGATTTTTTATTTCTCATTAAAAAAGACGGGAAACACAAACGACGCTGAGGACCTTGTACAGGATATTGCATTAAACGTTATCGGCGCGTTAAACAGCGGTAAAGTACCCGAAAACTTTTCAGCGTGGGTGTGGAAAATTACGCACAACCGCTATTCTGCATGGGCAAAGGATAAGCATCGCCGACATGAAATGCAGTCTGCGTCCGACGTTGGAGACTATGAAATTGAGGATAAACGTGAAAATATCCTTGATGAAATGATGCATACAGAGGAGATTACTCTGCTTCGGCGAGAGCTGGCGTTCATCAAAAGTGATTACCGTAACATTCTCACGTCTTACTACATTGAAAACCGCGGTATTAGAGATATTGCATCGTCGCTTGGCCTTTCAGAAAGTGCGGTAAAGCAACGGCTTCACCGTGCAAGACAAGTTTTGAAGGAAGGTATTGATATGACAAGAGAATTCGGAAAACTTAGTTACAAGCCCGAAAATATTGCGTTTACAATGAACGGAATGGTTGGAAAGGGTGGTGAACCGTGGAATTATATTTCACGTTCGCTCTGCAAAAATATTCTTCTTGCAGCTTACAGAACCCCTGCAACATCAGAAGAACTCTCCATGGAGATTGGTGTTGCACTTCCGTATATGGAAGAAGAATTATCAGCGCTGGTTGATGCTACTCTGATGAAGAAAAACGGCAATCGTTATGAAACAAATCTTTTTATCGTAAGTGCAGAAGCACAGGAAAAGATATACTCCCATTTGAGGAGCATTACACCTGAGCTCACGGAAGCGGTAATAGCATCAATGGAATATGAAATAAAGTGGAGAAATGATAATTATCCGGAATGGCACGAAGGTTATCAGCCGTTTGAAGATATGAAATGGGCGCTTCTTATGACAGAAACGGATGCTATCAATTCCTACACGCTAAAGCCGTTTAATAAAAATGCATCGAATTTTTCTAATATCGGAGCTTGGGGATTTACTCTCCGTCCCAACGGAGGAGAATGGGACATTCTCGGTATGGAAAGCTATCACGGCAACAAACCGGATTTTGTTGGACTTAGCGGTTGTGTGTCAAATCCCGATGAGAAGGATCTGCCAGAAATTTGGTTCCGTCAATACAAATTTAAATTCGGTGGAATCGAAGATCTGACGCCTCCGTTTCTTACGTACGCAGACGGTCAAGCAATGGTTGCGATTGCCAACGGAAAGAGTACCGAGGTTGATAAGTCCATTCTAAAAAAATTAGAATCCTACGGGTACATCAAAAAGACCGATGAAGACTATGTTCTTACAATTATGGTTATGCTAAAGAGTAAAACACGTCAAATGCCAAAAGACGCACGAGATCATTTTGAAGCGCTTCGTTACAAGGCGTGTGATATTGCTACACGACACTATTTGTTCTGCCGCGAGCAGATTTATAAAGAGATTCCCGACTTTTTGAAAGAAGATGAATTTCAAATTGATCACGCTTGTGCCAATATCTTTGCAATACGCGGAGCAATTCTTGAAGAAGCCATCAAGCAAGGATATTTATCGTTTGATAAAAACAACAGCAAACAAATGTTGGGAGCATATCTTATCATATAACTATAATACCGCCGAGAAAACTCGGCGGTATATTTTTACATATTTATTCTGTTTATATCTCCTTGAACAGAGAACACGCCGCCAACAAATGGGATATCTTCAGACGGCTGTTGGAGCACACCTCTCTTTACAAGCTCCTCGACGACAAGACCAACGCTCTGCATAGCATAATAGCCTACCCACTGATTTATCTGGCTGTGTAAACGTTTTGGTACGAACTGTTCAAAGCCTCGTAACAGCTTCATTATCCATTCGTCGAAGGTTCTGTTTATTATTTCATCATTCATGTCAAAATCGGTGATTTCATGCTCTTTTCGTTTTATTATTTATTTCTTTTAGGCGAAACGTAGGCGGTCCAATAGGTAGTATAGGTTACAAATCCCGGCTTTGAACCGCTCGGTTTTTTGATATAACGTATCTGTGTGTAGTCAACCGCTATGTTATCACCCTCTGCTGATGAGTGCTCTGCCGCAAGCTCGCACGCGAATGTGAAATCTTCTGCGGGAGGATCCTCATCCTTCCCAACACACATCAAAACGTGGCTTCCCGGATAATTCTTAGTGTGGAACCACCAATCACCTCTTTGGGAAAGCTTGGTTGTAATATAGTCGTTTTGCAGATTATTCTTTCCTACAAGCACTTCGTATCCCGAAGGAGAAGTGAAGGTCATAGGCTTCAAATTCTGCTTCTTATCGGCTGTGCGCAGTTTTTTTGCTTCACGTCGCATATAGCCCCAAATGGAAAGCTCCTCTCGAATTTCAGCGAGATCCTTTTCACTCTCTGCACGGGTCAGTGCATCAAATACCGTTGCAATATATGAAAGCTCCTTTTCAGAGGCTTCTATCTGCTTTACAAGCTCCTCTTTCGCCTTCTTCTTCCTATTATATTTCTTATAATATCGCTGAGCATTCTGTGACGGGGTGAGCTTTTCGTCAAGCTCTATCTTGACCGTCTCATACGGCTCTTTTGAATAATCCAAAGCTTCCACAAACCTATCGCCTTTTTTGACCCTGTACATTTCCTGGGAAATCAAATCTCCGTAAAGTCTGCACTGCTCCATATCGTCGGCATCGACAAGTTCATTTTTCTGTGCCTCTATCTTCTTTGTTAGTCTGTTTTCTGCATTTGTAAGAAGCTTTAATATATCCTGTGACCTCTGTCGGTGACGATCACTCTTATCTCTTAATGAAAAAAACTCATCAATGAGAGAAGAAACGCTCTCAGTTTTCTTAAGTTTTATTTTCTCACCGTATTGCAAAATAGGATATACAGAGTATTCAAAAGCCGAATCCTTACCTTCTTCAAAAAGAAGTGTCGGGGCAAATTCTCCTTTTTTAAGAGCATCAAAATATTTTGCAAACTCTTCCCAAAGCCTGTTTATTCGAGTATTCGCAATCGTCGATGAGACTTCTCCCGTTGCTCTATAGCATATTTCACGGGCAATAATCGGTGCAATTCCCGAAAAAGATGCAACAATCGCTTTATCGCAAATAGCTGATGGCTCATAAGAGGAAAGTTTTGACGCGAATTCCGTTTCGGAAACCTGTGTCGGATCAAGTTTATCCTGTAACGGAGGCATTTCATATTTTATGCCGGGTATTATACGTCTTGTAAGCGAGGAGGTTGCATCTACTGTACGAATGGCACCGAGGATCTTGAAGTCCGCATCACAAAGAATTATATTTGAGTGCTTACCCATTATCTCAGCAACAAGGAATCGCTTCGCGGCATATCCCATTTCATCTTTAGTGTCAAATTCAAGACAGCATACACGCTCAAATCCCATCTGTGATATCTTCACAAGTCTTGCACCCATAAGTTTTTTACGAAGGAGCATACAAAGTGACGGTGGGGTTGCGGGATTCTCCTTCTGAGTATCGCTTATAAGCACCCTTGCGGTGTTAGGACTTGCAGACAAAACAAAGCGGAAGCTCTCGTTATATGTGCGGAGCACTAAGTCTATCTCATCGCGCTCAGGCATATAAACCTTTTCAACCTTACTGCCCCCGCGGGAATTTGCTTCTCCGAGTATCATATTGCTTTCCTGTACAACAGCCGAAAGCATACCTGCATCAAATGCCATTTATTTCTCCTTGCATACAAACACTGCGGGGTCTTCACCTCTGTATTGGGCAACCGTATCAAGTGCGATTCCCGCCTTTTCAAGAAAAGGCAGGATAGCATCAACGAATATCTTCTCCGTTCCGTAGTGACCCGCATCAATTACGGTAATTCCCGCCATTACTTCTTCTGTTACTATCCTATGGGGTACGTCACCTGTGACAATAGCATCAATCCCCGCAAGCCGCGCAGGGGCTACAAAGTCTTTGCCACCGCCTCCGAGCACTGCTGCCTTGGATATCATATTTCCCGCGCTGTAAAGAACAACGTCTGTGGAAAGCTTTTCACTTACCCATACGGCAAACTCCTCGGGAGAAAACCTAGCGGGAAGGTCTCCCGCACGAGCCATTGTGTCAAGAGGCACAAGATTTTCATAACAGAGCGCTGCGGCAAGGCTGTCATTCATTCCACCCTCAGAATTATCAAACCTTGTGTGATACGACAGAACCGAAATATTCGCCTTGATAAGTTCAAGAATAAGCTCGGTCTTGAGGCAGGTATCAAGATTTTTCAGCGGATTGAATATAAAAGGATGGTGGCTTATTATAAGGTCAGCTCCGTTTTCCTTCGCAAACTCTATAGCATCCCTTGTAACGTCAAGAGTTACCACTGTTTTATTTATTTCGCGATTCTTGTCAAGTGCAAGCATCACACCGTCGTTATCCCATTCCTCGCTGAGATTCTTTGGGATAAGCAAATCAAGATTATTTATTATATCACAAAGCTTCATTGATATTCCTCTCTACTTCACAAAGTATTTTTTTAAGTGAATCACGGATACTGCGATCGGCATCCGAGTTGATTCCGCCAAGATTTTTACCTTTTATCTTTTTTTCAAGGTCATAAAGCTTGAGCTTTATTTCCCCTGCGACAGCTTCAAGTGATTCTCTCGAAGCGTCCTTTCGAAATTTTTCCTGGCCAAGTTCTGATTCAATTGGGGTATATATGTAGTTGTTTCCCGTATAGTACGCAGAAATAACAGTATAAAAATGTCCCATATCCTCAAGGTAAACTTCGCGTTCGATATCAAAACCGTTTTCCCAAAGAAAGCGTCTTACAACCGGAATCTTCGTCATTGGCTGAAGCACAAGGTGTATATCATGCCTCTTCAAGAACGGGGAAGCAGAAATAATTTCGGCAATAAGTTCACCGCCCATTCCTGCAATAATAAACTCCTCGGCACGCGCTTCAAGCCCAACTGCCCCGTCGGCAAGAAACGTTTCGATACTGTCGGACAGCCCCTCGCGTTCTATATTTTCCTTTGCTTTTTCAAGGGGAAGCTTATTAACATCAGAGGCTATCGCGTGTGGTGTTTTACCGGATTTCACAAGTGCAATCGGTAAAAGTGCGTGATCGGTGCCGATATCCGCGACTCGTCTTCCCTCTTTTACAAGCAAGAAGGCGGCATGAAGCCGCCTTGAAAGCTTTGATTCAGGCATTCTTTTCAGAAAGATACTCGTTGATCTTTTCTACGAGTTCATCTGCATCTGTTCCGTGAACAGCACAAGCCTCTTCGATAGTTTCACCGCGTGCAGAAGGACAACCAAGACAGTGCATTCCTATTTCAAGAAAGAATTTTCCTGTTTCGCGGTCAAAGTCAAGAATGTCTCCGATAATTGTGTTACGTGTTACCTGTTCCATTTTTGTTTCTCCTTATTGTTTAATATTATTAAAAACGTATTTTTTTACAAGTCGTATACCCGCCGCAAGAAGCATGGGTACCATCGACAGAGCAAGGGAAATAAGAATATTTTTCCATTCTATAACCCCCATACCGAACAGAGCCGAAAACGGTTTTGTCATAACCGTTAAGAGCGACAGTGCCAGCACTATGGGTGATATGATGAACAATACTTTGTTTTTCAGAATTCTCGACGAGAATGAAGAATCACCCGATACCGAGAAAGCCATAAAAACAGCACTTATTGCAAGTGTTATAAAAGATGCCGAGCGGCAAAGCGTTGAATCTGCTCCCGCAAGAAGCATAAGACGTGCACTGAAAGCAGATACAAGTCCCGATACAAGACCGCAAACAAGCGGAATCGTTATAAGATTTTGGAAATTGATATTTACGTTTTCTTCACCGAAATTAAGACGCAATTCCGTGCCTCTTACTTTTTCACAGGAAAGTACTATGGCAAGCGGTATAAAAGAAATTATCGAGTAAAGAATTATCTGCATAGGACCAAATCCAATTTCGGGAAGAAAAATCAAAAACATAAAAGCAGAAGAAGCAAGAGTAAACTGACTGTACATCAAAAACTCAAGCATATGCCTCATGTTTCTGTATACACTGCGAGCGTACTTGATACACTCCGGAAGCATATCAATTCCTTTTGTAAGCACAACGTCGGAATTTCGCACAACAGTATCGTCGCGCGCTTTTTCTGTTGTGAATGAAACGTCAGCTTCCAGTTGGAGAGGAATGTCATCAGTTGATGAAGCGGTTGACGCCACAATATCTCCGTCAGACTTTCTGAAACGAACTATCTTTCCTTTGGTATCACTGTCAAAAGACAGAAACACCTTATACTTTTTGATATCCGCTCTGAAAAGGCCCTCGTCTATTCTGTCGAACTCTCCTCGATCTATTGCCTCGTCGCCCTCTTTCATTATTGAAAGACTGTCAGCGAATCCGAGCGATGTCGCCCTCGGCTCGTTTGTCATAAGCAATATATCAATTTTTGAGCGTTCACACATACTTACAGCCTTTGCGGCATCTGCCATTATAGAGGTATGCAATCCGATAAACCCGATAAAGGTCGAACCTCGCGCATTCTCTATCTGCCCCGCACCTTCTTTGTACTGGATCTGCTTTAAAGAAACCGCAACAACAGCTTCGTTATCTGCGGAAATAAGTTTTGAATCCTCAAGAAGTCTGCGTCTGTCCTTTTCAAAAAAGTTTTTATCTATTCCGTCACACCGAATAAGCGCGCAAGAGCGCAAGACATACTCAGGCAGTCCGAGACTTACGAGATAAAAGTTTCCGTCAAGGAACACTATTACACGGCTAACTCCCCTATCATCGGAATATTGAAGCCGTTCAAGAAGCAAGTACTTCTCATAAAGTGCGCTTTGTGGGGTACCGAGCCTCTCTGCTGTATCGAGAAGCGATTTTTCGACACTGATATCGTTATAATACATTCCGCCTCCGTCAACGCAGGCAATGCACGCAAGCTCAAAAAGCTTGCGCACATCCTTATCCGAAGCATTGTTGAAGCGTTTTTTATCTTCTCCGACAATAACCGTATGAGGCTTAGGATCTGACGTGCGGAAATATTTGCTGGAATCAACGGCAATGCAGTTGATATCGCACATTCTGTCGATTGCCGACAGATTCTTAACTGCTGCTCCCCGCTTCAAAAGAGAGGATGTGGCATACGCCATATTAAGCTCCGACAGAGTCAGTATAATATCAGGCAATACCGCGACAGACAGAGCCGTTGCGATATAAAATACAGAAAAGAGTTCCGCACCTCTCAGTATTCCCGCAATTACTGTCACGGTACAAACAAATATCCATACAAGCGATATCCTGTTTGAAATAAGAAGTGCTTTTTCAAATATTTTCGGGCGGTTATCCGACCTTACTCGCCGTACAAGCTTATTTCTCTTATCAAAGATACTGTCACCTACGTTACACACAAGTGCCGTGGCTTCTCCTGAGTTAATTACGGAGCCTGCAAAGAGAATACACTCATAATACGGACAACCTTTAGTCGACAGCACATCCTCTTGAGTAAGCTTTACTACAGGAGAAGTGTTGCCTGTAAGCTGTACTTCAAGAACACGGAGTGTCTTTTGCTCCACTACAAGTGCGTCACATGGGACAATATCCCCGCTTTTCAAAAGAAGTATATCACCGGGCACAAGGTCTGAGTAATCAACTCTTGTCCGAATCCCTTCTCTGACTACGAGGCAGTCAGCGCGCCTGTATGGACGTATCTTTTCGTCGACGTGTCTGACGTAAAGCGACGATACTATCTGAAAGGCGAAATAGAAGAACAGTATCATGGCGATACAAACCACTGCCGTTTTATCTGCCCTGACGTCCACTGCAAAAAAAGACAGAAGGAAGAACAAAATCAGCATTACGTCGCCAAAAACGGTCTTGAACAGTTTACCTATTCCCGCTCTGTGTTTTTTTGTTTCGGGGGCAAATTCTTTTCTGTTGAGTATTACCTGACGTTCACTTAACCCCTCCGTATAGGAGGTCCGGAGAATTTCGCAAAGCTTTTCTGCGTTTATCTCAAGTAAGTTCATTTATCTGCACTCAACCTTCAATATTCCCGCGTCAAGAGTTACATCAACGCGACAAAGTCCTTTTTCATAGGTTTTGATTATCTCTTCAGCTATCTTATCCTCAATCTCAGTCTGAATAAAGCGGGCAAGATTTCTCGCTCCATACTTTTCGGAAAACGATTTTTCTGCGATAAAGCTTGCAGCGTCATCGCTGACATTCAGTGCAATACCCTTATCAAAAAGAACTCTCGCCAGCTCGTTAAGTCTGAGCCTTGCTATCTTATTCATTTGCTCTATGCCAAGTCTGTTAAACGTGATTATCTCATCAACACGGTTTAAAAACTCGGGACGCAGAAATTCCGAAAGCGCTTTTTCTGTACGCTCGGTATCAATCGCATGAGAGGACGCCATGAAGCCTGTTGTATTTGTACCATTGCTTGAACCCGCATTGGTCGTCATGATAAGCACGGTGTTTTCAAAATTCACCTGTTTACCGTGAGCATCGCTTATAACTCCGTCATCAAGTATCTGAAGGAGTATATTCATAACGTCGGGATGTGCCTTCTCTATCTCGTCGAAAAGTACCACGGAATAAGGCTTACGGCGTATCTTTTCTGTAAGCTGTCCCGCATCGTCATATCCAACGTACCCTGGAGGTGAGCCGATTATTCTTGACACCGAATGCTTTTCCATAAATTCAGACATATCAAGTCTTATTAGCGATTCGGGAGAGTCAAACAAAATATTCGCAAGAGTCTTTACAAGCTCCGTCTTACCTACTCCTGTGGGACCTGCAAAAATAAATGAAACCGGACGGCGCTTATATGAAATTCCAACGCGTGAGCGCTTGATAGCGCGAGTAACTGCATCAACAGCCTTATCCTGACCGATTATTCTCTCACGAAGCTTATCTGAAAGTGTTTCAAGCTTTTTAAAATCATTTTCGGCAATACTTCCTGCAGGGATTCCTGTCCAGACCTCTATAACGCGCGCGAGGTCCTGCTCGGTAAGAACTATCTTTTGTCTTTCAAGAGTCAGCTCGTCATACTCGTTCTGAGACTTTATCTCCTGAACCTTAACGTCTGCAATCTGTGAATACACTTCCTCGGTAGGATCGGGCAGTGCTTCCAGTGCTTCTCGCTGATTCTTAAGCTTTTCAAGTGTTGAGGTAAGCTCTCCCATTCTGTTGATAACGTCGCTCTCAAGCGCGCGGCGCGAACATGCCTCATCAAGCAGGTCAATAGCCTTATCGGGTAAAAACCTATCCGTTATATAGCGTTCTGATAAAAGAACAGTTCTTTCAAGGATGGTTTCGGGAACGGTAATACCGTGGAACTGCTCATAATAACGCTTTATACCTTCAAGCACCTTAACCGTATCCGCAATCGAAGGTTCTTCAACCATGACAGGCTGAAAACGTCTTTCAAGAGCCGCATCCTTTTCAATATACTTACGGTATTCCGAAAGAGTGGTCGCACCTATCATCTGTATTTCGCCTCTTGAGAGTGCGGGCTTTAAAATATTAGCGGCATTCATTCCGCCCTCTGCATCGCCCGCCCCAACAATAGTGTGGACCTCATCTATAACAAGTATGATGTTGCCAAGCTTCTTTACCTCGTCGATAAGCCCTCTCATTCGGTTTTCAAACTGTCCTCTAAACTGAGTACCCGCAACAAGAGTGGTCATGTCAAGAAGAAATACCTCTTTATCGCGAAGCTTGTAAGGAACGTTGCCGTCGGCAATCTTCTGGGCAAGTGCCTCTGCAAGAGCAGTCTTACCTACACCGGGCTCTCCGATAAGACAAGGGTTGTTCTTTTGTCTGCGGCAAAGTATCTGTATAACTCGGTCAAGCTCCTTATCACGTCCGACAATTCGGTCGAGCTTTCCGCTCTTTGCTCTGCCTGTTATATCAATGCAAAACTGAGAGAGAAATTTTCTTTCTTTTTCTCCCTGCTTTTGCTCCTGATTCTTTTTGGCTTTAGGGCTCTTTTGGTCATTTCCCTGTGAGCCCGCAAACAATTGACTCAGGTCAAGAGCGGGAGCTCCTTGTGCATCAAGTCCATCCTCGGTGGGAACAAGTGCATCCATTGCCCCATCTCCCATTTCCGCAACGAGGCTTTCCATATTCTGCATCATGAGATCAAGCTCTTCTTCACTCAGTCCCGTCTGCTTTATTATCTGCTCTATAGGTCCCACCTTCAGTTCTCTTGCACACTGAAGACAAAGTCCCATAGGCTTTGATTCGTTATTTTCAATTTTTGTTATAAATACCACTGCAGGACGCGTCTTGCAGCGTGAACACATTTGAAGCATAATTACCTTTCCTTAAAAGCTTAAAGTTAACTGTTTTTTGAAGTACTGCGATAGCTCTTGAGATAATACATAACAAGAGCAAACAGCATTACTGCTATAATAAGAGACGCAAGCAACGTGCGAATAGTGGCGCTGAGATCCGGCTTGAGCATAAGAACAAGCACTACTGCATAAAAAACAACTACAGCACTCTTGCCGTACCAACCGGACTGAACGTACTTATTAAACTTTTTGATAAGGCGCGTTGCTCCCAGTACGAGCAAAAGCTCTTTACCGATGAGAATACCGCTTATCCACCAAGGGATGATTTTATCAATAGACAAGCTTATAAGTACGGTTGCTTGCATACTCTTGTCTGCAACGGGATCAAGTATCCTGCCGAGATTAGAGGTCCAATTATGTTTTCTGGCAAGATAGCCGTCAAGCACGTCACTTGCACCTGCGACAAGAAACGTTATGACCGCCTTAACAACACTTCTTTGACCGAAATAGAAATATACAAACAGCGGTATCAGACACAGTCTGAAAAATGAAATATAATTCGGTATATTGGTTTTTTTCAACATCATGGTAATAAACTCCTAAAAAACGTCAAAGAATACTTGCTAAAAACGTTGGTGCTATAGCAGTCAATAGATTGTACAGTGTTTTTCCGTCGCTGAGTGATGCTATAGGCGTACTGTCCGAGAAATAAGGAATGACCATACGGATAAGCGATGCCACTACGAATGCCCAGAATATACCTATTACAAGTCCGAAAATGCCGCCAAGGAGTTTATTCGTTCCGTGAAGCACGGGAAGCTTGGCAAACTGATTGAGCAAAAATCCGACGAGTATGAGTATTAAAAGAGTTCCGACAAAGAGAATTATAAAAGCCAAAACGGACGATATTGCATTAACGCAAGGCTCTGCGATATATTCGCTTATTTTCTCATTTACAGTACCGTCGGCATTGACACAGTGCTCGTTTATTGCCTCGATATCTACGCCCATCTTGTCAAGAAGCTTTGAAAATCCGGAATGGCCGTTCAAAATATTAAAATCGGTGCCCGCCGCACTGTCAGTTCCAACGAGCTCGGTAAGCTTCTTCTCTATCCAGGTTCTTACCTTCTCCATGAAGAACTGCTCCTTGAGCCAGCCTCCGAGTTTTGAAGAAAACATATATGCAACGATAAATGCAATTATATTTTTCAAAAACGATACAGCTGCCTTTATAAAGCCCTTTTTGATACCGAACACGGTAAATCCGATTATAATGGCAATTAATAAAAAGTCAACCAAAAACTTCATAACGACTCCTATTCTACGCTTACAACGTATGCATTATTTTCATATATCAGCACTGCTCTTGATTTTGTCAGAGCGTGTACCTTACTGTAACTCTTATCCGTAACGTGATCCGTAATTTTTTTGCTGTCGGCATCAATTGACGTAAGCTTTTGAGTACCGAGCAATATTATATTATCATCTTTCACGGATATATCCTTTATATCGGAATCAATAACGGTATCTATCAAAGTGTTTCCCTTTTTGCTGAGTATTATCACTCTGTGGTCTGTACCTATGGTATTTTCATTCAAAACCATAACGGCGTATTGATCGCCCGATTCAAACATTCTGAGACTGTCTGAGGAAAACCCGACCTCATCAAGAACCTTTCCCGTAAGATCAACTATCCTTATCGCACTGTCTGTCAGAATACATATATTTCCGTTTTCAAAAAATTCTGCATCAAGAATAAGCTCTGAGGTAAATTCGAGAAGCAAATGCATCTCCTCCGAACCGTCTCTAAGCACCGCAAGGCTTGAAACAAAATCACCGCTACTGTTATTTTTCACACAGCCCGCAAGATAAAACGAATCCTTTCCCGAATAAATATCAGCACACACAATATACTTATCAGACGTATACCAATTCATTTTATTCTTAAAATCGTTGTTATATATTTTAAGAGCTGAGCGATATCCTTTTTCGGCTGTAATCAGTGCAAACTGACCGTCTGAGCCAAAAACTATATCCCATATCTGATACACCGTCGTTTCCTCGTATATCTTGGAAAACGAATTATATATGGCGTAATAATTCTCGCCCCTGTCAAAGACTGCAAAATACTTTTCACCAATCGAAAGCGACGGAGAAACAAGCGACATGGGATCGGATATACCTTTTTTTGCAGTCAAATCATACGTTTCCACACCATTCTGAGTAATTGCTGCGAAATCCGATTTAAAAACCCCCGTGACTGAGGAGGAATCCTCATCAAAGGATATCTTTTTAGCGTTTTCCGAGCCGATAACAGACGGAGAAACATCAACGTATTTCATGAGGTATCTTATATTCTCAAGAGTTATGTCCTCGCGATATCCAACAAGAAAAAATAAAACGGTAAACACAAGAAACACAAGAACCGCATATTTTATCCTTTTCAAAACGGATGCTCTTTTGTCATATCCGTTGATATTCATATCTTCAGTTTTTTCCACCAAGCATCCTCCTTAAAAATCAATACTCAACGCTCCAAAGATAGAGTCCGCAAGAGGGAGCTGTGACTCCTGCGCACGACCTGTCCTTGCAGTTTATAATTTCTGTCACTGACATATCGGTCTTTCCTCTTGCAACATCTACAAGAGTTCCCGTCATTATGCGCACCATGTTGTAAAGAAAACCGTTAGCTCTGACGCGAAAAACTATAGTATCACCGTCTTCTTCTATTTCGGACAAATATACAGTTCTTACGGTATCTTCGATTTTTGAGCCTGTTGCCATAAACGATTTAAAATCATGAGTCCCAACAAACTCCCGTGCGGCAGCCCTCATTTTTTCAACGTCAAGAGTCCCCGCATAAAACCACGCCCTTGAATTAAGAAAAGGGTCAGGAATACGGCTGTTTTTTATCACATAGCGATATTCCTTGGAACGAGCGCTGTACCTTGCATGGAAATCATCCGACACCAAATCGGAACGAAGCACCGCAATATGCGGGTCGAGATTATGATTAAACGCATCAATAATACTCTGACAAGGTATTTCTTTATTCGCGGAAACGTGACAAACGTATCCTTTGGCATGAACACCGCTATCGGTTCGACTGGAGCCGGTAACAGTTGCATCATTCCCTAAAATAAGCTTTGCAACGCGTGTCATTTCAGCTTGGACAGTAGGTGCGTTTTTCTGTGACTGCCAGCCCGAAAACGCAGTCCCGTCAAAAGCAAGCGTTAATTTATATTTCATACCGCCCTCACAAAGAAATCGGAGAATTCAAGGTGTTGAGAAAAATCAGTGCGGCTCCGATAAGTACGAAAAGCACAATCGCAACAATATCAAAAAGTCTTAAATGCAAGACCTTCATTCTTGTCCTTCCGTTGTCTCCTCTGTAGCATCTGCACTCCATCGCGCAAGCAAGGTCATCTGCTCGTCTAAACGCAGAAATAAACAAAGGAATGAGGATTGGAACAAACCCTTTCACCTTGTTGATAAGTCCGCCTTTATCAAGACAGGCACCTCTCGCCTTTTGAGCACTTACTATTTTTTCGGTCTCCTCCAGAAGTGTAGGTATAAACCTAAGTGCTATAGTCATCATCATAGCAAATTCGTGAACCGGAACCTTTATATATTTCAATGGCTTCAAAAGTCTCTCGAGAGCATCTGTAAGAGTTATGGGAGAGGTAGTATAAGTTAACAACACACTTGTACCGACAACAAGGGACACTATCCTCACTATCATAAAGACTGCGTTGACAATACCCTTAGTCCAGATTTTTATTATCCACAATTCGACAAGCGGCTCGCCCGTGCCCTTGGTGAAAAACAAATTTATAATCGCGGTGATAAGCATTAGAATAAATATCGGCTTTACACTCTTCAAAATGACCTTAAAAGATATTCCTGATACAATCACCATTGCTAATACGGAAAACAACAAAAGTGCAAAAGAATAAATATTTTCCGCAAGAAATATTAAAACTATATATAAAATTACAAGTATCAGCTTTATTCTGGGGTCAAGACGATGTATAACCGAGTTGCCCGGAAAAAACTGTCCAAGCGTTATATCCTTGAGCATTTATTACTGTCCTTTCAAAAGGGAAACAAGTTCTTTGTGTGCGTGCTCGACTGTGTATATGCCACCGGTAAGTGCGTGTCCGTCGGCGCGCAAGCGATCTGTAACACGTGTTATCTGCGGGAGTAGGAGTCCCGAGCCTTGAATGAGTGCCTCCTCTTTGAAAACGTCAGCAACGCTTCCTGATACAAGCACCGTGCCGTGCGACATAACAACAAGCTCATCGGAGTATAGCGCCATATCCTCCATGCTGTGAGAAATAAGAATCACTGTATTTCCCTTCTCTTCTCTATATCGCCTGATACCCGAAAGTATCTCATCGCGTCCTCTCGGATCAAGTCCCGCCGCAGGCTCATCAAGCACTATTACCTCGGGTTCCATCGCCATAACGCCCGCAATTGCTGCACGACGTTTTTGTCCTCCCGAAAGCTCGAACGGTGATTTTTCAAGGAGCTCGTCATCAAGTCCTGCAAATCTTGCCGCTTCCCTGACACGTCTGTTTATTTCATCCGAGTCAAGCCCCATATTCGTAGGGCCAAACGCTATATCACGGAATACACTCTCTTCAAAAAGCTGATATTCGGGATACTGAAATACAAGACCTACACGAAATCTGACATCTGATATTTTCTTGGGATCTTCAAAAATATCTTTTCCGTCAAGAAGCACTTTGCCCGACGTAGGTTTCAAAAGACCGTTTAACAGCTGTGCAACGGTGGATTTTCCCGAGCCTGTATGACCTATTATTCCTGTTATTTTTCCCTGTGTAAAATCAATATTCACCTCATGCAAAGCCTCTTTTTCAAAGGGAGTTGCAGGGCTGTACACATAGGATACGTTTTCAAGCGTCAGAATTCCCAATTCATTACCTCATTTTTTCAAAAGTCTTGAAAGCTCGGCATAAGCCTCATCTTCAAAAAGCAGATCTTTTTTTACATCGTAACCATCACGAGTCAAAAGCTGTGCAAGATGGGTGACTTGCGGAACGTCAAGTCCGAGTGAGCGAAGCTTTTCAACCTGTGCAAAAACCTCTCTCGGAGTTCCGTCCATTATGACCTCTCCGTCACTCACCACCACAACCCTGTCAGCAAATACAGCCTCGTTCATATAGTGGGTTATAAGAACTGTGGTTATACCCTCGTCTCTAAGCCTTAATATCTGAGCCATAACCTCCTCGCGTCCTTGCGGATCAAGCATGGCTGTGGATTCGTCAAACAGGATACACTCAGGCTGCATCGCAAGTATTCCCGCGATTGCAACTCTTTGCTTCTGACCGCCCGAAAGCTGTGACGGGGAATGAGTCTTAAACTCGCTCATGTGCACACTTTCAAGTGCCTCGTCTACTCTTCTGCGTATCTCGAATGGGTCAACACCGAGATTCTCGGGTCCGAAAGCCACATCCTCCTCGACAGTGGTTGCGACTATCTGGTTGTCGGGGTTTTGGAATACCATACCGACGTTTTTTCTTATATCCCAAATCGCATTCTCGTCTGCAGTATCAAGTCCGTTTACAAGAACTCTTCCTTCATTGGGCACGAGAATTCCGTTCATAAGCTTTGCAAGTGTGGATTTTCCTGAACCGTTATGTCCGAGCAAAGCAACAAAGCTGCCTTTTTCGATAGAAAGGTTAACGTTCTTTATAACAGCGTGGGAGATATCACTTAAATTATCCTCGCTCTCATAGTCGAAAGAAACGTTTTCGAGTCTTATCATTTCACTCATTTTGTCCACCTTGCACTTGCACCGCATCCGAGAGGCATACCCGTGGATGAAGTAACAAGACCTATTTCGTCCGCATCCACACTTCCTCCGAGAAATGCTCCTATCTTCAGGTGAAGAAGGTATGCCATTGTAGAAGAGGCAAGTCCTGTCGTATAAGAATTGAGAAGGACGAATAACGGGTCATCGGAAAGTACTCCTCGGCAAAGCTCAAGGAAATCTCCGATGCTGTCCTCTATCTTCCAAACCTCCCCCGTCGGACCTCTGCCGTAAGAGGGCGGATCAAGTATAATCGCGTCATACTTGTTACCGCGTCGTATTTCACGCGCAACGAATTTTGCACAGTCATCAACAATATAACGTATCGGTGCTTCCTCAAGTCCGGAAAGCTTTGCGTTTTCCTTAGCCTGAGCCACCATGCCTTTTGAAGCATCAACGTGACACACAGCGGCACCCGCTGCAGCACACGCCATTGTGGCGGCGCCTGTATAAGCAAAAAGATTCAGCACCTTTATCGGGCGTCCGGCATTTTTTATAAGTTCAGATGCCCACTCCCAATTAACAGCCTGCTCCGGAAATACACCTGTATGCTTAAACCCCATTGTGCGCACGGAAAGCACAAGTCCGTTTGTAGAGATAGTCCACATATCGGGGATAGCGGGATTCTTTATATCCCAAGCGCCTCCGCCCTTGTTGGAACGGTGGTATACAGCATCGGCGCTCTTCCATTCGGGACTCTTTTTGACTCCCTTCCAAATAACTTGGGGGTCGGGACGGGAAAGCACGTATTTTCCCCATCTCTCCAGCCTTGCGCCGTCTGAGGTATCTATCAGTTCATAATCGGTTAATTTTTTCGGTATCCACATATATCTCACCTATCATTTTAACAACATCTTACAATTAATATATTCCATTATATTACTATACCACAACTACACGTTAAAATCAACAGAAAAAAGCAAAAAATATATATAAAATTAGT
>JAZREJ010000052.1:0-31448 GCA_045660745.1 Eubacteriales bacterium
TCCTTATGGCAGACCCCAGAATCATCGACAATCCTCAGCCTATCAGCTACATCACCTACCGCGAGCTTCGTGAGCTTTCCTACATGGGTGCAACAGTTCTTCATGAGGATGCGGTATTCCCCGTTCGTATTATGGGTATTCCGATCAATATCAAGAACACCAACAAGCCCGAGGATCCCGGTACAATGATTGTATCCGAAGCGCCCGAAAACGATGAAGGACCAGTTATCACAGGTATTGCGGGTAAGAAGAACTTCTCCATCATCACCATCGAAAAGGACATGATGAATCAGGAGATAGGCTTCGGTCGCCGTATGCTTGAAGCAATCGAAAAGAACAAAATTTCCTTTGAGCATCTTCCCTCAGGTATTGATACCATGAGCGTTGTCGTTGCGGAAACCACTCTCATCGGCAAGCGCGAGCAGGTAGTTCTCGACATTGCAAAGGCGGTTGACCCCGACCACATCGCAATTGAGGACGAACTCGCACTCATCGCAGTTGTAGGTCGCAGAATGGTCAGCAGCTACGGTACTGCCGCAAAGGTATTCTCGGCAATCTCCGCAGCAGGCGTTAACATCCGTACCATTGACCAGGGTTCAAGTGAATTAAACATCATCGTTGGTGTCAAGAACGAGGACTTTGAAGTAGCAATGAACGCAATTTACAAGGCATTCGTTAAATAATTCATGAGCAAGGCGAAAAAAATCGCCTTGCTTTTCTTTTTATTGTTAACAGTTTTGTTCAAAAAATACTGTTTTATTTTGCCATTTTGTGCAAAGTGACGATTTTATCGCTTTAGCTTGATAAAATGTTAAAACGCTATTGCGTTTTTTGAAAAGTTGTGATAGAATGTAGCCACAACAAAAAGAAAGATGAGGAATTTACTCATGAAAAAGATTTTAACAATTGTTTTAGCTCTTACAATGATCCTTGCTCTCGGCATGCTCGTTGCTTGCTCCGAAGAGAAAAAGGATGATACTCTCGTATGCGGTGTTACTATAATCCCCGGCTTGAACGAACAGGACGAAAACGGCAAGTGGATCGGCTTTGAATCCGAATTTGCAGAGGCAGTAGGCGAAATCCTTGACATGAAGGTTGAGTTCCAGGTAATCGACTGGACTCAGAAGTACAACGAGGTTAACTCGGGTGCTATCGACTGTATCTGGAACGGTTTTACCGCAAACTCCAGCGATAAGGTAAACGGCGTTGATGTTAAGCGTTCCGACCTTGTTGATTTCTCGTACGGCTACATGCTCAACCAGCAGTGCATCGTAACTAAGGCAAGCAACGTTGCAAACATCAAGTCTGAAGCAGACCTCAACGGCAAGAGTGCATGTGTTGAGGGCGGAAGTGCCGGTGCATCCTACGCTGAAACAGTTACCGCTGCTGACAAGATCTTCTCAACAACAGCTCAGATCAATGCATTCACAGAGGTTAAGTCCGGTGCAGTTGACTTTGCAGTAGTTGACATCATCCTCGCAAAGAACGTATGCGGCAAGGGCGACTACGCTGACCTCGCTATCGTTGATGCAATTGAGCTCGACTCTGAGATCTACGCAGTAGGCTTCAAGAAGGGTAGCGATCTTACCGCTAAGGTAAACAGCGCTATCAAGGAGCTTGAGAAAAACGGTAAGCTTATGGAGATTGCTAAGAAGTACGGCTTTGAAAATGTTCTTCAGGTAAGCGAAACCATCGAATAATCAAGTAAAAAACAATTAAGTAAATAAAGGAAAATAAATAATGGGATTTTGGGAAGTCACACTAAGCCTCATGCGAGGCCTTGAGCAGACCTGCCTGATATTTGCGCTAACACTTGTGTTAGCGCTTCCTTTAGGTTTGGTGATAAGCTTCGGATCTATGATGAAGTTCAAGCCTATAAGGTATCTTGTCAAAACATTCGTATGGATCATACGCGGTGTTCCGTTGATGCTTCAGGTAATTATAATATTCTACGTTCCGGGATTTCTTTTGGGACAACCGATACTTTCACGTTTTTCGTCGGTAATTGCGGCATTTGTTATAAATTACGCCTGCTATTTTTCCGAAATATTCCGAGGCGGTATTGAGTCAATATCAAAGGGACAGTACGAAGCAGGACAGGTGCTTGGTATGGCCAAGAGTCAGATATTCTTCAAGGTCATTCTCATGCAGGTGGTAAAGAGGATAATTCCTCCCATGTCAAATGAGATAATAACGCTTGTCAAGGATACAGCTCTTGCGAGAGTTATAATGATAGTTGAGCTCATACAGGCGGCACAGAATTATGCCGGATACGGACTTATGTGGCCTCTGTTCTATACAGCGGTGTTCTACCTTGCCTTTGTCGGAATACTTACGCTCATCTTTGGATACGTTGAGAAAAAGCTCTCGTATTACAAGACCTAAGGGGGTGCAGACGTGTCATTCTTACAAGCAAACAACATACAAAAAAGATTCGGACAGACAGAGGTCTTAAAGGGAATTTCATTCGGACTTGAAAAGGGCGAGGTGCTTGCAATCATCGGTTCATCGGGAAGCGGTAAGACAACCCTTCTCAGATGTCTCAACTTCCTTGAAAAGCCCGATTTCGGCACAATCTCGGTAGGGGACGATTTGCTTTTCGATGCATCAAACCCTATTCTTTCAAACGACAAGAACATTCGAAACAAGCGTCTTCATTTCGGACTTGTATTTCAGTCATTTAATCTATTCCCTCAGTACACAGCGCTTGAAAACATAATGCTTGCGCCTAAGATGAGACTCAAGGAAGCAAGTCTCTCCAAGGATGAAAAAAAGGCAGCTCTCGCGGATATCGAAAAGAATGCGCTTGAGCTTCTTGAAAGCGTAGGACTTTCCGAAAAGGCAAAGTTCTACCCATGTGAGCTTTCGGGCGGACAGTGTCAGAGAGTCGCAATTGCACGTGCTCTTGCTCTCTCCCCTGACGTGCTCTGCTTCGACGAGCCCACCTCCGCACTCGACCCCGAATTGACAGGCGAAGTGCTCCGAGTAATCCGCGACCTCAAGTCAAGTGATCGCACCATGATAGTGGTTACACACGAAATGGAATTTGCGAGAAGCGTTTCGGATAAGGTGATATTCATGGCAGACGGTATCATCGAAGAAGAAGGAACACCCGACGAAGTATTCATGACTCCCAAGAGTGAGAGAACAAGAATGTTCCTTAACAAAACCGATTTTTAAGTAATACGGCAAGGATTTTTCCTTGCCGTATTTTTTCTCATACACACTCGTAATAAGCATCGAAAAAGGCACGACGGGGCGCTATGGGGGAAGGCTTTATCACCCTTTGTACTACAGGTGCGCTTTGACGAGGCTTTGCATTTTTGTTCTTCTTGGGAAATAAAAGGAGCATAAACTTTTCTTCAATTCTCTCGGGAACAAAATCAAGCTCCCCTCGTCTCTTCTTATCTGCTTTCTTGTAAAAATCAATCATCTCAATATACCTCCTTTTCTTTTTACACCCTTATTATACAAGAGGATATGTACGATAAGCGGGACAGTAAATCCTTTTTTTGAAAGTTATTGACTTTTACCGAGAACAGTGATAAAATTTCTATATCAAAAAAGGAGAATTTAAATTATGAATCTCACGATTGAAAAAGTAATACTCATATGGAACATAATCGTATTCTTCATATACGGAATAGACAAGTGGCGCGCCGGTAACTCAAAGAAACGCACAAGTGAGTTCACTCTCATTCTATCTGCAATACTGCTTGCGGCTCCGGGTGCAATGTTCGGAATGGTAATATTTAATCACAAGACCTCAAAGCCTCTTTTCCGTTACGGTGTGCCCGTGCTCTTTATGGCTACTCCAACACTGTACGAGCTGTTTTTAAAATACGCTTTCCCATATATAGTAAAAGTAATAAACACTCTGTAAAAGGTAATAACATGAACAACATATTCAAAGGAATTGGAATCTCAGACGAGGTATTTGCACTCGGCGAGGAAACCTTATCAAAAATATCTGACCGCTTTGCAAAAATAGACACTATGGCGGAATACAATCAGGTCAAGGTTATATGCGCTATGCAGAAAAACCGTGTCAGTGCCGCTTGCTTTGCGGGTACAACAGGCTACGGCTACAATGACCTCGGCCGTGAAACTCTTGAAAAGGTATATGCCGACGTATTTAATACCGAGGCGGCGCTTGTGCGTCCTCAGATAACCTGCGGCACACACGCACTCACTGTTGCACTTTCCGCAAACCTTCTCCCCGGTGACACACTCTACTCCCCCGTCGGACGTCCTTATGACACGCTTGAAGAAGTTATAGGCATTCGTCCTTCCCCCTGCTCTCTTGCGGAATACGGAGTTGACTACTGTGAGACGGAATTGTTCCCAAACGGAGAAGTAGATTTCGAGGGAATCAAGCGTGACGTTGAGGCTAACCCGCGCATCAAGCTTGCAACCATTCAGCGTTCAAAAGGCTACAAGACGCGCCCCACACTTTCCGTTGAGACCATAGGCAAAATAATCGCTCTTATCAAGAGCATAAACCCCGACATCGTTTGCATGGTAGACAACTGCTATGGAGAATTTGTTGAAGAACGGGAGCCGTCGGACGTCGGCGCCGATATGACGGTTGGCTCTCTTATCAAGAACCCCGGAGGCGGACTTGCGCCTGTGGGCGGATATATTTGCGGAACAAAAAAGTGCGTTGAACGTTGTGCATACAGACTCAGTGCCCCGGGGCTTGGTCAGGAGGTAGGGGCAACTCTCAGCGTTACCACATCTCTCTATCAAGGGCTTTTCATGGCTCCTACAGTTGTAGCGGCGGCTCTCAAGGGCGCAATCTTTGCGGCGGCTTGCTATGAGAAGCTTGGATTCAAGACCTTCCCCACTGCAGACACCGAAAGACACGACATAATACAGTCGGTGGAAACAGGCTCGCCCGCGGGACTTTGCGCCTTCTGTGAGGGAATACAGGCAGCAGCTCCCGTTGACAGCTTTGCCACCCCCGAGCCTTGGGCAATGCCCGGATATGACAGTGAAGTAATAATGGCGGCGGGTACATTTGTACAAGGCTCATCCATTGAGCTTTCGGCAGACGGGCCTATGCGTGAACCTTACGCGGTATTCTTCCAGGGCGGTCTTACCTTCCCCCATGCAAAGCTCGGAATACTTATGTCAATACAGAAGATGTATGAAAAAGGACTTATAAATCTATGACGAACAATCCCCTTTATGGAAAATATATAACCTTTAACGGAGACAGCATCTGCGAGGGTGCGGGATTCCGTGGAGGTTATGCAAAAATAATATCAGATGAAAACTCCATGAAGCTCCAGAACGTTGGACGATGCGGGGCAACCATTACCGCAGAAACCGTCAACAAAGATGGTATAAAAAGAATTTGGATTTCAAGAACCATTGACAAAATGGATCCCGAAGCCGATTATGCCATACTTGAAGGCGGAGTCAACGATGCGGGAGCTGAAGTTCCTCTTGGTGAGCTTTCAAAAGGATACGAGGAGGAGCTTGATGACAAGACCTTCTACGGAGCATTTGAGTCAATGCTCAAACAACTCATTATCCGATTTGCAGGCAAGAAGTACGGATATATTGCGGTACACCAGATGGCGCCGAGATATCGAGCAACCAACATCCCCGAATCAAGCTATTACTATGCGGCAAAAAGGTGTTGTGAAAAATGGGGCGTACCTTTTCTCGACCTTAACGTCACAGTGCCTCCTTTCGCATTTTTCCCGAAAGACTCGGAGCTTTATGCCATCCGAGAAAAATACACTCACAAGGCTGATGGATGGCATCCCAATGAGGCGGGATATCGCAAATATTACGTGCCGAAAATCACCGAATGGCTGAAAACACTTTAAAACATCTCCGAAAAATTTGAAATGTACCACAAAAGCTTAAGCATTTTGTGATACATTTTTATGTCAAAAAAGAAAATTGAGCAAAAAAGTTATAGAGCACAATTCAAGATACATGTTATAATAAAAATGCGAGAACGCAACTTTGAGTGTTGCGAAAGAGCAAAGAATAAGCCCGGTTCAATACCGAGCTTATTCACAAATGATTTAATCTTTTTGTCTATGTTTGAGGACTCTTTCAAGTGTTTTTTATAATGGTTTTTATTCCTTTGTCGGGGAATGACCGTAATATTTTTTATATGCTCGACTAAACTGGTAAATGTCTGTGTATCCGACACTGCGTCCCGCCTCCCCTACCGAATAGCCTTCGGAAAGGTAGGCACGGGCTTTCTTCATGCGCAACGCTTGAATATATATTGACATCGGGACCCCACGATATTTAATAAAGAGCTTTCTGAGGTAGACCTCGCTCACATTTATCGCAGACGCAATATAAGAACAGGAAAGCAAATTATTTTCAAGCTCTTTTAAAATAATAAGCTCTGCTTCATCGACGTACCTTTCGGATGGTTTTTTTACCGACTTTTTATCAAACGCTTCCTCAAGCATCTGATAATAAAGAGCGAACGCCTTGTGTTGATTTTTCGACGTAATGGCACGTTCAGCCTCGTCGAAAATCTGCTCGAACATTTTGCTGTCCGTAATATTTATAATAACCGGAGACGTAGGAGGGATGTCAGTTTTAAAATTAAAAAGAAGATTCTCGGTGGTTTCGATTCCGACTATTTGATAATCAAAGCCTTCGGGAAGAAATATACCATGATTTTTATCACACCTGATAACTGTATCGCAAAACACAAAATCCATACACCCTTTAAGTGGAACTACAACCCCTGAAGAACGTCGATTTTTCATTGTACAAGTGATGCCGCATTCAACTTTTGTACGCAATATTTCATGTAATTTTACAATAATCACAAAAATCCCCCCTTTTTAAAAAGAATATATATCATATTCCGAGATTTGTCAATAAGTGATATCGTTTTTGCCAAATAATGCATCGAATTATCTATTTATCGGCGCCTTCCTCTTCTGTATAATAATCTTAATAAACATAAGATTGGAGGAACGTATATGTTTTTAAAGTCCGGCAGACCTACACTTACTGCTATGATAAAATCAAATACACTTTCGCAAATACTTGTTGAAATTGAACAGATACTCGAAGAAGGCACAGACGCATTCGGATTACAAATAGACATGATGAAGCCGAATGAACGATGTGAAGAGACCTACAAGACGATATTTCGTGCTATGGGTAAGCCTTGCTACGTCACAAATTACTACAGAGGAAACCCTGTGCAACACACAGACGAAGAGCTTGTAGAAGAGCTTTACCGTGCAGTTTCCTGCGGAGGTGCGCTCATTGATATGTGCGGAGATTTTTTTGATCGTGTACCCGGTGAATATACCGAAAACGGTGAGGCGATTGAAAAACAAATGAAGGCAATTGAAAAGATACACTCGCTCGGTGGAGAAGTGCTTATGAGCTCGCACGTTTTAAAATATCTTGACTGCGAAGACATTTTGAAAATTGCCGAAGGTCACAAGAGCCGCGGTGCCGACATTTCAAAGATTGTAACTGATGCAAACTCCGAAAAGGAGCTTCTCAATAATCTTCGTACCTCTATCGTTTTAAAGGAAAAGCTTGGAATACCCTCTCTTTTCCTCTGCAACGGAACGCACTGCTTACGGCACAGGATTCTCGGACCTGCTGTAGGATCTGACATGTTCCTTGTTATTGAAAACTCAAAGGACGGTATATGTCCTCAGCCGACCATAAAGCGAGCGAAAGAAATTCTTGCGCTTGCTTGCTACAACGATTTGCCTTAAAGGAGGATTTAATTATGAAAAAAGCACTGGTGATCGGCGGAACGGGTGCAATGGGAGTATATCTCGTGCCCGAGCTTTTACGCCTTGGTTTTAAAGTTGACGTTGTCGCTCTTGTATGTCCCGAATCAGATAACCCAAGCCTTACCTACATCAAGAAGAATGCCATGGATATTGAGGTGATGAGTGAAATCATTAAAAACGAATATGATGCAATCATAGACTTTATGGTCTACAGCACCAAGGATATTATGAACCTCTTCTTCCCCATGTATCTTGGCGCTTGTTCGCACTATATATATCTTTCAAGCTACCGTGTATATGCAGATGAGGAGCATCCCGTAAAGGAAACCTCCCCGAGACTTCTTGACGTATCAAAGGATGAAGTCCTTCTCAAGTCGGGCGACTACTGTATATATAAGGCGGAGGGTGAGGATATTCTGAAAGCCCGTCCCGAAAAGCACTGGTCGATAATCCGTCCCGCTATAACCTACTCGAAAAGACGTTTTCAGCTCATGACACTTGAAATGGATATCGTTATCCGTCGTATGCTGGAAGGAAAGGTTGTACCCTTGGCGGAGGGCGCTATTGACAAAGAGGCAACAATGAGTTGGGGCGGTGACGTTGGACGGATGATAGCTCGTCTTGCACTCAACCCCGAGACCTTCGGCGAGGCATATTCCGCCTGTACCGCAGAGCATCACACATGGCGCGAGATAGCCGAAATGTACAAGAGAATAGGCGGTCTTAAGTATGCAATAGTTGATAATGATACATTTGTCGGTTTTAACAACTGGCATCCGCATTTCCCGCGTCAGCAGCTCATTTATGACAGATGCTTTGACAGAATTATGGATAACACAAAAATCTTAAACGCAACAGGCATGAAGCAGTCCGAGCTTATGCCGCTTGAAGGGGGCTTGAGTCTTGAAATTTCAAGACTTCCGAAGGGCATGGGCTGGGCAAACAATTCCATCTACAACCAAATTGAAAAGTTTTTTAACGGAGAAAGCTAATGAAAAACAATTATGACATTGCAGCCTACATTTGGCCCGCATACACAGGACGTGAGCCTCGCACCAGAATATTTTGGAACGAGGGCATTGGAGAATGGCAGACGGTAAAAAATTCCGTTCCCAAGGAAAACGGATACCATTGGAACAGAAAGCCTCTTTGGGGCTACCGTGACGAGGCAGATCCCGAAGTCATGGAGCAACAGATAGAAGAGGCAACGAGCCACGGAGTTAACGTTTTTATCTATGACTGGTATTGGTACGATGGAAGACCTTTTCTCGAAAACTGTCTCAACGACGGATTCTTGAAGGCAAAAAACTGTGATAAGATGAAGTTTTATCTTATGTGGGCAAATCACGATGCCAACTACTGTTGGAGCATTGACCTGTCGGACGATTTTGGCGGCACTGTCGTATGGAAGGGACAGGTTGACCGCAAGGAGTTTGAAAAGATTGTTGACAGAGTAATCAACAACTATTTCAAACAGCCCAACTACTATACCATAAACGGATGCCCCGTATTTATGGTTTATGACGTAAAGAATCTTATCAACGGACTTGGCGGTCTTGAAAAGGCACAGGACGCAATTCGCTATTTCAGAGAAAAAACAAAGGAAGCGGGCTTTCCCGACCTTCATTTGCAGTTCACTCTGTGGAGCGAAGGTGCGCTAAACCTGAGCGGCTTTGACTCCAACATGACGGGAACGAGCAAGGATGTTGCAAGTCTTCTTGGTGCTGACAGTGTATCAAACTATCAATACGTACATTTCGTTCGAGTTTCAAGAGATTACGAGGAGGTTTTTGAGGACGTTAAAAAGGAGTGGGCAAGAATTACTGAAGAGTACACCATTCCCTACTTCCCGCACGTTTCCTGCGGATGGGACAACAATCCGAGATTCAAACGCTTTATTCCTAACCTCACCACCGGCAACACTCCCGAAAAGGTAAAAAAAGCCTTTGAAAGTGTGAAAGAGTTCGTGGATTCTCACCCCGAGCTTCCCGCACCGCTCATTACGGTAAATAGCTGGAACGAGTGGACCGAATCAAGCTATCTCATGCCCGACGATCTTTACGGGTACGGATATCTTGATGCAATCAAGGACGTATTTTTAAAGGACGAATAATAAAGCTTTTCTCATACAACAAAAAAGATTCTCTCAGATTGAGAGAATCTTTTTTTGTTTTTATTGGAACTTAAGCCAATCTGTTCCACTCGTAAGCTCTGTCCATTCCTCGTACTTATCGTCCTTGAGAATGAACTTATGGTTATTTGTAGCTTCCTGGATATCAAGATAATACCATGCAGCAGTGTCCATGTTATCGGTCCATGTCACCATACCTTCATCAATAAGACCTTCGATGCTCGAAAGCTCTCTGTTGAGGACTCTGTTAATCATCTTCATTGCCTCTGCACGTGTAATTAACTCGTCTGGGCGGAAGGTACCATCTTCGTAACCTCCTATCCAACCATGTGCTGCCGCTTCATGAATCTGATCCTCAAACTTATGTCCCGAAACGTCTGAGAAATGATCTACAACAACGTATGGATCCTCATCAAATCTTGCGCAGATATCAGCAAACTCACCTCTTGTTATAGCTTCATTAGGAGCAAAGCTGTTACCCTCACGTGCGATGAGAACACCAAGCTTTTCAAGAGTTGCAACGTTTATATTGAACCAATCGTTACTCTTCACGTCATCGAATTTGCTTTCACTTGAAAGGTTTTTCTCTCTTACTTCCTCTTTGAGAAGTCTGAAGAATATTGCCGCAGTCTCGGCTCTTGTAATGTGGGCATCAGGTCTTACGGTCTGATCTCCGTAGCCTACGATGTATGCAAAGTGATGCTCACCGTCAAGTGCTTCAGGGACCTTATCCTCAATCCACTGTGCGTAAACGGTAACGTCTTTGTCCATAACGACTCTGCTGTTCTCAACGGGAAGCTTGAATTCCTCGTCAAAGAACCAGCCCTCAAATACGTAGCCGTGCTTTTCGGGTGTCTTATCAACCTTTGCAATAGCATCCTCAACGTACTTTTCGGAAAGATACTCGGTACCGCCGTTTGAATCATAGGTAAGAGTGTATTTTGCAATTTCGGGATATACAACGTTTCCGCCGTTCTTTCTCCAATTTGCCTTGAAGGTGTAATCACGCTCAACATTAACCTTATCGCCTACAAGGTAGTCCTCATCGCTCTCTGTCCAACCGATAAATGTGTATCCGCCGCGATAAGGAGCGTCCTTAACAGTAATCTCGGTGCCGCTCTCGACAGTCACGTCATCGTATGCAGTACCGCTGTTTGCACTTCCGCCGTTCAGATCATACTTAACGGAGTAAAGCTTTACAAAGCGTCCGTATATTGATACGTTGTTTGCAGGCATTGCAAAGCTACCTGAGGTAAGATCGACCTGAAGTGAACGCCAGGACTTGAATACGTATCCGTCAAGTGCAAGATCCTTTTCGATATTTACAGTTGTGCCAAACTTAACGTCATCCTTGTTGTATGTTGCGGGAATCTGAGCGCCCGCGGGTATTTCACCTATGATGTGATAGGTCACGTCAAATTTTGCTCTGTCATAATATATGTTGATAACGAGAGTTGGATCGAATGTGACCTTTCCGCTAGTTACGTTATCAGCCTTGGGAATAAATCCTGTTACAGAGGGAATATCTGCCGTTACAACACTATTTGTCATTCCGACCTTATTCAGACGCATGGACTCATTTTCAGCATACTGTCCGTCAATGCCCTCAAAGAAATACTTAACAACGTAAGGTGTATCGTTTCTTGCGTTGAATGTGCCCTCGAGAACAACGTTTGTGAGAGGCATCTTGAACGAGCCGTCAGTAACAGTTGCCACGTTATCGCGAACATTCCATCCGCTAAAGTCGTAACCTGCAAGCTCCGCATTGTCAGCAACAGTGTGATATGCACCCGCATAAACGTTTATTGCATTACCTGCGTTAGGAAGCGCGGGAGCGCCTGTCGGAACGGCACCCCTATAAGTGTAAGTTACGGTGTACACGTCTCTCTTGTAGTAGAAATCGAATACTGTTGCGCCGTCAGAAGCAACTGTCTTCTTTATACTTACAATTCCGTTTGCATCCTTGACCTCACCAACGGTGGTATCCTCATCAAAGCTAAAGCCCGCATAGTGCTTAGCATATACAACAGCCTCTGTTGTGTGAGGAGCGTGTCTTGTCTCTGTCTCATAGGGTATAGCGGTGTATTTTCCAAGTCTGTCCTGAATCCAGTGATTTACAACATAAGGAGTTTCAACATTTTTGTGGAAATGTCCCGAAACTATAACATCGTGTGCGGGCATTTCAAAACTGTTTCCCGTGATTGCAAAGCCAACAGTCTGAGAAGTCCATCCATAAAATGTGTATCCGTAAGCTGTAGATGCGGATGCGAGGGTATGAGTGTCGCCATAAACGACCTCTATTTTCTGTCCGTTATTCGGGAGTGCAGTAGCGTCTGTCGGAATGTTTCCGGTATAAGCGTAAGTCACATTATACTTATTTCTTGAGTAATAAAGCTTGAGCACAAGCGTTCCGCTTGCAGGTATAACATCCGATACAACGGTGTCCGGATGTGCAGTGTCAAGCGTAAAGCCTTTGAAAGGAATTGCGTTTGCCGCCACTGTTCTACCTTCCTTGGAGTAGAATTCCTCAAGCATAGCATAGTTTGCAGTGCCGTTACCGTCTCCGTATGTTCCGTCAAGATTTTCAAGATAATGTCGCACCTCGTACTTAACATCGGGAAGTACGGTAAATATACCGGATATTACAACGTCTGCAGCGGGCATTGTGAAGGTTGCGCCCGATGATATTGCAACGTAATTGGGGTTGGAGGCTTCGGCGTTATTTTTCCATCCCGAGAAGGTGTAATCAACAGCAGTAATATTGCCCGCAACAGTAACTGTTTCTCCATACTGATACGTGGCTTCTGCAGGGAGACTTGCATCAGACGGCTTAAAGCCGTTGATGATATAGCTTACGGTGTACTCTTCTCTGTCATAGTAAAGCTTCAGAACAAGCTTTCCGTCAGATGTGATATTTCCCTCTTTTTGGGTTGACGGATGGCTGTAATTTACTTTAAAGCCTGTTGCGGGAATGGGGTTTGCGGTAACACTCGCGTCGGTCTCTCCCTTAAAGTTTTCGGTTCTCTCGGGAGTGAGTGAGCCGAGTCCGTTTCCGTAGGTGCCGTCAAGGTTTTCAAAATAGTGCTCTACCTTATATTCGGTATCGGTTGACCTGGTAAAGTAACCGGCAATTACAACGTCTGCAGGAGGCATTGTGAAGGTTGCGCCGGATGTTATGGCAACATAATTTGCGTCTGTTGTCTCTGCATCGTTATACCAGCCTACGAAATCGTAACCCGCAACGCTGAGAGGACTCTCAACTGTTACGCTTCCTCCGTATGTATAAAGCGCCTCCGCCGGAACTGTGACGCCTGCAGGTACAAAACCATCTATGATGTAAGTAACCTTAAATTCACGTCTGTCGTAGTAAAGTTTCAGTACCGTAGAGCCGTCAGCGGCAATGGTCGCAGTTGCAACGGTTGAGGAATGGCTGTTATTAAGTATATATCTTGTTACAGGGATGGGATTAGCAGTAGCAGTAGCCCCCGTTTCACCCTCATACTCGTTAACTCTTGCAGGAGTTGAGTCTCCAAGTCCGTTTCCGTATGTGCCGTCTGCGTTTTCAAGGTAATGCTCAACCTTATAAGGAGTATCAAGTGCGTTTGTAAACGAGCCTGAGATCACAACGTCACGGTTAGGCATTGAGAACTCACCGTTGGCATCTGCAACGATTCCTTCATTCGTGATTTTCCAGCCCGAGAACTTATAGCCCGGAATATAAAGGTCATCTGCCACCTTCACGATTGATTCGAAGTATACGTTATCCTGCTTTGCGGGAGCAACGGCACCTGTCGGCACAGTGCCCTCTATAACGTAGGTAACGCTGAACTTGTTTCTGGTGTAGTGCATCCTGAGAACGAGACTTCCGTCACCATTGATTGTACCTGAGAGAACGTTATCAGCATGAGTTCTGTCAGCGACAAATCCTTCATACTTATTCTCAACAATATCGACAGTGGTATTTGTCTCGCCCATCTTACCTACTCGCTCCTCAAGCTTATAGGAGCCGTCGGTCTGCTCGAGATAATGTTCTATGTGATATGGAGTATTTTCGCCTGCTTCAAAGTAACCGTAAAGCTCAACATCATGAGCGGGCATCGTAAACTCTCCGTTAGCTACAACCACATCATCGTATGCGGAAATCCAGCCGTAGAATACGTATCCGCTTGCTGTTGCATTCGGTGCAGTCTGATGTTTTTGACCAAATACAACGTTTGAAGATGTGGGAAGAGCAGTCGCATCAGAAGGAACAAAGCCTGAATAGCGGTAGGTTACTTTATATGTATTTGCAGTAAAGTTGCCTTCTATCACAATATCGCGATCAGGCATAGTGAATGGAGCTGTAATATCAATTCCGGTATCTGAAGTGCTCCAGCCTGAGAATTTGTGTCCTTCTTTTACCGGAGGATCAATAACAGTAATGCCTTCGGTTCCTACAAGTCTTGAGAAAGTCTTGTAGTCAGCACCGTCTACCTTATATATTATCTTTCTCGCACCCACGATGGGCGAATCGGTATGTGCCGCCTCAAGCCCCGTTGTATCGTATATCTTTGCTGTTCCCTTGTTTGTGGGGAAGTATTCCTGAACGGTCGGCATGCTGTCGATTGCGGTATAATCGGGGACAAGCTTAATGGAGATTACAAGCTTCTTTCCGTAGAAGTTGCCGTCGCGCACGGTTTTTGATACGAAGTTTGAGTCAAAATCAAAGCCTGTAACGCTGACGGTCTTTCCGTCGGAGGAGAGTCTGTAGGACACTCCGCTTTCGGTTACGGGGGCATTCCAGCTTCCGTCTGAGTTGGCGGTCGCGGTCATTACACTTATCTGAGCGATGCCTGCGTCGATTTCGATATCAAAGTAATCCGATATGGTATCGACCACGGTTGCCTGTGAACCAAGGGTGATATCTGGGGAGCCGATATTGTTTGCGATACCTGTGAATATTGAATCAAGGTTATGTGTATTATCCGGAGTAAAGTAATATCCGTTTGTGGGAGATCCCTCACCGGGAGTTATGGTGTTTCCGGAGCCTGTTGCATTGGGGTAGTTGTTTGAAAGGTAATGCATGAAGGAGTTCGACTGATTTCCGAGTGTATCTGCATCAGCTCCGTCGGCAACGGATATGGAAAAAATCTTAACGCCCTCTGACTTGAGGTTAGATGCGGTTTGTACAGCGGATGCCGCAACGCTTGAATCGTATCCGTTTGAATGGTTGGGCTCACCGTCTGTAAAGGCAATCAAAACAACGTTTCTGTTCTCAGCGCCGATTCTGTTTTCGATAAGGTATTCCGCAAGATTGATACCGTAATCAATTGCGGTTGCACCGCCTGAGGAAAGTGCGTCTATCGCGGCGATAAGCGAATCTGCTCCGCTATCGTCAACGTAGGTGAGATTCTTGCTTACCTGTGTATAGTTGTATCCGCTTGAATTCTTGTTATTTCCCTCGGTAAGGGACATTGAACCGCCGTAATAGCTATCGTCAGCATACTTAACGATTGCGATTCTGTGCATATCCGCCTGATTTCCTACAAGTGCATTTTCCGCTTCAACTCGCTGAATAAACTGGGTTACAGCATCCTTGAGGATGTCCATCTTGGTATGGGTAACCGTCGTTGTGGTCTCGCGGTAGAACTGCACAACGTCGTAGTTATACTCTCTTGTCGGATTTTGATTTCCCTCAACGATAGGATAAACGTAATGTCTCTGAGTTGAATTTCCCGTACCTGTGGTATAGTAGAAATATTCAACGCGGTTATTGTCGTTGCCTGCCGAATAAACTCTTGTGTAATTGTCGTTGATCTTTATATAATAGGTACCGTCTGCCATGGTGTAATAGTTAACAAAAAACCATGATGCGTCAGCATACGCCTCGGTTATGCTTGTGTGGGTTGCAACAATTTCTCCGTCGTCATCCATTGAGCCCGAAACGTCGAGCAAAAGAACGATATCGGCAGGAACGACCTTTTCACCCGTTGTAACGCGTCCTGTGGTATACGCGTCAATGGTAAGGTCAACCGTTCCGTCCGAGAGTGTTGTTGCAGTCTTAGTCAGAACAACTCCGTCCTCGGTGTTGGGGTTCTGCATGGTGCTCACGGAAAGCACCTGAGCCTCCGTTCCCGCGGCAAGCGCCGAAACGCTTAGCGGAAGCGCTAACATTGAAAATAGCATACATACAACAAGTATAGTTGACAATGCCTTAGAAAAAATACTGTGTTTCATTTTCCTCTCTCTTTCCCTTAAGTTTTCTTCTCGTGTTGGCAGATACCTATCATATCTCCCGAATTATTTTCCTTATAGTGCTTGCAAAAGCCGCAATCGTCTTCGTTTTCACATCCCGTACATTTCGGCGAAAAGTTCTTGCACGCCTGCTGTATGGCGGATACTATTCGGCGTCCGCTTACACCGAAGGTCGGCTTTTTGTGAAGATCGGGGTATATCGGAATCGGGTCTCCCGTTTCCCTCTCGTAATCCTCGTAATATCCGTAACGTATTTCAAAACGTTTTCCGTCTACCACAAGCTCCCCGAAGACGTCGCCTTCTCGAATGACATCTGTGTTATTCATTGAAACATGGCTCCTTTTTCGTGTTGCTCAATGATACCATGAATCATTTTAAAAAAATACCATCCAAAAAAATTTTTTTAGATTGCAAAAAACTTTATCATACAAACGATGCGAGTTCAAATCGGCTGTTAGCGCCCGTCTTATTCATAGCGTAAAAGATAAGTGACTTTGCACTCGGAAGAGATATTCCGAGCTTCTTTGCAATTTCCGGATTTGAAAATCCGAATGCAGCCAGACGTGCCGCCTCCCTCTCTCTTACACTAAGCGCAAGAGACACGTTCTTGTCATACACTCTGTTACGCAGAGTCACCCATCCGTACGAGAGTGTTCGCGACAATTCGCGGTACTTCAAAAAAAGCTCCTCATCCCTTCTCTTCAAAGCATCATCAAGCAGTGTGTCAAGACCTTCACGGTGCTCTGCAAGTATGGCAATAAGCTTGTCCGGCAACGCAAGGTCAAGCGTTCTTTCTATCTGACGGCGAGCAAGCTCGTCATCTCCCGAATAATGATAGCTTGTAGCACACATAAGTCTTAAATATATTTCGGGTATGACCGTTCTGTCAGCAACCACCTGTGATATCATCGGATTTACTATATAAGGAATATTTTTCATAAGTCCGAGTCCCTTGATATCCTCCACTTCAAATTCCTTGAGAGCCAAGGATTTTGCTTGGAGAAGCAGATATTTTACATAGTGCACTCTTGCCGTCGGAAGGGCATCTGCCGGAAGCGGCTCAAAATCACCCATTTTAAACCATTCCGGATATTCCTCCGTATCGTGAAGCTCGCTGTTTATCGCGGCTATGGAAAGCTTTATCAGATCTCTGTCGATGTTATTCTTGCATGGAGCCTCACATATGTGCTTTTTTGCCTCCTGCCACATATTGAAATCGGCTTTCCAAATAGCACAAAGTGCCAAAAGCATACCTCCGCCGAGCACTGCAAAAAATCCGGAATGCGAGGAAAGTATGTCACGCGAAATAGCGTAAACGGAATCTATGTTTCCTCTTGAGTATTCTATCTCCGCCCGAAGCAGCATCTGCGCTTCAGGATGATCGGCAAGCGCCTCAACGCTCTCTTCCGCCTTGCCGGGTGTGTGATACAGATCGCTCATTGAGATATACGGTGTCCTTCTAGGCATAGGCATGTGAAACGAGTTTACCCTTTTAACTGCCTTTGTGCGGGAATCACTTGGCTTTTGAGCATCTATCGGGATCCTCCAAGAGCCCGCCCATTTTTCTGATCCATGGATTTTTCCATTTTTGCAAAGATACTGTACGCGTCTTTCCGTTATATTCCATTTTTCTGCTATTTCCTTAATTGTTAGATATCTCATACGCTACATTTTATTCGTTTTGACGAATAATACTATCCTTTTTCTAATCGTTCGTTTCGACGAATGATACCGCAAACTATTATACCTCAAAACTATATTTTTTGTCAATAGTTTTTACGAGAACGGCATTTTTTTCGTGCGAACGGGTATACTACAGTATTTTATATTGACACATACATTGTTTTTACAACATTTTACATATGTTCAAAAAACAATTGACATATTTCGAGGCTTGTGTTAAAATATTATTAACAATTTTAAAAAGGAGCAAAAATCATGAGAGACAGACTCGGAAGTCGTATTGGCTTCATACTTCTCAGTGCCGGATGTGCAATTGGTTGCGGAAACGTTTGGAAGTTTCCTTGGCTTACGGGTGCAAACGGCGGCGGAGCCTTCGTTGTGCTCTATCTTATATTCCTTGTAATACTCGGAATACCCGTAATGGTTTCTGAATTTGCGCTCGGACGCGCAAGTCAGCAAAGTCCTGTCAAGCTTTATCAAAAGCTTGAAAAGCCCGGACAGAAATGGCACATTCACGGCTATGTTTCACTTATCGCAAACTTCCTTCTTATGATGTTCTACACATCCGTTACAGGTTGGATACTCTACTATTTCGTATCCTTCGTAAAGGGTGACATGACAGGCATCAGCGCCGAAGAATCGGGTGCACTTTTCGGCAACATGCTCTCCGACCCTGCTATTATGGTCGGCTTTATGGCAATCGTTGTTGTACTCGGATTTCTCACTCTTTCATTTGGCGTACAGAAGGGTCTTGAGAGAATCACCAAATGGATGATGCTCGCACTTTTATTACTTATTATTATACTTGCAGTTTACTGCTGCACACTCCCCAATGCAGGTAAAGGACTTTCCTTCTACCTCAAGCCCGACTTTACAAAGATTACAGGCTCAACCGTTGTTGCCGCTATGAATCAGGCATTCTTCACACTAAGCCTCGGTATCGGCTCCATGGCAATATTCGGAAGCTACCTCAACAAGGATCGCTCGCTTCTCGGTGAATCTGTAAACATCATCGCACTGGACACCTTCGTTGCTATCTTTGCGGGTCTTATCATATTCCCCGCATGTGCCTCCAACGGTGTTGACGTAGGTGCAGGTCCGGGTCTTCTCTTCCAGTCCATGGCGGGAGTATTCAACAACATGGTGGGCGGTCAGCTTTGGGGTTCACTCTTCTTCCTCTTTATGACGTTTGCCGCAATGTCCACCATCATTGCAGTTTTCGAGAATATACTCGCTTGCATTATGGAGATTACAGGTTGGTCAAGAATCAAGACCTGTATCATCGGCGGTGTTGCAGTATTCGTACTTTCTGTTCCCTGTGCGCTCGGATTTAACGAGTGGTCGGGATTCGTTCCCTTCGCATCAGGTTCCGGCTTCCTTGACCTTTGGGACTTCTTCGTTTCCTACGTTGCACTTCCCCTCGGTTCACTTTGCTACGTTATCTTCGTTACCACCAAGAAGGGTTGGGGCTTTGATAACTTCCTTGCAGAAGCAAATGCAGGTAAGGGCTTAAAGCTCGGACGTTGGATTTACCCCTACATGAAGTACGTACTCCCCATTATAATCATTGCTCTCTTCATTATCGGTATCGCAACCTTCCCATTCGCTGACAACTTCACCATTTGGGATTGGATCAAATCACTTTAATGACAGTATATATTGACATACAAAAGGCACAAACCGAGTTTTCGGTTTGTGCTTTTTGTCATTTTTTCACCTGATGAAAAAACACCTCTTGACAAGTGTATTGTATTATTGTATAATTGTATACAATCTCAAACAATCTGCAGGAGGTAGATCAAAATGGTAGAATTATCACCGAAAACAAACCTACTTGAACAAAACGCCTACAAGTATTCTTTACAGGATGTAAAGAATCCCAACCTTTGGCGTGACATATACAACTACGATGACGTTCCAAAGGTTGCATTCAACCACCGACGCGTACCCATCGGAATGCCGGAGAACATCTGGATGACAGATACCTCCTTCCGTGACGGTATGCAATCACAGGCTCCCTACACCCCCGAACAAATAGTACGCCTTTACAAGCTCATGTCAAGACTTGGAGGACCCAAGGGTCTTATCCGTCAGACTGAGTTCTTCGTATACAGTGCTCAGGACAGACGCGCTATTGAAAAGTGCCGTGAGACGGGACTTGAATTTCCGGAGATAACAACATGGATAAGAGCAAGCCTCAATGACTTCAAGCTTATAAAGGACCTTGGTATCCGTGAGACGGGAATACTTGTTTCCTGCTCGGACTATCACATCTTCAAAAAGCTTGGTATGACGAGAGGTCAGGCGGTAGAGCATTATAAGAAGACTATTTCCGCAGCTCTTGAAATGGGCATTCATCCCCGCTGTCACTTTGAAGATATAACTCGTGCCGATTTCTACGGATTTGTTATTCCGTTTGTTAATGAGCTTCAGAAAATGTCGGTGGAAGCAGGTATCCCGATAAAGATTCGCGCCTGCGACACCATGGGATACGGCATTCCCTTCTCGGAGGTCGCACTTCCCCGAAGCGTACCGGGTATCATATACGGTATCCAGCACTACGCCAATGTCCCCTCTGAAATGATCGAGTGGCACGGACACAACGATTTCTACAAGGGCGTTGCAAACGCTACCTGCGCATGGCTTTACGGTGCGTCCAGTGTCAACTGCTCCATGCTCGGTATCGGTGAGCGTACAGGCAACGTACCGCTTGAAGCGATGGTTATGGAATACGCCTCTCTCAGAGGAACGCTCGACGGCATGGATCCCACCGCTATTACCGAAATTGCCGAATTCTTTGAAAAGAACATCGGATACAAGATCGACCCCAAAACCCCCTTCGTAGGTGCAGACTTCAACTCTACCCGTGCGGGCATTCATGCCGACGGTCTTATGAAGGATGAGGAGATATACAACATCTTTAATACCGCAAAGATACTCAACCGCCCCGCACAGGTAGTTATCAGCAACACCTCAGGTGCGGCAGGCATTGCATATTGGATAAACGCTCACTACCGTCTCACAGGTGAGAATGCTGTTTCCAAGAAGGATGACATCGTTATCAAAATGAAGGAATGGGTAGATTCACAGTACGTCGGCGGACGTCAGACGGTTATGAGTACAGAGGAGCTTGAAAGCTTCGTTATGAAATACAGAGAGGAAAACTGATATGGGACTTACGATTGCACAAAAGATAATCAAGGCGCATCTTGTTGAAGGCGAGATGATCGCGGGGCAGGAAATAGCGCTGAAGATAGACCAGACACTTACACAGGATGCCACAGGTACAATGGCGTACCTTGAGTTTGAATCAATCGGTATTCCGAGAGTTCGCACCGAGCTTTCGGTTGCATATATCGACCACAACACACTTCAGTCGGGCTTTGAAAATGCCGACGACCACATCTACATTCAGTCTGCCGCAAAGAAGTACGGACTCCGCTTCTCACGTCCCGGTAACGGAATCTGCCATCAAGTACATCTTGAAAGATTCGGCAAGCCGGGTAAAACTCTTATCGGCTCGGACAGCCATACCCCCACAGGCGGCGGTATCGGTATGCTTGCAATGGGCGCGGGAGGTATGGACGTTGCAGTTGCAATGGGCGGCGGTGCTTACTACATCACCATGCCCAAGATGATAAAGGTCAATCTTACAGGTGCACTCCGTCCCTGGGTAAGTGCCAAGGATATCAGCCTTGAAATTCTCCGCATACTCTCGGTAAAGGGAGGCGTTGGCTCCATCATTGAATGGGGAGGCGAAGGTATCAAGACCCTCACTGTTCCCCAACGTGCCACTATCACCAACATGGGCACCGAGCTTGGCGCGACAACCTCTATCTTCCCCTCTGATGAAATTACAAAGGCATTCCTTGAAGCACAAGGCAGAGGTGAAGATTTCGTCCCCCTTGCAAGCGACGAGGATGCAGTTTACGACAGAATAATCGATATCAACCTATCTGAGCTCAAGCCTCTCCTTGCTTGTCCTCACAGTCCAGACAACATAAAGACTGCCGAGGAGCTTTCTGACATCAAGGTTGATCAAGTTTGTATCGGATCTTGCACCAACTCTTCTCTTGCAGACCTTTTGAAGGTTGCGGCAATTCTTAAGGGAAAGACCATTCACGAATCTGTGAGCTTATCTGTTTCCCCCGGCTCCAAGCAGGTTCTTTCCATGCTTGCTGACTGCGGTGCGCTCTCGGATATATTGGCATCGGGAGCACGAGTTCTTGAATGTGCTTGCGGTCCCTGCATCGGTATGGGCTTCTCCCCCAATTCGGCCGGCGTTTCCCTTCGTACCTTCAACCGTAACTTTGAAGGCAGAAGCGGCACCAAGGACGGACAGGTGTACCTTGTTTCTCCCGAGGTTGCGGCAGCCTCCGCACTTACAGGCTACATAACAGACCCAAGAACACTCGGCGACTGCCCCGAAATCGAGCTTCCCGAAAAATTTAAGATAAACGACTCTGCAATCGTTCTTCCCGCAGACGTTGAACAGGCAAAGGACCTCGAAGTTAAGCGCGGTCCCAACATCAAGCCCTTCCCCGAAGCATGTCCTCTTGAAGACAAGGTTGAGGCAAAGCTCACCCTCAAGGTTGGCGACAACATCACTACCGACCACATCATGCCCGCTGGTGCAAAGATACTTCCCTACCGTTCCAACATTCCCTATCTCTCCAAGTTCTGCTTCGGCGTATGCGATGAGACCTTCCCCGAAAGAGCAAAGGAAGCAGGCTCTACGATAATCGTAGGCGGTATCAACTACGGACAGGGCTCCTCCCGCGAGCACGCAGCGCTCGTTCCGCTTTATCTCGGTGTACGCGCTGTTGTTGCACAGAGCTTTGCAAGAATCCATGCGGCAAACCTTATCAATGCGGGCATCATCCCTCTCACCTTCGAGAATGCAGACGACTACAACAAGGTTGAACAGGGAGACTCGCTTGAGCTTGTTGGAATCTATGAAGGACTTAAGTCAGGAAAGATGACACTTGTTGACAAGACAAAGAAGCTTGAGATACCCTGTATCGGAATCTTCTCCGAACGTCAGCAGAAGATACTTCTCGCAGGCGGACTTCTCAAATATACAAAAGGAGACAACTGATAATGGAAAAAATAAAAATGACAACTCCGCTAGTTGAGATGGACGGAGACGAAATGACAAGAATACTTTGGAAGATGATAAAGGACGAGCTTATTCTTCCTTTCGTTGACCTGAAGACTGAGTACTATGACCTCGGACTCCCCGAACGTGAAAAGACAAAGGACGCTGTAACTCATGCGGCGGCTGAAGCCAACAAGAAGTACGGCGTTGCTGTAAAGTGTGCTACCATCAGCCCCAACAAGCAGAGAGTTGAGGAATACAATCTTACCGAGATGTGGAAGAGCCCCAACGGAACCATTCGTGCGGCTCTCGACGGAACGGTTTTCCGCGCTCCAATTATCATTAACTCCATAAAGCCTGTTGTAAAGAATTGGAAGAAGCCCATCACTATTGCCCGTCACGCTTACGGCGACGTTTACAAAGCAACTGAGTTTCGTGTGCCTGAGGGAAAAGCTGAGCTTGTATTCACCGCAAAGGACGGAAGTGAAATGCGAGAGACCGTTTACGATTTCGAGTGTGGCGGTGTACTTCAAGCACAGTACAACAAGGACTCCTCCATCCGCTCATTTGCTCACTCCTGCTTCAAGTACGCCCTTGACACCAAGCAGGACCTTTGGTTCTCAACAAAGGACACCATTTCCAAAAAGTATGACCAGACCTTCAAGCTTATTTTTGAAGAGATCTATGAAAAAGATTACAAGGCTGCATTTGAAGAAGCGGGAATCGAATATTTCTACACTCTCATTGACGATGCTGTTGCGCGCGTTATCCGAAGCGAGGGTGGTTACATCTGGGCGTGCAAAAACTATGACGGTGACGTTATGAGCGACATGGTTTCAACCGCATTCGGCTCACTTGCAATGATGACCTCGGTACTCGTTTCTCCCGACGGAAAGTACGAGTACGAGGCGGCTCATGGAACTGTTACCCGTCACTACTACCGTTATCTCAAGGGAGAGGAGACCTCCACCAACCCCATGGCGACCATTTTCGCATGGACAGGCGCTCTCGCAAAGCGCGGCGAACTTGACGGGCTCAACGCTCTCGTTGACTTCGCAAAGAAGCTTGAGGCGGCATGCATCAAGACTCTTGACGACGGCATCATGACAAAGGACCTTTCGGGACTTGTTTCCAAGGGGGTTAAGGTTAAATCCGTTAATTCTTCCGAATTTATCAAGGCTATCCGAGCAAACCTCGAAGCTATGTGAGTTTTTTAATGGGAGGGACTTTTTAGGAAAAAGTCCCTCCCATTTTACCCCTCTTCAAAAACTTTTAGTAAAGAAAAAGTTTTTGTATGATGACAGCAGATGGAATAGGTTTTTAGCTTTTTGTTTAGGAGAAATTTGAAAAAAGTTTCCTTAACGAGCTTCAAAAGCTTTCATAAAAGAAAGGTTGCTATTTCGACAACAGAAAAAACGTAAGGCTTTTGCATAATCTAACGGCATAAAAGAAAAAAGAATGTGTTTTCCACATTCATTTTTGCTTTTTAGGGTCATTTGTAAGACCTAAAATATAATCTGTTGTTGTATTGTAAAATCGGGCAAGTCTTATAAGCACATCGGTGGGGATATCTCTTGTTCCTCTCTCGTATCGGCTGTATTGAGATTGCTTCATTCCAAGATACTCTGCAATATATTGCTGAGAAAAATCCGAATCCTCTCTCAAATCCCGAAGTCTTGGATAATAACTATCCACCATATCACCGCCTCAATAATATTATAACCATTTGGTATTGACATATTACCACATTTGTTGTATAATGATACAAAACGATAACCATTTGGTTATAAAGTAAAGGAAGAAGAATCATGAAAAAGACATTTATTCTACTCGCACTCATTTCAATCTTACTCATCATCTCGTCATGCACAGAAAAAATGCCAAGTGAAAAAGACAGCGATGTAAAAGCGCCCATTTCAGAAGACGAAAAAGTTACTCCGGATGCTCCGCCTGAGGTTATTGAATATAGTTATTCGGTTACAGCAAGGGACTTTGATTCTATTTATGCCCTTACCGATGAAGAAAGAGCCCACGAATTTGTTTCCGCGCTCTGCCTTAATGACACCGAGATAGTAAACTATTACATCGGAGGAAGTATCAACTCTTTTGACAGTGTAAAAATGAACGCTTACATTAAAAGCTTTGAAAATTCGGTCGGAACTGTCATACTCACAGTCGAGGAAAGTGACTCTACTGCATTTACGGTTGGAGAACACGAATACATCATTGAAATGGATGATATTACAAACACTCAGTATTCATATGTTACCTTCTTTGGCACGGCTGATGACTATGCCGAATATCTTAAAGGAGCAAGTCTGCCTATCAGCGATGATGATCTCTTCAATGACGGGTACATTTTTTCTTCTCGCGCTATTGATCTTGGTTACTGCGACACACTTGATATACACCATATGATAAGACATACTCACCCGAAAACATGGGATTATTATTCAGTTGACGTGGAAAACTACTCAAAATATCTTTCTGACAGATTTGGAATAGATGGTATAAACGTGTTGGACATCAAGGAACTTTCCAATTATATAATAACGGAAAACGGCGAAAAAAAGATTGATATCGGCTGTGCGCACGGAGGAACGGTCATGCCTCACACATTCGAAAAATTTGAGCAAGACGGTATAAAATATTCTTACACCTTTGTTTTCTATTCCGACTTTGCGTATATCAGCCCAACTCAAAAGGTCACTTACACATTTGAAAAGCGTGACGGCTGTGACATTTTAACGTTTACAGGTATAACCACGGAAAAGCTTGGCGACGGAAAGGTTGCAAGAGTTTCATTTTAAATGAAGTTTTCCCTCAACGGCAAAAAAACGTTGAGGGACTTTTTTATCCTGCATTATTTTAGAATATTACAAAAAACTATTGAAAAACGAAAACAAATATGATACAATATAAAACAAAGAAAAACCACAAGCTTGTGTGAGATTATGAGAGTATTCAAGCGATTTTTTAAGAAAGGATAGAAACATGAAGCACTTCGACATCAAAACACAAATATATTTTGGCGAAAACTCACTTGACAGACTCTCGAAGATTCCTTACAAGAAGGCGCTCATCATTTCCGACCCCTACGTTGTAAAGAGCGGAATGATACACCACGTCACATCACGTCTTGAAGCGGCAGCCATCGAATGGCAGATATTCGACGATGTTATTCCCGACCCCCCCATTGAAAAAATATGCACGGGTGTTAAAGCTGTTCTCGACTATGAGGCAGACGTTATCATAACCATTGGCGGAGGCTCTGCAATTGACTCTGCAAAGGCAATAAGAGAAGTTGCGATACAGACCGACACGTCCTACAAAAAGCCCGCTCTTATCGCTATCCCCACCACCAGCGGTACGGGAAGTGAAGTAACATCCTTCTCTGTCATTACCGATACCAAGAATCAGACGAAAATTCCGCTTGCCAACGAATCGCTTCTCCCCGATGAAGCTATCCTTGATGCAGAGCTTGTAAAGACCGTTCCGCCTACTATTACAGCAGATACCGGAATGGACGTATTCACTCACGCGCTTGAATCATACGTTAGTACAAACAATAATGAATTTTCTGCGGCACTTGCGGAAAAAGCCATTGAAATAACAGGCTCGTTCCTCCTCCGCTCATATCTTGATAACAACGACACACATGCCCGTCAGAAGATGCACGTTGCCTCCTGTCTTGCGGGACTTGCCTTCAACACGGCGTCCCTCGGACTCAATCACGGTATGGCGCATCAGCTCGGTGCAAACTTTCATATCCCCCACGGACGCGCAAACGCACTTCTTCTCCCCCACATAATTGAATACAACAGCGAAATAGACAAGTATTCCCGTCTCAAAACCGACTACCCCAAGCACGTTCGCAAATATGCTACCGTTGCACGTACACTCGGTCTTCAGAACTTCAACATAGTTACCACCATACGAGCACTTTCCAACTGGTGTCAATTTATGATGAAGGAGATGGACATGCCCCTTTCGATATCAGAAACAGGAATGTGCACCAAGGAAGAGTATTACGCACTTATTCCTCAAATGGCAGAAGCAGCCCTTGCTGATGCCTGCACTAAGACTAATCCCAGAGTCCCAACTATCAAGGATATCGAAATGATCTATATGCAGCTTTGGTAAAAAATCCCCCCCTGCCTCAGCAGGGGGGATTTAAGTGAAAGGACTAAGCGATTATGTTTTTTAAAGAATTTGAACTGCCGAAAGCTCCGATCTTCCCAAACTTTGAGGTATCAATAACCGACTTCGGAGCAAATGAATGCACTCCTATTACCCAATCAGTAAAAAACGCTATAGAGCATGTGCACTCAAACGGTGGAGGAAGAGTTGTCATCCCCAAGGGGAATTGGGAAACGGGTCCCATACATTTGAAAAGCCGTGTAAATCTTCACTTTGAAGATGGAGCACGCCTATCATTTTCTACAAACAAAGAAGACTATCTTCCTGTAGTTCTTATAAATTACGAGGGCATCCGCTGTTATAACTACTCCCCTTTTATTTATGCAAACGGAGTTGAGGATATCGCCATAACGGGAAAAGGCTATCTTGAAGGCAACGGCGAGACATGGTGGGAGTGGTCAAAGAAAACGCTTGACGGCAGAAACAGACTCTATAAAATGATGGTAGACACCCCCGTTGAACATCGCGTTTTCGGTCGTGATGAGGATTCTTTGCGTTCACCGTTTGTGCAGATACTCAATTCCAAAAATATACTCATTGAGGATATTGAGCTTCACAATTCTCCATTCTGGACAATGCATCTTGTCTGGTGTGAGAGGGCGATTGTGAGGGGGGTCAAAATTGAAAATCAAACAATATCCACAAACACCGACGGTATAAACGTTGACGCATCAAATACAGTGCTCGTTGAAAACTGCATTCTCAAAACTATGGGAGACGATATGTACTGCCTCAAGGCGGGCAGAAATGAGGATGCTTGGGATGTTGGCAAGTCCTGTGAAAATGTTGTTATCCGCAACTGTCACGGTGTTGGCAGATCAATGAGCGGAGGTATCGTGATAGGAAGCGAAATGTCAGGCTCTGTACGCAACATTCTTGCACACGATTGCACCTTTGAAAACAACATCAACTGCATCCGTATCAAGGCAAAGGACGGAAGAGGTGGTATTGTCGAGAATATCGAATATAAGAATCTTCGTATGAAACAGGGCATGCGCGGGATCAACCTTACCTTCCGCTATTCCTGTGAGGCAACCGATGACCCGATTGAAAAAGGAAAATATATGCCCGAATTCAGAAATATCTATTTTGAAAACATATTGTGTGAAAACACCGATATCGGACTTGCTATCGACGGAGTACCGAACGGTAAAATGTCGAATATCCATATGAAAAATGTCACGATGTACGCCAAAACCTGTATGACCTGCGACTCTCTCACGGGACTTAATATGGAAAACGTGAATTTTGTACAGATTGAAAAAGAACAATAGTTTTATAAAATAAATGATTTGAATGCAATCCGATTTATCACACAAAAAACACCCCAATTAGGGTGTGCTTTTTGTGTGCATTAAACGTGATAAAAGATGGATAGCATTATATTTAACTGTCAAGCATATAGCGAAAAAAATTGCGATACATAATTTATAGTATTATAGCTATTATAGTCATTGGAATACAACAAAAGCACTCCACTCGAAAAAATACATGGCTTGATTGCCACTATTTTTAACATAGCATATGTATGCAACAAAACTAATACTATGTTGACTCGTAACATTTTTCACAAAAAGCAAAAAAGCACTTGACAAAACGCAATAGTTATAGTAAAATAATCAAGTCAATTTAATATTCTCATACGGAGGGATATCGAAGTGGTCATAACGAGGCGGTCTTGAAAACCCGCGCGTAACTGTTCCTTTTGTTCCCTCAAAATCCTTGTCATATCAAGGGTTTTCGGCATTTTCTAAAACACAAAAATTTCATAGTTCTCTCGCGAAATTCTCTCCAAATTCCGGAGCATTTCGCAAAAGATACCCTACGGAGGGTTATCGAAGTGGTCATAACGAGGCGGTCTTGAAAACCGTTTGCCCTTTGGGCACGTGGGTTCGAATCCCACACCCTCCGCCACATTTTGCACAATTTTGTGCAGTAAAAAGCACTTGAATTTAGCGATATTTGCTAAAAATCAGGTGCTTTTTTCTATGTTTTGCGCCCCTGAAATTTTTGCCTTGGAGAGAACTCGAAAATTCTCTCCTGACCCCCGAAAAAGCCTTGTGGCATAAGGCTTTTTCAGCTCTCCCATTTGCTCGCGATTTGCACGTTTTCGGGTAATTTTACCGCGTTTTCCATGGCTTTTGCGGCATTTTCCTTGCTGCTCCAGTCCAAATGAGTATAAATATTTAAAGTTACACTCACGGTGGAATGGCCTAAATAGTCCTGCACCTCCTTGGGTGAGAGCCCCATTTTGTGCATCAGGCTCGCGCAGGTGTGGCGCAGATCGTGAAAACGAATCTTGCGCAACCCGTTGCGCTCAAGTATCTTCGGGAAAGCGTCCTCGATGTAGCGCGGCTTGAAGCGGTTTCCCATCTCGTCGGTGAACACGTAGTCAAGGTCCTTCATGTTGTAGCTGTTTCCGCAGATCTTGCGGTTTCGCTTTTGCACCTCGCGCCAAGCAAGTAGCTTCTCTCTCACCGTGTCGGACATGGGAAAGCTTCTGTAGCTCGACTTGGTCTTGGTACGGTCGGAGGCAATGATAACGGTTTTGCCGTCCACACGCGCTTCGGTGACCGTGTGGTTGATGGTGATCCTGTTCTCCTCAAAGTCAATGGCTTTCCACCGAAGTCCGAGCACCTCACTTCTTCGAAGTCCAAGCAGAGCCGTAATGTAGATGAGAAGCCCCAGCTTGTGATCCCACGATTTCTCAATGAGCAAGGCAAGCTCCTCCTCGGTGTACGCCGAGCCTTCAAAACGCTCCGCGCGTGGCGGGTCAACCTTGTCGGCTGGATTGTTGGGGATGAGATCCATTCGGTATGCGTACTTGAGGATCTTGTGAAGCAGCGCGTGCTCGTGCCTGACCGTTGTTCCCGACAGCGTTTTCATTTCGTGAAGGTAGAAGGTCTGTAGATCCTTGGCTTGTACGTTGACAAGTGCTAAATTCTTTTTCTCAAAGTAAGGAATGAACTTCTTTTCCACCGTGGTCTGATAGCCGCCGAAGGTGGTAGGCACGACCGTGGTTCGTACCACCTCCAGCCAAGCCCGCATAAAATCGGTGAAAAGCATTCTGTCGCTAAAATCAAAATAGTCGGCGGGTGCTTTCGGCACAACAAAGCTTTTGCGAAGATGCGATAGCATTTCCTCAGCGCGCTTCTTGTTTCCTTTCACGGGAAGTCCCGTGGCTTTCCATATTTGTTTTCGTTCGCCTGTGTAGTCGACGTAACTGAGTACACAGTAATAATGTCCGTTTTTTTCTCGCAGGTGTCCTGCAATCATAAATAACTCCTTTCTGCATTCTGCACATATTTCGGACGTTTCTTTATTGGAGTGGCTCCATTATACAAGAAAAATTCTCTCCCGTCAAATGTGCGATTCCGCGCCTCGTTTCTTTTTGAGTTCAAATAAATCTATTAAAAACTTCGTCTCACGTGGGGACGAAGTTATTTTCTTATTCAGCCTCGTGTCATTTTGGCACGAAGAATGTGTCTCCGACGGAGACGAATAAATTGTGCTCCGGTGGAGCATCATTTTCACTTCTGCACCGACGGTGCACAAGTTGCAGTGAAACTTCTCCACCGGTGGAGGGGAAGTTGCCAACTTCCCATCCACCGGCGCGGAAGTTCAACCTATGTGCCGGAGGCACATAAGTTATCTCGCTCGATCATCCTTGCGCGCGGGAGCTTTCGCCTGCGGCTCGGACGATTTCGGCATTGTGTTTTTGAGTTCTGCTTTTTCTTTTGGATAGAGAAAATACTCGCGTTCCAGCTTTTCGCGGCGCATTTTTTCTTCGGCTTCTACCATTTCGCGCATCACGCCTGAGCGTTCAAGAACGTTTTTGATGTCGGAGATATGCCGCCGCAGTGGCTTCATTTCTGCCGTCAGGGCGTGAATTTTTTCCTGCACCTGTAGCTTAATTTCGGGATCGTTGCAACGGCGAATGCTGTTGTAAAGGTCCTTCCTTTTTCGCTCAAGTGCCATCAGTTCGCGTTCGGTTCGCTCCAAGAACGCATCGGCATCCTCTTTGGTGTTGATGTCCTCTTGCCCCATCAGCACCGCTTGTCGCGAATACATTTCGCATTTGCGGGTCGCCTCTCGCATTTCGGGAGTGATCGGCTGATACTTCGGCGCGGGATCGTTTGGCGTGATGAGGTCGGGACCGCCCAAGAGATAGACAAAGGTCAGCACAAGCGTGAGTAGTGGCCCATAGTCTCGCTCGGGCGCGTACAACCAATGCTGCCTCGGTGGGCGCTTTTGATTGTGGAAGTTGTAGCTTTTGACTTTACCAACGTATGAAGTGTAACCGCAAAGCCCTTTCCAGTAATTTGCTTCAATGGTTTGGTCGATGGATTTG
>JAZREJ010000053.1:0-62751 GCA_045660745.1 Eubacteriales bacterium
TAGCCCGAGCAGTGCGGATTGCTTTGCAATACGCGTCGAATCTTGTCATCTCGACCAAAAGAAAAGAGATTGCCGTAAGGTAGTCTCTTTTCTTTTATGTTGTAAAGATTCGAACTTCAAGGAAGCTTCTGCCGTTAAGAAAACCATTCGGGGAATGGTTTTTAGGCAGAAGGGGCGCAGAGTGACGGAGTCACTCAAGCCGTGCGGATTGCGTTAGCAATACGCGTCGAATCTTTTCAAACGAATAAAGATTGCATTTTTTAGATTTTGTGATATAATAAAAACACTGTAACAACATTTAAACGAATTTGTTTTTTGTAGAAAGAGGTCTTTAAATGAAAAAAATCATTCTTTATTGCAGCGCATTACTCGTGTTGTGCTTCATTCCGACGTTAACCTCATGTAAGGATGAACAGAGTGATACGAATTTATACACCCTCGGGATTAAGGTCATTCGCACCATGGAGGAAATGGTAGCAAGTGACGATTACTCCGAAATAATGGGAGGCTCTGCCATGTCATCGGTTCTTGATGAAGTCAGGGAATGTGATTTCACAAGACCTGTTGCCGTTTACTCAATAACCCCTCCGAGCTCCGACAAGCTGCTGGAGCTTACTATAGGATCGTCGTTAAGCAAATACGATTTATCTGAAAATTTGATAAAACAGCTTGAAAACAGAGTGTCCTTTTCCACGATCTTGACATATTTCAATGCACAAATGATGGGCTCGAGCTATCTTGCGTTTTCTTCGGTGTATCAAGCAATAATAAAAGATAACGGAATCATCTTTGATACCCCCGTTATCTATATGTACGTCTTTGAAGATGCACCGTCAATATTCATAACCTTTGCAAATAAAACAGCTGTAGGACAGTTTTGTTTCACAGGTGAGGATACTATTTCTCCCGAGGAAATAAAGAAAACTTTCGAAATGTATTGCACCATGGAGGCTATTCCGATTCCATAAAGAAAATTCAAACTAACATTGAGTATTCATCAAAAGGAGAGAATGTAAAAATTCTCTCCTTTTTTGATCGTCATTTCAGAACACAGCCATTTATAACGTTCTTATAGCCGAGATCGGTTGAATTAAAAATACCGCTTTTGTTTTCCGCAGAGGTATCGGAAGTTTGAATATCATCGACGGGTAATGCCCCTTTTTCAAGCGCAGCATTTGTAACAAACTTAAATGCCCACTGATACAATTCCTCGCTTTCGTACTCGGGCAAAAGAGAGGTAACAACACAATTATTTATCACAAAGCCATGAGTATTTTGTAAACCTCCGTCGCTAAGTCCGATCAGGCGCTCTCCTTCAAAGATACCGAATTCAAATACGGAATGCTCACCGTTCCCCAATACGTCTCTTTGATAAAGCTCGCGCTTTAGATGATTTAACCTTGATGAATTTGCTTCTCTGCTTAATCTTTTTTCGGAATAATACTTTTCAACAAGAGCAATATCATCAAACTCAATAAGACGCATAGAAATATTTTCGGGTGATATCAGCTTGTATGGCTCCTCCGTATAGACGTTAATTTGACGTCGATCGAGACTATTTATACTTACATCACGCTTTGAGAACTCGTCTTTTATAACCTCGTCAGATTCTGAGGTATACAAAAGAAGCTCAAAGCGCGCATCAGAAAAGATCCTTTTATACTCTGCTATCTTATCCCAATCGTCGCAAATAATTTCTCCTTCAAAGCGACCATCCCACTCGGTAAACCAAACGAAACCGTCTCTGAAATCTTCACCATTGTACAGTGCCACACCACCGTTGACACGAAAACAAACGGCGATATATCCGTAGCGAAGCGCATCGGTTTCAAGTAAATACTCGATCACTTCATCGCTATCAGCTATTTTGAAATTTTTGAACTCATGCAACAATCTTGCGCCTATTGTATCGTTATAAAAATCACCGTAATATACTTCTGCTCTCTCATATTTCTTTCTGTATTCGCTGGGTGATATACCGTATTGGTTTTTGAAAGCTCTCGAAAAGCTCTCGTGCGCTTCATATCCGCAATCCAAGGCAATATCAAGAATATCGCTCTCTGTTCCTCTCAAAAGATGTGCCGCTTTTTTTAATCGGCTAAAACGGACATACTCCATTATGTTAAATCCGGTATGCGCAAAGAAAATACGATTGAAATAATCTGTAGAAAAGCCTGCATGGGTTGCTACATCATCAATAGTGATATCACTTTTCTTGTTTTGTGACCTTATATAGTTTAATGCTTTAGTAATAAGCTCGCTGTTTTCCATTGAACAGTCCTCCTATTTTTTATTCAAACGTCCAGCGCTGTATGTTTGTGATATCATTATAGCATGCGGTTGCTCTTTTGTCTTGACGGAAAACGCTGAATAAAACGGTGCACCCGTTTTATTCTCGGATGCACCGTTTTTATTGCGCTTTACTTAATTTTTCTCACTTCGAGATAGAATCTCTTATCCCAAGCGTGTCCCATTGAGAATGCTTTTCTGGGGAGGACGCCGTCACGGATAACTGTGGGGAAAAGGTCGTTCTTTGCAATTGTGGGAAGAAGGAAGCCTGCGTTTCCTTTTTCACTTCCGAGGCGCTTTACTACCTCATCTCCGTGGATATAATCAACTCTGCCTCCGTTTGCCTTAAGATACTCATCAATAAACTTCTGAAGTGAGCCAACTGTGAGATTGGATTTGGGATTCTTAATGCCTATCTTCTTCTCACCATCCCCCGTAACCATGATGAAGGTCTGCTCGGCATCGCTTGACAGCTCGTAGAACTTGGCAAGCTCCTTTTCAAAATTATCTGTATCAATATCGAAAACAACACGGTGGATAGGCTCAAACTCAAGCGCTTCATCGTGAAGGTTTACAAGCTCGCAAAGAGCGAAGCGTGCGGGATGGTTTGCCTTTTCGGCATCGGTCAAAGTTTCCTTAACTCTTCTCCAGCACTCCTTAGCGGTTGCAAGAGAGTGGTTTCCGTCACCAACAGCGTACTGAAGAACGCCCTTACCGTCAACCGAATACTTTTTGTTAAATTCATTCTCGTCAGCAAGACGGGCAAGTGCCGCATCTATCTTCTTTTCCTCGGCTTCACTCACAAAATAGCCTTTGATAGAGCCTGAATCCTCCATAAGAGTAAAGTCATACGCCTCTTCAAGACCGCAAGAATTTGCAATAGGCTCGATAACGCTCTTCTCTCTGTCGTCGATAAGGAGCATTATGTGAGGAAGCTCAAGTGGAGCGTTCTCCCTTATCTTAACACGGGGAGGAATGCGCTCAAGAACAGTGCCCTCGGTGGCTCTTATCTTTGACTGTGAGCCCACCGCGTAGTCATATTCCTCAAGGTCAACAATACCCATAAGACCGCGGCGCACCTTGCCGTTTCTCTGGGTACGTTCAACGTAAATATATCTTTTACCGCAATTTTCAAAAACGCCGTCATCAAGATACTTGTTCATTGTAGCGTTGATATTTTCAATACGCACTGCGGGGTCGCCATCTTCAAGATATATTTCAGGGAAAGTAACCTTAAGAGTTGATGGAGCGTCTCCGACGAAAGAAGAAACGGAGCTCCAGTATTCGGGCTCGGATGTGTACTGGTCGCAAGCAACAACACTCCACTTTGACATATCGGTTCCTTTTTTCGGAAGTAGTATCTCCCCCGCAAAAAACGCTTTATTATTCATTTATAAGCCCTCCTTGTAAAAGACAAAAATAGTAAAAACATTATACATTACAAACCTCTTGAAGTCAAGTGCTTATGCAGTTCACGTCGATAAATTTCCTGCAAGCATTGGTTAAATATTTATTTTTCTTAACAAAAAAGTATATATTTCTTACTATCTCCTCGTCTGTCAGCTTATAAAACACAACGTATGCGGAATTGTGAAAACTTTTTACGAGAGTGTCGATGACAAACGATATGACCATTCCCGTGGCTGTTATATTGAATGGCGTCACCGAACGGCAAAAAGCAGACCGCAAATGCGGTCTGCTTCGATTTTTTAAAGTACAAGGGAAGGCGCAGTATAGACTCTTGCTGCAAGCTCTTGATTGAGCATATAAAGGCTCTTGGGGTCGGAGCCGAAAAGCTCCATCTTGGTGATAAGGTCATTGGCGTTGGTTTCCTCCTCGCCTTGCTCCTTAACAAACCAATCGAGGAACTGCATGGTGCGGAAATCCTTTACTTCATATGCCGCGGCATAAATATCGTTTATGAGAGAGGTTACGTACTCCTCGTGCTCAAGTCCCGCCTTCAAAACGTCCATGTGAGAGTTTACTTCCTTGTCGGGCTTTGAAATTGCCTCAAGCGTTACGGTCTGATTTTCATTTTGCAGATACTGATAGAAGAGCATTGCATGATCTCTCTCCTCCTGTGCCTGTATCATATACCAGTTTGCAAATCCGTCAAGTCCTGACGCCTTAAAGTGATTTGAAAATTCAAGATAAAGATATGCCGAGTAAAATTCCTTGTTTATCTGTTCGTTTAAAAGCTTGTGCACCTTTGCGTTCATCATTTATTTTTCCTCCAAATTTGTTTTACTGTGATTTTATTATAATACGGAACAATTTTATTTTCTGTGACAAAGTCACATTATTGACTAAATTCAAAACAAGTGCTATACTTATTTTCAGAATGATTTTAGGAGACGGATATGGAAAAGCAGGAACTAACGCCCCTATTTGAAAAAAGCTTCCCCTTTTGGAAGAAAATGAGCGATGGGGATAAAAATACTTTTTACAGGACTGCGCACAGGGTATCCTTTAAAAAAGGCACAACGATTCACGACGGGAATGAGTGTACCGGTGTGATACTCGTTCAAAGCGGAAGTCTCAGACTTTACGTCGTATCCGAGGACGGGCGCGAAATTACTCTTTACCGACTTTTCTCAGGGGATATGTGTGTGCTTTCGGCATCTTGCGTGCTTGATTCCATAACCTTTGACGTTGTTGTGGATGCGGAAGAGGATTGCGAATGCACCATAGTGAGCGGGTGCGCAATCGAGGCGCTTACAACCCGTCTTGCGGAAGCGAAAATTTTTATGCTTGAAACGGCACTTTCACGTTTTTCGGACGTTATGTGGGTAATGGAGCAAATCCTATTCATGAGTCTGGACAAAAGACTTGCTATATTTCTTCTTGACGAAGCGAGCAAAACGGAAAGCGACTCTATAAAGCTAACCCACGAGCAGATTGCCCGCTATATGGGCTCTGCCCGTGAGGTAGTGTCCCGAATGCTGAAATACTTTTCCGGTGAGGGGATCGTATCAGTATCGCGAAGTGAGGGAGTCAAGCTCCTTGACAAGAAGCGCCTTCGCGAATTAGCTCTCTAAAAGAGAAAGGATCTGAGCCTTAGGACGGAAGCCTATGCTTCTTGCACTTTCATTTCCGTTTTTTAGCACCACAAGCGTGGGGATGCTGTACACCTTGAAAAGACCCGCAAGCTCGGGATCCTCGTCAACGTTCACCTTGGCAACCGCAACGTCATCTCTCTCATCCGCTATCTCTTCAATGATGGGAGAAACCATTTTACAGGGGCCGCACCAGGATGCATAAAAATCAATGAGTAAAGGTTTATCAAAGCTGTTAAGGTTGTCTTTATTTATTTTTATAAGTGACATATAACTGTCCTCCTTTTCTTTTTGTGGCCTCAGTATACACCAAAAAAGAAAACTTTTCCGTGACTTTGTCACAAAAGCGGTAGGCCAAGCCTACCGCTTTCATAGTTTTTATCGATTACGTCGCCTGTACTCGCTCGGAGAAAATCCCGTTTTCGCTTTGAATATCTTTGTGAAATGATAAATATCCGAATATCCGAGCTTAAACGCAACGTCTGTAATAGAACTCTTTTCACTCAAGATAAGCTCCTTTGCCAGCTCCATTTTAAGATGGCTGACGTAGTCCTTTGGGGAGATCCCGAACTCCTTTAAAAAAAGTATCTCGAAGTATCGAGGACTTATACCAAGCATTTTTGAAAGGTCGGATATCCTGAAATCGGGATCAAGATAATGATCCTGCAAATATAATAATGCTTTTGATATCTTAGAATACACGTCGCTTGTGCCCGATTGCTGTTCTATCCTTATAAGAGAGGAGACTATACTGTAAAAATACGCCTTGCACTCGGCAAGCGACTCTCTTTTCCTTCCTCGCCATTTTTTCTCAGCATCGAGAAAGAATGACGCCAGCCTTGGTTCGCTGTCTGCCGAAAACGAAAAAGGACGCATTCCCTCACAGTTATCCGCTTCAAAATCAAAGCAGATAACGCTCCCCCTCTCTCCCGAAAAGCTTATAGAATAATTCTCCCCTTTGGGAATAAAAACCACAGAATTCGGAAACGCGCAAACGTCCCCGTCTTTGAAATGATATGTCTCATTGCCTTCCAGCGTGTACAAAAATCCGTTGTGTGCTCTTCCGCTGTTTTTCATGGGATAATTGGACATCCCGGCAATGTAGTTGTGCACAAGATTGATTTCTCTTACACACAAATTTTCCAGCCATTCTGTTCTTGTCATACCATTCCCCTCGCTTTTCTTACTCCATTGTATCACAGTATAATATGCAAAGCAACCTCTTTTTTAAAAATATTTCGCAAAAACACAAATCTTGCGTATAAATACATTTACATATCCATGACACTTGTATAAAATAAAAACAGATAAATACAAATGTTTTGGAGAGGAATATGAGCTATATTGCTTCAGAGGACAGAATTTATATTGAAAACAAATATCACTTGCAGAAAAACGCCTTTGACCCGTTCAACAGGTTCGCATATCACGGATGTGATACGCAGTTTTCCGAAGGTCTCGACGACGAAGAAATGAAAGAGGCGCTTTCCCGCATGGCGGAGGAAAACGCAAATGATGACCGCGCACTTTTGAAAGCACGCGGATTTGCCTTTGTTCTCGACAACGCAAAGGTGACGCTCAATCCGCATGATTATTTTCCCTGTCTTTACAACTGGGGGCGCGCACTTGACAGACCCATGTTTTTCAGGTGGGAGGCAGAGGTCTTCGAAACCCGCCCCTCGCTCAATGATAAAAAACGTCTGTTTTTAAGAACGGCAACCGCTGAAATGTGGCTTGACACAAACCACGTTGTGCCGGATTGGCAAGATATTCTTTCGCTTGGCTTTTTCGGAATACTTGAGAGAGCAAAAAGATATCACGAAAAGCATCTTTCAAATGGTGAGCTTACAAAAAAGGAAGAAGCATTCTTCGCATCCATTGAAATAGAATACAGCGCAATGATAAGATTCATCGGAAGACTTATCAATTATACCGAGGAGCATCCGAGTGAAAAATCGCCTACAGTTCTTAAAAGTCTTAAGACTCTTGAATGCGGCGCTCCGCAAAGCACATTTGATGCTTTGATGACGATGTATCTTTATTTTATGTTCTCGGAGTCGGTCGGTAGCTTTCAGGTACGCTCACTCGGTCACGGCCTTGACAGAAGCCTTTATCCCTTTTATAAACGAGACACCGAAAACGGGGTATTTACAAAGGATGAGATAAAGACGTTTCTTGCATACTTTTTTCTTCAATTCTCAGCAATCGGAAACTACTGGGGACAGCCGTTTTACCTATGTGCCACAGATTTCTCGGGGAAGACAGATATTTCGCATTTTACACAGGAAATACTTGAAGTATACGACAGTCTTGAAATATACAATCCCAAGATTCAGCTGAAAATAGATTACGCAACACCGAAGTCGCTCATTCTTCAGGTGCTTGACATGATAAGACGCGGACACAGCAGTATCGTGATCTGCTGTGTACCCGGAATCATCAAATCGCTCACCTCATGCTACGGCACAACAGTCGACGAGGCACGCGACTGCGACATCAGCGGATGCAACGAAATGCACGTCAGAGCAAATGAGGCAAACATGATATCCTCCATAGCAAACGTTGCAAAGGCTGTAAACTGGGTCTTTGATAACGGTGTTGACACGCTTACAGGAGAGCAGGTAGGACTCAATACAGGTCTGATCGATAGCTTTAAAAGCTTTGACGAATTCTACAACGCATTCATAAAACAGCTTTCACATCTTTTTGATTCGATAATCGAAATGGCGAGGGAGTACGAGCATTTGGTGTGCGAGGTAAATCCTTCAGTCGAGCTTTCGGGAACCATGGAGCAAAGCCTTGAAAAAAAGGTGGATGCCTACGCATTTGGAGTGAAATATCCAACCTCCTCCATACTGCTGTGCTCCATCGCAACGGCTATAGACTCAGTTCTTGCAGTAAAGGAGCTGGTGTTTGATAAAAAGGTCGTTACCCTTGCAGAATACAAAAAAGCACTTGACAGCAACTGGGAGGGCTATGAGGAGCTTCGACTCATGGCACTCAGAGCAGAGCATAAATACGGTATAAATGACGATGAGGCTGATAAATATGCCGCTGCTCTTTTCAGATGGATGGCTCTCTATGTCACTGGACGCAAAAACAGTCGCGGAGGTGTTTACAAAGTAGGAGTTCCTTCTACAAGGCACTTTATAAATTACGGGAAGAAGACGAAAGCCACTCCCGACGGAAGACGCATGGGAGAAGAGCTTTCTAAAAATTCCGCACCTGTTATAGGAATGGAAAGACGCGGTGTTACTGCCATGATAAACTCAGCGCTGAAATGCTCTCCATACCTGTTTTCTGAGGCATACGTGCTCGACGTTATGCTTCATCCATCCGCTGTAAGCGGTGAGTCGGGACTTGAGGCAATGTACGCTCTTGTTATGAGCTACATGAAGCAGAACGGAATCTCTATTCAATTCAACATTTTCAACACCGAAACGTTAAAGGATGCGCAAGAGCATCCCGAAAAATATAAAAATCTTCAGGTGCGCGTGTCAGGCTGGAATGCCTTGTGGAACAATATGAGCCGTGAGGAGCAAAATGCCTACATAATCCGTGCTGAAGGACTTTCACACTAAAGGAGAATAAAAATGAAAAAAATAGTACTGATAGGCGACTCGATTCGTATGGGATATGACAAATATGTAAGAGAAAGCATGCAGAATGTTGCAGAAGTCTACTTTCCTGCCGAAAACTGCTCCTTTGCAGAATATATTTTAAGACACATGCACACCTGGCTTGACAATCTCGGAGTCGATGAGGCAGACGTTGTTCATTGGAACGCAGGTCTGTGGGATACCCTCAGAATATATGAGGACGAGGAGTGTCTGACCACTATCGACGCATACGTCAACACGCTTGAAAGAATCGACAAAAGAATTAAACGTCTTTTCCCAAATGCCATAAGCATTTTCGCTACATCTACTCCTGTTCTTGAGGATGGCGGTTATATCAAGGAGTTCGAAATGCGATACAACAAGGATATTGAGCGATACAATGCCGCCGCGTGTGAAGTACTTTCAAAAAGAGGAGTTATCATAAACGACCTGTATTCCCTTGTTAAAGACCATCCCGAATACCATAACGACCAAACGCATTACTATACCGCAGACGGTACAGAGCTTATCGGAGGACAGGTAAACCGTGTGCTTTGTGAAGCTCTCGGCATTGACACTTCAGAGCTTATACTTCCCGATAAATACAAGTATCAGAGGACAAGCATCGGAGTCAGAGACGTTGATATGTACTATAAGAAAGGCAATATATATAAATTGAACAGAAACAAATGATGACAGAGCTTTTCAAAACAAAAAAAGGTGTCGTTATAATAGCAATGATATATACACTGCTGTGGGGGACTGCATATCCTCTGGTTAAGCTTTGTATGGACGGCTTTGAAATCACAGACGATATGTCGAAGGCACTCGTGGCGGGTATAAGGTTCACGGCTTCGGGTATGGGAATCATCGTTTTCAGTTTTTTCAAGGGGAGGCAAAGTATAACTCTTGAAAAAAAGGAGCTGCCCTCAATTTTCCTGTACGGAATCCTCGGAACATCCGTTCAATATGCCGCAACATTCATTGCTATTTCAAACATTGATGCCTCAAAAAGCGCAATATTCGATCAGCTCGGAGTTTTTATAGTGGTGATATTCGGAGGGCTTTTCCTGAAAAACGACAGGCTCACTCTTCTCAAGGTCGTGGGATGTATCATAGGCTTTGCGGGAGTAGCCGCAACAAGCACCGAAAGATTCACTTTTGTATTTACCCTTGACGGGGAAGGCATGATGACGCTTGCCGCACTCTGTCAGACAGCGGCTTATTTCATCGCGATATTCTCTGCAAACAAAATTCCCGCAACAAAGCTTGTAGGCTTCGGTCAGCTCTTCGGAGGTATACTTTTAACGGCTTTTGCGCTTATTTCGGGCGGAAGAATAAATACGGTAAATGCAAAAGCTATTCTCTGTCTTACAGCCCTTGCGGTCATCTCTGCCGTTGCATACGTCTTGTCACTTGTTCCTCTAAAGTATTTCCCCGCATCGGAGATATCCGTATTCAATCTCTTTATTTCCATCTTCGGAGTTATCATGTCGGGTATCGTTCTTCACGAAAATATCTTCAGACTCAACTATCTTGTAGCCATAATCCTTATCTGTGCAGGCGTATTCGCGGTAAACTATAACAAAAAAACGAAATAAAAAGCGGTTAGAGTCGCATCAACTCTCGCCTATCATAACCCTAATATATCCGCTCATGCAAAGTAAAACTGCGAGCTTGTTTAATTACTATGAAATAAAAAATTGCCCAACTTTTTTGAAGTTGGGCAAAACTTTTTTTACTTTGGAAATTACATCGCAATTTACGTGTAACACAAAAGCCTTCCTTGAAAATTGTGTGCGAGGAGAACTTTACTCTTAGTTGTCGGAGGCGTTTTATTTTCCATACCAGTCGGGCTTTGGGGGAATTCGTCCTCTTTGAGCGCGATAAAGCAAATAGGAAAAGGTGACAGCGTAAATGAGTGAAAAGAGTATAGGAGCAAGAATCCAGGCATCGCCAAGAAGCTCCCAAACAAAAAGTGAAGGAGTATAAAACTTATACACACTTATAGGAGAAGTGTAGATACTAAAGCCCTCTGCCCATGAAACCATTGAGTAATTTATAATGAGCGGAAGCTGAAGCACAAACACGAGGACAAAGCTTCCCCAAATGCGCGTCTTCATCTCGTCTGTAAAATATGCCTTAAAATCGAGAGTGTATCCGCACTCCTTTTGCTTTTTTTCTATCTCCTTCATTTCATCAATGCTACGCTCGTCCTTCACAGGGAGCATAAATATCCTGACAGAAAGATCAACAAGCACGACAAACATAAAGACGCTGAGGGCGACCGTCCTCCACATAGCCCCTTTGGGGGATTGAATATTCGAAGCATTAATCAAAAGCATATAAAACAGATATCCGAGAAGGCTTACAAGAACATATGACACGAGAGTTTTAAATATGTTTGTCGCAAACGCTCTTTTAAACCTCGGGTCTGTTTTTTTCTTTTTCACTTCAAAGTTTTCACGCATTCTGTGTCAACCTCCTTTTATTAATTTTATCATATTTTTTTAATGAAGTCAATGAAAATTCGTTTGAATCACACCTCTTCCAAGAAGACAAGACAGATTTTGCGCAACAAAATCAAAAGCAAAACGAAAGAATTTCGAAAGAAAAGGTATTGACACTTGAGCTTTCTGAGTGTATAATTGTATTTGTAAAAGAAGGCGTTTTTTCGCCAGACAAAAATTTATAAAAATGAGGTAATAATTATGAGTAAGAATTGGGCAAAGATGGATCTTAACACAGTTCCCAACATCGTGACCGCAGTTCCCGGTCCCAAATCCATCGAGTATCATGAAAGATGCGCAAAGTACATGAAGGGCTATTCCAGTCAGGTTAAGCTTTTCCCCGTTGCATTTGAGGAAGGCTTCGGCTACACGCTTCGTGACGTTGACGGAAATACATATCTCGACTTTTCTTCGGGTATCTACGTAACAGGTCTCGGACATTGCCATCCCAAGATCAGTGAAGCGGTTGCAGAGCAGGCCAAGAAGCTCATGAACTGTCACGACTTTACCACAAAGGTAAAGATGGAGCTTGTTGAAAAGATGCATGAGGTAACAGGCGGACGCTTCGGCGGCTTCCAGTTCTATGATTCCGGTACGACCGCGGTTGAAGCGGGTCTCAGATGCGCAAGAGCGGCAACAGGCAAGCAGGAGTTCATCTCCTTCTGGCGTGACTTCCACGGAAAGACCTACGGTGCAAACTCCCTCGCGGTAGTTGGACCTGACACACACATGAGAGCACCCGGCTTCATGCTCGTTCCCCGTCCCAATCCCTACCGTGATTTCTTCGGAAGAACACCCGAGGAAGCATGGAAGGATTCCACTCCTTATATAAAGATGATTGAAGGAATGCTTGACAACGCTTGCGGTAACGGCGGCAAGAACGTTGCGGCTATCGTACTCGAGCCTGTACAGGGCTGGGGCGGTTCCATCATTCCTCCCGACGATTTCATCCCCGCACTCCGTGCACTCTGCGACAAGAGAGACATCCTCCTCTTTGCTGACGAGGTTCTCAACTGTATGGCAAGAACAGGTAAGTGGCTTGCTATGGATCACTGGAACGTGACCGCAGACATCACCACAATGGGTAAGGGCTTTGGCAACGGCTTCCCCGTAACAGCACTTGCAGTTTCCAAGGACCTTGCTCCCGCTATCGAAAAGATTTCCGCTTCCTCCAGCTACGGCGGAAACCCCATGGCTTGTATAGCGGCTCTTGAATCCATCAAGGTTATTGAAGAAGAAAACCTCAACGAACGCAGTGAACACCTCGGAAAGATCATGCTTGAAAAGATGCAGAAAATGATGGCTGATCACAAGATCATCGGTGACGTTCGTGCAATCGGCTGTCTCCAGGCAATCGAAATTGTTAAGGACCGCGAGACTAAGGAGCCCTTCGCTGAGGCAGGTACAATGATTTACCAGAAGGCATTTGAGAAGGGTCTTGCATGGGTACCCTCCGGACACATCCTCCGTATGTCTCCTCCCATGATTCTCGATGACGAGGCGGCTCTCAAGGGTCTTGACATCATCGAAGAAGCAATCTGTGAAACCGAAAAGCATTTTGGATATTAATGAGGTAAATTATTATGAATAAGATAAAAATTGGCTGGAGTGAGATAGACCTCACTCCTGAAGGCCGCAAGGTTGAGCTCGTCGGACAGTTTTACGAAAGAATCTCCGACTCTGTAGAAACGCCTATTACAGTAACAGCACTCGCACTTGACGACGGTAACACCAGTGCGATATTCTGTGTATGCGACCTTGTTTCTACAGGCACTGCCCTTCTCAACAGCGTTCGCAAACGTCTTGAAGGAAAGGTTGACTTCCCCGTCGAAAACGTAATGGTAAGTGCTATTCATACCCATACCTCCATGGGATACTCGAACAGAAGCGACGGAGCAGGCGCTACCCTCTCGGTACTTCAGGAGCTTATGGGGGAAAAGGCTCAATATAACAAGCTTGTATCCTCCGATGACCCAACGATTCTCAAGGGAGACGAGGCTCACGAGTACCTTGCGGACAAGATTGCCGCAGCAGCTCTTGAGGCTTGGGAAAACAGACGCGAGGGCTTATTTGCTCAAGGATTCGGACGTGCGGCTATCGGTATGTGCCGAAGAGTATGCTATGATGACGGCTCGGCTAAGATGTGGGGCGACGTTGATATGGCAAACTTCACCGAGCTCGAGGGTGGTAATGACTCTGGTATCGAGCTTCTTTTCACATATGACACAAGCAAGAAGCTTACCGGTGTTATCGCCAACATTGCTTGTCCTGCACAGGTGCTTGAGCACAGAAACTTCATCTCCTCAGACTACATGGGCAAGGTTAAGAGAAACCTTCGTGAAAAGTTCGGAGATGACATTCAGTTTCTCGGTCTCGTTGCTCCCGCAGGTGACCAGTGTCCCCGTGATATGATTCGTTGGGTTGAGCCTGAAACTCCTATCAATGACCCCAACATTGAAAGAATCGATCCCAAATACAGAGCCGCCGACCCCTCAATGTTTGACATCAAGGGTTGTGAGGTTGCCGCAAGAAGAATTTCAACAGAAATTTTCTGGGCTCTTGAGGACGTTTCCGAATATACTGCAGAAGCTCCCTTCTGCCACAAGGTGATAAAGCTTGACATGCCTCTTCGCCGTGTTACTATCGCTGAAAAAGACAAGGCTATTGAAGCTATCGAAAAATTTGTACAGGCGTCCGACGGCTCCTTCAACTTTAAGGACAATGCGAGAATGCATGTTCACGCAGGTACTATCGTGCGCTACAGACTCCAGCAGACCGTAAACTCCAAGGAAATTGAAATACACATTTTACGTCTCGGTAACGTTGCATTTGCTACCAACCCCTACGAGCTCTTCCTTGACTACGGAAACAAGATAAGAGCAAGAAGTGCAGCTCAACAGACCTTCCTCATTCAGCTCTCCTGCGGCTCATTCGGATACCTCCCTACCGAAAAGGCTGAAAATGGCAGCCACTACTCAGCATACGTTTCCAGCGGTACGGCAGGACATGAGGGCGGTGACCTTCTCGTTCGCAAGACACTTAAGGAGATCAATTCCATGTGGGATTGATGTGGAAAAAATCCATAAATACAGGTGTTTTTTTCATTGACATAACGCACACGAAAGGATTATAATAACATGAAAACTGTAAAGTTCGGACTTATCGGATGCGGACTTATGGCGCGTGAGTTTGCCTCTGCGGCTGCTCGCTGGTGTCACCTGACCCCCGACATTCCTCGTCCTGAGATCGTTGGCATATGCTCTGTTGTTCCCAAGGAGATGGAATGGTTTCAGAAGAATTTTCCCGAAATAAAGTATTCCGTCTCCGATTACAAAGAGCTTCTTGACAAGGAGGACATTGACGCAATTTATTGTGCCGTTCCTCACAATCTTCACGAGCAGTTCTATATCGACATCATCAACAGCGGTAAAGCACTACTCGGTGAAAAGCCCTTCGGTATTGACAAAAAGGCAAATGAGAAAATTCTTGAGGCTATAAAGAATAACCCCGGCACCTTTGTTCGTTGCTGCAGTGAATTCCCCTACTACCCTGCAATGCAGACAATGATCAACTGGTACCGTGAGGGTAAATTCGGAAAGGTTCTCGAAATTCATTGCGGCTTCAACCACTGCAGTGACATGGATCTTGAAAAGCCCATCAACTGGAAGCGTACAGTTAAATTCAACGGCGAATACGGATGTCTCGGAGACCTTGGCATACACACTCAGCACGTTCCCTTCCGTCTCGGCTTTAAGCCCTTGACGGTAAGAGCACATTTTTCAAACATCGTTAAAGACCGTCCCGATGGCAAGGGCGGAAGAGCGGTATGTGATACCTTTGACAACTGCACCATCTTTGCGACCACTCTCAACTCCGACGGGGATGAGATACCCATGACATTTGAAACAAAGCGTATGGCACCCGGCTCCACCAACCGTTGGTTCTTTGAAATTTACGGCATGGACTGCAGTGCACGCTTCTCAAGTGACGATGCGGGGGCGTTCCATTACACATCCTCCTGGGGCAAAGAGCAATCCTGGAACAGAATTATCATCGGCTATAAGCCCATGATTCCCACCATTACAGGACCTATCTTTGAGTTCGGCTTTACCGATGCTATTCAACAGCAGATTGCGGCATTTATACTTGAGTATTCGGGAATTGACGTTCCCTTCGGTCTCTTCACGCCCGAGGAAACCGCTCTGTCTCACACTCTTGCAACCGCCGCTCTCAAATCCTTCTACAACAGAACGGTAGAAGTAATAGACTAAAAGAGAGGTAATAGTTTTGGAAACCGAACGCAAAACAAAATTCAATTACAAATGGGTAATGGTGGCGCTCTGCTTCATCATGGTAGGCGTATCGCTTGGCTTTTGTTCATCGCCCGGACAGCTTTATATTTCTGCAATAACAAGTAAAGATGCTCTCGGTTTTGCTCGAAGCGCTTATGCTTTTACCAACACCTTCAGGTTTGTATCCACCGCGATTATTAATTTGTTCTTTGGAACTCTTATTGCGAGATTCGGTCCTAAAAAGCTGATATTTGCAGGATTTACCTGTCTTATTACGGCAAATCTTATCTATTCATTCGCGACAGAGCTTTGGACGTTCTATATCGGAGGCGTATTCCTGGGACTTGGCTTCTCATGGACAACTACTACCATGATAGGCTACGTTGTAAACGTGTGGTGTCGGGAAAACAAGGGCACCATCATGGGTGCAATACTTGCTTCAAACGGCATTTTCGGTGCGGTTGCCATGAAATTTATCGGATATATGATAAACCGTGACGGGAATCCCTTCGGATATCGAGATGCCTACCGTGCTGTTATAATAATACTCATTGCGGTAGCAGTACTTGTTCTCGTCTTCTTCAAATCCTCTCCCAACGATACCGATACCTCAAACATATCAAAAAAGAAGTCGCGTGGAAGAAGCTGGGTGGGAATAGAGTATTCCAAGACGGTCAAAACTGCTTACTTCTGGCTTGCCATTGCCTGCATTTTCTTAACGGGTATGACACTTCAAGGTATCAGCGGTATATCCTCACCTCACATGGAGTCAACAGGACTTGACAAGAGCTACATAACCGACGTGCTTGCCATTCACTCCGTAGCACTTACCTTCTTCAAGTTCCTTGTCGGATTTCTCTATGATAAATTCGGCCTTCGTGTAACAACAGGTATTTGCTATGTTACATCTGCGGTAGTCATGACGGCGCTTGTGCTTGTCACAAATTCTCCCGAGGGTAAAGTGCTTGCCATGATATACGGAATCTTCTCATCACTCGCACTTCCCCTTGAGACGATAATGCTTCCAATAATCGCGGGAGACCTGTTTGGAGAGAAGTCCTTTAACAAGGTACTCGGCATCATCGTTTCGGCAAACACTGCAGGATATGCGGTAGGCTCTCCGCTGTCAAACCTCTGTTACGACTTGACAAACAGCTACAACATTTCAATCTACATCGGCATTTCGCTTATCGTGCTTATAATGATTGTAATGCAATTTATAATCAATCGAGCGAACAAATATCACAAGGAAGCGGAAGCTCTTGACTCATAAAAGGCTTTAGAATTTTAATCTTTGAGTCAGTAATAAAAAGTGAGAAGCGTTTTTAACGCTTCTCTTGTTTTTTATACCTTTATATATCCTATTTCGTTATCCGAGAGCACCTTCAATTCCTCATCTGTGAGGACACAGTTTGAAACTATCCTATCAGCGCACTCAAGCCCCGAGATCTTTGCAAAGGCACGTCGGCGAAATTTACTTCCGTCCGCGGCAATTATCGTGACCTCGGAATTTTTTATCATCGTTTTATCTAAAAATGCTTCTTCATCATAATAAGTGGAAAAGCCCTCTGCAAAATCAATTCCGTCAACCGACAAAATAAGCTTATCTGCATGATATTTTTCAAGCTGTTCTGTGGCATCGGGCCCATAAGAGAACTGATACTTCGCATTGACCGCCCCTCCCACAAGTGTTACGCTGTAGTTGGGATTTGCCGCCGCCTCAAGGGCGATAGATATGGAATTTGTAACGATCTTCAAGTTATAGTCTATTGGCAAATGGCGAAAAACAAGAAGTGTTGTGGTGCCCGAATTAAGCATCACCGTGTCGTCGGGCTCTATCATTTCGGCTACCCTTGCGGCAATGCCGTTCTTCTCGTTCTTGTTCGTTTCGAGGCGCTGATTGAAATTCATACTGCAATAAGGCTTATACGAGCTTATCGCACCGCCGTGAACGCGGGAAAGGAGACCTTTGCTCTCCATGTCCGCAAGGTAACTTCTCACCGTTACCTCCGATATTCCGAAAAGCTCGGACAGGTATGTGACCTTGACTGTCCCGTTTTCCTTCAAAAGCTCGGATATTCTGTTTTTTCTCTCGTCTATATTCATTTTCTTCTCCGAATACTGTTATTATCTATATTGTATCACATACTTTGATAATCGTCAAGAAATGATCGATAGTTTACGAAATATTTTCGTAAACCGAGAAAACCGTAAGTTATCCATTGACATGGGGCGTAATTTATCGTATAATTAATTATTACTATGCATAAAGGAAATATTATGAAGCTACTTGGAATTGATTACGGAACCACCTCCGTCAAAGCACAGCTTTTTGACGAGTCACTCAAGGTTCTTGATTCGGCGCTCATTGACTACACGCTCATTTCTTCGGGAAACACAGTTGAGCTTAAGGCCGAAAAGTATCTTGAGTTTTTAAAAGAAATAATCAGCAAGGTAAGAGAGGGACACAAGGTTGACGCTCTTGCCATCGACACCCAGTGTGAAACTCTTATCCTCACAGACGAAAACGGTGTCCCCGTAAGAAACGCTATCGTATGGCTTGACAACCGCGCCACGGAAGAAGCGAAAATAATCGAAAAGCACTTCACAAGAAAGAAAGTGTACGAAGTGACGGGACAGCCCGAGGTAACAGCTACTTGGCCCGCCTGCAAGCTTTTCTGGGTAAAAAGAAACGAGCCCGAGGTGTGGGCGAAAACAAAGAAGGTCTTCCTTCTTGAGGACTTTCTCCTTTATCACCTGACAGGGAAATTCGTCACCGAAAAGACTCTCCAGTCCTCTTCTGTGTATTTTGATATAAACCGTTCCGACTGGTGGGATGAGATGCTCGACTTTATCGGAGTTTCCCGTGATATGCTCCCTACACTTGAAAACAGCGGTGTAAACGTTGGCGAGTATGAGGGAATCAAAGTTATAACCTCCGCCATGGATCAGGTTGCGGGCGCAATCGGTGCGGGTGTCGTAAAACAAGGAATCGTCAGCGAGATGACGGGCACCACGATGGCAATATACGTACCGACTGACAATGTTCCTGAGTTTTGCGAGGATTCATTCACGCCTTGTCACTACAGCTTTGACAATTCCTACTGTCTTCTCTCATGGAGTCCGACGGCGGGCATGGCGCTGAAATGGTACAAAGATGCGTTCCTTAAAGATATGAGCTTTAAAGATATTGACAATGAAGCCGAAAAGATTCCCGTCGGATGCGACGGTGTTGTATTCCTCCCCTATCTTTGTGGTTCAACAATGCCGAAATATAATCCAGATGCACGCGGAAGCTTTACGGGACTTACAACAGAGCACACCCCCATCCACCTTGCGCGAAGTATTATGGAATCGGTCGCTTGCGTTTTAAAGAACAATCTCGATTCGCTCGGAGTTGAAGTCGATGAGATACGAGTCATGGGTGGCGGCTCAAAGAGTTCTCTTTGGTGTCAGATGAAATCGGATATGACAGGGGTTAAGCTTACCACACTCGAAAACAGCGAAACTGCGTGTCTCGGCTCGGCAATTCTTGCGGGAGTAGGTGCCGGAATCTTTGAGTCGGTAGAAAAGGCAGCTGAGATGATAAAAACCTCAAGGAGCTATACGCCGACAGAAAAAGACTATTCGGATGTATATAAAAATTTTGTAAAATATGATGATATATTAAACGTAAGAAAGGAAAATTAACATGGTAAAAGCAGCATTTGTCGGCTTTGGAGAAGTAAATACTCCCGCCGAAATAATCGTTAAGAAGTGCAGTGAGGCAGAAGCAAGCCTTAAAAAGGCGGGGCTTGATCTTATCAGCGTGTTCCCCGTAACAGACGACTACGAGGAAAAGGACATAAAGAAGGCAGTTGCAGCTCTCAAGGGTCAGGAATTTGATGTGCTCGTCGTATGTATCGCGGGTTGGATACCCACTCACGCAGTAGTAAAGGTTACAGAGCATTTCCGCGAAAAGCCCATGGTACTTTGGGGACTTTGCGGATGGGTCGAGGGCGACAGACTTGTTACCACCGCCGATCAGGCGGGAACCACCGCTATACGTAAGACCTTCTGGGATCTCGGATATACCTTCAAGTACGTTTACGACATCGTCGGTGTTCCCTCTAAGGTTGAGAAGGTAAAGAACTACGCTATCGCCGCGGGCGCTGCCGCAAAGCTTCGTCACGCAAGAAGCGGTATGGCGGGCTATCGTGACATGAACCTTTACGGCACTCAGGTTGACGGTCCTTCTCTCAAGCGTGAGATAGGTCCCGAAATCGAGACCTTTGAAATGCTTGAAATCGAGCAGAGATATCAGAAGATAACAGATGCGGAAAAGGAAGAAGTTATCAAGAACTGCATGAGCAAGTGGAAGTTCTTGAAGCCCGCTAATCCCGAAAGCATGAAAAAGGCTGCGGGCTACTATCTTGCAACAAAGGCTATCTGTGACGAGAGAGGATATGACGCAATATCACTTAAGGACGTTGACGGTATGAAGAAGCTTCTCGGCTTCCCTCCCGCTCCCATCTTTATGCTTCTCTCGGATGAAGCAAAGCTCTGCACGATTCCCGAAAACGATTCTCTCGGTAACATCACTCAGCTTATGGTCAAGTACCTCACAGGTCAGTGTGCCGTATATCTTGAGTTCTACGAGTTCTTTGAGGATAGAGTGCTCGCAGGCGTTCCCGACTACGTACCCGCTGAAGTAGTTGACGGAGACGTTACCGTTATGCCTGCGGCGTTCGGTGAGCTTTCTGAAGGCATTCTCAACGTAAGTAAAGTAAAGACAGGCAAGGTTACCCTTTGCCGTCTCACCTGTGTTGACGGTGAATATTATATGCACATGGTAACAGGCGATGCTATCACCCCACGCAAGTGGGAGGAGGCAGGCTGGACACAACCCGCACCCCAGCTTCCCGGTCTTGAAATTATGCTTGAGGACGTTGAGGAATTTGCCGAAAACGTTATGTGCCAGCACTACATCGTATCATACGGCGATAATACCGAAGTTATCACAAACCTCTGCGATATTCTCGGAATCGAAATTATCTAAAGCGGTGAGCGCCGCATCAACTCTCGCCTATCAGAGCCTAAATATCCGCTCAAGCAAAGTAAAACGGCGAGCTTGTTTAATAGAGTTCCCTTAAAAGAATCAAGTCTGCCTCGGCAGACTTGATTTTTTTCACTTGAACAGGTTTATTACTGTAGCCTCTTTTTTTAATGCATATTCATATGCAATTCGTGTGCCGCTTTTACCGCTTTGTGCTCCGCTTACCTTTGGAATATAGCTTTCATCATAATAGCACACACAAAATAAGCTTTTATCAATCATTTCATAATTACGTTTTATATAAACTGCCTTGCCCGAACTTAAAACACTGTCGGGATAATACGTTTCATCATACATTCCTAAAATATACTTTTTGTAGTTTTCGTTTATGTAAGGATATTCTGCTCTGACATAAATTCTCTTTATATCGGGATACCGTGATTTAAGCTTTGTTACCGTTTCATAACAAAGAGAATTAAATTCACTTTTACTTCCAAAAAGAAACCTATTCACCCCATTATTTACAATAAGCGCCTCCAGCACCGACAAAAGCTTCTCCTCAAGCTCTTTTGTATGCTCTGTTTTTCTATGTCCAAAAAAACAACAGGTAAACATCTGCAAATCTTCCATATTATTCACTCCTCGAAAAAAATTTAATAGATATACGGTATATCTATTTTCGTATTATATCATATGTTTTATATAAAATAAATATATAATATGTTTATTTTGGAGTGATTTTATGGCTATAAAAAGTGTATCTATCCGTATAGAAGAAAAAATGCTTGACAAGCTCTCATACATTGCCGACTACGAAGGAAGAAGTGTCAACAGTCACGTTCTTGTTTTAATAAGAGAAAGCATCAAAAATTTTGAAGATGCAAACGGTGAAATAAACGGTGATATAGACCCTTCTGTAAATGTCAAGCCAACGCGAAAATAAAATCTTCCTTGGGTGTCTGTTATTCACCAATGCTCAAATTTAAGGAAAACTTAAACAAGCAACTTTGACAAATCGCTTATTAATAAAAAAATCAAGTCTGCCTCGGCAGACTTGATTTTTTCTATTGTGGCGTGCATTTTTAAATCAGCACTTGCATTAATAGCTACATTCGCCTAGCGGTGGGAATGGAGCAGGACCGCCATTTATGTGTACGTAATACTTTGCGCCCTGCCATACTGCCCAGAAATTTTGTTCCTTATCAGCGGCTTTAAAATATACCTCTTCTCCCTTGGCATTTAACAGAGTTGCCGTGAAAGGGGCTGAAAGATTCTCGCAAATTTCCAAAAATTCCTTCTCTGTGTTTTTATCCTCTTTTTCCCTCAGCACTATTTCAACATAGCCCTCATGATACACAAAGTCGGTTTCAAGAACTTCTTGAAACAGCGCTTCGTATTTTTTGACCGAGGATTCAAAATTCAATCTTACGGCATCTTCGGTCATTTCGGGATATTGAGAAAAGTCATCGTTATACGTGTAAAAAAAGCCGTACTTATCGGTAAACGTGTTCTTTTGCTCGTTTCTTGTGTAAAGATATATACTTTTCATAAATCGGTCAAGTCCGCTCTCTTTTAAAGAAAAGTATAGCTCGGGAACCACCCTTTCAAGTGGCTTCGTTTCACGTTCCACGTAAATACGCAAATGCCCGTCGATGCAATAGACATAGTCAAACTTTAAGCCGTGCGAGCCGAGAATCTCACGAGCCGTTTTTTCCACCTCTGATTCCTGTTCAGGGCTTATAGCTTCAACTCCCTCCCAACTTTTATCGTATTCATTAAAATAGTCTACAGCAAATACACTCGGTCCTTCTTCCGGCTTTAAAAACACACGAAGTGAATAGCTAAGGGCACCGTCAGGAGAATAATGGCTATAAAAATATTTAACCATCTCATCTATTGCCTTATCATAGTCTGCATTTCGCCAAGTGCTCTTGTCAAAATCATCCGCATTGAGTATAACGGTTATGTAACTCTTGCCGTTAATAAGGCCTCTATCAACGCACTTAACCTCAGCGAAGTCGATATTATTCCGTTCGAGTCTGTTTTCAGCCACGGTCTTGTTCAACATTTGACTAAATGCATGTTCTTTTAAGGATCCGTATTGTGTTTCGTCCTCTAACAGAGACAAATAATACTTTGAGTCCTTGTAATAATCTTTTAACCATACATCATCGGCAGACTCTTCGCTTTCTTCAATCTCACTTTTTCCGTCATCTTTATTTACAACGTCTAAGTCATCGGATGTCGCGTAGGCTTCATCTTCCAAAGGCGGTGCTTTTTCTTCACTCTTTGAGCAAGAGGCAAGAAGAAGCGAAAGAATAAGTAAAAGTGTGACGATCAAAAAGTGTGTACGTTTCATAGTGTCTCCTTTCTCAAACGGAAGTTTTTCTATTGATTCGATTATACCATAAATTTGTGAATAAATCAACATTTTAACATTTTTAAACTTATATTATAAAAACAAGTCTGCCGAAAAAGGCAGACTTGATCTTTCACGGTTAACTATGTAAGCCTTGGTTATGAGTGTGATCCAAAGAGTCAATAAGTCCTGCATTGTTAAGCATTCGGCGATAACACCCCAATATATAACTGTATTCTTTGCGATATCCGTGGTCTGGTTCAAGCGCACGAATTAAGGTTTCCAGATCTTCGATTGTAATTCCATGCTTTTCGTAATCCTGTATGGTTTTGGTGGAAAGCCAATCAACGGTGTATATCTCATCTCCCTTTTTTATAGAAAAGGTATCGGGAATATCACCCACTCTGTAGAAATCAAGAAGTGCCTCCTTATTTTTGGAACGGAGGGATGTAAGAGCCTCATCAGGTATAATTCCTTGTAGCTTGTTAAGGTCAAGCTTGTTATCGACAATAAAATTTATAACGTTAAATTCCGAGAAATCTCGCGCCCCATAATTGTCCTCGACGAGAAATTCATTTGCCCATTCTTCATACTCTTCATCGGTTACCATTTTACGCAACTCTTCTGGAATGACGTAGAATGAAGGTTTAAATTCAAGCTCTCTGAGAGGTACAAAGCCGCTTAAGTTAAAGTCCGGATTTAACACTTTGGCATTCATAACGATAGGCACACAAGCAAAAGCGAATTCAGATTTATTAATTCTCAACAGGTAATCATCGGCAATAAGGTCTTCATATTCAATACCGTGCTTTTTGTAGTCGCTTGCGCTGTGGGTTGCAAGCCATTCAAGTGAATATATTTCTCCGTCAACAACTAAGGAATATTTATTGGCAAAGCATCTGTTGACTTCTTTTATGTCACCCGAATACAGAGCATTTATCTGTTCTTCGGTAAAAATATAACCTGTTTCGGAATTTATTTTTAAAAATGCATCCTTGGGAATATTCAGTTCTTCGACGCCCGCAAGAAGTGTAGCTTCCCACATAGAACGTTTTTCTCCCCTTTTACTCCATTCAAATGAGTCGACCCACTGGTCATATATCGTGTTGTCTTCAACAAGTTCTCCAAAATAAGAGGGGACTCCGTAAAACAAAAAAGTATATTTGGTGGATATCTCATCGCGAGCACTTCCTCCGATTCCGGAATTTTCACTGCTGACTGTAAAATCCTCTATTATCTCAGGCTCAACCTCAATCGGCGTCTCTTCCGTAGCGGAAGGCTCTTGTATTTCGATGTTTAAAGCAGTAGAATCAGACATTTTCACCGCATTCCTTGAGCAAGAGGCAAGAAGAAGCGAGAGCATAAGTATAAGTGTAATAGAAAAATAGTATTTGTTTTTCATAGTCGTCTCCTTTCTCAATAAAAGTTATATTAGCATATATGAAATTTGTTTAATTAATCATACGATGATAAATTTCCAAAAAACGGGACATTCGGGAAAAATCTTTGTGGATTGACCGTATTGGTAGCTGTTGCAGAAAGGCTTCCATCGTAATTTGCGTCAAAATGAAGGTGCGTTCCGCAAGTAGCACAATAACTTGGATTCTGACAAGATCCACCTATATTACCACTATTACATTCTTCGTTTTTATGAGGCGTTGGATAAACCTGACCGGTATTCCCAACTTTACCGATATACTGTCCCGTTGTTACAGTTGAATATAGAGCTATATCCGGACTGATCTCACTCATATGTAAATATCGCACTCTTATCCTTTTACTGGTTAAAGGGTCAATGGCATTTGTCTCAACCACAATATATTTGCCTGCTGTTGCACTTGTCTCGGATTTCATTACTACTCTTCCTTCGTATACGTTGTTTATTATATGACCGTACGTCGCCGCATCTCCGGCAGAATTGGTTATATCAAATCCAAAGTGGTCAGTTCTCATTTTATAACCCGAGGATATCCGGTAATTGTTATACGATGAAGCAAACATATATTGAAATCCCAATTCATCGTAGTCGCCTGATGCAAGCTCTTCCAGCGTCCACATCTGATTTGAAGCACCCGCATAAGACGAAACAAAAACGTTACCCGCGGAGGTCGCCGTTGTGCCGCTTGATGTACCGTTTGAGGATCCGTAAGCGGTAAGAGCAACTGCCATATTGGATTTTGCTGTAATAACATATTTGCCGTTTGACTGTCTTGTGACATACCAAAGCTGAGCCGAATTGTCACCGGAGGAATAAAGCTGTACATTACATCCGGAAACCACCATGTTGTTGGATTGATTTACGCTGAGCACTTTGTCTGTACCGTTTGAACTACACATAGCATATATGCGGTATGCCGCCTGACTTGAGTCATAAACAAGCTTAAACATCTGTTCTACGGAATAGTCCTTAGTCCATTGATATATGTTTGTTCCATCATTGTCATTTCCCATATGAACGTTTAAATACTTTCCGCTTGCCTGATTTGAAATACAATAAACAGCGTCATCTACAACTCCTACTGCTCTGTTATTGACAGAAACGTTAACGTTCGCAGAAACGCAAAAGCTAAACGCACTTATGAGTAGAGTGACCAAGAGCAAATAAATCGTAATTTTTTTCATTTAAACCCTCCTATTATTTTGTCGAATACATTAAACGTACTTTACGGTAATTTCCGCTCATATTCAGTGTCCCTGACACAAAGCTGTCGCACTGTCTGACACGGTTTCTGTAACTCCGTTTTTAGTAAGTGTTGCATCAACGACTATTTTGTGTTCTCTGCCTCTGATACCGATAAATGTTTCGCTTATGGTTAAAGAGTCTTGGTTCTCACTATAGTGCCAGTCCTTTGCGATCTCTATCCATTCTCCCGCGGAGGTTTTGTAATAGAGAGTTACGGTTGCGTCAATGTTGGTAACTCCTGTCGCTCCAACAATATAAGCCTCTACTGTGCCTACATTCCCATTAAAAGACAAATAAGCTGTAGCACCGGAAGAATTGTCCCATCGCGGTATAACAGGTTCGGGGACTGCAGCTGATACGGTAAGTGCAAGTGACGATGCAAGTATACAGAGCACCAATATAATTGCCGTTTTCCTTGTATTCATAAAATTGTCCTTTCGTCGCACGCCCGAAAGACTGAGGGGGGTCCTGCAAGCTTTGTTTTAAGAGGAAGAAAGCTATCTTCGTCTTAACGTCTCTAAATCATCACCTCCGTGCATTTTTTACCCTCTCTGTTATAATATAACAAATCGGGCAATGATTTCATTTCTGTTTTTTTACAATTTTTTCAATTTTTTTAAAAAATTTTATTTTATTCTATGCTTTCCGCAACAGTAATAACGTATTTTGCGTCAAGAATCGAAGAATGGCAATAAATAATATATGCGTATGAGTCATCGTGCCAAGTAAGCGTCTTTGTACCGTCATCATATTCAAAAAGCTTGGCATCAAAGCCGTTCACCTTTGTGTCGCTTATTTTACAGTGCTCATTGTTAAGTTTTGCGGGATTCTTTGCTATTATCATTTGCTGACAGACCAAAACCCGCTCGCCATCCTTATAGTAGCCCACGATATACATATTTCGCCCCTCCATTATCACCCGTCTTTCGGCATCACTCGGGTAAACAGTCGGCTCGCGATAATCCTCCAGGAATTTTGGGACGTCCTTTTCGGAATTATAAAATACGTCGGCGTGATTCCCTTTGTCGTTTATTAATATCCTAAAAAGTGTTGCACGGACATTAGGGAAAGCCATACAAGCGGCAACAGTCAGAATACAAAAGCAAAAGACTGCCGCGACCGTCCTTTTAAGCCAAGTCGGAGTGTGATAACGGGAAGCGCCCTTTTCCTCCATTGCCATGCTCTTTCTAACTCTTCGCAATGTGTTTTCGGGAATCGTAATATCTGACGTATCAAGGTTTGAGGCGTACTCCGCGTCCTCGTCTATCAGCACCTTGGCTGATTCTCCCAGCGCCTCGTCAAACTTTTTTTCATCTGAATTCATCAAGCTCATCTCCTATAAGTTCCAATAGTTTCTTTTTCGCACGAAACAGGCGCAAGCCTACGGCATTCGGTGTTATGTGCAATATTTTTGCTGCTTCCACGTTTGAATAACCGAAGTTATATACAAGATTTAAAACGTCGCGGTACTCATCAGGCAATTCTTTCATATGCTTCTTGAGTATCTCGACCGCCTCCTTTGATATGTATTCTTCCTCAAGACTTGACAAAGACGGTATATCAAATGTCGCGTCATACTCCCCATAGCAGAGAAAGGACTCGCGTTTTATTCGGCGCTTGTTCTTTCTGTAAACGTTTATAGCCGCGTTTCTACTATATATAACGATCTGAGATACTATTTCATTTCTCGTTGCGTGGGAAAATTTTTGAATATTTTTTATAACGCTTATCATAACCTCGCTTAAAGCTTCCTCGGCATCATGCTCGTTGTGCAAAATATCAAGTGCAATTTTATATATAAGCTTGTTATGATCTTCAAAAATTTTCTCGGCACAGCTTGTTTCATGAGGGTCAAGAGCAAGCATGAGTGCAAATATCAAAAGGCATTCCTCCTTAGTACGCCTTGAGTCATTTCAGCGTACCGCTTTAATTTTATCATACAAAAATATTTCGTGTCAACTCAATATCCGTGAAAAAGCAAAAAAATCAAGTCTGCACCAAACAGACTTGATTCCATATTTTATGCTTTTGTAAATCTTATGCTCTCACACCCGAGGTCAATTTCAAGATGAACAATTGTTTTGCCGTCACGGTATTCCACGCTGCCCCTGTCACACGTCCAACGTCCGTCGAGAACAACCGTATTAAAGGAATAACCCTTCACGGCTTTAACGGGGGTGAGGATTATTTCGCTTTCAATACTGTTTCTCACAATTTCAAACCACGAATAGGTAAGAAATACGGGAAGTCTTTCACCGCCTCTTAATTTCACGGACAATTCTATTCTACCCTTTCCGCAATCCACCACAAGTCCCGCAAGTGCTTCAAGCATATTCCAGCTTGCGGGGGCGGTCATATAGTAAGGAAGTCCGAAGCGCTTACCCTCAAAGCTATAGGTGAGTGACTGATCAAAGTGGGTGGACACACCCGGATTATTGATTACCTGCTCGTTTATTTCGGCAAACCGCCAGGCGGGTACGGGATTATTTGCGTAAAGAGAAGCGGAGGCAAGATAGGCGAAGGGATACTGGTAGAAGCCGGGGGTCTCTTCCCTTCTTCCGCCCTGATCGGATATTCCCTTATCACCGATACATTCACGGGCAATATTCATACATGATTTTGCAATGGTATCAAGGTCAACAAGAGGCTTGATTCCCGCTCTCAACGATGCCCACTCACCTGCAAAGGAGGCTATAAAGCAGGACTCGTCATACTCTTTTTTCTTCGGGTCATATGCGTTACGGAAATATCCCCCGTCCTCATTCCAAAGATGTGTCATTCGATATTCCTGAGCCTTTTGTGCAAGGGCTTCCCAACGGCTTGCGCACTCGCTCTCGCCAAGCGTTGTCGCTACGGCAGAGCCTATTCTGTAGGATGCAATCTGCATGGTTGCGATAAAGGAGTTAACTCCTTCCCAGAACTGATTATCATAGGTTGTGCCACGTCCTGCACATATAAACGGAATTCCGACGTTTAAATCGTCAAGCGTCAAGGTCCACTCAATTCCCTTCTTGATATGCGGAAAATTGAGCTTCAAAAATTCGATATCACCCGTTCTCTGGTAATGGTGATATACCTGAATTATGTAGGCGGTCACAAGGTCGGGCCATATCTTGAAGGAGCGTATGCCGAATTTTATCCCCGCAAAGCCAAGCTCATGCGCACAGATTCCTTCAGGGGTCTGAGCACGTCGGAACATATCGGTTTCGTTCTCATCAAGAGTCGGGAAAAAGGTTGTGTAATAGACCTGAGATGCAGTTCTCTGGTCGAGAGTACCAAGGCATCCACTCATGCCCGAAGGAGACTCGTTTATGGAGAAATCTCCGTTTTTATCATACCACGAGCAGGTAACTGCGGCAAAGCGGTCATCAAGAAGTCTCGTCTTAAACCATTTCGGAAGACTTGAGCGGTTGATAATATCGTTAACCTCACGGGTCTCTTTGTAAAGTCTGTCTGATTCGAACTTGACGTAGTCTACAATTTCCGCCACGTTTTTAAAGCGGTTTACATATTCCACCCCGAAATCCGTTCCCAAGCTATCGGGGAGATTCGGCATAAACCAAGCGAGAATAAAGCGAACCCTTTTCTCTTCCCCCGATTTAAGTGTTGCGGGGATGACAAACGCACCCGCACGGAATTCCGACTCATCCTCCAAAGGCTTAAATTCAAGTGCTTCGGAGGCAAGATAGCTTTCAAATTCACGCTCGGCTTCGGGCATTATGGAGCGGTCGGGAATGGCGATAGCCTCCTCCGAGCACCATAGCATATGCTCACCGAAGCTCATGGGGTTTGAGCAATCGCTTTTTGCCGAAAAGCGTAAGGAATTATTTTCAAAGGTACAATAGCTTTCACGTCTGTCCGACCACACGAAGGAGGAATTCCAATTGTGGTAGCAGGGCGGGAAAAGTCTCTTTGAATGATTTACAACGTTCATGCTTCCGCCCACGTTTATGATATTCTCCCAAGAAAACGCAAGCTTTGAAGTAACCTCAGCCTTACTCGAATTTCTGACTGTCACGTCAAAGACTACAACGGGAAGTGCCGAGTCGGACGGATTATTCGGGATATGCGGTGAGAAGGCATTTAAAGTTACTTCTACCGGAAGTGAACTGTCCGAAAAACGGATTTGTGCAAAAGGAAACTCGAATTTTTCAAAGAACTTTTCAATAGGCGTATATTCAAGACCGAGTGGGTCACCCCTCAAAATTCTTGTTTTACTATCAACACCTATAGCGAAAAACGAGCCTGGCATTCTGTAAATGGGACTATCCTGATTGTTGTTGCCCGAAAAGGCGGTAAACATTCCGTCGGGGCAAAGCTCCACCTTTCCGCAACCGATACCGCCAAGAGGAATACCCGACGGCATCTCTCCGTATCCGCAATCCTCAAGGTGATCGAAAAGGAAGCCGTGACGGCGAAGTGACTCCAGCATCTCAGGAGTATATTCGGGCATTTCACGAGCGAAAAAGCCTTGTCCTTTGCGGTTGGTGTACTGAATGTCAAACTCTTCTTTAGACGAAATCACCCCAAGCTCCTCGGAAAGAAGTATTCGTGATATTTCACACTCACTCTCTACCGAAACGGTATGCTCTCCTCTGGGGATAGAAATTTTCTCACAGTAAAACGGGATTTGTCCTTCACCTGCGAGAAGGGTGTTCGTTTCAACTCCGTTTACGAAAACCCTCGTCACACCCACCGCTTTGTCAACGAAGACGTTCAAGTCAAGCTTTCCGTCGAGAGAATTTGAAATTCTGTGCTCTTTTTCTTTTGTATTATCAAATCCTATTACATCGCTCATTACATTTCCTCATTTCAACAGGTTCTTAAATCCGAAGGGAGTCAAACCCTTGTCACTTCCCTTCCGCTTAAGCTTTATCATAGCATAAAATTCAATCTTTATCAATGATTTTTAAGCCAAAACAGAGAAAATATTAGTCATAATTTGTCTTTTTGCAAAAAATTACACACACCTCTTCTTTGCAACAAAAACTCTTGTAAAAAAAAGAAAAGTATGGTAGAATAGAGTGAAATAATATATTTTGAAATCAGGTGGTAAAATGAAGTTATCCGAGCTTTTAAAAAAAGACGGCTTATATCTTTCCTTTGAGGTATTTCCTCCGAAGACTGATACTGTTTTTGATTCCGTAAAGCACGCAACAGAGGAGATAGCAAAGCTTTGCCCGTCGTTCATGAGCGTGACTTATGGAGCGGGAGGCGGTACCAGTCGTTACACACTTGAAATTGCAAAAAACATAAAAAACACCTACGGGGTTCCCACACTTGCGCACCTGACTTGTGTTTCCTCCACAAGGGAGACGGTCAGGGAGAGAATACGCGACATCAAGGAGGCGGGAATCGAGAATATTATGGCGCTTAGAGGCGATCTTACCCCTGAGCTTGAAAACAGTGACCGCTCGACGTGGGACTACCAACACGCTATTGACCTTGTGCGCGACATTAAGGAGACAGACAAAAACTTCTGCGTGGGAGGTGCCTGCTATCCCGAGGTACATCCCGAAAGCAAAAACCAAAGAGAAGACATTATGTTCCTCAAGGAAAAAGTCGATGCGGGATGCGAATTTCTCACAACACAAATGTTTTTTGATAACAACCTTTTATATAACTTTCTCTACAAGATACGCGAGGCGGGGATAACCGTTCCCGTAATACCCGGTATAATGCCCATAACTCGTGCAAATCAGGTAGAACGCGCGATAAAGCTGTCAGGCTCATTTATGCCACAGCGCTTCAAGAGCCTTGTTGATAAATTCGGACACTCTCCCGACGCCATGAAGCAAGCGGGAATTGCATACGCCACAGATCAGATAATAGACCTTTATGCCAACGGCATAAAAAACGTACACGTATATTCTATGAACAACCCCGACGTTGCCGAAAAGATTCAAGCAAACCTCTCGGACATTATAAAAAAATGAACGTATTTACAAAAAACTACTCACCCCCCGAAACAGACCGTGCGGAGATAAAGCGATATGCGGGCATTCGCAAGTCGGATAATGAAACGGATGCGCTTCTTGAATCCTGTCTTGAAGAAGCACTTCGACATATCTCGTACAAGCTTTGCTATACAAGACTTCACACGTCGGAGCTACCTGAACAGTTCCGCAAGCTTGAAATACTCAAAGATTGCAAGGAGGCAATTTTATTTGCCGCCACCCTCGGTATAGAATATGACAGACTTATATCGCGTTACGGTATAAGCTCCCCTTCGCGGGCACTTCTTCTTCAGGCAATAGGGGCTGAGAGAATAGAGAGCCTTTGCGACGTTTTTTGCTCGGAGTTTAAAAACGCCACAAAACGTTTCAGCCCCGGCTTCGGCGGTTTGGAATTTGGCGCGCAGTTCGAGCTGTTCAATTTATTGAATCCGTCCGCTCATATCGGACTCACGCTCTCATCACAGCTAATAATGTCACCGTCAAAATCGGTAAGTGCCATATTTGGGCTAAGGAGTTAAAATGGACATAAGAGAGTATTTAAAGGATAATATTGTATATCTTGACGGCGGTATGGGAACCCTTCTGCAAAAGGAAGGGCTTGGTATCGGAGTGCTTCCGGAAACCTTGAATCTGACCCACCCCGAGGCGATACAGAAAATACACCGCGACTATTTTGACGCGGGAAGCAACGTTGTTAACACCAACACGTTTGGTGCAAACCTCCTCAAATTCTCGGAGGATGAGCTTGAAGAAATAGTTGCAGCGGCAATGGATAACGCAAGAGCGGCACGCGACGCAAGTGTAGGCGCTCAAAATAAGTGGATAGCGCTTGATATAGGTCCTACGGGAAAAATGCTCAAGCCTTACGGCGACCTTGATTTTGAGGAAGCGGTAAGGATATTCGCCGCAACGGTTAAGCTCGGTGTAAAATACGGTGCGGACCTTATTTTCATTGAGACCATGAATGACAGCTACGAAACGAAGGCGGCGCTTCTTGCGGCAAAGGAAAATTCAAGTCTTCCCGTATTCGTTTCCAACGCATACAGTGAAAACGGCAAGCTTATGACGGGTGCCGAGCCTCACGCAATGGTAGCACTTCTTGAAGGTATGGGAGCGGACGCCATCGGTGTAAACTGTTCGCTCGGGCCGAGGGCACTTGCGGGAGTTGTTTCGGAATATCTTGATTATGCCTCAGTACCCGTTATTATGAAGCCCAACGCGGGACTTCCGAGGGCGGTTGAAGGCAAGACCGTATTTGACGTTTTGCCCGATGAGTTTTCGACTGAGGTTGCGCGTCTTATGAGTGAGGGCGTGCGTGTTGTTGGCGGATGCTGCGGCACCACCCCAGAGTATATTTCCGCACTCGTGCAAAAGACAAAAGGCTTCTTCCCCGAACCGATCACAGAAAAAAATATAACCTGTATTTCCTCCTACACTCATGCCTGTCAATTCGATAAGCGACCGATACTCATCGGTGAGCGCATAAATCCGACGGGTAAAAAGCGCTTCAAGGAGGCGCTGCGTGAAAACGATATAAACTACATACTGAATGAAGGTCTTTCTCAGGAGGAAAAGGGAGTTGAAGTATTGGACGTTAACGTCGGACTTCCCGAAATCGACGAGGAAAAAATGCTCACACGAACGGTATGTGAGCTTCAGGCAATAATTTCCCTCCCTTTACAGATAGACACCTCAAACGCCAAGGCGCTTGAAAGTGCTCTTCGTCGTTACAACGGAAAAGCAATGATAAATTCCGTCAACGGTAAACAGGAGAGTATGGATGCGGTGTTCCCTCTTGCAAAGAAATACGGAGGACTTATCGTTGCACTTACTCTTGACGAGAACGGAATTCCCGACACGGCGGAAGGGCGACTTGCAATTGCCGAAAAGATACTTCTTGAGGCAAAAAAGCATGGAATATCAAAAAAGGATATAATCTTTGACCCACTTGCGCTCACCGTAAGCGCAGATAACAACGCAGCAAAAGAAACACTCCGAGCAGTAAAGCTCATTTCCGAAAAGTTAGGGGCTAAGACCACTCTCGGTGTTTCAAACGTTTCCTTCGGTCTTCCCGAGCGCGAGATCGTGACAGCCTCATTCTTCACACTTGCTCTCGGTGCGGGGCTGTCGGCGGCTATAATGAATCCATATTCATACGAGATGCGCAAGTCATATGCCGCATATCTTGCACTTGCCGGTCTTGACGACGGATGTGCAGACTATATAAGATTTACCGAAGAAACACCCAAGCCATCCTTGCCGGTTGAAGAAAAACAGCCTTCAAAGAGTGAGGCAGAGTTCAAATCCGAGCTTCAAAAGGCAATCGTCAAGGGGCTCAAGGACAATGCATACGGGGTAACGGCAGAGCTTTTAAAAAGTGTGGCTCCTCTTGACATTGTGCAAAACGAAATAATCCCCGCTCTTGATATTGTGGGCAAGGGCTACGAAAATAAGACGATATACCTCCCCTCGCTTCTCATGAGTGCCGAGGCGGCAAAATCTGCTTTTGACAAGATACGCGAGAGTGTACCGAAAAGTGAGACGGGCGGTAACTGCACAATCGTCATAGCGACGGTAGAGGGAGACATTCACGATATCGGAAAGAATATCGTAAAGCTTCTTCTCGAGAATTACGGCTTTAACACGGTAGACCTCGGACGCGACGTCTCGGTCGATGAAATAGTGGAAACCACCGTAAGACTCCATGCTCCTATTGTTGGGCTCAGCGCACTTATGACAACAACTGTTCCGGCAATGGAAAAGACCATAAAGGCGCTTCGAGAAAAGGCACCTTGGTGCAAGATAATCGTAGGAGGAGCGGTTCTTACAAAAGAATACGCAGATATGATAGGCGCTGATATGTACGCGCGAGACGCTATGGAAGCGGTCAGATGGGCAGAAGCCTTAAACGCGTAAAAATTCAACAAAGCCGTGCAGAAATGCACGGCTTTGTTTTTTAAATATCCGATTTGTTTTTTCTGTAATCGCTCGGCATTACTCCCGTTTCCCTTTTAAACAGCCTTGAAAAATTTCTTGGGTCAAGTCCTACAGATGCGGCAATTTGAGAAATACTGTAATTCCCCGACTCGATAAGCGTACAGGCGTGTCTTATTCTGAGGGAATTAATATAATTGTGAGGAGACATTCCGACTCTTTTTCTGAAAAGCGTGGAGAAATACGCACGCTCCAGCCCCGCCTCACGCGCAAGCTCTGACACCGAAAGGGATTCGTTATACCTCGTCTGTATTATACCGAGAATCCTCTCTACCCACTCATCGGCAGACAGTCCCTTATTGCCCTTCAAGAGAGTCGAAAGAAAGCCGTACACGCAGGATGTGAGCATAAGTGATTCGCCAACGCCCTCGACATTCCAGTGCTCCAGCATTTTTGCGCCCCATGCGTAAAGCTCATCAAACAGCTCATCAGGAGCGAACGGATTTTCCGATGTGATGCCCGCGCGTTTGAGATATCGCCCTATGGTAAGCGAATCAACTCCGAACCAGATGCCCTTTCTCGGGTTCTTTTTATCAGCTGTGTGCATAACCTTGTCTCCGGGTAGGAGTATATAGCAACGACACGGAGACACATCAAATACCCGCCCGTTTATAATAACGGTGCCATAGCCCTCAACGCAAAATTCCACGATATACACATCCCTTATTACCGGTCCAAAGGTGGCTCCGGGAGTAAGGTCATATTCCTCTTCGCAATAGCACACACTTGGCTCTTCCCTACCGGTAAATCTTCTCTGTATAACCATATATTTTACCTCAATCAAACAAAATGAATAAATCTTCAAACAAATACTACTTGTAAGATTTATGCTTATTTATTACAATAATATCATAAAAAAGTGAAAGGTGCAATAGACATGGAAAAAAACAATTTGAATGTTGCAGTTATCAGCTGCAGCTATATGGCAGAAAGACACATGGAGGGAATAGTTGCAAAAAAGGGGGCTACTCTTTACGCTATATGCGACAATGCAACAGACGGAAGACTTGAGCGTTGCCGCGAAAAGTACAACGTACCCATTGCGGTGACAGATTGGAGAGAGCTGGTAAACGACGAAAACATTGATGCGGCAGTTATTGTTACTCCGGACGATTTCCATCTTGAAATGTCGGAAACATTCCTCAGAGCGGGTAAAGATGTGCTTTGTGAAAAACCCATGGCGCTCACCCTTGAAGAGTGTGAAAAGATGATGCTTGCCGAAAAGGAAAGCGGAAAAACTCTTATGATCGGTCAGGTTTGCCGTTGCACACCCGCATTCGTTATGGCAAAAGAAATGATTGAATCAGGCAAAATAGGCGAGCTTACATTTGTTGAAAGCGAGTATGCACACGATTATTCAAAGGTGCGCGGCTACAACGATTGGCGTGTTAATCCCCGCAGAGAGGGCTTTATCGGAGGCGGCTGTCACGCAGTTGACCTACTTCGCTGGATAGCCGGCGACCCCGTTGAGGTACACGCCTATGCCAACCACAAATATCTCACAGACTGGCCTGTAAACGATACGACAATAGCTGTTTACAAGTTTCCGAATAACGTTATAGGCAAGGTATTCGTCTCGATAGGCTGTAAGAGAGGCTATACCATGCGCTCCTGCTTCTACGGAACGAAGGGCACTATCATCTGCGACAACACCTCTGCAACCCTTCAGCTCTTTGAAACTGTTGACGAGAACGGAAATGAGGCAGATTACACAAAAGCCAAGGAAATCCCCGTTGAAGTCAACAACCACAACATTACCGCCGAAATCGACGCATTCATCAACGGCATCACAGGTAAGAAGGATATCCTCGTTACCTCACGTGAGGGCGCATCATCTGTTGCTGTTTGCTGTGCAACCGTTGAATCTGCCGCAAAGGATGGCGAAACCGTCAAGATCAGATATCCCGAGGTTTAATTCATCAAAAATAAAATGCCAAGGCTTCAGGCCTTGGCATTCTTTATTATTCTGCAGTTTCTTCTTCAAAATCCCAATTATACTTATTGATTTCGGTTGTGAGAAGCTCGATTGCGTTTCTGACATCTCTGTCCTTCTGCTCACTCTGAGGAATCTCACGTTCAATGGTGAAGGCGCCCTTATACTTGAGTGCATTAAGCTTACGAACAACCTCGGGAATGTTTGCCTTACCCTCTCCGAGTGCGACCTCTTCGCCGCAACGTCTTCCGCCTGTGGGGAAGAATGCATCCTTGCAGTGTGTGCCTCGAACATACTTTCCGAATACGTCAAGAGCATCAACAGGGTTACCTGTTCCGTAAATGATAAGGTTTGCGGTGTCAAGGTTTACACCGAGATTTTCTCCGCCACAGTCTTCAATGGTACGAAGAATGGTTACGGGAATCTCCTGACCTGTCTCAAAGTTAAAATACTGATTATTATTCTTGATGGTAACAAGAAGCATCTTGAGTGTTGTGAGAAAGCTTACGTACAACGGGTCTGCGGGGTTGTAGGGAATGAATCCGCAATGGGTTGTAACGTCGGTTACACCAAGCTTCTTTGCCCAGTTAGCCGCCTGAGCAAGCTGCTCAATTCTGTTAAAACGGAAAGCGGGAGGAACAAGTCCCCATGTCTCAAACATATCACAGTAATTACCTGTACCGGGAGCGAGGGTGGGGAAAGGAGTCCAACCAGCCCAGAGGTTTGATATCTGCACGTCATACTTGTCGCAAAGCTCAAGCACCATTTGAGCGGTTTCGTCATTACGCTCAGCAACGCTCCACGACATAAGCTGACAGGAATGAAGTCCGAAGGACTGCACTCTCTTGAATTTTTCTTCTACTATACTTCTGTTCGGATTCATACCGATAAACAGACCTATTTTCGGTTTAGCCATTTTAATTTTCTCCTTTTCAGTTTACTACATCTGTTATATCAAAATTTTCCTAAAAAGTCAATAATATCGAAATAATTTCGCAATATCAAGTCAAAAAAATCACACCGAGTGCAATATCGGTGTGATTTTCCGTTATATTTCAAACTCTCCCATTTCACGCACGTATTTTTTAAGTATTCTGCAAGCGTCAAGGCAGTCGTCGGCAAGTGCACTTGAACAAAAGATTACTCCCTCAATGTCACCCGTCTTAAGCATATCAAAATATCTGCTTATCTGTGACTCGAAAATATCGGCAGGGATCTGACATCCCCCTTCATAATTATAAAGATAAATGCCAAGCATCAGAGGTTTGTCCTCCCCGATAATGCCACGCAGTGTCTTATAATAGGCTTCGGCATTGCAGACGTTTTTTGCCTCCCAAATCCAAAACGTGATTCCGTCGAAGCAATCAACGTATCTTTCAAGGTCAAGCCCCAGCTGATGCTCATAAAGCACGCACCAGAAATCAAGTCCCTTTTCGTTGAGCGCTTTTCTTATTTTCTTCAATACGTCGGGTGTAAAGCGCTCCATTCTGTCGGGGGAAAAGAAATCGTCAACGATTCCGCCTGTGATATTAGCTCTGTCAAGCACGTCTATGATGTCAGGAGCGTTTCCCAACTCGTGCTCCGGCAGAGGTGTACTTGCGTCACCAAGCACCGACCATTTAAGCTCTCTGATTACAGAAAACCTATCAGCCATATCATCAAACGGAGGCTGTATATTTCCTGTAAATGAAATGATAAACGCATTTTTTACGCCATATTCCTCGGCAAAGCGTTCGGGAGTCATGGTGTTTTTTGATTTCGTGTAATGGTCGTGAGAGCCTTCAAGATGCCCCCAATTCCAAAGCTTTTCACAAAGTTTTGCCATAAAGCGCTCTCCTTAAAACTTCTTTATAAGCTCAACCGCAGTATCTACCATACGCTCTGCAGTATCAACGCCGAGATATGAGGATGACTGGGAAATTTTTGCTTCATATACTCCCGCTTCAAGGGCGACACGGGTAGGAACGTAACCGACACCGGCATTCGCAAGTGCGACGGTAAATATCGCTTTACGCTCTGTACCGGCTTTGATACCGAGGGAAACGTCGGAATATACCTCACCGGGAAGGGCAACTATCACAAACTCACCCACACGCATTACCTGAACCTCGATGTTCTTAAAATACTTGGGATTCTCATAAAGATTTACCCAGCTTTTTGCATAGCTGCGGTCATTGGGGTTATCGGTATTAATATTAGCCTTTGCCCACTCGTACATTTCCTTAGTGGGTTGACGGCGGTCTGCACGGAACACCTTTCTTTCAAGAGCAAGAGAGGTATCCTTCATTTTGGTTGCCGTTTCGTCAATAGAAAGTACCTTTTCAGCAAGTGCCTTACCCATTACGGCATAGTGAGTACCCATTCCGTAAGGGTAGCCTCCAACCTTCTGCCAGAGATAATAGTCAATATGGTTAACGTTACCTGAGCAACCGCAAAGGAAAACCGTAACCGAGGAGTCACCGTACTTATCCTTGAGAAGCCTTCTCATTTCTCCGGGATAGTCGGCACAATATTCAAACTCTCCTCCTCCCGCAGTATCGCAATGACAGGCGAAGTTTACAAGATGTCCGATATTATTCCCCTTCTTATCAACAAAACGGATAGATGAAACCGAGCGGTCGATAGGTGCAAGAGGTCCTGCGAGCTGGTCTACAAATTTCGAAGGATTGGAACAGAGAGTGCCGTCTTTAAGCTTATAGTTGCGGTTAAAGCTTAAGTTTTCAAGCTCATCCATTCCGTAAAAGACCTCAGCCTCACATCTTACGTTATACGCCTCAACGATTGCCTCAACAGTCATGGTCTTCATGTGCTCAAAGGCTTTCTTTGAAATCTTGTTGAAGACGTTACCGGGACGCTTTGTGGGTGCGCCTGTATGTATATGGGTGGTTGTAACCATTATGGCTTCAGGGAGTATGCCCGTCTTTTCGGATGCACGGCGGCGTATTTCTGCTGTTATGTCACTGTCAAAGCTGATTATATCAACCGACACAAGAGCAAAAACGCTCTTTCCGTCGTCAAGCACCATTGCATGAGTGCCGAGGGGGGACTTAACTCCTACTGCAAGACGCTCAACAAAATATCCCGGCATATTAAGTCCAAGAGGCGGTGTTATATCTTTTTCCGAAACTCCAACTTTAATCATAGTCATTCTCCTTTTGTCTTATGGCTTTATTAATTGCTTTAATTATAGAATGAAACATACAAAAAGTCAATGTTTTTGTACTTATATATATTTACATATCAAAAAAAGTGTGGTAAAATATACCTAATGATAAAATAACAGTATTATGCTCTAAGGAGGCTAATATGAAAAAATACGATCTCGCTGTCGAAAAGCATTCAAAGTTGATTCATGACTGTCACGAATTCGTTTGGAAAAATCCCGAAACAGGATATCGCGAAGTAAAGACCTCCGCTTATCTCGAAGCGGAATTTGAAAAGCTCGGCTACACCCTTACCCGTGCTGAGGGTATCACGGGATTTGTCACAGATTTAGACACAGGACGTGAAGGCCCTACTGTTCTTATCTGCGGTGAGCTTGACTCTCTCATATGCGCAGATCACCCCGAAGCTGACCCCGATACAGGCGCAGTTCACTGCTGCGGTCACTCGGCTCAGTGTGCCGCTCTTCTCGGTATTGCCGCCGCTCTCAAGGAGCCCGGTGTACTCGACGATATGTGCGGTAAGATAAGACTCTGTGCAGTTCCCGCCGAGGAGCTTATCGAAATCGAATACAGAAAGACGCTTATGGATGAGGGTAAAATATCCTACATGGGCGGCAAGCCTGAGTTTTTGAAGAGAGGTCTTTTCGACGGTGTTGATCTTGCATTCATGGTTCACACCACCATTGGTGAGAGCTTCTCCATCAGACGCGGAATGAGCGTCGGATGCGTTGCAAAGAAGATAACCTACAAGGGACGCTCATCTCATGCAGGCGGTTCTCCTTGGAACGGAATCAATGCACTTTATGCCGCAAATCTCGGTCTCAATGCCGCAAACGCTCTTCGCGAGACCTTCAAGGAGCAGGATTACATCCGCTTCCATCCCATCATCACCGCAGGCGGTAACGCAGTAAACGCAATCCCCGACAGAGTTATCGTTGAAAGTTATGTGCGCGGTATCAGCTACGAGGCTATGAAGGATGCAAACTCCCGTCTCAACCGTGCGCTCACCGGTGCGGCACTCTCCATGGGTGCTAACGTTGACATTGAGGACATCCCCGGATACTCACCCGTATATAACAATGCAGATCTTGCCGACGTTGCAGAAAAAGCATTCCACGATATGTTCCCCGAAAGAGACATCAAAATTCTTGAAGGCGTTGGCACAGGCTCAACCGATATGGGCGACCTTTCAACCATTATGCCCATTCTCCATCCTTATGCAGCCGGCTCTCAAGGCTTCTCGCACGGCTCCAACTACAGAGTTGTAAACGTTCAGGATGCCTGCGTTAACTCCGCTAAGTGGCAGATCGCTATGCTCGACATACTTCTCCGCGATGGAGCAAAGGTAGCAAAGAAGGTTCTTGCAAACTTCACTCCCTACTTCAAGAGCAAGGAGGAATACTTTGAATACATGCAAACCTTCGCAAGAAACGGTGACAGAATTGAGTATTCCGACGAAGGTGCAAGCGTAAAGCTTTGATTTTTTGTGTATTTTTATACATTTATACGCTTGACATTTATGTATAAATGTTGTATAATGTTGCATATTATTTCATTTAAACTGTATAAACATTCGTTTTATACAACAAAACACGTATAAAGGATCCCTAACATGAAGAAGATTTTTATTGACGGAAGTGCGGGTACAACAGGACTTCGCATCCGTGAGAGACTTGCCAAAAGGCAGGATATTGAAGTTATAACGCTTTCGGAGGAAATGAGAAAGGACACAGAGGCGCGCCGCGAAGCGCTCAACTCCTCGGACATTGCCTTTCTCTGTCTTCCTGATACTGCGGCAATAGAGGCAGTGGGGCTTGTAGAAAACCCATGCACCGCGATCATCGACACATCCACCGCACACAGAACAAACCCCGACTGGACCTACGGATTCCCCGAGCTTGCGGGAATGCGTGAGAAAATCGCATCCTCCAAGAGAATTGCGAATCCCGGATGTCACGCCAGCGGTTTTGTGGCTCTTATCTCCCCTCTTGTAAAAGCTGGTATCATTGATAAGTCTGCATCTCTTGTATGCTTTTCTATCACAGGCTACTCGGGTGGTGGAAAGAAGATGATAGCCGAATACGAGGAAGAAGGAAGAAGCGCTCTTCTTGACTCCCCCCGTCAATACGCTCTTTCTCAGGAGCACAAGCACCTCAAAGAAATGGCTGCACTTTCAGGACTTGAAAAATTTCCGGTATTCTCCCCAATCGTTTCCGATTTCTATTCGGGAATGCAGGTGAGTGTGGGACTTCACGGAAGTGATATTCAGGGTTCACTTGAGGATATAAAGAAGGTTTACCGTGAGGCTTACAGCACGCCCGTCGTAAAATTCTGCGACTGTCCCACCGATACGGGATTCCTCGCATCCAACGAGCTTTCAATGAACGACGGAATGCAAATATGCGCATTCGGTAACGATGACAGAATAATGCTGACCTCCCGATTTGATAATCTCGGCAAGGGTGCAAGCGGTGCGGCAGTACAAAACATGAACATTTTACTCGGTGTTGACGAAACACTCGGACTTGTTCTCTAAGGAGGAAAGACTTATGAAAATTATAAACGGAAGCGTATGTGCGGCAAAGGGTTTTCGTGCATCGGGCATACACTGTGGTATACGTCACAACCGCACAAAAAAGGATATAGCACTCATCGTAAGTGACACTCCCGCATCGGCTGCGGCAGTTTACACAACAAACCTTGTTAAGGGCGCTCCCCTGACGGTTACAAAAAATCACATTTCAAACGGCATCGCACAGGCGGTTATCTGCAACAGCGGAAACGCAAACACCTGTAACGCAAACGGCATTGAGGTTGCAGAACAGATGTCCGCGCTTGTTGCATCCCCTCTCAACATCAAGGCAGATGACGTTATCGTTGCCTCCACGGGTGTTATCGGGCAGCCCCTCAACCTTGAGCCCATTGCAAACGGCATTCCTTCTCTTGTGTCTGAGCTTTCCTACACAGGAAACGCGTCAGCGGCTGAGGCTATAATGACCACAGACACAGTACCGAAGGAAATTGCGGTAGAGTTTGAAATTGGCGGAAAGGTATGTCACATGGGCGGTATCGCCAAGGGAAGCGGAATGATCCATCCCAACATGGCGACGATGCTCGTATTCATCACAACAGATGCGGCAATCACTCCCGCAATGCTTCAAAAGGTACTCTCGACCGACATTCCCGACACCTTCAACATGGTAAGCGTTGATGGAGACACCTCCACCAACGACATGGTATCGGTTCTTGCAAACGGAATGGCGGGAAATGATATAATTGATTCCGAAGGCGAAGCGCTTGACACATTTGCAAAGGCGCTCAACACAGTAACCGTTCATCTCTGCAGAATGATTGCGGGTGACGGTGAGGGTGCGACAAAGCTTCTTGAATGCAACGTTTCGGGAGCTTCAACCCATGAGTCTGCAAAGAAGATAGCTAAGAGCATCATCTGTTCAAGCCTTGTAAAAGCGGCAATGTTCGGTGCCGACGCTAACTGGGGACGAATCCTTTGTGCTATCGGGTACAGCGGTGAACAGGTCAACGTTCTCGGAGTTGACGTTTCCTTCAAGTCGGCTAAGGGAGAAATCGACGTATGTAAGAAGGGCGCAAGCATTGATTTCTCGGAAGAGAAGGCAAAAGAAATACTTCTTGAAAAAGAAATTGAGATAAACGTTGTACTTTCGGACGGTAACGAGTCGGCAACCGCTTGGGGATGTGACCTTACCTACGATTACGTTAAGATAAACGGTGACTACCGTACCTAAGGAGACAGAAATGGAAGAAAATTTTTCTAACGCTCAGCGTGCCGAGGTATTAACTCAAGCGCTTCCCTACATACAGCGTTATTACGGAAAGACTATAGTTGTAAAATACGGCGGAAACGCCATGATAAACGAGCATCTTAAGGAACAGGTCATGGAGGACATCATTCTTCTTTGGCTTGTCGGAGTTAAGGTAGTACTCGTTCACGGAGGCGGTCCCGAAATCAGCGAGACCATGCAGAAGCTCGGTAAGAAGTCGGAATTCATTGACGGACTCCGAGTTACCGACAAGGAAACCGTTGACATTGTTCAAATGGTGCTTGCGGGCAAGGTGAACAAGACTCTTGTAAGTCTCATTGAGATGAAGGGCGGACGTGCTATGGGTATCTGCGGTATGGACGGCAGACTCATTGAGGCAAAGTGCCGTGACGAAAGACTCGGCTACGTTGGTGAGATCACAAACGTCAACATCAAGCCCATCAACGACCTTCTTGAGAAGGGCTACATTCCCATTGTATCGACTCTCGGTGTAGACATTGAAGGAAACACCTACAACATCAATGCTGACACGGCTGCCGCTTACATTGCGGGTGCTCTTGAAGCAGAGCGCCTTATCATGATGACAGACATTGCGGGAGTTCTCCGTGACAAGGATGACCCCTCCACGCTTATTGCCGACATCACAATCGAGGAGGCGCACAAGCTTCGTGAGGAGGGCATCATTTCGGGAGGAATGATTCCCAAAATCGACTGCTGTATCGAGGCTATAGACCGCGGTGTTAAAAACGTTATTATCATGGACGGACGTGTACCCCACTCCATTCTTATGGAGCTTCTTACAGACGAGGGTAGCGGTACCATGGTTATGGGAGAGAGAAAATGAGCATTATAAGAGAAAACGACGCCTCCTTTGTTGCGGGCACCTACAAGCGCTTCCCTGTTGAGATAGTATCGGGTAAGGGCTCTGAGGTTTTCGACAGCAACGGAAAGCGTTTCATAGACATGGGTTCGGGCATTGGCGTTACTGCATTCGGTATTTCGGACGATGAATGGATATCGGCGGTTACAAAGCAGCTTGCCCTTGTTCAGCACACCTCAAACCTTTACTACACCGAGCCCTGCACAACTCTTGCAAAGATGCTTTGCGAAAGAACAGGCATGAAAAAGGTGTTTTTCGGAAACTCGGGTGCGGAAGCAAACGAGTGCGCAATTAAAGTGGCACGCAAGTGGGCAAGTGAAAACAAGGGTGAGGAATATTACACAATAATCACCCTCAAAAACGGCTTCCACGGACGAACGCTCACAACTCTTGCGGCAACAGGGCAGGACCACTATCACGAGCTGTTCCAGCCTTTGACTCCGGGATTTGTACACGCGGATGCAAACGATCTTGACAGTGTTGAAGCACTTGTCAAGGCACACAAGTGTGCGGCGATAATGATAGAGTGCATTCAGGGTGAAGGCGGAGTGCTTTCGCTTGACGCTGATTTTGTCAAGGGTGTTGAGGCTATTGCTCGACGCGAAAACATACTCCTTATTGTTGACGAGGTGCAGACGGGTAACGGACGTACAGGTAAGCTTTACGCTTACATGAATTTCGGCATCACTCCCGACGTTGTATCCACCGCAAAGGGACTTGGTGGCGGTCTTCCCATAGGAGCGGCCCTTCTCGGAGAGAAAGTCGAAAAGGTACTCGGCTTCGGAGACCACGGTTCCACATTCGGGGCGAATCCCGTTGCTTGTGCTGGTGCTGTCTCCATTCTTTCAAGAATTGACGATGAGCTTCTCTCGGACGTTTGCCGAAAGAGTGAGTTCGTATTTAATTCCTTCAAGGGCATCGAGGGTGTTGAATCGGTTTCGGGTATGGGTCTCATGATCGGTATCAAGACAGTAAAATCTGCAGCCGACGTTGTTGCAAAATGTATTGAAAAAGGTGTTCTTTGTCTCACCGCAAAGGACAAGGTAAGACTTCTTCCCGCACTTAATATTCCCGACGAAATACTCGCAGAGGCAGTCGAAGTAATCAAAGAAGCAATTAAGGAGGCATAACAATGTTCAAGAACAGAAGTTTTTTGAAACTGCTTGACTATACACCCGAAGAAATACGTGCACTAATTGACCTCGCCGCAGACCTCAAGGCGAAGAAAAAAGCAGGCATTCCTCACAGGCTTTGTGAGGGAAAGAGCATTGCGCTCGTGTTTGAAAAGAACTCCACCCGCACACGTTGTGCATTTGAGGTTGCGTCCTTTGACCTTGGTATGCACCCTGTGTTTCTTGACCCGTCCGCATCACAGATGGGCAAGAAGGAGAGCATCCCCGACACAGCGCGCGTGCTCGGACGTATGTTTGATGCAATAGAGTACCGTGGCTTTGAGCAGAATATCGTTGAGGAGCTTGCAGAATACGCAAAGGTTCCTGTTTACAACGGTCTTACAAATGAATTCCACCCCACGCAGATTCTTGCTGACTTTCTCACCATTCGTGAGCACTGCGGAGAGCTGAAGGGAAAGAAGCTTGTATACATGGGCGATGCACGCTACAACATGGGCAACTCCCTCATGGTCGGCTGTGCAAAGATGGGTATGCACTTTGTTGCTTGTGCGCCCAAGAAGTATTTCCCCGATGCGGCGCTTGTTGCAGAGTGTGAGGCGGTAGCAAAAGATACAGGTGCGACACTTGAATTTATCGAAGACCCCAAGACCGCGGTAAAGGGTGCCGACGTTATCTACACCGACGTTTGGGTATCTATGGGTGAGCCTGAAGAAGTTTGGAAGGAGCGTATCGACGACCTTCTCCCCTATCAGGTCAATTCCGCACTCATGGAGGCGGCCGGTTCTCAGTGCCGTTTCATGCACTGTCTGCCCGCATTCCACGACCTCAAGACCGTGACAGGCAGAAAGATTCACGAGACCTTCGGACTTCCCGCAATGGAAGTTACCGACGAGGTGTTTGAAAGTGATGCTTCCATCGTATTCGACGAAGCTGAAAATCGCATGCACACCATTAAGGCTGTCATCGCGGCTACTCTTTCTGATATTATTGGTTAATTGATTTTTCTTGGGGAGGGACTTTTTTGTAAAAAAGTCCCTCCCCAAACCCCTCTTCAAAAAACTTTAAAGCTTTAAAATATTTTTCGAGCATGGGCTATATATAGCCCATGCTCGATTTCATTTGTTTTCCTTTGTTTCCTTCTTTATAAGCTCATATTCGGGATTTCTCACAAGCACTCCTTCCTTAAGCGGAATGACCTCCACCTTTTCTGAAAGAGAATACATATCTCTCACACTCTTTGGGATTGTCACTCTGCCAAGGTTATCAATTTTCTTAATTATTCCTATTTTATCCATATATATCACTCTCCTACAATAAAATGTGCATCTTTATTACAATTATACGTCAAAAATATGTTAAAGTCAAGTAGATTCTCATCTTTAGCACATTTTGGTGGAATAATATGAAGATATATGATTTTAACGGTAAGAAAAACATTTGCGGTGAACGCGTATACATTGCAAGAAAGAAATTAAAGATATCTCAGTCTATACTTGCGGCAAGGCTTCAGGTTGAAGGTATAAACATTGAAAGAGAAAGCATTAGCAGATTAGAATCAGGTGAAAGATTCGTTGCCGACTATGAACTCGCAGCACTCAGCAAAATTTTAAACGTATCAACCGAATATCTCTTGGGACTCGAATAAAACATCACAAAAAATGACATTGCCTCAAAGCAATGTCATTTTTAATATTTAAAGTTTTTGAAGAGGGGTTTGGGGAGAAACTTTTTACAAAAAGTTTCTCCCTGAAAATCCTTTAATGCGCCGCTTATCTGCAGTTAAATAAGTACGACATTAGCACCGTGATCGGTTATTTCGTCACAGTAATATTTTACGCTGAAGGTCGAGAAATAAATACTGAAGTACTTTGCGTACTTTTCGTGAATCTCCTCACAAACCTCGTTGAACTTTTCGATGTGCTTGTCTGACTCTTCTACGTTGCCCATATACTTTGCACCATACGCACGGGCGTACTCAAGGATAAACTCGGCATGAAGTTCGAGAAGCTCCCAGGAAATATGCTGAGCACGGGGAAGGTTGAGTGCGAGATTCTTTTCAATTTCAGGCTTGAAGCCGTCAACAAGCGCCTCAACACGAGCGGCAAAGGTCTTCTGCTCATCCTTTGTTCCCTCGGAATCCGCATAATAGCGGTAAATGAGAGAGAAGATGTCGGTCACCTTTGAAAGGTAATCAAATGCCGCATCAGCACCTATGCCATAAGTCTCCTCAAAGCATGCCTTCTCCTCGGCGTAATAGTCAACGCCTCTGTTCCAAAGAGTACGTGCCATAATTCTGTGGGGAAAATCGTTGGGAATCTGACAGTTGTAAATTTCACAGGAAACGCTTCCGCCTATTCCCATATTCTTGAGGTTGAACATATCCTCATAAATAACTCTCGAAAGCTTGCGATAACCCGGCTCCTTGTACTGATTCCACATTAGGTGGTAGTCAAAGAGGAAGGAGTCGCCTTTAAGCTGTTTTTCCTGCCAGTCACGGAGATATACCGCATTCTCGGCAGCAGTTCTCGGCCACCAAAGCTTATTTCTCACATATGGAGTCTTTTCAGCGGGCTTGTCAAAGTCGGAGTAGCTTGTGTCATAAGTACGGGTGATGGGGGCAAACATCAAAATAAATCTGTCGGGATTTTCAACAGTATATTCAATAGGCTCCCAAAGAAGGTCAACGTAGATAAGGCAAACGATTCTTGACTTGATTCCCGCCTCTGTGAGTCTCTTGTCAAGATCATTGAGAATCATAACGTACCAGTCGGAGGGACGGTGCTTTGAGCACTCCTCACACTCACAGTGGTTGTTAAGACCGTCTGCAAGCCAATAGTGGAGATAGTCAACGTCGGGATTCTCCTTGAGGTATTCAACGATTCTGTTGTTCATGTAATCGCGAATATCCTTCCTCGAATAGCAAAGCTGAGTGCCGAAAAGGTTCTGTCCGAGGTAAAGCCCTCTTTTTCCGTCAACCATTGCCATTTTTTCAAGCTGTTCGGGAGTGAAGCTGTCATTTGTAAGGCCTGAAACCTTTGTGTGATCGTGATATCCGAGTGCCTCAATATGCCATCCGTGTCCGACACCGTGACGCTTGAGACCTCTCTTTTTAGCTTCAAGTGCAACCGCCTTGAAAGCCGCCTTGTAATCACCATCAGTAAGTCCCGCATATCCGCGGAAGCCCTTAAAGTACTTTTCGGGAGCGAGTGACTCGTAGAAATAGTTGTTCATTCCCTCCTTGGGCATCCAGTCAATCATATCAATAGCGGTCTGTGTGGACGCCTTGCAGTCAAGGTTGATACCTCTGAAGCGGTAGTCTGCCTTTTCTTCGTATTCAAAATTCAAAGGCTCAAGGACCTTCTTTTCAATAATCTCACCGTCGCGTCCGGGACGAATCCACTTGCAACCAAGCTTCTTTAAAAGACTGTAAACCGCAATAAGCACCGACATGGGGTTAGTACCAACGATAACTCCCGCATTGTCCTTAATGGAAATCTTGAATGCATCGTCGATTTCGGGATTCTCTACCTTGGGGGCAAGAGCAGGGTTAGCCATAAGCCAGATAGCATCCGCATGAGTTTCAGCGTAAGAGTCATAGTAGAAGGGCTCAACGTCTATCGTTTCGTCAATAGCGTAGAGGTAACGGCGAAGCTCGTCAAGAGCAAATTCGACGGTCTTATCAAGACCAACTCGGCAAATTTTAATTCTCATATTTTTCTCCTTTTATATAAGCACAACACTTGCGCCATCATCTGTTATCTCACCGCAATAAAATCTTACGGAAAAGGGTGCCATACCAATATTGAAGTTATATTTAAAGCGCTCATAAATCGCCTTGCAGGCATCTTCAAACTCGTCAAGATACTTATCGGATAACTCCTTGTCCCCCATATACTTTGCAGTATAGGCTTTTGCGTAAGGTAGTATAAACTCGGTGTGACACTCAAGCATTTCCCAAGAAATACGTTGTGCATCGGGAAGAGTCTTTGCAAGATTCTTTTCAATTGCAGGTCTAAAATCCGCAACTATCCTTTCAATGCTTGGAGCAAGTGCCTTTTGTCTGTCATAACAGGCGTCCTTATCATTGTAGTAGTCATAAACCACCTTGAAGGCTTCTGTCACCTTATCAAGATAGTCAAATACGATCTCCCAATCCTCACCGTAGGTCTCACGGAAGCACTGCTTTTCCTCAGCATAATAGTCAACGTTTCTGTTCCATAGTGTACGTGCCATAATTCTATGAGGGAAATCATTAGGTATCTGACATGCAGTAATCTCACAAGAAATATTTCCGCCAAGACCTATATTCTTGAGGTTGTACATATCTTCATAGATTACACGGGAGAGGTTACGGTAGCCGGGTGCCTTGTACTGATTCCACATAAGATGGTAGTCAAAGAGGAAGGAGTCTCCGCCCTTTGTCTGATGCTCCTGCCAATCACGAAGGTAAGCAACGCTATCAACGGCAGTGCGAGGCCATTCAAGCTTATTTCTAACGTAGGGAGTCTTTTCACCAGCATTCTTGTAATCCGCATAGCTTGTGTCATAAGTACGGGTAATGGGAGCAAACATCAGGATAAATCTGTCAGGATTTTCAAGCTTGAATTCAACAGGCTCCCAGAGAAGGTCAACATAAATAAGGAATACGATGCGTGACTTGATACCCTCTGCAGTAAGTCTCTTATCAAGGTCATTGAGCATCATAACGTACCAGTCGGAGGGACGGTGAGTTGAGCATTCCTCACACTCGCAATGGTTATTAACACCGTCTGCAAGCCAGAAGTGAAGATAATCAACGTCGTCGTATTTTTTAAGATAGGCAACTATATCGTCGCATATTTTGTCACGGAGCTTATTTTGGGAATAGCAAAGCTGAGTGCCCGAAATCATTCCGTCTTCTCTGTAAAGACATCTCTTGCCGTCACGCATGGCAAGACAGGAAATCTGCTCCTCGGTAAGCTCGTCCATGGATACGCCGCTCATCTTTCCGCCCTTGTATCCTATAGCTTCCATATGCCATCCGTGACCTGCGGTGTGATACTTGATGCCACGCTTCTTCATCTCGGCTCGGAATCTCTTATAGCCTGCTTCCCAATCCTTTTCGGAAAGCTCACTATAGCGTGATTTATACGCACTCAAGGGGTCCATGTATTCCTTGAAGAAATTGTTCATTCCCTCCTTGGGAAGCCAGTCAATAATCTCGCAAACATCCCTGCCACCTCCGTCAATTCCTCTGAAGCGGTAGTCTGCCTTTTCTTCGTATTCAAAATTCAATGGAGCAAGACGGCTCTTTGTGATAACCTCACCGCTCACACCCGGACGGATCCATGCGCAGCCAAGCTTCTTGAGGAGGCTGTAGACCGCAATAAGTACAGATATCGGAGTTGTACCTGCGATAATACCGCAGTTATCCTTTATATTAATGCGGAAGGCATCGTCCATCTCCGCATCCTCAACCTCAGGTGCGAGTGCGGGGTCATGAATAAGCCACAAGCCATCCCCTACCTCCCCGTCAAAGGAGTCATAGTTAAATACATTCACGTGAGCGGATAAATCTATCATCCCAACATAGCGTTTAAATTCATTTGCCGCAAATTCAACGGTTTCATTTTTCCCAACATAGCACAGTCTGAGTTCCATAGCAGCTCCTTAAAATATTATATATTAAAACTATATCATTTCGCAACAAATTTGTCAAGTGAGTGTACAAAAAAATGCACCCAAAAACGGGTGCATAGTTATTATTGCTTACGTCGACAGCCGTCGATTTGTATATTCTGTCCCGAAATATAGCTTGCGCCGTCGCTTGCAAGAAACAGAATAAGGTTTGCGTTTTCGTTGTCGCTTCCCGTTCTTCCCATGAAGGCAAGCTCGCTCGGACAAACGTAATCCATGTCGGGGTTTTCTGCGGGACTCACACTTCCCGGTGATACCGCGTTTACAGTGATGCCCTTGTCTGCAACCTCCTTGGCAAGACCTCGTGTCATGGCAATAACAGCACCCTTTGTAGTGGAATAATTGACCATATTAGCGTTTCCGTAAACGCCCGCAACACTTGCCACGTTTATAATTCTTCCAAAGCCGTTATCAATCATTTTCGGAAGCACCGCCTTGGTAAAGTGCACTGTACCCATTACGTTTATATCAAAAAATCTACGCCAGATTTCAGACGGAATATCGACAAACGAAGCCCACTCTCTCCAGAGCGCTGCATTGTTTACAAGTATATCAACTTTTTCAAAACGCTCCTCGGCTTTTTTGACAGTCTCATTTACCGCATTTTCGTCCGCAACGTCGCAAACAAGAGTCAGAACGTCACCTGTGTATTCAAGAATTTCTTTTTCGAGTTTTTCAAGAGTCGCGGGGTTAATGTCAACAGCCACAACCTTTGCTCCGTTTTTTGCAAAGTTTATAGCGCACGCTCTGCCTATTCCCACTGCCGCACCTGTTACAAGGGCGCATTTTCCATTAAAATTCATACTGTTTTCTCCCTATCTTTTCTTCACTTTCATTTTATATTTAAACATCATTTTTGTAAATGTACAAAACGATATAAATTTGACAATTACGATACAAAAAAGCGGCTAGAGCCGCTCTCGCCTATCGTAACCTATCCGCTCATACAAAGTAAAGCGGCGAGCTTGTTTAATGGGGTCCTATGGGACAAAAAAGGTCTCCCCGATAACCGAGGAGACCAAATCATTTAATGTTCTTACTTTTGACGGGGCTTTCTTACAAGCCAACCGATAAGCATAATAACTGCAAAAATTATGAGGTAGAAAAGAACAGGGAATGAAAATTCACCGATTGCCTTTGCATTCTTAAACGGTGTGATACCGTGTGCATAAACAGCAGCAAATACCATGAAAAGACACGCAATAATCGAAAGGATCGGCAATACAAAACGCTTGTACGTGCTAAGCTCCTTTTCCTTCTTCATCCAAATGATGAACATAGGAACATACATCGCATAAATAGTAATGATAGGAAGCTCAGATGAATCAAAATTGAACAGTCCGAACCATCCGCTTGTGAGGTTTGCTCCATAGAAATAAAGAAGCCATGCCGCACATACGAAAAGTCCCCAGATGGATGAGTTGGTAGCCATGTTAGTAGATTCGTCAATCTGACTGAACATCTTGGGAGAGGGGCCTTCACCGCGAGCAGCAATAGAATACATACCGCGAGTGGAACCTACCATAAGACCGTTAAGAGTTCCAAGACATGAAATAACTATACAAATGTTAAGTATTGTGCCTCCGACATCACCGAACACATTGGAGAATGCGAATGGAGCACCCTTATCAGCATCCATGAGGTCTGCATTTGTAGCTCCGCCTGCAACGCCGATGTAATAAAGAACGTAAGCTGCAACTACAACGATAGAACCGATGATAAGTGCACGGGGAAGATTCTTTTTGGGGTCTTTCAGCTCCGCATTGATGGAGGTTGCAACAATCCAGCCTTCATAAGCAAATACAGTAGCAACAACAGCCGCAAACAACCCCGAGCCCGTAGGTACTACATTTACCACATTCTTAAAGTTATCGGTAAGTGTGCCGTCGGAAAGACCTGCAACAGTACCGATTATTGCCATTAAAAAGATAGGGATAAGCTTGATTACGGTTGCGCTTACCTGGAATTTACCGGCAAGACGGGGAGAAACCGCATTAATTGTGTAAGATGCTACAAGGAAAAATCCGGAAAGGGCAAGAACCTCCGCACTGACAAGGCTCCATCCAAACATAACACCGAAATATCTTGCAGACACCCATGCTAAAACAGAAGTCATTGCGGGATAGTAAATATTGGTCATAAACCAAGCCATTAAATAGCCGTAAGACTTGCCACAGGTTGCCTCGGCATAGTCAACAACACCGCTTACGTTGTTATACTTAGATGCCATTGTAGCAAACTGCAAAGAACAAACAATCATGATTACGCCTGTTATAACCCATGCGAGAATGCCAAGAGGCATATTACCGCCGGTTGCGTTTAATACGTTCTGTGCTTTAAAGAAAACACCTGAGCCGATAACGGTTCCAACTACCATACATATAGCAGTCATGAGACCGTATCTTTTTTCAAAATTACCCATATTTTTTTCCTTTCTTTTTTAGATGGGAATATACCGCTCTTATAATATCATTGTTTCGCAGCTTTGTAAAGATTTTTGTGAATATTAATTAGTTTTTTTGTTTTTATATTGAAAATTTACAAAAAACCGAAAAAAATACAGACAAAAGGGCGATGTCTCAAGACACCGCCCGTAAAATCAGCGTTTTTTGGTATTTATTTCTTCAACTATCATTGCAACAAATTCGTCAAGCTTCATTGAGGTCATTGCCTGAGTATCTCTGCGGCGTACCGAAACGGTACCCTCCTCCTGCTCCTTATCACCGATAACCAGCATATAAGGAATCTTTTTAAGCTGTGCCTCACGCACCTTATATCCGGTCTTCTCCTGACGCTTATCAGCCTCGCACTTAACGCCTGCAAAGGTAAGCGCTTCCATAACCTTATCTGTATAATCGTTATTGCGGTCTGTGATTGGAAGAAGTCTTACCTGTACGGGGGAAAGCCATGTGGGAAGTGCACCCGCGTACTTTTCAATAAGAAGCGCAAGTGTTCTCTCATAGCATCCAAGGGAAGTACGGTGGATGATATAAGGAGTCTTTGCGGTGTTGTCAGAGTCGATATATTCCATACCGAATTTCTTTGCAAGAAGCATATCTATCTGAATGGTTACTATGGTATCCTCTTTACCGAATACGTTCTTGCACTGGATGTCAAGCTTGGGGCCGTAGAATGCCGCTTCGTCAATTCCGATAACGTAATTCTCGCGTCCGAGAAGCTTATCAAGAAGATCGCCCATTACCTTCTGAGCTTCATCCCACTGCTCGGGAGTTCCCTCATACTTGTCGGTACGGTTGGGATCCCACTGTGAGAAACGGAAGGTACAGTCTTCCCAAAGACCTACTGTCTCAAGAACGTACTTTGCAAGGGACAGACACTGCTCAAACTCCTCAGCAAGCTGATCGGGACGGAGCACGATATGTCCTTCGGAAATGGTAAACTGACGAACACGGATAAGACCGTGCATTTCGCCAGAATCCTCATTACGGAAAAGGGTGGAAGTCTCACCGAGTCTCATGGGGAGGTCACGGTAGGAGCGCGTTCTGTTAAGCAATACCTGATACTGGAAGGGGCAGGTCATGGGACGGAGTGCAAAGCATTCCTTGGTCTCGTCATTGGGGTCGCCCATAACGAACATACCGTCAAGATAGTGATCCCAGTGACCCGAGATCTTATAAAGCTCGCGCTTTGCCATGAGAGGGGTCTTGGTAAGGAGATATCCTCTCTTCTCCTCCTCATCCTCTATCCAGCGCTGAAGCTTCTGGATAACTCTTGAGCCCTTGGGAAGAAGAATGGGAAGTCCCTGTCCGATAGAATCAACTGTTGTGAAGAATTCAAGCTCACGTCCGAGCTTGTTGTGGTCGCGACGCTTCGCCTCTTCAAGAGCCTCAAGATGAGCTGCAAGCTCGTCCTTGGAAGCAAATGCAGTACCGTAGATACGGGTAAGCATCTTATTCTTTTCGCTTCCTCTCCAATATGCGCCTGTTGCGGAAAGGAGCTTGAACGCCTTAACAGCGGAGGTGTAGGTCACGTGAGGGCCTGCACAAAGATCAACGTAATCGCCCTGCTTGAAGAATGAAAGCTCCTCGTCCTCGGGGAGGTCAAGAATAAGCTCTACCTTATAAGGCTCGCCCTTCTCCTCCATGAGCTTGATTGCTTCGTCGCGGGGAAGGGTAAATCTTTCAAGCTTGAGGTTTTCCTTGGTTATCTTCTTCATCTCGGCTTCAAGCTTTTCAAGATCCTCCTCTGTGAAGGGGTGGTCGGTATCAAAGTCATAGTAAAAGCCGTCCTTTATCGAAGGACCGATTGCAAGCTTTGTTTCGGGGAAAAGTCTCTTTACAGCCTGAGCAAGAATGTGAGATGCTGTGTGGCGGAGAGCATTACGGCCTTGCTCGTCCTCAAAGGTGTATTCTTCAATAGCACCGTTTTGCATAATTACTTTCATATATATCTCCTTATCAAAAAACACCCTTGCCGAAATTCGGCAAGGGTGCAAAAATTTACACGGTTCCACCTTGTGTTTAACTTAAAAACTCCTTAACGCGGAAAACGTCGTGGCTCATCGCCCGAGACTCGGGAGTGGTCTTCTTCCGCAGTTGTCTGAGTCTTGCACCGTCCGACTCCTCTCTGAAGACACCTTTGCGAAATACTCTTTCCGTCACAGTCTTTAAGTGAATTATAGTACATAAAACAGGTTTTGTCAAGTTCCTTTTTAATCAATTGTCATATCAAGCTTAAATCTCATAATCTTTCTCAAGGTATTCTTGGGAAATTCCTCAAAGCGTATCTTAATATGACCTATCTTCTTGTAAGGAACGGCAGTTTTATTATATTCTGCCACAGCCTTCTTAAAATATTCCTTGATATCATCAATTCCGTTCTGCTTGAAATACTCGGTATCGGGGAATATTTCGGCAACGATGGCATTATATTCAACGCCTCTTCGACTCTTGCCCTCATATACTACGATATCAACGATTCCCTGAGTTGACGAGAACGCACCCTCTATCTCCTCGGGGTATACGTTCTTGCCGTTCGAGAGTATTATGAGATTCTTTTTTCTTCCTGTTATATAAAGCACGTTGTTCTTGTCAAGCTTTCCGTAGTCTCCCGTTTTGAAAAAGCCCTCGGAATCAAAGGCTTCTTCTGTAGCCTTCTCGTCCTTATAATATCCGAGCATGACGTTTGAGCCCTTTACAAGTATCTCGCCTTCCCCGTTCTCATCGGGATCATGTATCTTTACACTGTCAATATCAATAACGTTTCCAACGCTTCCCGCAACTCTGTTGCGACTTCTGTTGACAGCAACAATGGGAGAGCATTCGGTTATTCCGTAGCCGTTTAAAGTTACAATACCGATAGAGTCAAAAAACTCAATTATTTCAGCGCTTATGGGAGCTCCTCCCGAAATTACGGTTTTAAGATTTCCTCCGAATGCTGACGTTACCGATGCGAACATCTTGCGCCTTGCATCTATTCCGACGTAGCCGAGTGTACGGCTCATGCGAATAAGATTTTTAAGTGCACGGGTCTTGCCCTTTTCCTCAACGGAAGCACATATCTTTCTGTAAAAGGTCTCAAGATAAAGAGGTACTAAAACAAGATGCTCGGGACGCTCGCTTTTAAGCTCGCGCGTGATATACTTGAGTCCTGAGGAAATATATATTTCAGCACCTATCATGGCATGTCCCGCAAAAAGTATGGTCGAGCCGTAGGTGTGGTGAGGCGGAAGAACTCCGACGGTCTTGGTGCCGTAATCTATATACGGAAGCACGTCGGCAATATCCGAAAGGATAGAATTCTGAGATAGCATTACGCCCTTTCCTTTGCCTGTCGTTCCCGATGTAAACACGAGAAGAGAAAGTGCATAAGCGTCAACAGAAGCGTTAAAATACTCATCCTTATTCTTCTTGAATTTCATCTCACCGAGAGCCTTGAGTGTGGTCACGTTATTTTCATTTTCCGAAGCGCACATAAATACCGTGGGATAAGCAAGCTCTACGGTGCCTGACACAAGCTCTGCCTTATCCTTGATATCCTCATCGCAGAAAAGAAAGGAAACGTCCGCTGTCTCGGCGGTTTTCGCAAGGTCCTCTCCCTTCCACTCCTTGTCAAGCGGCACCATAACAGAGCCTATCGACATAAGTGAAAAATACAAGAGCACCCACTCATACGACATTTTGCCTATAACAGCACAGTGACGTCCCGCACACCCCATCGAAAGAAGTTGACTTGAAAGACTTCTCACGTCGTGTCGGAGGGCGCTGAAGCTCACCTTGACAGACTCATTGTCAAACGGAGATATTCTGTAGGAATAGGCAATACGCTCTCCCCATTCTTCCCCCGCCCATTCGACAAGGTTCCTCATATTTATAAATTCTCTTTTTTCGTGTAACATTCCTTTATTCATTTTAGCCCTCACGTTTTATCAGCTCTCATACCATCAAGAAACACTCCGAAGCTGTAACGGAAATTTCTGACCGCCACATCCTTCTCGATTCCTCTTGCAAGAGCATCCGCATTGTAGCCTCTTATAAAGCACCATATGGAATAGCTCATAACGTCGGTATCAAGCTTTTTTATAAAGCCCCTTTCTATGGCATATTCTATTATCTTTTTTATGCGCTCGCGCCACCAATCGCAGTTGACTTCGGATAAAGAATCCGATTCAAAAACGTACTGGCTCATATTCATTTTGTTGTCATAAGACATGACAAGCGTTGATGCCACAATATCCGTCACCTGCTCAAAAAAATCTCGTTCGGGGTCGGGCATAAAAACGCTCTCGCGTATCTTGAGCGCTGTCGTGCGATATATCTCGGATAGCACTTCTTCAATATTGTGGAAACGGTTGTAAAACACTCTGTTTGTAATATTCAGTGCCCTGAGTATATTCCGAACGTTGACCGCTTTTATCCCATCAAGAGTGGCTATACGCCTTGCCGTTTTTATTATAGTATCGGACATTCTGTCCTTTATCATTACAAGCTCCTGTGCCATACAGTCCCTCCATCAATTTTTCAGCACACAGTGTGCTGAGAGCATTATAGCATACCTTAAAGCATTTGTCAAGCATAGGTATTTTATGAATTAAATCTTTGTGCAAAGCTTTGAGGCGATATACCGCAGTATTTTTTAAATGCCTTTGAAAATGTGAATACGTCGGGATAACCCACCGAGTGGGCGGTAGTTGCGACACTCATTTTCGAGTTTTGAAGAAGTGAGCGGGCGATAGTCATTCGGTGGCGCATAAGATATTTTGCGGGAGACAGTCCGGTCTCCTTTCTAAAAATATCCGAAAAATACGAGCGGTTTATACCGAGGTGTCTTGCAATATCCTCCACCCCGATTCCAAGCATATACTGAAGCTCAATATAGCTTTTTGCCTGCTCAACGTATCCCGCGGCAGTAGTGTGTCGGTCATCAAGAAGAGCAAAAAGCTCTATTATTTTAGAGAGCAGATAAAGATTTCTTCCGTTTTCAAACTCCTCACATTTTTTCATGTCACGAAAGATATGAAGTGCCGACGGACACGCTACCCTGTCCTCAAGCACAACAGGAAGCAAGTCACACTCAAAGCCAACCCATATATAACTCCACGGCTCTTTTGAATCTGCCTCGTAGTATGTCTCCACAAACGGAGGAATTGTAAACATTTCCCCCGCTCCGAGACTGTATTCCTTGCCGTTTATGAAAAATTTTCCATACCCCGATACAATGAAGTGCAAAAGCCAATGAGTGCGCACGGCGGGACCGAAGCCGTGACACGGCGAACAATCCTGATACCCGAACTGTACGGGATTTATGGGGGAAAGCTTTTTGTCCGTGATGGGAATCGAGGTTAACATATATTCTCCTAATCTAACAAAATGACATGTAATATATAACATATTACCATTGCAAAATACATTTTGTCAAGTATAATAAATATAACAGGAGGTGATTTTGTGAAAATCACATTTATGGGTGCGGGAAGCACCGTCTTTGTAAGAAACGTTATAGGCGACTGCATGTGCGTTGACTCTCTTAAAAATGCCGTTGTTGCGCTTTATGACATTGATGCATCAAGAATAGAGGAAAGCCGTACTATTCTCGATGCCATGATAAATACCAAAGGTGTCGGCATGAAGATTGAATGCTACGTCGGTGTTGAAAACCGTCGCGCGGCACTTGACGGCGCGACCTTTGTCGTAAACGCTATTCAGGTTGGAGGATATGATCCTTGTACCATTATCGACTTTGAAATCCCGAAAAAGTACGGTCTGCGTCAGACCATTGCCGATACTCTCGGTATCGGCGGTATAATGAGAGCGCTTCGTACCATTCCCGTTATGGACTCCTTTGCAAAGGAAATGGCAGAGGTCTGCCCTGACGCATGGCTTCTCAATTATACAAACCCCATGTCTATGCTGACAGGCTACATGCTCCGTTACACTCCCGTTAAGACAGTAGGTCTCTGTCACAGTGTACAGGTGTGCGTTGACGCGCTTTTCGGAGCACTTGATATGATGGACTATAAGGAAGGCGTCAAGAGCACAATTGCGGGTATCAACCACATGGGATGGCTTATAGATCTGCGCGACAGGAACGGCGTTGATCTCTATCCCGAGGTAAAGAGCCGAGTGGACGCTTATCTTGCAGATCCCGACAAGCTTGACAAGGTACGTATTGACTATATCAAGAACTTCGGATATTACTGCACCGAATCAAGTGAGCACAACGCTGAGTACAACATGTTCTACATCAAGAAAAATTATCCCGAGCTTATCAAAAAGTACAACATTCCCCTTGACGAATATCCACGCAGATGTATAAATCAGATAGACGCATGGAAGAAGGAATATGCCGATATGCTGGAGCACGGCGTTAAGGAGCACAACCGTTCCCATGAATATGCATCCTATATCATGCAATCTATCGTTGAGGATAAGCCCTATCAGATAGGCGGCAACGTGCTCAACACAAATCACCTTATCTCAAACTTCCCTGAGGAAGCCTGCGTTGAGGTACCGTGTCTTGTAAACGGGGCGGGCATTCACCCTTGTCGTGTAGGAAAGCTTCCCGTACAGCTTGCTGCGATGAATATGACCAACATTAACGTGCATCTTCTCACAATTGAAGCGGCTGTAACCCACAAGCGTGAGCATATCTATCAGGCAGCGATGCTTGATCCTCATACCGGAAGCGAGCTTGATATCGACACCATCAAGAAGATGGTTGACGAGCTCATTGACGCTCACGGCGACTATCTGCCCAAGTTTAACTAAAATGAATACACTCCCGCCTTTTGTACAATAATAATGAACGGAATTTGCAAGGCTTTCGCAAGCCTTCGCTGTAACGACAAAAGGAGGGAAATGTATGAAAAGAAAAAAGACGAATTCCTACGTATCAAACAATCCCATGATGGACGGCGTGGCAGAGGCTGAGCTCCCGATAATCGGAGCTGAGGCATATGATGCACCGCTTCCGTATACCAGAACGGAATCTCACGCAAGGAGAAGCGGTGACGGTTTGCACAAGATAAAATATCCCACAACAGGTGCCACCGACGTGTACAGCGTTCCGCCCGCCGTTTTCAAGGACAAGAAAAAATAACAGGCGCCCTCCTAAAAAACGGAGGGCAAAAAAACTTTTAATCCTTTTTACAGGAGGATATGAGCTATGAAATTTGAAATATTGAAGGACGAATATTGGTGGGGCGGTCTTATTCATTTTGCGGATAAGATGCCGTTTGACTCAGAAACCGTATTCAAGGCAGATCTTGAAAGAGACAAGATGACCCAATCAGCACCGCTGTTTTTATCAAGCAAAGGAAGGTATATCTGGAGCGAGGAATCCTTTGTTATTGAATTTAATAAAGGCACTGTCACTATCGAATCGGAACACGAAGTGCTTTTGAAAGTGGCGGGAAAAACCCTTCGTGACGCATATTTGTGCGCTATGAAGAATCATTTCCCTTTCCGTGATGGAATCAAGACACCCAGAGAATTTTATCTTCATCCACAGTTCAACACCTGGATGGAGCTTATCAAGGAACAGAAGCAGGATGAAATAATAAAATACGCCGAGGAGATAATCGAGAACGGATACAAGCCCGGTATACTCATAATTGACGGCGGATGGCAAGTGCGCCAAGGCACTTGGGAGCCTGATCCGTCGATGATATACGATGCCAAAGCCATGGTAGACCGTCTTCATGAACTTGGCTTTATCGTCATGATATGGGTAAGCCCGTTTGTAACCTGTGAGGGCAAGACCTACCTTGACCTGTACATACAGTATGCCGCAGAAGGGCAGATAAACAGACACCTTCTGAAATACGAGCATCTTGTACGTTATCCTAACGGCGAGCCCGCCATACAAAAATGGTGGAGTGGGTACAGTGCAATATACAATTTCATGCAACCCGCCGACAGAGAGCATATGGCATCTCAGCTTCAAAGGCTCATTGACGATTACGGAGTTGACGGCTTCAAGTTTGACGGTGGCTCATATAAACCCCAGTCCTTCTTGCTCGGCACCGATTTTTACGGAGGCTTTACTACGTCAGAGCTTAACAATGCCTGGATGGAATTTGCCTCGTCCTACAAATTTCATGAGGTAAAGGATTCCTGGAAGCAGGGCGGAAAGCCGATTATTCAAAGACTTTTTGACAAGAATCACACATGGGTCGGCAATGGGCTCAACTGCCTCATTCCACACGGATGCTTCATCGGACTCATCGGCTCTCCCTTCGTATGTCCCGACATGATAGGAAGCGGTTCTTGGACGGCTTTCCTTTACGGAGAGCTGGACGAGGAGCTGTTTATCAGAATGGCGGAATGCTCTGCACTTTTCCCTATGATGCAGTTTTCGGCACTCCCGTGGCGACGCCTCTCAGAGGAAGGACAAAAAATATGCAAGAGCATGGCACTTCTTCACGAAAGAATGTACCCCGAGATTGAGCTTGTTCTCACAAACACCGAAAAAACAGGCGAGCCCATGATACGCAGTATGGAATACATGTTTCCAAATCACGGATATGAAAGGCTCAACGCACAGTTTATGTTCGGAGAAAACATACTCGTAGCGCCTGTTGTAACAAAAGGCGAAACCGAAAAGGAAGTCTTCATTCCCGACGGAGAATGGATAGAGCAGAACACGGGAGAAAGCTTCACAGGGCCTTGCCGTGTCACGGTAGATGCTCCGCTTGACAGACTTCCGTGGTTTATAAGAAAGTGATGTCGGAATTTTACCTTCGATTCACAAAAATGTACACCTTTTTGATGTACGCACTTTTAAAAAAACAGCGCACCGTTTAACGCGGTGCGCTTTGCTTTATGCATGTGTTTTCTTTTTGTCGAGCAGCCAATCTGCCAGCTCTTTATTGTAGGCTATCTCCCAAACGTTGTGTCCATATTCCTCAGAGCGAACGTATTCAACCTCTCT